>JBGUJH010000035.1:0-6353 GCA_045113775.1 Lachnospiraceae bacterium | reverse complement strand
GAGACCAACCCCGGCGCAGGCGCAGGCGTCCTGCTCGCTTACTGGATGTTCTCCAATGACAAGGCAACCAAGGATTCCGCTCCCGGCGCTCTGATCGTGCACGTACTCGGCGGTATCCACGAGATCTACTTCCCTTATGTTCTGATGAACCCCCTGCTGCTCCTCGCTACCATCGGCGGCTCCGTAGCGGCAATGTTCTTCAACACCATCTTCAATGTTGGCCTTGTAAGCCCCGCATCTCCCGGTTCCATCCTGGCACTGCTGGCAGTTGCACCTAAGGGCGGACAGTTCATGGTCATCCTCAGCTTCCTGATCGGCACCGCTGTTTCCTTCCTGATCGCTTCTCCGATCGTGAAGATGTCCAACACCAGCGGAAGCCTTGAGGACGCACAGGCTCAGATGAGCGATATGAAGGCAGCTTCCAAGGGCGGCGCTTATGCAGCAACCGCTGACGGCGGCGAAGTCGACCTCAGAACTCTTGACAGAATCGTCTTTGCATGCGACGCAGGCATGGGCTCCTCTGCAATGGGTGCTGCAGTCCTCCAGAAGAAACTCGAGGCAAAGGGACTTGGAAACATCAAGGTTTCCCACTACTCTGTATCTGAAGTTCCCGCAGGCGTACAGTTCGTAGTCTGCCACCAGGATCTGGTCGAGCGCGCAAGAAAGTCCGCTCCCAGCGCAAGAATCGTCACCATCAGCAACTTCATGAACGCTCCTGAGTATGACATGATCGTACAGGAGATCCTGGATGCCAAGTCCAACAAGAACGTTGCTAACGCAGGCGGCCATGACTTCCACGGCGGCGTGCTCCTGAAGAAGAACATCATCCTGAACAACAAGCCCGTTCCGAAGAACGACGCGATCCGCGCGATCGGTAAGCTCCTTGTGGACAGCGGCTATGTAACCGAGAAGTATGTTGACGGCATGATCGCGAAGGAAGACATCTTCAACACAGCTATCGGCAACAACCTGGCAATCCCTCACGGCGTTGAGAGCGTCATCGGCGAGATCAAGAACTCCGGTCTTGCGATCATGACCTATCCCGACGGAATCGATTGGGGCGATGGCGAGATTGTCAAGCTGGTTATCGCAGTTGCATCCGCAGGCGACGACCACGTAGAGACACTGGGCAAGATCGCTACAACATGCGAGTCCGAAGAAGCAGTTGAGCGCATCATCCACCTCAGCGTAGATGAGATCTATGACCTGTTCAAATAATTGACAGGAAGAATGAGATCTGAGACCTGTTCAAGAAATTGACAGGAAGAATGAGATCAGTGATCTGTTCAAGCGATTGAACGGACAGCGGGTCTGAACGATTGAACTTTGGCGGGCGCAGCATCGCCTGCGTCCGCCGAAAAAAGAAAGACCTGCACATTTCTTACATACAGTTTGTCCGGAGATCCGGGCAGGCGATTGCCAATCACAATACTATCTGACAGCAAGGCATATTACCGGAAGTGTTGCTACTTCGAACTGACAATATTTTGATACCTGTACGACAGACATAACTAAGACCGGACTGAATTCGGATTCAGCCTGAACTACCGACAACAAAGACTAACGCAGAACCTGAAAAAGAATTTGGGCCTGGGTTTTGTTAAGTGCACCCAAAAAGGAGAACAGACAATGAAAAAAGCAGTACATTTCGGCGCAGGCAAGATCGGAAGAGGCTTTATCGCTGAGCTTCTGCACGACAGCGGATATGAGATCGTATTCGGCGACGTCGTCGACGCGCTCGTAGATATCGTTAACAAAGAGCACCAGTATCCTCTGTTCCTGATCGACCACGATTATGAAGAGAAGATCATCGATCACGTGATCGCATATTCCAATATCAAGGATCCCGATAAGATCATCGACGCGATCTGCGAAGCAGAAGTGATCACAACTTCCGTTATGGCGACCAACCTTCCCAAGATCGCTCCGCTCCTCACCAAAGGTCTTGCAAAGAGACTGGAGCTGGGCAAGGGCAAGACGACTGTCATGGCTTGCGAGAACGCGATCATGGGCACCGACATCCTCAAAAAAGCGATGATCGAGACCGGCATCCTCACTCCTGAGCAGATCGATGAGATCGCCGTTTATCCCAACACTGCTGTTGACCGTATGGTATTCGGCGGCGTTCACAACGGCAAAGAAGGCATCGAGATCGGCGACGCATTTGAGCTCGCCATCGAGAGAGGAAAGCTCATTGATCCCGATTCTGAGCCCATCAAAGGCGCTGAGTACGTGGATGACCTGATGATGTATCTGCAGAGAAAGATCTATATCATCAACTGCGGCCACGCGATCGCAGGTTATTACGGCCAGGCTATCAAGGGTTATGAGATCGTTCAGGACGCGCTTCGCGATCCCGAGCTTCTTCCCGACATCCGCAGCGCTATGCTGGAGTCCGCTTCCGCGCTTGAGAAAAAGTACGGATTCGCGCATGAGGACCTCGTAAACTACATGGAGACAATGATGATCAAGCGCTTCACCACTACCGGTGTCGTAGATCCCATTGCCCGTGTTTCACGCGAGCCCATCCGCAAGATCTCCCCGAACGACCGTATCATGGGACCTGCAAACCAGTGCGAAGAGTACGGACTGGACAACTTCCACCTTCTCAAGGGCGTCGCATGCGCACTTAAGTTCAAGGCAGAAGATGATCCGCAGGCTGATGAGCTGCAGAAATTCATCGCCGAGAACGGCGTAGAAGCAGCGATCGTGAAGTACACCGGCGTAGCCGAAGGCAGCCGCATGTTCAACGTAATCCTCGAGGAGTACAAGAAGCTGGCATAACACAGGGGGATGTCCCCCGCTGTGTTAGATGATGCACACGCGTGCGGAAAGGAAGATGCTGCCTTACAGGCAACCCGCACGCGGCGCAGCGGCTCACTACGCGAGCCTTGAATGCACAGCTGACCGCTATCGAGAAGATCATCCTATAGAAAGGCCCCCTCCTATGCTCTTTATCCCCTGTCGGAGCATTGGAGGGGGTCTTGCTTTGCAGCTTTTCGGTTATCGCTGCGCCAACAGCCACGCCATGATGTGCATGGCCTGCTGGAATCTGCCTGTGGCGATCAATTCTTCAATCTCTTCAGGGCTGTATTTTACTAAACGAAGAAACTCTGTACTGTCGGTGTGCTGCTCGTGAGTGCGCCGGCAGTTTTTTGCCCTGTAAATATAGGCGTAGTTGTCGGCAATCGTGGCAGCGGAGGGAACGGTGATCAGGTGCTCCCACTCGTCGCTGCTGTAGCCGGTTTCTTCCTCAAGCTCCCGCTTGGCGGCAGCCAGAGCGTCTTCCCGGGAGGTCATGGTGTCCGCTTTAGTGATGTACTCTTTCCCGTTTTCGCATTCGATCCCGCCGGCCACAAATTCTGTGGTCACTTCACCGATACCGTGGCGGTACTGGCGGACGCAGAGGAACTTGCCCTCCTCGTCGGAAGCGACGATCACGACATAGCTGCGCCGGCTGTAGTTATAGTAGGGCGAAAAAGTGCTGCCGTCCGGGAAGCGGTAGGCCACCCGCCGAAAGTCGATCCACTTGTCCTGAATGATGTGTTCTACGTTAACGGGCTCCCAGATCAGGGCGGCGTCGCGGGGGTCTGTAGTCTTGTTGATTTCTTTGTCGTTCATTTCTTACCTCGATGTCTGTGAATGGAGTACCAGCATATCATAGCATAAGAAGAATTTATTTTCAGATATTTGTAATTCTAAGTCCTGGGGGGGGGGCTCTGGCATTCCGGGTTGCCTCGTCAGTGCAGCTGCCCGTTTCCGGGCTTATACACTGACATTCTGTTTTGTCCCATCAGTGCAGCTGCCCGTTTCCGGGCTTATGCACTGATAATCCGGCTTGTCCCGTCAGTGCAGCTGCCCGTTTCAGGGCTTATGCACTGACATTCCGGCTTGTCCCGTCAGTGCAGCTGCCCGTTTCCGGGCTTGTGCACTGACATTCCGCAGAAGCCACTGTGAGCGGCAGCAGATCAGCATTATAGGCAGAAATGAGAGGAATCAGTAATTTGATAAAAAAGTCGTGAGTATTTGTATTTCTAAGTTCCATCTAAGCTTTCTTAACTATACTTCTTTACATACCAAACAGAAAAAGGTATGACACTTCCCCGAAACAAGGCAGAATACAGAAAAAGGAGATAGCAATGAAGAAAGCGGAGAAGACAATTATAAAGAAAAGAACAGCAATGATGGCAGCAAGCATGATGATCATGAGCCTGGTGCTCAGTGGATGCGGCACAACAAGTGCGGCGACATCGACATCATCGACAACAGTCGAGACAGAGGCGGAAGCGCAGACAGAAGCCGAGGCAACGCAAGATAATGCGGCACAGGATGACGCTGCTCAGACCGACGCTGCTCAGACCGATGCTGCTCAGGCCGACGCGGCACAGGACAGCGCAGCGCAGAGCGGCGCAGCACAGGATGACGCTGCCCAGACCGCCGCAGCAGACACTTCCGCGAGCGCCGCGAAGACCCCATCAAAAGATGATATTGAGATCAGCGAAACTTATGAAAACAACGCAGATGAGGAGCACGCGATCACGGCGGACGGCGAAGAAGCTTCTTACTCCAACATAGCAGTTATCAAGACCGGAGAGGCTTCCGGTGACGAGGCAGATTTCTACGGTGCCAACGCGGCAATCTTTGCGACAAACGGCGCGACACTGAATCTGAGCGAGATCACAGTGGATACTGACGGCACACATGCAAATGGCGTGTTCAGTTATGGCGAAGGAACAACCGTGAACATCTCCGATTCCGTTATTGAGACCACGGGCAATTGCTCAGGAGGCCTGATGACAACAGGAGGCGGCACGATGAATGCAAGCAATCTGCTGATCCATACTACCGGCAACAGCTCGGCGGCGATCCGCTCTGACAGAGGAGGCGGGACCGTGACTGTGACAGGCGGAAGCTATACGACTGAAGGAACCGGTTCTCCGGTCATTTATTCTACGGCCGATATCACAGTGAGCGACGCGCAGATGGAGTCCACGGCTTCCCAGGGCGTTGTCGTCGAGGGACAGAACTCCGTCACACTTAACAACGTGACTCTTACAGCAAGTAATGTGAAGAAAAACAGCGACAAGTCGCAGTGGTACCAGGCTGTTATGATCTATCAGTCCATGTCCGGTGACGCAGATGAGGGACTTGCATCCTTTGCCATGAATGGAGGTACGTTGACGAACCTTAACGGTGACATATTCTTTGTCAATAATACTACTGCATCGATTGACCTGACGGGTGCAACTATTGTTAATGAGGATGAAGAAGGCGTCTTCCTCCGCGCGGCGGCAGCAGGCTGGGGAAGTGAAGGAAGCAACGGCGGACATGTGACAATGACGGCATCAAAGCAGACAATCGACGGCGACATAATCGTAGATGAGGTTTCTTCCCTGAATTTCTATCTCAAGGAGAGCAGCAGCTTCAATGGGGCGATCAACAGTGACGGAGAAAGCGGCGATGTCTATGTCGAGATCGAGGACGGCTCCACATGGACGCTGACCGGCGACAGTTATATCACAAGCCTTACCTGCAGCGCAGGCAGCATCAACCTGAACGGGCACAAATTGTATGTGAATGGACAGGAGTACACAGAAGGTTCAGCCTCTGAGGGCGAAGCCATCGCGGTGGAGACAAGTTCCGGGAATTCCCATGGCAAAGGCGGCCGCGGCGACGGAAGCACGCCGCCTGAGAAGCCGAGCGGAGAGGGAAACGGCCACGGCGACGGAAAAACACCGCCTGAGAAGCCGAGCGGAAATGGCAATGGCCACGGTGACGGAAGCACACCGCCTGAGAAGCCGAGCGGAGACGGCAGCGGTCACGGCAACGGAAGCACACCGCCCGAGAAACCGAGCGGAAATGGCAATGGAAGCGGCGACGAAAGCACAGCGACGGAAACTCAGGGAAGCGAAGGGAACCTTTGAGGCGTGAGTCATTCTGACGAGATCTCATTTCCGGTGACATAAGCTCCGACTAGTGACACCAGCCTTTTGGACATGCTATTATTACTTCAGAGCATACCAGTCATTTGATGTGGCGAAAACGGTAAGTTCCTGCCGGCCGGATCCAATGGTGCCGGCGTGGGGAAAGGGGAAAGCCCCTGGTTTAGGAAGGAGTAATGATGGCAAATAACAAGTATTTCTGGATCCTTATCGGATTTATATTGATTATGCAGATTCCGATCTTTCTTATGATGAAATGACAGAGGACGGGATCAGGGGGCGTGAAAAGGAGCGCAGGAGACAGCGCGCCGGGGTCACGCCTCTTTTTTGTGTCACAGTAAAAATAAACCACCTGCTCTGCAGGTGGAGGGAAGATCTTTAGATTAAAGCAAACTCCCGTGTTAGATTAAT
>JBGUJH010000034.1:0-6453 GCA_045113775.1 Lachnospiraceae bacterium | reverse complement strand
CGCAAAGAGTTGCAACGCAATGGTGTGACCAAGAAACTACTGTGGACAGAGTATCTTGAGGAGTGCTGTTAGCGTCGGGCGTTTTTAAATTGGCGATTATCGCCCGACCCTAACAATTCTATTCACTCCATGCATTCCAGTCACAATTGGGGCAGCGATAAATACCGCACTGTCCATCCGGCTCTGTGACAGAGGAGACAGAGAACCGTCCCCTGTCTCCTCCCTGTCTCCTCCAATTGGGGCGGTCCTGTAAACCATTTTCTTGACTATGCCAGTGACTAAGAGTAAATTATGTTAAATAACCGTGTTAGAGTCGGGCTGAAACAGCCACTCAGAGTCAGGCGATTTTAACCAATCACAGTCGGATGAAAAAAGCCAATAACAGCACATTCAAATCATAATAGAATTTGGTTATTTTGTTCTGACTCAAATTGGCGATTATCGCCCGACCCAGAGTGGTTAAAATCGCCCGACGCTAATAACCGCAATTAATTGGGCGATTCAATTGCTGCTTTATCTATTCTGCAAGTTATTTCTGATAGGTTTTATAAGAAGGGGGAAATCATTATGCGGGCAGCAACAGATATCGGAGGTACTTTTACCGATCTGGTCGCGATCGATGATCAGGGAACTTTGGTGCTGGAAAAGGCGCACACGACACCGCCGAATTTTGAGCAGGGTGTCATGGAGGTCATGGAGAAGAGCGGGATCGATCTCAAGTCGATCACTGAGTTTTTCCACGGTACGACAACGATCATCAACGCGCTTACTGAGCGCAAGGGCGCGAAGACCGGCCTGATTACAACTAAGGGGTTTAGAGACATTCTGGAACTTGCGAGAGGAAACAGACCGGATTTGTTCAACATGGTTTTTGAGAAGCCGGAGCCTTTCGTTCCGCGTTATCTCAGGAGAGAAGTCGAGGAGCGTATGGCATACAACGGTGAAGTCGTCGTTCCTCTGAATAAGGATGACATCAAGGCCGCTGTCGACTATTTCAGGAAGGAAGGGGTCGAGGCAATCGCCGTTTGCTATATCAATTCTTATGCGAACGAAGCGCATGAGCGTGAGACAGCGGAGATCGTCAGAGAGCTTTGGCCGGAAGTCTATGTCAGCCCGTCTGTGGATATCACACGTGAATGGCGTGAGTATGAGAGAACATCCACGGCTGTGCTCAATGCTTATGTAATGCCGGCGGCATCTTCATATATCGACCGTCTCGACGGCAGATTGTCCGAAGCGGGAGTAGAGGGCAGCAGATATATCATGCAGAGCAACGGCGGCACGACGACCTTCGAGCAGTCCAAAATCACCCCGGTCAATGTCGTTGAGTCCGGTCCGGTAGCGGGCGTCTTCGGCGCATCGATACTCGGCAAATTCATCGGCGAGAAGAACATCATCGCTTTTGACGTCGGCGGTACTACGGCAAAATGTTCTCTGATCGATGACGGCGAGGTCAAAGTCACGACATCGTATTTCATCGAGAAGGACGAGCGCAATGCCGGATATCCTATCATGGCGCCGGTCGTAGATATCGTAGAGATCGGAAACGGCGGCGGTTCCATCGCGTGGATCGATGAAGCGGGATCGCTCAAGGTCGGGCCAAAGAGCGCGGGCGCTCTGCCGGGGCCTGTGGCTTACGGAAAAGGCGGTACGGAGCCGACGACGACGGACGCGAACCTGATAGCCGGAAGACTTTCCGCCAAGAATTTTGACATGGATGTAGATCTTGACGCGGTACGCGCAGCGCTCGCGGACAGTATCGGCGCGCATTTCGGTCAGGATGCTGACGGCGCTGCTGAGAGCATCATCAGAGTCGCGGACTCCAATATGAACAACGCACTCAAACTGATATCGGTACGCCGAGGCTATGACCCGAGAGACTTTGCGATGGTCGCCTTTGGCGGCGGCGGTCCGATCCACGGCCCGAGCCTTGCGAAGGAACTCAACATAGGAAAAGTCATCGTTCCGGTAGCGGCTTCTGTTTTCTCTGCCTGGGGCATGCTGATGACAGACATCCGCCACGACTTTATCCGCACCAAGATCATGTCGCTCAATGAAGCGCCGGTCGATGAGCTGAACGCGCTTTGGGCGTCGATGGAGAAGGAAGCCGGCGATGTCTTCGCTGCTGAAGGCGTATCTCAGGAACAGGCTGCTTTCTCATACATCATAGACATGAGATACATGGGACAGGAACACACCGTACAGGTCTACGCTCCTGCGGTCCCATGGAAGGAAGAGGACAAAGCTGAGATCATGGAGAGATTCCATGCGACTCACGAGCATTTCTATACATTCCGTCTCGATGACACTCCTGCGGAGATCGTAAATCTGCACCTCATCGCGTTCGGAAGACTGCACAAGCCATCACTCAGAGAGATCGAGCCGCACAAAGGCGGAGCCGAAGAAGCGGTCAAGGAGATCCGCAAGGTCTTCTTCGCGGGAGACGGCTGGGTCGAAACACCGGTCTATGATAGAGACAAGCTCGGATGCGGGTTTGAGGCAAAGGGACCGATGGTCGTCGAAGAGCCGACTACCGCGACAGTCGTTTGTCCGGGACAAAGCCTCAGGGTGGACAAGTTCGGCAATCTCATCGTTGAAATGGAGGTGCAGTAATGGATAACAAGAATATAAATCCGGTAACACTGGATATCGTCAAGGATTCGCTCATTGCTGTCAGCAACGAGATATTCTATGCTTTTGCCCAGACTTCGATGAGCCCGATCATTTATGAGACGCTGGACTACGCCAGCGGCATAGCTGATGCGGAAGGCCGCCTGCTGACGCAGGGCAACGGAGTTTCCGGCTTTATCGGAATGATCTCGCCGATGATCTGCGCTGTCGTAGACAAAGTCGGCAAGGAAAATCTCCATCCGGGGGATGTGTACATCATCAATGACCCGTTCATAGGCGGAGGAACGCACAAGAATGACGTGGGCATGGTCATGCCTATTTTCTACAAAGATGAACTGATTGCTTTTGCCGGCAATAAAGCGCACTGGAGCGATATCGGCGGCATGGCGCCTGGCTCGTTCGCGACTGACGCGACCAACACTTTCCAGGAGGGGCTGTGCTTCTCGGGAGTCAAGCTCGTGGACAGGGGAGAACTGGTTGAGCCTGTCTGGGATCTTATGAAAAGCAACATCCGCTATCCGATGGTTTCGCAGGGCGATATGTGGGGCCAGATCTCTTCGCTGCGTACCGGCGAGCGCCGTATTGGCGAGCTGTGCGAGAAGTACGGAGCTGATGTTGTCAAAGGTTCCATGGAGCGTCTGATCGAGCAGGGCGAGATGGTCGCCCGCCGCAGGATGGCAGAGTTCCCAAAGGGCACATGGGAAATGGAAGAGTACATGGACGATGACGGACACGGCAATCCGGTCCATCTGAAGGTCAAGGTAACGATCACGGATGATGAATTCCTGGCGGATTTCACCGGCTGCGACCCTGAGGTCATCGGATCGGTGAACACCGGAGCTACAGCAGCATACGCCGGTGTCAAGGTCGTATTCATGTCGATTATCGGACCGGAGCTCGCTGTAAACGATGGAGTTTTCGCTCCGCTCCGCTGCGTGACGGAACCGGGCAGCGTGATGCAGGCTAGAAGCCCTGTGGCGACTTCCTGCTACTATGAGAGCATGATCTACGCGATCGACCTGGTATGGCGCGCGCTTGCGCCTGCTTTCCCGGAATCCCTCGGCGCCGGTCACCTTCTCTCGGTCTGCACCGTACTCATGGCCGGAAAGCATCAGGACTTTGGCAATGACTATCTGATCATCGAACCTACAGTCGGCGGCTGGGGCGCGTGCATGGGACATGACGGCCAGGTCGGACAGTTCTGCGTCGGTGACGGTGAGACCTACAACGTACCTGTAGAAATGGCCGAGATCCGCTATGGCATCAGAGTCGCTGAGCACAGCCTGCACTGTGACGGTGCGGGCGCCGGTGAATACAGAGGCGGCGCGGGTGCTGTCAGATCGTATTTGTCCATGAACGACAACCAGTCCTTCACAGCCTCTTTCGGCCGCAACAAGTGGCCTGTATGGGGTGCTGCCGGCGGCAAAGACGGATCGATCAATTACTTTGAATTCATTGATGCCGACGGGACACAGTCCGGTCCGCAGGGCATCGTCGCGAGACGTGTCATGAACCGCGGCGATCTTGTACGTATGACTACAGCGACCGGAGGCGGATACGGAGATCCGTTCAGAAGACCGCCGGAAAAAGTCGCCTGGGATGTCAAGAACGAGTACATCACAGCCGAGCAGGCAGAAGCGGATTATGGCGTCCTGGTAGACCCTGAGACCTACGAAGTTAAGGGCGTCACACAAGCCAGAGCCGCAGCCGAGGTATAGCCGCGGGCAATTGATGAAGGCTTTTGACGAAAAACTTTGGCACGAAAGACTTTTGCACGAAAAACTTTGGACGAAGGATCTGGAACGATGAATCCGATTGCAACTTTAAAAATGGCGAACGGCAGCAGGATCGTGATCGAGCTGCTGCCGGATGCCGCTCCGAACACTGTCGCCAGTTTCATCTATATTGCTTCACGCGGCCTGATGGACGGACACGCCATCGAGCGCATCGTACCGGGCAGCTGGATCGATGTCAGCTACACCGGCTACGGAAAAGAAGAAGCCCGTTACCTGATCCCGTACGAATCGCAGCTGCACCCTGAGATCGAACCTCTGGATTCGCATCCGGGATGTGTCTGCATGGGCGGATACGGTGAAGCGGGCCTTTCAGGCGGGGAGTTCTTCTTTCCTCTGAGAGACCTCCCGGAGCATAAAGGCATCTATCCTGTGTTCGGCAGGGTGACCGGAGGATGGGAAGAAATCCTTCGGCTTGAGAAGGTCGAAACCCTTCCCGTGACCGACTTCCCGTATCCCGGGGTCGAAGTCAACAAACCTGTTGAACCGCAGGTGATCCTGTCGGTGGAGCTCGACCTGGGCGGGCAGACATTTCCGGACCCCGTCCGGATGCAGCACCGGGACCTGCCGCTGACATGGCAGTGATAAACATACCGACCCCGCACAAGAATTGCGGGGTCGGTCTTTTAGTGAGATCATATGTACGGGTAACTTCTGTAGGTTTATTCTATTATTTACTCACCCATATTGTTGCGATCGGTCCAGCTATAGCTGCCAACATTGCAATAATCGCAATAATCATCATGACAAAGTTAAACCGCTTGCTCCTCTTTAATTCTTCTTTCGCTTCTTGGTTTGCTTCCGCTTGAGCATCAAACATTTCTTTTAACTTCAAATAATTATCCAAAAGGAGCGCATTCTGTCTTTGGACAATTTCAACTTGTTGCTCGAGGAGCTCTTTTTGTGCAATACTTGCTTCTGCGCCTGCAACCATCCGTTCTTCTCTTGCGATTCTCTCTTGCTTTGCCTGTTCGACAGCACGAATTGATTCTTCGTTCAGGTGATTAAGCTCTGCAAGCGCCGCTGCACTATTTGCAAGAGATTGATTTAGACCACTTATATCAAATTTCATAAGATGATAAGTCCTTCTTTACCATTACAACAATTGTTTATGCAGCTACTCTATAACGCGTATATACATATTCATATATTCGCTGGCGATATTCGGAAATACTGATTTCATCATAGCATTCTGGTAACTCTGCCCATAGCGTATCACGAATCAGATTGTCCACGGCAGCCTTTGTTTCCTGCTTATCAGTCCAATGATCCAGTTCGGCGATCTTTGCTTTGATCTTTTTCAGAAGGCTTGCCGCTAATTCCTTGATTTTCTTTATATCCGCTTTGGATAGATCATCACGGAAAAGCATATCATAGAGAGATAACTCTTCATCACTATCAAAGCCTTCACGCACATACCGCTGTTCTTCTTTGTCCAGGCTGTTAGCAAGATTCATGAGTTCCATGAAGGTCTTTTCAATGGTTGCTCTGTTCTGCTCATTGTTATATTCTATGATGATTTGTTGGTATTGATTTGAAGTCAGTTTTGACCCAGCTCTAAGAAGATCAGCGGATTCCCACAGTTCCGCTTCCAGTTTTCTTATGTTAATCATTCTTATCTTCTCCTTCCGGGGTTACGTGTATAAACTCCATCATATCGTTAGGCGAACAGTTCATCGCTTGGCAAATGCTCTCTACCTTGTCCAAAGCGATATACTGCCCATTTTTTATTTTCGTGATTATGTTTGCAGATATTTTCGCACGGCGCATCAACTCCGCGTTAGAAATATCTCGCTCAATCAACATATGCATCAGTGGCTTATAGCTTACGGCCATGTTTCACACTCCTTATTATGATTTACTATTATTGTAAGTATCATATCACATTTCCGTGAATTATTCGCCGAATACGTTAGATGATGCATTTCCGTATATAGGCTCTTTCTTATAAGTGTAAATTAGTAATAGCTCGTTATATTAAGGGAACATTATAATATATTTTTTGTCGTTACATATTGTAAGGACTTCG
>JBGUJH010000033.1:0-39837 GCA_045113775.1 Lachnospiraceae bacterium | reverse complement strand
CGGGTTATAATATGGTCATAAAAGCGCCGGCGGACTCGTTAATGAAGTGGGCCCGCGCTTCTTTTACATCACCTCAACCAATCTCTCCCTCGGGATCCCGCACTTTTCCATAAACCGGTCCGCCTTGGCGATCACTTCCTCCGAATACACATGCTCCGCGTGATGCGCGTCCGACCCGTAGATCACGGAATTTCCTTCCCTGGCAGCAATTTCCCAGAAATGTTCGCAGGGATAGCTTCTGTCCTCCCGAACACCCAGCAGGTTGATCTCGAGCGGTATGTCGATCTCCTTGCAGAATCTGCACAATTTCGTCATCTCTTCCTCGTAGATCTCACCGGGGCCTGTGTACCAGATCACATCCGGATGCGCAAAATAGAGAAACTTCCCCGTCTCCAACGCTTCCCGGGTCTGCCTGCAATATTGCCTGAGCCTCTCCACACTGCGTGACGGCTCCCCGCAGAACGGCTCATTGACTCCGTTTCCCAGGTAGTGCTGCCCCAGGATCATATACTCAATAGGATAAGGCTCGATGAGCTCCAGAAGAGGCTCCCAGAGGGTGTAAAGGTATTCAACTTCCAGGCCCAGCAGTATTTCAATATCATTCTTATATTCCCGCTTCAGGTCCAGGATCGTGTCCACGTAGCCTTCGAGCTCGACCGGAAGCATTTTTACCGGACACACAAAACCATTCGGGTACACCTGAGGTGTGTGGTCGGAGAATCCGAGGATCTTCAGGCCGGCCTCGATTGCTTTCTCCACGTATTCTCTTTCCGTGCCGTCAGCATGCCTGCAGCGCCATGTATGGGTGTGATAGTTCGCGATCATCATTAACAATCCTCCCTAGAGGTATTGTACCAAAACAACGGCAAAATTAAAGAGGACACACCACCGCCTCACCCGACCGGGTAACGCAGTAGTGTATCCTCTCAAATGCGGGATCGCGACGCAGCATATTGAGTGATTTAAATGCATGTCCGTACTGGCTTGCTGCCGTCGCTGCCCTGTCAATACAACAGAGAGTGGTAGAGTCTCCCTGCCTGTCTATGCCAGAATCTCCATAAAAGCTCGCGTCTTCTGCAGCACGTCGTCTCCGCCGAGAACCGCAGAACCTGCTACGATCATGTCCGCGCCTGCATCCAGCACTACTTTGACATTGTCCACTTTGATGCCGCCGTCCACTTCGATGCGAAGCTTAGGATTGTAATTAATCGCCTCATTTCGAAGTGCCCGAATGCGTTCAGTAGAAGCGGGGATGTACTTCTGTCCGCCAAATCCGGGTTCCACAGACATCACAAGGACCAGGTCAAGATAAGGAATAAGGGTCTTCAGGGATTCCCAAGGCGTCTTGGGTTTGATCGATATTCCCGCTTTCATACCGGCCGCATGGATCTTTTCGATCATAGCGGTCGCCTCTTCAAAGGCCATATCCGGATCGTTGATCCCGCCGTAGGCAAAGCTTCCGCCGGGCATTGCCTCGTAGTGGAATGTAAATACATCTGCTCCGCCCTTTGCAAAAGCGTCAATGTGATCCGCGGGATTGTACACCATCAGGTGAGCGTCCAGGATCAGGTCGGTCATCTTTCTCACACTGCGCAGTACGGGTTCTCCGAAAGAGATCTCAGGAACAAAGTGCCCGTCCATGACATCAAAGTGAACGCATCCGGCGCCGCCTTCTTTCAGAGCACCAATCTGTTCGCCGAGCCGGCCGAAATCTGCCGACAGGATAGAAGGAGCCAAAATATTCATGCTAATTCCTTTCTCGAGTTGTTTTCAGTCTCACTTCACGGGTGCGTCAGCGTATCCGTAGTCCCTCTCGATCTGCGTGATCATTTCGACTCTGTTGGCATGACGTCCGCCCAGTTCCTCGGCTTCAAAGAAATTGTCCACGATCATCTTAGCCAGCTCTGTTCCGACAACTCGCTGTCCCATTGCGATGATCTGGCAGTGATTGTGTTCTTTGACCATCTTCGCCGTAAAGCAGTCCGAGCAGACACCTGCACGGATCCCCGGCACTTTGTTGGCTGCAAGAGAGATTCCTACACCTGTTCCGCAGACAAGTACGCCTTTGTCCACTTCTCCGCGGCGGATCGCTTCGGCAACTTTTCTGCCTGCGATGGGATAATCCACCTTCTGGTCCGGGCTGTAGGCGCCGAAATCCACACACTCATATCCTTTTGACTTCAAATGCTCGAGCAGGCATGCCTTGAGCTCGATCGCAGCGTGATCACTTCCAAATCCGATTTTCATATGTGCCTCCTATTTGATGTAACTCCTTGATAGCTAAGGTTGTGCGCAATAGCCCTTGACAGCTCAGCCGTGCGCATCTGCCGATATTTTGACCGCGCGATAAGTTCCATATCAGACCGAAAGATCCTCAAGGATCTCATACATATACTTAAGTCCTTCAGTCATACCGCCTTCCATGCTCAGGGCTTCATCAATATCGTAGTCCACAAAATTGCCGTTCTTGTAGGCCACGATCCTGTTCTCCTTGCCTTCGCAGAGAAGGTCGACCGCCTTGGCGCCCATGACAGACGCGTATACTCTGTCGCGGCAGGTAGGCGTCCCGCCTCGCTGGATATAGCTGAGGATGGTCGCGCGGACATGGATTCCACTGATGGCCTGAATGCGCTTTGCCATCTTTGAGGTGTCTCCGACACCTTCCGCGTTGATGATGATATTATTCTTCTTCCCGTTCTCGCGGTGCTTTGCGATCGTCTTCATGATCTTGACTTCGTTGTAATCGTAAGTCTCGGGAATGACAACCGACTCGGCGCCGTTAGCGATGCCGCACCAGAGCGCGATATAACCCGCGTTTCTGCCCATGACCTCGATCATACTGCACTTCTCGTGGGAAGACGCCGTATCACGAATGTTGTCTATGGCGCGCATGGCCGTGTTTACTGCGGTATCAAATCCGATCGTATAATCACTGCAGGATATGTCGCCGTCAATAGTGCAGGGAATGCCGACTACGTTCATGCCTTTATGAGCCAGTTTCTGAGCGCCCTTAAAGGAGCCGTCGCCGCCGGCGATCACCAATGCGTCGATCTCGTGACGCCTGCAGATCTCAATTGCCTTATCCTGGATCTCAGAAAGCTCGAACTCCGGGCATCTCTCAGTCTCCAGAATGGTCCCGCCGTGCTGCATGATGTTAGACACGGATCGTGCTTCCATATCTATGATCTCTTCATTGATAAGTCCCAGATATCCTCTGCGGATTCCCTTCACATTCAGTCCCTTGGACAGTCCTCTGCGGACCACTGCGCGGACAACTGCGTTCATTCCCGGAGAATCTCCGCCGCTGGTAAGGACACCGATCGTCTTAATCTTATCGCTCATTGCGTTCCCGACCCTTTCTGTTTTTCTTCTGCTTCTTTGGCCTGTACGAATTCCTCAACAAAATAAGTGTTCCTCACATTTTCATTGAGACCGCTTTCATCCTTGTTCTCAAGGATCTGAAGGAGCTTGGCATGCGCTTCATACAGTTCCTGACCCTTACCGGATTCGACCATGGTCTTTACCGTCTCATACCGCATCGAATGAGTCAGAGTGCGTACGACCGCCTCGATCTTCTGCACGAGGGGATTGTGCCCCATAGCAGTAATAATCGAATGGAATTCGTTGTCCTCGTGGAATACTCTGTCCACATTGTCGGGTCCGAGCTCGATCTCTCTCCTCATCCGTTCAAGCTGGATCTTGAGCTTTCTGATCTCTTCCTCTTCCGCGTTCTGCATGGCGAGTTTCATAACACCCGCTTCCATGATCTCGCGCAGTTCCATCAGATACTCATAGCTTCCCGCTTTATCCAGTATGATCCCGTAAATGATCGGATCGATCATTGTCTCGGTGAAACCCTCGCAGACATAAGTTCCTTCTGCACGCCGTATTTCGAGCACGCCAAAATATACCAGTATCTTAATCGCTTCCCTCACGGAATTCCGGCCTACCCCAAGACTCTCAGCCAGTTCCATTTCCGTGGGAATCTGATCACCCGGACGCAGTTCTTTGCGGATCATCGCCTCTACAAGGCTGTCTATGATCTGCTGTACGACCGACTCGCTTTTGATTCTCTTCAGCTGAATCATAAGTTTTACCCCATTCCCATTTTCTGTAAAATGACTATCTGATAGTCCGTCACCCCCGCTTACAAATGGCTCATCATTTGTTGACGACATTCTTCGGGGCACCCTCCACATAAGACTTGACGTTGTCCACAGTAATATCCATGATCCTCTGTCTTGCTTCTTTAGCCGCCCAGGAGATATGCGGTGTGATCAGGCAATTCTTTGCCTTCAGAAGCGGATTATCAGCTTTGATCGGCTCTGTTGATACCACATCGAGTGCCGCCGCAAAAATCTTTCCGCTGTCAAGAGCGTCTGCCAGATCCTGCTCCACCACAAGCTGTCCGCGGCTGTTGTTGATGAGGATCACGCCGTCTTTCATTTTCGCGATATTTTCTTTATTTATCATTCCCTCAGTGGAAGGGAACAGCGGGCAGTGCAGGAAGATCACGTCAGACTCCGCAAAGAGCGTGTCCAGGTCCACATATTCTGCCAGTTTCGCTCCCGCTTCACTTTGGAAACTGTCATACGCGATGACGCGCATGCCCAGCGCACCCAAGATCCTTGCCGATGTCTGTCCGATCCTTCCAAGGCCGATCACGCCGGCTGTCTTGCCCGCGAGCTCGATCATCGGATAATCCCAGTAACACCAGTCGATATTGTTCTGCCAGCGTCCTTCCTTGACAGTCCGGTCATGATGCCCGTAATGGGCGCAGATCTCAAGGAGAAGCCCGATTGCATACTGGCCTACGATCTGTGTTCCGTAAGTGGGAACGTTCATAACGACGATTCCCTTTTCCTTTGCGTAAGCTGTGTCCACAACGTTGTAACCCGTCGCCAAAACAGCGACCGCCTTCAGGTTCGGGCATGCGTCCATAGTTGCTTTCGTGATCGGTGTCTTGTTGACGATGGCCACCTCGGCATCTCCGAGCTTCTCGGCAATGATCGGGGAATCTACATACGAAACACGGTCGTAAACCGTCACGTCACCATACGCCTCAAGGCCGGCCCAGCTGAGGTCGCCGGGATTCTCGGTGTATCCGTCCAGAACTACTATCTTCATAACTTCCTCCATGTCGAAGCGCTTTGAGCTGAGACACGCGAGGAGAATTTCGCATTTAAAAGTCTTTCGTCTATGGACTTTTAAATTGCGTATTCTCCGATGCGATCCCAAGGTTTGCGGCGCTTCGACGCAAACCTTGCGAGTGAAAAATCAGCTCATCAGAGTGATTTTTCACTCTTTCCTCCTCTTTCCGGGGTGCTCCTTAAAAAAGAAGCATCGCAGTACGAGGCGCTCGCACTGCGATGCTTATCATCGGTTCATTAAGCTACACAGGTGCCCTCTCCGATGATGACAAACCGGGTTTCCCTGATCACAGTGTTACGACAACCTTCTCCTTGTCGGACTTAAGAGCCGCAAGAGATACCTTCAGAGCCGCGATGCCGCTCTCAAGAGGAGTGCGGATATCGCTGCCGGTTGTCAGAGCATCCTGGAAGTGCTTGTGCGCGTTCGCCATGCCCTGTGCAAGGGTGTTGTCATAAGTGTCATGATAATTTGTGACCTGCTCATAAGGCATATCATCGGTCTTTACAATGCAGTCCTCAAGGTCGAACTGGCCGCCGCCGCGAACAATCGCGGTGCCCTTGGTTCCGACATATCCTCTCATGGAGAAAGCGATGTCAGAGGACCAGCTTGCGCTGATGGTAGCGATGCCGCCCTTCGCGATCTCCATAGTGATCGCGGAGTTGGTATCGAAAGTGGGCAGAGAATCTACTGTAGCTTTAACATTAGCTGCAACCGTCTTGAAGTCGCCGCACAGAGCGGTCATCATCGTGATGTCGTGAGAAAGGGACTCGATCGTCATGCCGCACACGAGCTTCGGGTTGGTTCTCCAGGAAGCAGCCATGTTTCTGCCGCGGAAGCCTGCGCCCTGCCCAAAGCGGTGGGAGAAGACGTTGATCGGATCGCCGAGCACGCCGTCCTTGACCAGTTTGTACATCTGCTCATAAGCGGGACGATAGCAGTGAACGAAGTTGACCATGATCGGAACCTTATACTTCTCAGCCATCTCCTTCATCTTGATCGCGTCTTCCATGTTTGTCGCGATGGGCTTCTCGATGTAGAGCGGGATTCCTCTGGACATAACTTCTTCCATGTATTCAAGGCGCACTCCCGGAGGTGTGCAGATCAAAACATAGTCCGGTCTCTCTCTGTCAAGATACTCTTTGTAGTCGTCAAGGGCTTCACAGCCATAAGTCTTAGCGAAGCGCTCTGCGCTGGGCTTAAAGATATCGTAGCATGCAGAGGGCTCAGAGCCGATCAGTTTAAGACCGTCAGCGTGTGCATAGGTAATAACACCGGTACCGATGAATAATACTTTCATTTTTTTTGGACTCCTTTTGTTTGTTGACTCTTGTTGCTGTGCGTTCGCTGTCCACAATGTTTTGCCAGATAAACCGTGGTGACGGTATTAATTACATTGTGATGCTGGGCAGCCAGGTAACAATACCGGGAATATAAGTGATCATCAGCAGAACTATGATCAGAGGGATCAGGAACGGCAGGATCGCTTTATACATTTCTTCAATCGTTATGTTCGCCGTCTTAGCGCATATAAATAGTGATGTTCCTACCGGAGGTGTGCAGAGGCCGATCATCAGGTTCAGGACCAGCACAACGCCCAGGTGTACCGGATCGATGCCGAAGGAAGACATCAACGGAATCAGGAACGGAACGGTGATCGTCATAACAGCCAGCGCTTCCATGAACATACCGATGATCAGGAACGCCACGTTCAGGATCAGGAGCATGATGTACTTGTTGTCTGTAAGGCTTGTGAGTGCATGAGAGAGCGCGTCTGTCATGCCCATCATTGTGACGAGCCAGGAGAACGCCGCCGCGCCGCAGATGATGATCAGGATGCCTGCGCCGTCGGAAACGGTCTGGCGGAGGTTGACATACATATCCTGGAGATTGATATCGCGATAGACGATAACAGCCAGAATGAATGCATAGACAACAGCGACACACGCCGCCTCAGTAGGGCTGAATACGCCGGTCCAGATACCGCCGATAATGATGACCGGAGTCATCAGGGAGAGCAGGGCTTCCTTGGTGGCGATCAGAGCTTCTTTGCCGTTGAACGGCTCAACAGGATAATTTCTCTTTTTTGCAAAATAGAAAATGAAGCAGCAGGAAATGAAAGCCAGCAGAAGGCCGGGGACCATTCCGCCGACGAAAAGCTTGCCTACCGGGACTTCTGTCATCATTCCGTAAACGACCATCGGGATGGACGGAGGAATGATCGGTCCGATCGTCGCGGACTCCGCTGTAACAGCTGCCGCGAATTCAGGGTCAAAGCCTTCCTTGATCATAGCGTCAACTTCGATCTGTCCGAGTCCGCCGGCGTCTGCAACTGCAGATCCGCTCATGCCGGAGAAGACAACGGAAGCGACGACGTTAGCGTGTCCGAGACCGCCGGGGATCCAGCCCACCCATGCGGAGCATGCCCTGAAGAGTCTCCGGGTGATACCGCCGGAGTTCATCAGCTTAGCAGCCAGGATGAAGAAAGGGATTGCCAGCAGTGTATAGGAACTGGAGTTACCGATCATTCTGTGAATGATGGCAGCCGCCTCAAACTGGCCTGTGATCATCGTAGTTACGAGCGCCGAAATGGAAAGTGAAAAGCCGATCGGAACGCCGCAGACCATCATGCCCAAAAAGAGGCCCATAAGTAATATCGCATTCTGTAGTACCATGACCTATCTCCTTCCTCAGACCTTCGGATCATTGGCGTTCTCGGCGCCAACTGTCTGTCCCGACAATCTCTTCAAATTTGTGTTGACAATATGGAAGAGAGACATGACGCAGCCGATCGGGAAAGGCATATAGAACAGGCCTCTGCTGACCGGGATCGTCTGATACTGTGTGGGCATCGCGTTCTTGATAATTGAAATGCTCAGATACGCTGCTACTACAAGAAATACAAATACGAACGCGTCCATGATGGCGAGCCAGATATTCTGCATATTCTTGGGAAGCGCATTAGAGACAAATGTCAGGCGCATATGCTCATCATTGCGGAAAGTGATCGACATGCCGATAAATACGACCCAGGACAGGCAGACAAGAGTTGCCTCGTACTGCCATGCTACCGGCGTATTAAATACGAAACGGCTGATAACAGAATAAGCGATGAGGATCGTCAGGAAAACAAGCAGCGCTATGGTGACCGCAGATGCGATCTTATCCAGCACTACGCAGATTTTCTCAAGTGTTTTCAATGTTATTTCTCCCCTATTTTTTTAACATGTGTCCGCGCCGGCAAAAAACTGCGCGGCACGGACACATATGTTGACGGCTTGGTTACTGAATCATCTCAGATCATGATCGGTCTGTAATTATTCAGCCATCTTAGCCTGGATCCTGGTAACAAGATCCTGTGCCCAGTCATACTGTGCATAGAAATCGTCATAAACGGACTTTGTAGCTTCCTGGAAAGGAGCGAGATCAGGAGTAGCGACCTCCATGCCCTTCTCCTGCAGTGCTGCAAGCTGCTCTTCCTGGCTGTCTACGATAGCCTTTCTGTGCTCGTCGCCGAACTTCTTGGCTGCTTCCTTCAGAAGGTTCTGGACATCCTCAGGATACTGGTTCCACTTTGTCAGAGAGAAGACCATGTTCTTGCACTCATACTTGTGGTTTGTGATGGTGAGGTACTTCTGGACATCAGCAAAGTTGTTCGCATAGATGTTGGAAACAGGGTTCTCCTGGCCATCGAATGTGCCCTGCTGAAGTGCAAGATACAGTTCGGAGAATGCCAGAGGAGAAGGAGAAGCGCCGAGTGCCTCGAAGATCGCGATGGTCATCTTGTCCTCAGGTGTACGGATCTTAAGACCTGCCAGATCTGCGGGAGCATTGATAGGCTTCTTGCTGTTGGTGACCTGTCTCAGGCCGTTCTCCCAGTATGCGATCTGGATCATGTTGCGGCTTTCAAAATCTGCAACGAGCTCTTCACCGATCTCACTGTCGAGAACTTTGTAAACGCTCTCATAGTCAGAGAACAGGAAAGGAAGTCCCAGAGCGTTGATCTTCGGGCAATAGTTAGCGATCTGTCCCTGAGGAAGCATCATAGCGTCGAGGGAACCCATCTCGACCATCTCAGCCATCTCAGCATTGGAGCCGAGCTGCTCAGCTGCATAGATATCAACCTTTACTTTTCCGCCGGACTGCTCGTTGACATACTTCGCAAAATTCTCAAGTGATACATGAATCAGGTTCGTGGTCGTATCAGAGTGGCCGATCTTGATCGTGTACTCTGCGTTTCCGCTGCCTGCGTCGGATGCTGTGTCTGCTGCCGCGTCGCCGGAAGCTGCCGCATCACCGGAGCCGCTGCTGCTGCTTGCGCTGCTGCCGCCGCCGCAAGCCATCAGAGAGATAGCCATGACAGCTGTCAACAAAGTTGCGATAATCCTTTTTTTCATCATTAAATCCTCCCTAATGATAAACTCGCGCTTCCGGTCTAAGGCCTGCTTTTCTTCGATCGGCTGCGCATCCCTTGTTCTTGCGCGTAATACATTCTATGTATAACATCCTACATTGCGCATTTTTATTGTATTCCCTTTTCTCCATACAGTCAATCCATTTTGCCATTGAAAAACCAATTTGGAGTATTCAACAAAATTTCACTGTTCAAAATAGTAATAATAACTACTTTCCGGAGCTGCGGATACCATTCGTCTCCCCGCATCCGGAGGCGGATCAACTGGCTCAGCAGATCACTCTGCAGAATCTCTACATTATTAATAAAAGAAAGCGCGGCGCTGTTTTGCCCGATTCTCTTCCGACGCATCCAAACTGATGAGCCTTCGGATCCGTCCGCCGGTCCGATCAGGCCGGGTGTATCCCCTTATCTGAGCACTTGACATATTGCTGATACAGGGTTATAATCATCACAACATCCTACGTATAACATAGTTACGTTATACATTACGATTCAGGCCTGCACCCTAGTATCGTTTCCTAAATGAAGGAGGATTATATGATGAAAGATTTCAGTATCAGAGATCTTGAAAAACAATGCATCATGCTGAAGAAAGAGGTCATTTCGATGATCCACACAGCTAAGTCCGGACATCCCGGCGGATCACTCTCTGCGGCTGAGTTCGTAACGGCCTGCTATTTCAAAGAGATGACAGTTGATCCCAAGAATCCCAGATGGGAAGACAGAGACCGCTTCGTCCTTTCCAAAGGCCATGTCTGCCCCATCCAGTATGCGGCACTCGCAGAACTCGGTTTCTTTGACAAGAGCGTTCTCGCCACCCTCCGTAAAGAAGGATCCCCTCTTCAGGGACATCCCAGTATGAATAAGTGCCCCGGAATCGACATCTCCACAGGTTCCCTCGGACAGGGTCTTGCCTGCGCAGTAGGTATGGCGATCGCCGGCAAGGCTGACGGAAAGACCTACGACGTATACGCAGTCCTGGGCGACGGCGAGTGCGATGAAGGCGAGATCTGGGAAGCAGTAGGAACTGCACACAAGTATCAGCTTGACAATCTGATCATCTTCGTTGACGTCAACGGCCTTCAGCTTGACGGCACAACTGATGAGATTCTTCCTCACATTGACCTTGGAAAGAAATTCGAAGCTTTTGGCTGCGATGTCTATAATATTGACGGCCACAACATGGCAGAAATCGTTGAGACCATTGATAAGTGCAAAGCCAACAGGAACGGAAAGCCCAAATGCATCTGCGGCAAGACGATCAAGGGCAAAGGCGTTTCCTACATGGAGAACCAGCTCGGCTGGCACGGCGTAGCTCCTAACGATGAAGAGTATAAGATTGCTATGGATGAGCTCGACGCTCAGCTCGCTGCATTAAACTAAACTGTCTTTCACCGCGATGACAGAGCAGCCAATGCTGTGAGCACCGCATCAATATTTCAAGGCCCACGTAGTGAGCCGCTGCGCCGCGTGCGGGTTGCCTGTAAGGCAACTTCTTCCTTTCCGCACGCGTGTGCATCATATAACTCAGCGGGGGATATCCCCCTGTGTTACCAATCAAGAAATCTGTTTTCAGATTAAATATGGAGGATAACTATGAGCGATCAATTAAAAGCGACCAGAGAAGGTTTTGGAGATGAGATCGTAGAGCTTGGAAAAGCCAATAAAAATATTTGTGTTGTAGATATCGATATCGGTAAGTCCTGTAAGACGCAGGCTTTCAGAAAAGCCCTTCCCGCACAGTACTACAACGTAGGTATCGCAGAGCAGAACGGCGCAGGCGTTGCAGCCGGTATGGCGACCTGCGGAAAGATTCCTTTCGTAGTGACTTATGCAGTATTCGGTTCCGAGAGAATGCTCGAGATGATCCGCCAGGAAATCTGCTATCCGAAGCTGAACGTCAAGATCGCCTGCTCCCACGGCGGACTTACACCTGCTAACGACGGCGCTTCCCACCAGTGCGTAGAAGACCTGGGCGTCCTTCGTACAATCCCGAACATGACTGTGATCATGCCCGCTGACTACTATTCCGCAAGGAAGCTGGTCGCAGCAGCCGCAGCGTATGACGGACCTGTCTATCTCCGCTTTACAAGAGATGCTATCCCGGTGATCTATGATGACGCTACGCCTTTCGAGATCGGCAAAGCGCACATGGTAAAGGACGGCAAGGATGTCGCGATCATCGCTAACGGCGACACTGTCCGCCTTGCGATCGAGGCAGCTCAGGAGCTCGCTAAGAAGGGCATCGACGCACGCGTCGTCGATATGCACACTGTTAAGCCTCTCGATGTTGACTGTGTCAATGACTGCATCGAGAAGATCGGCAAGATCATCACTGTCGAGGACCACAACATCCTCAACGGCCTTGGAAGCGCTGTCTGCGAAGTAGTCGCAGAGGCCGGCAAGGGCAAAGTCAAGAGAATCGGCGTCCAGGATCAGTTCGGCCAGTCCGCTCCTTACGAGAGACTCCTTGCCATGAACGGCATCACTGTGGAGAATATCGTCGCAACCGCTGAGGCTCTTCAGTAATAACGGAATCCTTGCTCAAAAGGAAACTTACTTTAAGAAAACCATTATATGACAGATTAAAGCGCAGGAATTTTATGCGTTTCCCTTGCTCATTCCATAATCTGCTTCCTGCGCTTTTATTCTGAATATACTGTGTTTCTATACCCTCACGCAAAACCCCCGCAGGGCGTAAGCCTTGCGGGGGTTTGCATAATCTCTGTGTTATATATCCGCTTCTTCCGGAAAATAGGTCCTTCTTATATCCTCGTTCAGATTTGACAGGTCGCGGTCACGGATCTTCTCGTAGATTTTCTCGTGAGCTTCGTAAAGCTCCCGGCCGCGCCCCGATACCAGCATGTTCTTGACTGAACTGTAGCGCATCTTATGCGTCATTTCCCTCACTACGTTGTTGATCCTGTCAACGATCGGGTTGTGCCCCATTTCCGATACCGTATCGTGGAATACATTATCCGCTATAAATACGTTCTCTATATTGTCGGGACCTTTCTCGATCTCTTTCTTGAGAATCTCAAGCTTCTCATGCAGCTTTTCCAGTTCTGCCTCATCGTATTTGGCGATCGCCAGCCGCATGACCCCGACTTCCATCATTTCCCTCAACTCCATCAGGTTCACGTAGTCCTCGCTCTGATGAAGAATTACGCCGTACACCATCGGATCGATCATGATCTTATTAAATCCGTTGCAGACAAACGTACCCTCTGCTCTCCGGATCTCAAGTATGCCGTAATAGACAAGGATCTTGATCGCCTCTCTTATGGAATTGCGGCCTACTCCGAAGCTTTCGGCCAGTTCCATTTCAGTCGGGATCTTATCGCCGGGCTTGAGTTCCCCGGAGATGATCACCTTTGTGATACTGTCTACCACAGTTTGAACAACTGACTTGTTCTTTATTTTTTTAAACATTCCATCATTAGACATGATGCCATCCCCATTACTATGTTAATTTTTTGACATTTTATAGTCAAAAAAATATTGGATTCAAAAAGATACACACAAATATACCATATTTCAAGCTAAACCACAATAAATTTTGCGTTCAATTCGTTAATTATTTGACTACTTTACTCGTTGCGTATCAAAGATTAGCGTGGATCAGCTTCAATACTATGTCCAACTCCTCCACGCCGATCTGTCCCGGAGCGGATGTCCTGCCCACTGCGCCGAAAGTGCAGGAACTTCCGAAGACTTCCCCGCACAGGCGGCTGATCAGTCCGGTGCCGGACATGGACATTGTGATGATCGGCCTGTCTGCATATTGTGCCGCCATCTCCTGCGTCGCGGCGAGAAGAGTCAGCACATCCGCGCTGCTGCGCGGCATCACGGCGATCTTGGGAATATCAGCTCCCAGCTCCTGCATCCTGCGAAGCCTGCTGACAATCTCATCCTTTAAGGGCGTCGCGGCAAAATCGTGATTGGAAGCGACGACTCTGACTCCTGTCCTGTGTGCCTCTTCGATGATCTTTCTCACAACCGCATCTCCGGTGAACGCCTCCACGTCGATCAGGTCCACCAGTCCGGTCTGTGCCGCCTTAATATTGAGCTGCGCGTATTCGTCCGCTGAGACAGCCTTCTCTCCCCCTTCCCCGGCAGTTCTGAATGTAAAAAGGATGGGAATACTGCCGAGTCTCTTTCGAAGCTCCTCAAGGACGTCCTTCACTTTCTCAAAATCAAATACATCATCGTACCAGTCCGCGCGCCACTCCACCAGGTCCATGGATATCCCGTTCAGAGAATCTGCTGCTTCGAGGATCTCTTTCTCCGTTGTCCCGACGATCGGGACAATGATCTTAGGGATCCCCTCTCCGATCTTCACGCCGCGAACTTCTACACACTTCATCGCAATAAAACTCCTCACCTGTAGTTGAATTTACCGTCGTTCTTCTCTTCAATAGCCTTGATCGCATGGTAGGTGTACTCTGTAAAAGGCACACTGACCCCCACGGATTTTGCTTTCTCCATCAGGACACCGGCGAACATGTCGATCTCAGTATGGCGGCCGGCGTCAAGATCCTGAAGCGTGGAAAACCTCGCTGTCTTCGCGCAGCTGTCCCAGGCAACAGAAGGCTTCAGCACCTCAATCCCAAGTGCCGCGCCGACCTGATGCACCTCATCGAAAAGCTTATTACGCAGGAAAGCCACGTGCTCTGAGTCAATATAAGCGCCAAACGGAAGGTCCAGGACCGCCTGCGGCAGGTTATAGCAGATATTGGAGGCATATTTTGCCCACTGGTCCTGAATGATGTCCTCCACAAAGTAAGCTCTGCATGCCGTTCCGGACAGAAGGTCCTCGATGGCGGCGACGCGCTCGCTCTTAACTTTTGTGCCCTTCTCGCCCAGGTATACTCCCCATCCAAGGCCGGGATTGAAGGATATTACGTCCCTGCCGTCTCGCTTTCTTCGCTCGGAGCTGACGCGCATCAGCGAATAGACGATCTGCGAGGAATCGATGACTGTGGCGATCTTCTCCTCGGAATCTACGCCGTTGAGAAGAGAAAGCACGACCGTACCGGGCGCAGCGACCTGACGGATGTCCTCCAGCGCGGCGTCCAGCGCCGTATACTTGACTGCGACCAGCAAAAGGTCCACTCCCCTTGCCTCCTGCGGAGTGCGCACCTGCGGCTTCAGCGCCCGGACCCCTTTTCCGTCATCGATCACTATGCCGTCTCTTTCGAGGCGCTCCTTGCGCTCCCCGTCAGCGACCACGCAGAGATCCAGGTCCTCTTTGCCGATGAGCGCGTATACCAGGTAGGCGCCCACTGCGCCCGCTCCTAATACTGCTGCCGACCGGATCTTCATAACTCGGCGATGCACTCAATCTCGCAGAGTGCCCCCTTGGGAAGGTCCTTGACCGCCACACAGCTTCTTGCGGGCTTGGATGTGAAGTACTTGGCATAGACTCCGTTGAAGGCCGCGAAATCGGCGATCTCAGCCAGGAAGCATGTCGTCTTGACAACCTTCTCAGCTCCGGATCCCGCTGCCTCGAGGATCGCGATCACATTCTTGCAGCTCTGCTCCGTCTGCGCTTCAATTCCCTCGGCCATTTCGCCCGTCGCGGGGTCGATCGGAATCTGGCCCGAAGTGTAGACCATTCCGCCGACAATGTATCCCTGGGAGTAAGGTCCGATCGCGCCGGGTGCTTTATCTGTACTGATCACTTTCATAATGAAACCTCCATTTCTGTTTTCGAAATGCCGAAAACTTTAGCTTTGCTGTAAAGTCTATCATATTTCAATTAATTGTAAAGCAAGACGCCGTCAAGTCAGCTCCAGCCACTGCGCCGCGTCTATCAGGGACGGCAGGATCGCCACCGCTTTCTCCCTCATCTCCTGCGTCGGCGGCAGCTGGTCCGGAACCATGATCGGCCTCATTCCTGCCGCATAGGCCGCCCTGATCCCGTTGTGGGAGTCCTCGATGACGAAGGTCTCGCTGTATTTTGACACGGGAATCCCCAGCGCGTCCGCGCAGAGCAGGAAGATCTCCGGGTCCGGCTTGCCTTTCTGAACCATATCTCCGCTGATGACCACGTCAAAATATTGAAGGACGCCGTGTCTCTTCAGCACTTTTTCGATCATGGTCCGCGGCGAAGACGAGGCGAGACCGACCGGGATATTCTTGTTTCTCAGAGACTGCAGAATCTCTGCTGCGCCGGGCTTGAGGTCGATCTGCCCGGTCTCCACAGCGTTATTGAAATAGTCCCGGCATGCCTTGTAGGTCTTATCCAAACTGAACTGCGGGAGATGCCCGAACGTCTCCGTCATGATAGCCCGCTCCATCGCATCGACAACGCCCACAGCGCGGCCGACGGCGGCTCTCATATCCTCTATGGGAAGATCATAGAGTCTCGCGGCGTGAAGATATCCGGCGAGATAAACAGCTTCGGAATCGACGATCACGCCATCCATGTCAAAGATCACATACATGTGGTTCCTCCTCATTTGGTCAGCAGGCAGCTGCCTGATTTTCCATTCACTAAAAATTGGGTATAGCCGACATTGTATTACCGGCTATACCAAATTTATCATGTTTATCCTTCAACGGACACGGAATAATCTGCATTTCTGACAACATAATTTACATTTTTGACGGAGCGTGAGTCCTGATGACCGTTGTGGTAATATATAAGAGTAGTGTCTGAGTAAGACATGAAGAGGTTTAAGACATGAAGAGCATGCAGCGGATCGTCGACGAATTTGACGGCGTCATGCACGCGCACACGGAAGGTGAGATCTTCAACCTGGATATCATGCTGCCGGTGCCCCAGGAGGTTCGAATATGAAATCCAGGATCCAGACTCCTTTTACCCACAGACAGTATATGCTGTCGCAGGACTTCGAGATATACTACTACAGTGATACAAAACACAGCAATGTCGATCTTCACGCCCATGATTACTATGAGTTCTATTTCTATATGGAAGGAGATGTTGAGTTTGAGATCGGCGAGCGCAGACAAGCCCTGAAAAGCGGCGATTTCGTCATCGTTCCGCCCGGGACCATGCACCGGGCCTTTGTGGTGGACACAGAGCTCCCCTACCGGCGGTTCGTCTTCTGGATCAGCTCCGATTTCGCGCAGCAGCTCGCGGAGCACTTCCCCGACTTCGCTTTTCTTCTTAACTATATGCAAAGGGACCGGCATCGCAACATCTTTCACAATGATCCCGTCTCTTTCAATGCGATCCTTTCCAAAGCGCTGCAGCTTCTCGAGGAAGTGCACGGCAGCCATTTCGCCCGGGAAGCAGTCATCGAGATCCGGGTGGAGGATCTGCTGCTCCTTCTGTGCCGGACCGTTTACGACAAGGTCAATCCCTCTTCGCGCAAAGCGGCCAGCCGCCTGCACGAGCAGGTGATGGCTTACATCGACGAAAATCTCGAAGAGGATATCTCCCTCGACAGCCTGGCTGAGCACTTCTTCGTCAGCAAGTACCATATTTCCCATACTTTTAAGGAACATCTCGGTATTTCCGTTCACCAGTACCTTCTCAGGAAAAGACTGGCCGCCTGCCGGGACGCCATCATGATGAACGAGAAGATCAGCGAGGTCTGCCTCTCCTACGGCTTCAAGGATTACCCCAGCTTTTTCAGGGCTTTCCGGAAGGAATATGGGATGTCGCCCAAGGAATACCGGGAGGCTTTTTCCCTTGCAGAGCTGCAGCAGGATAACCAGTGAGGCTGAGTGGAAACTGTTCCGGATTCGCTCAGACCGCAACTTTTGCAATATATACAACAATTCAGTCAATTCAATATTTCCGCTTTTAGTAATCTATATTCAACAAAGAAAAGAACAGATCAAAACAGCAAAAACTTACTCTAGGCAGCAGCAAATCAGCATTCATTAAAAGGAGAGGTATTCACTATGGAAATGACACTCAGATGGTACGGTTCCAAATTCGACACCGTTACACTGCAGCAGATCAAACAGATCCCCGGCGTGACCGGCGTCATCACAACACTTTATGACACACAGCCCGGCGAAGTATGGAGCCAGGAGAGGATCCACGCGCTCAAGGAAGAAGTCGAGGCGGCAGGCCTTCGCATCTCCGGTATCGAGAGCGTCAACATTCACGAAGACATCAAGCTCGGCAAGCCTTCCCGCGACCAGCTGATCGCCAACTATATCGAGACCCTTGAAAACCTCGGCAAAGAAGACATCCACATGGTATGCTACAATTTCATGCCCGTCTTCGACTGGACAAGAACCGAGCTGGCAAGAGTCCTTCCGGACGGCTCCACTGCGCTGGCCTACACACAGAAGGCCGTCGACGAACTGATCCCCGAGAAGATGTTCGAGTCCATCGCAGGCGACATGAACGGCACAGTGATGCCCGGCTGGGAGCCCGAGAGAATGGAGCACGTCAAAGAGCTCTTTGCGGAGTACAAGGATGTGACCGCGGACGATCTGTTCGACAACCTCAAGTACTTCCTCGAGAAGATCATGCCCGTCTGCAACAAGTACGACATCAATATGGCGATCCATCCCGATGATCCCGCATGGCCCGTATTCGGTCTGCCCCGCATCATCACCTGCAAAGAAAACATTCTTCGCATGATGAAGATGGTCGACGATCCTCATAACGGCGTGACCTTCTGCGCAGGCTCCTACGGCACCAACCTCAAGAACGACCTGCCGGATATGATCCGCTCCCTCAAGGGCAGAGTGCACTTCGCGCACGTCAGAAACCTCAAGTTCCTCGATCCCAATCCGGAGACCCTGAACTTTGAAGAGGCTCCTCACCTGTCCAGATGCGGCTCCTTCGACCTCTACGAGATCGTCAAGGCTCTGCACGACATCGGATTTGAGGGCCCGATCCGTCCCGACCACGGCAGAATGATCTGGGGCGAAGTGGGAATGCCCGGCTACGGCCTCTATGACAGAGCTCTCGGCGCATGCTATATCAACGGCCTGATGGAGGCGATCGAGAAGAACGACAGAAAGTAATAACAGAAGGACCGGATTGGAGGTAATGATATGAAGCTCAATGACGAAGGATTAAAGAACAGGCAGTGGTGGGAAGAAAAAGGCTACTCTCTTCCCCAGTATGATAGAGAAGCAGTAAGAAAAGCGACCAAAGAGAATCCTTTCTGGATCCACTTCGGCGGCGGCAATATTTTCAGAGCATTCCAGGCTAACGTAGTGCAGAACCTCCTCAATGACGGTGTTCTGGACCGCGGACTGACTGTGGCAGAGGGCTTTGACTATGAGATCATCCGGAAGATGTATCATCCCCACGATGACCTCTCCATCCTTGTAACTCTCAAGTCCACCGGGACAATTGAGAAGACAGTCGTTGGCAGCGTCATGGAGTCCCTGGAGCTCGACAGCAGCAACGCTGAGGCTTATGCGAGACTTCGCGAGATCTTCGGCAAGGATTCCCTGCAGATGGCTTCCTTCACGATCACCGAGAAGGGCTACAGCCTTGTAAACGGCAAGGGCGAGATGATCCCTGCAATCGTCGAGGATCTGAAGAACGGCCCTGAGAAGCCTCAGAGCTACATAGGCAAAGTTGCTTCCCTTCTCTATGCCCGCTTTAAGGCCGGTGAGAAGCCCATCGCCATGGTCAGCATGGACAACTGCTCCCACAACGGCGACAAGCTGAAAGCTGCAATAACCGCTTTTGCAGAGGGCTGGGTAAAGAACGGCGTCGCAGAGCCCGGATTTGAAGCATATATCAAGGGCAGCAAGGTCTCCTTCCCCTGGTCCATGATCGACAAGATCACCCCTCGTCCCAATGAGTCCGTTCAGAAGATCATCGACGCAGACGGTATCGACGAGCTGGCACCCGTCATCACCAGCATGAAGTCCTATGTGGCTCCTTTCGTAAATGCTGAGGAGACCGAGTATCTCGTCATCGAGGACGACTTCCCGAACGGCAGGCCTGCTCTGGAGAAGGGCGGACTGATCTTCACAGACAGAGAGACCGTCGACAAGGTTGAGAAGATGAAGGTCTGCACATGCCTCAATCCGCTTCATACAGCACTGGCTGTCTACGGATGCCTTCTTGGCTACGACCTCATCTCCAAGGAGATGCAGGATCCCGAACTTAAAAAGCTCGTGGAAGTGATCGGCTACAAGGAAGGTCTTCCGGTTGTCATCAATCCCGAAATCCTCGATCCCAAGGAATTCATCGACACTGTCCTCAATGTCAGGATTCCCAACCCCTTCATGCCCGATACGCCTCAGCGAATCGCAACCGATACCTCTCAGAAGCTTGCGATTCGCTTTGGCGAGACGATCAAAGCATATGACAAAGCTGAGGACCTTGATGTCGCTGACCTTAAGCTCATCCCTCTGGTACAGGCAGGCTGGATCCGCTACATGATGGGTATCAACGATAAAGGCGAAGCATTCGAGATCTCCCCCGATCCGCTGGCAAACACTGTACAGCCGTTAGTAGCTGATATTAAGCTCGGAGAGAACCAGGATGTGGAAGAGACCATCGCTCCTCTTCTTCACAATGACGCGATCTTCGGTGTTGACCTCTACGAAATAGGACTGGCTCCCAAGGTAGTCACTTACTTCAAGGAACTCATCGCAGGTCCCGGCGCAATCCGCGTGACACTGAAAAAGTACACCGCGTAAGGAACGGCTTATACGTCATTCCAACCGGGGAGAAAAAGTGCAGTGATCTTTCCCCGCACGCATCTGTCTCAGGCAAATAGAACAAATTAAAGAACCGTCAGGCCGCGATTGATATACAATCGATCGCAGTCTGACGGTTCTTGTTGATTTACGATGTCAACGGACACGCCTGACACTTAACGTCCGCAAGGGCCGCAAGAATTACTGTCAGCTTAATTCTGGTCGCGCAGGTCCTGAGCCTCCTCTACAGCATTGTGGATCGCATTTACATAGGCAGGATTCCCGGCGAAGGCACTTCCGCGCTGGGCGGCGTGTTTATGGCGGAGCCCATCTCCAATGTCATCGGCGGCACTGCCTGTATGGTCACAATGCTTTTGATGGTGCTGCCGGAGCTGAGGAAAATGGAGTAAATATACAACCCGGGATCAAAATATAGAACCTGCTGCCCTCTCCTTTTTTGCTCCGGACGCCAGTCTCCGCCTCATGAATCTCGGCGATCTGCTTTACAATGGCAAGGCCTAGTCCGGAAACGCCCTTGTTCCCTCTCTGCCTGTTCGTATAGTATTTTTCCCAGATATGGGGCAGCTCGCTTTCGTCGATTCCTTCGCCGTGATCGGCCACTTCAAATCGGATCTTGTCTCTTTCCTTACTAAGAGCAACCTCAATACTTTTGTCTGCTCCCGAATGCCGCAGCGCGTTGTCAACAAGATTGTAGACAGCGCGTTCCAGGAGAGCTGCATCCCCCTTTACTGTGCATCCTTCTTCTATATTCTGTACGATCACGTATCCTTCCTTGTTCATCAAAGGCTCAAACTGATCCACAACTTTCCGTACCAGTGCGGAGAGATCAAGCTGCGTGAATTCCCTGTCTCCGCGATTTTCCTGCAGGCTTGTGTATTCGAGGATCTCATTCACAAGCGCCGTCAGTCTGTCTGCCTCTTTTATGATGATCCCGGTGTCCGCGTTTCGCTGCTCTTCGTCCTATATGTTGTATCTATATTGTCCGTAACACAGCATATTTAGTAAGGCTTTCCTGCTAATTCCACCTCGTCTACACTTTTTCCGAGGATTTTGTTGACGAAGTAGAGACGTTCTAACCAAACGTGTTCCGCCGGTTATTGCAAAGCGATAATCACTCCCATTTTATCGAAAAGTCAATTTATAATCATTTCCGGATTATAATTATCATATGCCCTGAGACGCGCTTCATGAATATATTCAGATGAAACACTATCCTTAAATGTCACGGACTTGTCTTCAACGCAAAACACTTCTGCCAAAAGGCTGTCTGCTTGCAATATCGTTACCAGATCGTTGCACCAAGGATAATTCATATTAAGCTTCAGCGGCTTAAGTTTCGTCTTCCTGCCTTGTTCAATCCAAAGCTCTCGTTTTCTTTCAAGTTTTAGCCATGATAGCAACTCCGTTACCATTACAATGAGATTATCGGATTCAATAGAGCCGAAGATATCAGCGTTACGTGTATTTCTGTATTCTATCAGCTTATCAACAATATTCATCGTTTTCTGTTTTTCTTTTTATAATTTGACCACACATGTACTCTTATTTTTCTTTCTCTGAATTTCTGTCAGGATTAACATTCATAACTATGGTTAGTCTTGGACTAAATCATAATAATAAATCCTCGCTTTAGTCAACGGAATGGCTGTATTTTTCAGCCAATTTCAGGTTCTTTGTTACAAATCAGCCATATTTTCTTTGACTAATCCCTTGACTAAAGCCTTATTCGTTGACTAATTGTTGACTACGCAGTTCCAACAAGGAACCATTCAGCATGAACGGCATAACCACGAACACCTACTATTCTCAATTCTTCCAACAACTTCATGCCAAGCTATGCCAAGTTCATGCCAAGTTCCATCCGGAACTACCGTAAGTATGCAGTTTTACTTAGTCACTACTTAACATGGTCGTGCCAAGCGGCAACTTACTTCTTTAATTCATATGTTCGGCTCAGATCATGCTTCTTCCCGGTCGCAACTATCAAGTCCTGTTCAATTAGCCTATTAAGCCTAATTGTGACAGTCCTTGTACAAACGGCTTTCTTCATTGAATCAAGTTGTTTTCTTGGTTGAGCTCTAACGGTTTCAAGACCAAAAAGCCTTAATTTTCGGCGTTGTTCGAATGTTTCTTGATTGAATCCTTGATTGAAGTTAATTTTGTTTCATACCTCAAACAAGCATCCAATTTGATAATGCCTGTTTCTCATACTCTGTCAGCTATGTATTCCAATAAAACATTAAAAAAGGAGCTTTGTTCCGGTACCGTCACGGTATCTGGAGCAAGGCTCCTTTTCTTATGCTCTCCTACCGGCGCTATCAGTTCACGTGCTGTGATCTGTCCCGTTCTCTCCCACTGTCACATGAGAAAAGGGCGGCTCGAACAGTTTGCTTTTCAAAAAAGCCGAAAGTGTTGGAAGAGTTTTTACAATTCTACGTGTCCCTTATTGGGAAAGCAGGAAGCGCGGAAAGGTTTTTGACAAATATAACTGTCCCTTAAACGCACAAATATTCTCGTTTCACAACTCTACTTGTCCCTTATTTCAGCAAGTTCCAAGCGTGGAACTATTTTTGACAAATGTCCTTTGTTTCGGTGTCTATATTAAGAGAGCGCCGTTGAACTTATTCGTCAACGACGCTCTCGGCCTTCTTGCGCTTTTTAGTCAGGTTACTGATCACTCTTAGCCAGGTTACAGGAAGGACAAAGAACCTGCCCATTTTCTATTTCTGTCTTTCCGCCTTTACTCCAAGGGACGATATGATCTGCTTCCCAGTTGTTCCACTCGCAGTGCTTACCGCAATTCGCACAGATGCCTTTCCCACGCCTGTAGATCACCTGACGCTGTGCCTCATCAAATGTCCTTTTCGGATCCTTTTGAGGAAGATTTGGTACGGTCGCCAGAAGGCTCTCCTTCAGGAAGCTGTGTCTGTACAACAAAGAATCTTCCGAGTCCGAGGAATGAGAGACTCTTTCATGATATACGACGAGACGTGGATCCTGTTCTTCAGGTTCCTTGAGTTCATCTTCTGCACGGTTCGACTCAAAATCAATAAACCATTTGGCAATGTCGTTTTCTCTGCCTTTGATACTGTAGTTTGGAAGTATTTCCAGAATTAAGGCAAACAAAGAGATCGTGTTATACCGCTTCAGTTCCGGCGCCTTCTCAGGGAACATCCTGTCAAGATAATCAAGGACTCTATAGATATTCTTTGCATCGCAAGTTAAATTTTAACACAAAAAGAAGGACCGCAGGCTCTTTATGAACCGCGGTCCTTCTTTTTGTGGACTATTCTTTTTTCACAGCCCCTTTTATTTGCGGGGTACTCACTATTTACCACTTACCGGAGAACCGTCCCCTGCGCGGTCCCTGCGCGGTCCGATCACAGCCAGGCCCCCCGCGGACGCAGAAGTTCTCTGTGTCCGCGGGGCGCCTGGCATTGAAGTGTTTGAGGTGTTTGCTTATGAATTATGATTACGGGAAATATGGAAAATGTCGTCAGCGGGCCTTCTTGGTGATGCTGATACGCTTATAGATGCTGAGTGCTGCAAGCAGGCCTGTTACGATCTCCAGTGCCAGGATGGCTGTCTTCCACCAGGGGGTCACTTCCACCACCTGCATGTTGGCGGAGGTGCCGTTCATGGCGTTGGAATTTGCGACGGTGTACAGGATGTGTTTCGTTGCCTCCCGCATCGCGGAGACGACATTCGGATCATCCTTGTATTCCATCAGCTTGGCTGTCCACTTGGCAGCGTCGTTGCAGTCCCATGCGTCACTGCCTGCCATAACACCGTTCAGGACATCCATGTAGTTGTTGCTGTTGGAGAAATCTGTCAGTGCAAATCCGGGCATGCCCCATTCTCCGCGCATAATGCCGGTGAGGAGCCCCTTGTCCGCGCCCGTCCAGGTGCAGCCCAAGCGGTTGAAGGACGTCATGACCGAGTAGGCGCCGGATTCAACGATCGGATACTCGAACGCCTGCAGATAGATCTCTCTTGCCGCCTGCTCATTGGTCCAGACCGCAATACCGTCACGGGCGGTCTCCTGATCATTGAGGGCAAAATGCTTCATGTAGACATACACGCCCTTGGACTGGATGCCTCTGACCTCAGCGGCACAGGTCTTTCCGGAGATAAAAGGATCTTCCGAGTAGTACTCGAAGTTTCGTCCGGAGTAAGGTGTTCTGTGGATGTTGACGCCCGGTCCGTAGATGCCGGAATACTGCTGTCCGTTTGCAAGGAGGCAGTCATTGCCGACAGAGCGGCCCATGTTCTCGGCGATCTGTCCGTCAAAGCTTGCCGCCAGAAGGTCCTCCGAAGTATAGCTGGTGGAGGATCCGCCGCCGGTGAGCGTGGCGGTGATACCCTGCGGCCCGTTCTCATCCTTGGTCCCGGGCTTGGAGATCGAGCTCATCGGTGTCGTCGTGTGGTACGCCTGGCCGATGACCTTGGCCATCTCATTGAATGTGACCTGATCCAGAAGATCATCCCACGTGTAGGTCCCGCCGTCAAATTCGATGGAACCGTCGAGCGGCACGCCGATGAACTGCGCCAGGTTCAGCTTGCCTTCCTTGCCGAAGGTCGGCATGGTTCCGGAAGTGTTCTTCTGGTACTGCGCGTTCATCTCCGCGACCATGTCGTCCGACGCGGACATCTGGTGGGCTGCCTTGTACTTTTTCTCTGTGATCTCCGCCTTCGGCATGGTGCCTTCCCAGTCAGAACGGGTCAGGTAGACGATGCTGTCGGTCTCGCCTTCCCTGCGGTTGGGATCCGCATGGTCCAGCTGGTTCACGATCTCATTTCCGGTCACACCCTTGGAGAAAACTTCATTGTCCTGCTCCGCGACCGTATAGGCCGCCGTCAGCCCGGTACGGCCTTCGACGTCAGCGCCCTTCGCTGCCAGAATATTGTTCAGCGCCGCATGTGCGCCGTTTCCTGCGGCAAAATAGTACTGTCCGGCATCCAGAATGTACGTCCCTTCGCCTGCCGCATCGTATGTGCGCAGCTCGGTCTTCGGAACCGTCACCCGGAAAGTCACTGTTTCCCCGGCCGGAACCGTCTGCTTGTCGAATCCGACCAGCTCAACGGCTGCCTTCTCGATCCCGTTCTGCTTATCATAGTCCGTATAAGGGGACTGCATGAAGATCTCGACGACTTCCCTGCCTTCCACGTCCGAATCGTTGGTCACGTCGACGGTAAATACCAGATCGTCTCCGCTCTCCTCCATCTGCAGATCGCCATAGCTGAAATCGCTGTAGGACAGGCCGTATCCGAAAGGAAATGCCACCGTGGAATCATAGTCGAACGCACCGGCGTTCCCCTGTCCGAGGATTACATCCTCGTAGCGGGTCTCATAATAGCGGTAGCCGACATAGATGCCTTCCTGATAAGCCACATAATACTCGTTGTTGGTCGACTTGAACGCGAGGCCTTTCTCCGCCGCGTTCGTGTAGCTCGTGGCATGTGCGTTCTGCAGGGCCGGTGATGTCAGGTTGTCATAACAATAGGTGTCCACCAGCTTGCCGGAAGGATTCACAGTACCGTTCAGGAGGTCTCCGATCGCCCGGATGCCCTGGCCCGGTTCGCCGATCCACATGCAGGCGTCGATCTGATAATCGGTCCCGCAGATCTTCGGATCGAGGAAGTCCACTTCCACCGCGTTGGCCACATTGAGGAGGACGATGATCTTTTTCAGGCTTCCGCTCTGCTTCAGCTCTGCCAGCTTGCCGAGCATCGCCTGTTCCTCGTCCGAGAGCTCCAGCAGATTGCCTTTGCCGTCTCCCGCGCCGTACCAGGGCATGTCCGCACCTTCACCGCAGACACGGCTGATCACGACGACGGCTGCATCTCCGTACTCACCGACCGAATCCCACTCCGCATCGGAATAGGCGCTCAGCGGCACTTCGTTCACTTTGAATTCTTCATTGTTGAAAACATAGTTGTTGAGGGATCCGGAGGCCTGCGTCCGTCCGTACTCGCTGCCCTTGCCCTCCGTGTAGAAGCTCCACATCGTGGGATTCACGGAGAAGCCTTTTGCCTCCAGCGCATCCTTCAGCGAGTCGATGTTGGACGTGTTCATACCGCCCGAGCCGGTGCCGCCGTACACGAACCTGGCGGCGTTGATGCTCATCAGCGTGATCCGGGCATCCGCCGCAAGCGGAAGCGCCTGCTCTCTGTTCAGCAGAAGGACCGAACCGCCCGCAACGATGCTCTCAACGACTTTCCTGCCTTCCTCCACCTGCTCCGCAGATGTATAATCCGCGGTAAAGTAGTCCTTACCGGGATCTCCGATCACCTTGGATGACTCCGTGCCGAGCACCATGTTGATGATGCCCTCGTAGTTGTTGGTGACCGGGCGGGCGACCAGAGAGAGGATGAACAGGAGGGTGAACAGCACGGAGAGCACTGTCCACAGCCCTTTTCCTTTCACCTTCGTCTTGTCCATTGCTATTCTCCTTTACAGATCCGGAAGAGATCGATGATCACTCTTCCGCCATGAGCTTCAGGGCAGGCATCTCGATGACCCTGTATCCCAGAGAGGAATCCTCGGGATCGAGGGAAGGATCTTCCACGGTGACAACCAGGGTCTCCGCATACTGGCCGAGGAAATCCTGCGCAGTCATCGCATTGTTCTCGGGATCGAGAAGCGCGGTCATTTCCGGTGTCCAGTTGTTGGTGTCGATCACGCAATGTCCGGCGATCTTCGCACGGCCGTAGCCCTTCTCATGCTGCTCGAAGAAGATGCTCTCAGCGGGCTCCAGCGTGTAATCAACGTGTGTCTCCCAGCCGTCAGCGGATGCTGCGGAGCTGCATTTTCCCTTGTAGATGATCGTGCGGAGGCCCTTGATGCCGGGGTCGGTGGTTCCGAAGCGATGCTCCTGATAGGTAAGCTCGTAGGTGTTGTCCGCATTGATCTTCAGCGTGTAGACATCACTGTTGTACCAGCCCACTTCTTCGATCAGGTTTGCGGATCCGCCCGCGAAGAGCTTGGAGATGCCTGATCCTTTGGAAGAGCCGCAGCCGGCCAGCGTCGCCATCATCATGATGCAGACAAGTGCAAGTGTCAGAATTCTGGTTCCCTTTTTCATTTGTTTTCCTCCTTTTGGAATGTATATCGTTTTGCTGTTGCAAGAACTGCCTGTATATGTACAGTCGATCTTCCGCCTGTATTCACTCTGTATGTGCAGCGAGGAACTCCAGCAGCTTCGCGTTGGACTCCTTCAGCGGTTTGCTCTGGAAACCGTGGCCCGCGCCGTGCAGGATCTGCAGCTCCGCGTGCTCATAGACCTCGGCCGCTCTCTCGGAGTAGGAAGGATCGACGATGTCGTCTTTATCGCCGTGCTGGATCAGCACGTCCCCTTTGTATCCGCCGATGACGTCATAGATGTCAAAGCTCATCGCATCCCGGCTGTAGATCGCGCCGATGGTCTGGTTCATGACATCCTCTGTCTCCGGGATCTCGTCGATGGACGCATGTCTCGACCAGCAGTCATCCTGCAGGGCAAAAGCCGGGAAGAGCAGGATGAGGGCCTTGACATCCTCCGGTCTGGAAGCAGCTACATACGAGGAAACGAAGCCGCCCTGGCTGCAGCCGAGAAGGAAGAACTGGTCCTTGTCCACATATTCGAGAGCCCGCACGCCGTCCATGACCGCGTTCAGGTCCTCCGCTTCCGTGAGGACGCTCATCTCCGTCATCTCGCCGCCGGATTTGGAAGCTCTGTTGCCGCCATAGAAATCGAAGACCACTGCGCAGTAGCCGTTCTGGGCCAGAAGCTCAGCGCGCTTCTCATTATCGGCGTAGGATCCCGCAAAACCGTGGCTGATCACCACCGTGGGATACTGACTCTTTTCTTCTGCCGGCGTGTAGACCACTGCATAGATCTGCTTGTCCCCGTTCGGGAAATACATCTCCTCGGTCTTCGGCGGCTCTTTTTCTTCCTGCTGCTCTGCCGGTGCCTGCTCCGTCTGCTGTGCCTGTGTCTGCTGGGTCTGTCCCGAAGACTGACTGCTGCAGGCAGCAAGGCCAAGTGCCATCAAGAGCGTCAGCATCATTGCGACGATTCTTTTCATACTCCCATGCCTCCTTTTCTGAGATTGATCTGCTCTGTCCTGTGGACAGGTACATCATAAAAAAAAGGAGCGGTCCCCGAAACGGGAACCGCAAATCCTGTTCTTCCTGCATCAAAAGTTGCACTATGGTTGAAGGAGCAGGGCGTCCAGCGTGAATATCTGGTCCTCTGTCCGGAATACCAGCGTCCCTTCATACTTCTCACAGATCCTTTCCATGCTCCTGACACCGAAGCCGTGATACTGCCTGTCTCTCCTGCTGACCGGCAGGTCATCCTCCACCAGGACACTGCCGGCATACGGATTCTCCATGTGCAGTGTGATCATGCCATCCCTGCTGTACATGACCATCGAGATGAACCTCTCTTCCCCGGGAAGCGCGGAGACCGCGTCGATCGCGTTGTTCAGCGCATTCCCGACAAGGGCATACAGATCCAGCTCCTCTATGCCGTCCATCCCCGCCCCGTTGACATAGGACGTGAATTCGATATTTCTCGCCAGGCAGACGGCCCGCTTTTCCGCAAGGACGATATCCAGTACGCGGTTCCCCGTCTCCAGGTGGACCTCATATTCTCCGATCCGCTCTTTCAGCTTCCGGATCTGCTGCGGATCGATCTCTCCCTGAAAGCCCTCCAGAAGACTCTTCAGATCGTGATACTTCTCATTGACCAGCTCCACCGACTGCTGGGAATGCCGGAACTGCTCATGCTGTTCATGGACCAGTTCCCGCATCGTATCCACCGATTGCGACAGCCTCGCCCTCTCCATGACGCCGAACTGTACGAGCAGGATGAACATATCGCACAGCACCTGATAGATGCCTTCCGCAAGCACAGACAGGCTGTTCCTCTCCGGATTGCCGCCGGTGATCCGCATCATCCCCATGCACAGAAGCAGCGCCGACGTGGAGAAAACGGCCTTCAGCCGGTTGTCGTAGTTGCCGCCCCTTTCCCTTGTGAAAGGCCGGAAGATCCAGTAAAGAAACGTGAAAAAGAAGGGATAGACCACCACATCCAGAGCGATCATCCTCTCTGTACTTCTTGTGAATACTTCCACCTGCGGCAGTAGACGCAGGACCGTCTTGATCGTCCCGCCCAGATCCTGTGCCACATATCCTGCGGACGCCGCAAACAGCGCCGTGAACAGGTCCTCCTGAAAGCAGAACAATATGATCCCCGTCAGCAGCAGGTAACAGAGGATGACCACAAAGATCCTGTCCAGCCTGTTGACCTGGATGACCATGCTCGGGAAGAAGGCGGCCCGGAACATATAAAGCAGGACCATCCCTGTCGCCGTTGACAGGAACAACCGCTTCCAGAATGGTTTTCTCCTGATCAGCACATGGGAGAAAGCCATGGTCCCCATGACCGACTGCAGCAGGAGCAGCGAGCTTCTGATGTGCCAGTAGTACTCGATGTTCACATCTTCTCTCCTCTGTACCCAGCGACCTGCTCCAGAAAGCTCTTCCTCTTGGGCCTGGATACCGGGATCGCCTCTCCGCCCACGATCACTTCATTCTTCCTGATCGTCTCCACATACTTGAGATTCACCAGAAAGCTTGTGTGGCACCGCGCGAACCCTCTCTCTCGCAGTTCCTCCTCGTAGGCGGAAAGGGTTCCCCACTGGCGGATCAACTCCCCGCCGACGTGAAAGAACAGATCATGGCCCGAGGATTCTATGTATACGATACTGTCCGCGCTGACCCTTCTCTCGTTTTCCTTATCCCGGAGATTGACGGTATAACCCTGCTCCCTGCTCCGGAGCGCCTTCAGCATCCGCTTCAGCTTCGCTGCAAAAGGCGGATACTTCAAAGGCTTCAGAATATAGTCGAACGCCTCGACGGAATACCCCTCAATGGCATACTGCGTCAGATTCGTCACGAAGACGATCATGACGGACTCATCCTTCTTCCGGATGCTCTTCGCGACGTCGATCCCGAGCATGTCCGGCACGCGGATGTCCAGAAACAGGATGTCCGCATCCTTGTGATATTCACTGAGCAGCATGATGCCGCGGTCATAGCAGGTAAGCGTATATCGGAACGCCGGATCCTCTTCGGCGTAGCGCTGCAGAAATGCTTCGAGCCGCTGCCGCTCTGCCGGAGCATCCTCCAGAATCATGATCTTCAACATCTCGCATCCTTTCAGTTTTTGATGCAGAAAACACAGTTTATGCGGTTCCCCTTCATTCGCCCCGGGCTATTCTTTATCATCTTTATCATCAGAAGTATTTATCAATTTATCATCGGAAAACAAAAAGAGCATGTCTCTGCCCGAAGGCAGTACATACATCATTACGATCCAATGATTACCTTGAATAAAGAAAGCCTAATTACATTTGATTATACATCTTAAACCGCGATTGAAGTCAAGTCCTGGGAGGATCTGCCTTGTATACGATCAGCGAAGCTGCCCGGCGGACCGGGATCCCCTCGTCCACGATCCGCTACTATGATAACCACGGGCTCCTGCCCGGCATTCAGAAATCATCCGCAGGCAACCGCCTTTTCTCCGACGAGAACATCCGAGAACTCGAAGAGATCGCGGCACTTCTCGCCTGCGGCTTCTCCATCCGTGAAATGAAGGAATATACAGACGCCTCTCCCACCCGCAGAACACAGATGCTGCAAATCCGAAGAGCACATCTGTATGAAGAGATCAAGACAATGCAGAACTGCATCGCCTTGCTGGATGAGCGCATTCCGTAAGACCGCGCAGGGGACAGTTCTCCGCGCGGTGTGTGACACAGCTTTAGTAAATCTAAGGAAACGCTGATTTAATCGCATTTCCCATGAAAGTAACGCACCATTACGATAAAATAGAGATATAGGTATCGAGAAAGGTGGTGCACCCTATGCAACAACAGACTTTCACTGATGTTGAATACTCGAAGCGGAAGAAGAAAACCCGCCGTGAGGAGTTTCTCAATATGATGGATAAGATAATCCCCTGGAATGAGTGGATTGATCTTATTAAACCGTACTATCCTTCAGGTAAAAGAGGTCGTCCCACAAGAGGGATTGAGACCATGCTGCGTATGTACCTGATGCAGAACTGGTTCAATCTGTCGGATGCTGCAATTGAGGACACGATCTATGACAGCTATGCCATGAGATCCTTCATGCACATCGACTTTTATAAGGAACAGGTTCCTGATGCAACCACGCTCCTGAAATTCCGCCATCTTTTGGAAGAGCATCACATCGGCGAACAGATCTTTGCGGATGTGAATACTCGTCTGGAGAAGGCCGGTCTGATTATGCGCGGCGGAACGATCGTGGATGCAACGATTATCAATGCTCCAAGCTCAACAAAGAATCAAAGCGGCAAGCGCGATCCCGAGATGCACCAGACCAAAAAGGGAAATCAGTGGTACCACGGAATGAAGATCCATTCCGGTGTGGATGCCGGGAGTGGCTATGTCCATACGATTACTGCAACTTCGGCAAATGTACATGATATAGACGAAGCCCACAAACTGATCCGGGAAGACGACCACGTAATGTATGGCGATTCCAGATACAGCGGAATGGCGAAACGCCCTGAAGTAAAGGAGAACAAGCACCTTCCCGAAGTGGAGTACCGCACCAATGTCCGTCCCAGCAGCTTGAAAACATCAGACAGCTATAAAGGGATTAACTGGGACAAACAGATGGAGCATCGGAAATCCTCTGTCCGTTGTAAAGTGGAGCATCCGTTTCTGATCGTGAAACGGCAGTTCGGATACTCCAAAGTAGTTTACCGCGGAATTGCGAAGAATTTTCATCGCTTTAATATCATGTTCGCAAGTGCCAATCTCTTAATGTGTGCACGGGCCGGGCGAACAGAAGCCTTCTGCGGGGTGTAGTGCGCCCTTTTTCTGGAAAATCTGGAAAAAGATCCCCACAAAAAGCAGATATAGAGCCATTTCTCAGAGATAATCCGTCTCTGAAACTATTAATTGGATAACGGCTGCTTTAAAAAGCGGTCTTAATCAGATCATTGCTTGCGGACACTTACCGCTGACAGTCTCACACGGAGAAAACCAAATCATTTGGAGAAACTCATCTTCCTTGATGATCCTGATCTTCCGTCCCTGGCTTATGTACCGCTCTGCAAGAAACCTTTTATTGGATTTCTCACTTTTAAGAGTATTCTTCCGATAATAACCTACTACTAAATAATCCGTTTCTTTTGTTACGTTTTCCTGTGGGATTCCCCCATAGTCGCGGATCAGGTCAAACGCGTCTTTTCTTTTATAAAACGCAAGAATCCCAGTTATTGCAATGTGCTTCCCCTTTATCATTTCTGGCCTCTTTCCCAAGCAAGAAAGCGGTAAATATAATATGTTACGTAATACGACTTATCATTATGATCTTTAATATGCTCCCACTCATCGGATTTATGGGCTTGGATATATGAGATCTCAAGGCGGTGCAGCACTTTCATTACAACAATGAACAAGACAAAAAAGAACGCCACCGTATTCCATTGCAAATATGCTTTTATCAAAGTCCTCAAAGCCGACACGATAATCAGCATCGAAACCGTGATTCGCTTGGCAAGTCTGCACCATTGAGCCCTGATTCGAGAAAAAATATGCCTGCAGAGCCGTAGCATTCCAACCACAACAACCAGTCCCGCAATAATAGAAGCTGTCCGGACAGCCCATGCAGTCCCCGATTCATAGGGCAGCGGCGCGCCTCCTGGATATGGAATATAACATGGACAGTAGATCCACCCGTAATATTCCTCCAACAGTAGCCCGATATATACAAGAATATTCCGGAAATCCAGTAGGATAATCGGATCAGCCACCAGACTGCATAGTGCATAAACAAACAGGAGATCTCTTGCGAGCCATAAACTTCCCGCCCTCGCCTTGATTTTGTAGTTCAGTGCTGAAATACTTTGGTTCCTTTCATCAAGAATGCCGCGCAGTTTTTTGGCGACAAAAGCCTGATAGCTGTCCAGCTGCCTATCCGCTTTGCGGCGGGATCTTTCCAGTTCGTCATAGGCTTCCCGCACAGCTGCAACACACGACTGATCCACCTGTTTGTTGAGGTCATCGATCTGCGAATGAAGGCGGGATATCTCGTCCCTCAGATCGTCGAATTCTCTTCGACTCTCTACCCCGTGGTCGAACCGGATGTTTTCGTTCTCTTGTATGAGAGCCTGATTGTCTTTCCGGAGCGACCGGTTTATATCCTGCGCTTCGGAAATCTCTGTTCTGAGCGCGGCTATCATCGATTGCTGCTCCTGCGTTTTGGATGTCAGCGTCGAGTTCTGCGATGAAAGCTTCGAAATCGTCCTGTCCAGTCTGCGGGTTCTCTGCTTCTCGTTCACCAGGTTGTCCCTCGCTGCCGTAAGCGCCGCTGACAGTTCCTGCACCTTTGATAGCAGCGTCTGCTCTGCTGATTGCGGATTCGACGTCTGCGTAGTATCGGTCGAGTTCCCTGGCTTCTGCTCTTCTTTGTTCAGCCTGTCTTTCAAATTCAAGGTTCAGCGCCTCCTTATCGGCAGCCATGGCAAAAGTCTTCTCTATATTGCTGTCGCGGACCTTATGGCCGTCCTTATCCTGGAACACGATATGTTTGCGGCTGTCTGCCCATTTTACGTTCCATCTCCTCTCCGCCATTTTCTGTACAAACTCTTCCCGAGATGCCGATCCGGGGACGGCTTCCGTGATAGCGATTGCACAGTCCACGAGATAGCTCTTTTTTGACTCATTTGCCAAAAGATTGTATTTATCTTTCCTCCAGGCGGTGATCTGCCCTTCCTCGATCCGTGATCCGTCAAAATGCCTGCCCTTTTCCGTAACACTAAGCCCCCTGTCCCGGCAGAGCTCATTTGTGTACGCTTTCTGCTTTTCCAAGTCATGCCTGGTCTGATGCAGCTTATGCCCGTCGATAAAGGAAACGGTGTTCGTAACGATATGGCAGTGCAGGTGGTCTTTGTCTTGGTGGATCCCGAGGAGGGACTGGAAGCTGCCAAAGAACCTGTCTACGAACTTCCTCCCGATCTCAAGGCACTGGGCAGGCGTGATCCGCTCGTTTTTATGAAAGCTGATGACGTTGTGAGAATACATCCGGCCAGAGTCTTTTCCCCACTGCTTCTTCTCTTTCAGGAAGCTCCTATACACACCGTCTCTGTCTATCTCATCAGGACTGTACGGGCCAGTGACATCTACAAATCCTTCCGTGACCTTATCGCTCCGGAGGACATATGCGATGACGTTGCTCATTGCACCGTGGCTCTTTGCTGCGCTATTGATGACCTTATTGATTGCCATATCTCTTCACTTTCCTTCCTGTATCCTCTGATCTGCTGGGAGATCTTTTCCAGCTCCCTTGTACCGGGTGCAAATTTACGGCTGTTGGCGATGCGTGCCATCTGGTTGATGTTTGTTGCCATTCCGCGCAGCTGCTGTTCAAGGGAAGCAAATGTGGAGCTTATTTCTTTCAATACGGCAATCTGGTCGGATGGGATGATGGCAGCGCCTTTGATCGCGCTGATGACGAAAGCCTGCTGAGATATGCCGGTCTCATCAAGCTTGCTGCAGAGCATGGCATATTCTTCTTCGGTCATCCGTATCGTGATTGCTTTATTTCTCTTCCGCATCTGCAGTTCCTTTCGAGGCAGAATCCTTGCCAGGTATTATGCTAAAGGGATTTGTTGCTCCCACTATAAGGGGGATCAATGGAACCCTTACAGGAATCACCCGGATGAAAAGAGTTGCACCCAATACAGGGGTTCCAAGGGGGCGCAGCCCACTGGCAAGTTTGTGACGCGGCTTGCCGCGTTGCGAAACTTGCCTGACAACCGATGGCGACATAGGAGCATAGGCGTTCGACATCGGCTGTCAGCTTAACAAACCGGCGGCGACATAGGAGCATAGGCGTTCGCCGCCGGTTTGTTGGATATACTACGGTTGTGACTTGCTCTTCAATCTGCTGTTTATAATTTCAAGAATTGTTTTCAGATTCTCCGCCTGCACCGGATCAAGTTCCTCAAGATTTGGATTTAGATTAATGGCTTTCTCAATTTCCGAGATCCTGCGGTCAATCTCTGAGAAGGTTCTGATATTCCCTTTCACCAGGATTGTCTGATATAGGCAGCTCTGAATAAAAAACTCCGCTTTCGTCAATCCCGTTAATGATATCCTGGCTTCGATCAGTTCTTTCTCGGCAGGCGTGACACGAAAGTTCAAAAAGGTATTCCTTACTCTGTTCTTTTCATTTTTCTTCCGTTTCTCGCTTCCCTTCTGCATCGAGGGGCGCTGAAATATTTTGCTCATACCTCTGCCTCTTTCCCGGGATTATCGCCACCTTCATTCTTTTTTTCTTTATATGCTTCATTCAGCCTGTCTGCCATCTGCCTCTGAACTGACGGGTAGAGGTGCGAATAGTGTTCCGTGATCGTGACACTCTCATGCCCCATTCTTTCCGCAATCTGTATTGGAGAGTATCCGAGAGAAATCAAAAGCGCACAGCTTGAATGCCTCAGATCATGAATACGGATCCGCTTTACGCCGGCCTCTTTTGCTCCACGATCCATTTCATGATGGAGGTAGTGTTTTGTCACATTGAAAATGCGGCTATTTTCATCCACTTTATAAAGCGAATCGAAGTAATCCTGCATCTCATCGCAAAGGAACTGAGGGAGCTCAATTGTGCGATTGCTTTTATCCGTTTTGGGAGAAGTGACCTGCTCTTTGCCTTTTATCACCTGATAGGTCTTATTAATCCTGAGAGTACGTTTTTCCAAATCAAAGTCCGCTTTTGTAAGTGCAAGCAGTTCCCCACAGCGAATGCCGGTCCAATAGAGTACTTGAAAAGCGTAATATGACAGAGGTTTACTCTTCATCGCTTCAGAAAACTTCAAGTATTCATCTTTGGTCCAGAACAAAATATCCTTTTTTATTGACTTTCCCATCTTCTTTGTTGTTTTACATGGATTCTTCGGCAGGTCATAGTATTTGACTGCATGATTGAACACAGCGCCAAGTTGATTCTGCATTGATCTCAGGTAAGTCTGAGAATATCCTTTTCCCTGATCGTCGCGAAGTGCCAGTAACGCATTCTGCCACTGCAGGATATCGATCGCAGAGATCTCAGACAGGCTCTTATTTTCAAAATATGGCCTTATATGCGTGTTGATAACGCTTTCTTTACTTACAAGAGTACTCTTCTTAATCTGAACCCCGAGATCGTCCAAATAGATGTCAAGGAATGTCGAAAACCCCATGTTGATATCCTTTTTCTTTTTCGCAAGAAACTCCCGTTCATAAGCGGCTGCTTCCTTCTTCGTTGGAAAGCCGCGCTTCTCATGCTTTTTGCGTTCGCCCTTCCAATTTATGTAGTAGCAGGAAACACGCCAGCTGTTGCCGTTATAGCCATTCCATTTATCTCTGTAAACTGCCATTATAATGCTCCTTTATATAACCGGTAATTCAATTTCTTTCCTTCAAAAACGACGATATACCCTCGGCACATTTCGATCAGCCGGCTCCCTATGGCCTCATCAAAAACGATCAGATCCTCCAGTGGCTTCTCCGTACTCACGATCATAGGAAGATGGTTGTTATACCTGTAGTTCACGATTTCATAAACGATATTTACATCTGATTCGGTCGTCTTCCCTTTGATGAAATCGTCGATAAAAAGTACTTTTGCCGTCTTGAACCTGTTTACAGTATCTGAATATGCCTTTTCATCAATTATTTTCGACTTAAGACTTGTCATTTCATCCCGGTATCCCATATAAACAACTGGTATTCCTCTGCCCATGAGCTGCATACTGCAGGCTGCACCGAGATGTGTTTTGCCTGCCCCGACCTGGCCGCAAAGCAACAGGGAATTTGCTTCCTCTTCCCCGTGAGACTCAAATGTCTCCGCAAACCTCATAACCGTTCTCTTCGCATCCTCAAGAATGGGATCCGAATATGTCTTGAAACTGTCAAACGTCTTTGACTTAAACAACTTTGCAAGGCCGCTGCGTTCGATCCGCATTTTAGCCTCTTTGACCGCTCTACATTTGCATGGTCTGGCATAGAGATATCCATTCTCGCCATTATAGTAAACGATGCCGGTGTCCTTACATTCCGGGCAGATAAATCTGCTGTCATCCATAATGATCCGTCCTCTCATTTGCCAATATCCGGAGTTGATCCGTGTGTATGGATCTCTGTTGTGATTTAGCAGGCAGTCTATGACTGTCGCCACGTTCTTCACACCACGATGAAATCGTTGTTACATTAAGGCATCCATGATATGGCTTTGTCCTGATGCGCTCAATGACCTGGTCAACTACTGATTTTGGATATTTCTGCACAAGCTCAGAGTATTCTGTATCTGTTATCTGTTCCTTCCCCATCTGGTATTTGACCGAGTGTGTGTGTGCATCCCTGACACACACACCTATACTCTCCTTACCTACACTATCCTCACCTACACTACACTGTGCCGTCCATGGACCGTCCGTGGACGGTCCGGATTTGTTTACCAGGTCGGACCGCCGTTTTTTCTGCAGCAGGCTTGCTTCTGGGACAACCTTTATCAGCAAATCCTTATACGCGCTGTCTTTTTTTCTGTCCGCGCGAATTTTGTTGTGCATTCTCCAGTCGACAATGTAAGTCACAAGATCATCGTTGAGGATCTGTACAAAACCTTTTCCCAGCAATACGCGCAGATCATCCTCATTTGCTTTAACCAAATTAATCACGGCATACGCTTCTACGACACCATCATCGTCCGCGTTGAGGCCGAGATGAAAATACAGGTTCTGTGAAGACACCGGCATTTTTAGAAACCTGGCACTTTCAACTATTGTTTTTGAGAACATCCGTCTTTCTGCCATTGATTACTCCTACGTCCTATCTCTTATTTGCTTCCGGATCTGAGACAAGCCTCTTCGTACCAGATGCGATTAACTTTTCCGGAAACAATGATTGCTCTTGGATATTCCGCTTTCATAGAATTGTTCAGTTCCTTGATTATTTCGTATGCTTTTGCTCTGGATACTCCGAGATCCTGTTTAACTGTTTCTACTCCCACGTACAACGGTAGCCCCTTTTCCGCCATATACATTACCTCCTCTGTTTTAGGTTGATTCTTCTTGTTAATAGACCATTATTATGGTCTATATCGACATGTTACAACCATTTTTATTGTCTGTCAACAATGATAGGCATATTTTTTGGTCTGCCGTTTCCACGTATTATTTATTTGTTTTTTCTTTCATGCTAAAATACAGGAGTACTTATGCTTATTGTGTGAAAGTGTGAATGAAAATGACGCTTGGAGAAAAAATCAAAAAATACAGAATATTGAAGGGACTGACCCAAAAAGAATTAGGTCTCGCTGTAGGTTTTTCCGCAGCGACCGCAGATTCCAGGATTCGTAAGTATGAGCGGGACTTGATTGCCCCAAAAGATGATATTCGAATTAAACTTGCCAAAGCATTAGAAGTGGATTTGTCTGCGATTTCTGATATCGACGTGGCGACGTATGAAGATGTGATGCAGGTTCTATTCCTTTTTGAAGAATCATATGGAATGGACATAGATAAGAAGGACGGAAAAACAGTACTGGTCTTTGATGATAAAAATGAAAGTATCCGGACTTTAATCACATACATGAACCTATGGCAAGGGCAAAGGAAAGCCCTGCTCTCAAATCAGGATAAACTCACCGACGAACGAATCAAGGCCTACGAAGTTTGGAAATCAAGATTCCCAAGCAATATAAAAGGCTATTTCACTTCAAAAGAAAATGAGATCCTAGAGTATTATAGACACTTGGTCATACTAGCAGAGAAAAACTGTCCATATGCAAAAGTGACTTCGGATATCACTCTTTTGCTAAGAAAAATCGTGGAATCCGGTTTTACACTCACCACGACATACAGCACTGCAAAGAGCACCAAAACCGGACCAGGCTTTACATTTGTTGTTGACGAACTACTAGCCCCGCCCTCAGAAGATGCAGCAAAACTATTTGCACAATTCTTGTCCGAATTGAATCATTTCTCTGATCTGGGCGCTAAAGTATATTCCGAAATGCAGATGGCTGAAAAATCCCTGACTATCACGTATTATATTCCGATAGCGTCGTTCAGCGTGATCAAGGACCAGATAGATGAGCTTTTGGAGTATCGCCTTAAAGACAAAAACGGCGGTATAAATGATTTTGCACGGGATTCCTTCGAGTTGAAGTTTAGTGATGATTTGAAGACCTATTATAACAATATTGAGGATGAGATAGCACGATACAGTGATCGCTAAAACAAGAAATTGAGATTAGTGTTGACATTTTATTGACGAGAAAAGCGGGAAGCCTTTATTTATAGGGCTTCCCGCTGTTTTTTAATTATTCGTACTCTACAGTAGCCGGGGGCTTGGGTGTAAAGTCGTAGAGGACGCGGTTGATACCGGGAACCTCTGTGATAATACGCTGAACAAGGTGGTCGATCAGCTCGTTGGGCAAATGCTCAACAGTAACTTCCATGACATCGGTAGTGTTGATGGCACGGATGATGCAAGGCCAGTCGAAGGTGCGCTTGCCGTTCTTGACGCCGGTGGACTTGAAGTCCGGAACGACGGTG
>JBGUJH010000032.1:0-51300 GCA_045113775.1 Lachnospiraceae bacterium | reverse complement strand
ATCGACCAGCGCGAGCGCTTCGTCAAGCAGATGGAGCTGCGCGAGCGGGGCGACGAGGAAGCCAACATGATGGACGAGGATTTCCTCAACGCCCTGGAATACGGCATGCCCCCACGGGCGGCCTGGGCATCGGCATTGATCGCTGCGTCATGCTCCTCACCGGCACCGACTCCATCCGCGAGGTCATTCTCTTCCCGACGATGAAACCCTTAGATACACCAAAGGACAAGAATGGTGTACAGAAATCTGAGGATGCTGCAACAACAGAAACGGCGTCTGAAGAGGCTCCGGCGGTGAATGCGAACGATCCTTCCATGCCGATCTTCGATGCGAAAAAGCCTGACTTTGCAAGCCTCGTGATTGAGCCGCTGTTTGAGGATCTCGTCGATTTCGAGACCTTCTCCAAGTCCGATTTCCGTGCCGTGAAGGTCAAGGACTGCGTTGCCGTTCCCAAGAGCAAGAAGCTCCTTCAGTTCACTTTGGACGACGGAACCGGCACTGATCGCACCATCTTAAGCGGTATTCACGCCTATTATGAGCCGGAAGAGCTGGTCGGAAAGACCTGCATCGCCATCACGAATCTTCCGCCCAGAAAGATGATGGGCATTGATTCCTGCGGTATGCTGATCAGCGCCGTTCACAAGGAAGGCGAAGAAGAAAAGCTGCATCTACTGATGGTCGATCCGAGCATTCCGGCAGGCGCAAAGCTGTATTAAAAGTACACCATAGCATGTACTCTTTTGCCGGAAATACGGTATGTACTACATTGCCGCTTTTTCGCCGAAATTCACACAAATACACCATAAGTACACCAAAGTGGCTGTAAGTCACCGCAAGTCCCCAAAATTGCACATTTTCACCAAGAGCTCCGATTCAATTCGGGGCTCTTGTCAATCCAGCAGCTTTGCGTTAATGGATGGAATACGATGATTTGCAGTATAATTCAAGCGAAATATTTAATTGACGCATTAAGGCTTCCTCACTGCAATCAACGGCAGGTGTTAAATGGCATAATGACAAAAATACCTCTGAACATTGTTGGTTCAGAGGCAATACCTCAAATTATACCTTGCATTGCGCCGATGTTAATCTGCGTTGCTTGTGGCAACGGACCTGCCGGGCGTATCATGACTGCGAAAGGAGGCTTTTGCCATGTTAAGTGAAAACATTAAGACAATCAGAAAAGCAAAGGGCCTTTCCCAAGAAGAACTCGCAGTTAAGCTGAATGTGGTTCGGCAAACGATTTCCAAATGGGAGCAAGGCCTGTCTGTTCCGGATTCTGAGTTGCTGCTTGCGTTATCTGAAGCACTTGAAACTCCCGTCAGCACTTTGCTTGGAGAGGCAGTTACAGAGCCGGAGGCAGATAATCTGAAAGCAATATCTCAAAAGTTGGAGGTGATCAACCTTCAGCTTTCTAAAAGGCAACAGTCACGCAGGAAGATAGCTCATTGGCTTTTTATCTCAATGGCAGTTGTGATCGTAATCATCACAGCGATATTATTTTACCTAAACAGCCCTTACTTGGGATGGAATTACAATGACCCTGAAACGGCAGTTCTTGGGACTGCTTTCCATTCCTTTGAATGGGTATTTGTCCGAGTTGCACCGATCGTACTCATTGGGGCAATTGTTGGAATCATCATGACGAGGAGGAAAGACAGATGAGAAAAAAGATGAGTATTCTGCTTTTCACACTCCTTGTCATGTTGCTTGCAGTCAGCATGTCCGGCTGCAGTGGGTCAGATGATGCACCGCCGCAGGTAGCGGAAGACGAGATTCTGCTGATAATCCAATTGGATTTGAAAGAAGACATTGGACTGCTGATCCTCGATCAAAACTTGGACGGCGTTGAAACCAGCGGAGGTATTTCTAATGCTGACAAATCCGATCTGAAGAGCAATGAAATTGTATACTGGACGCTTCACAAGCAGGAATATGAAAACCCGGCAGACTCGGTGGGTCTGTCTGTTCGATTCAGGGTCATCACGGAATACTGCGATCCGAACTATGAAAACGACTATCCTGAAGAATATACGGTTCTGCTCGATCCGATTTCTTTCAATGCGGATTTTCGTGAGACTTATCACATAACTATAACTGGGGACAAGGAAAACGGCTACCAGGCGTCATTGGACGAGACTTGATATCGAATGCTACGGCAATGTTGATGCACTAAGTCAGAAATTTTCATTGAGACACATTGTTGAGGCGCTTCTGAGCAATTGCTTAGGGGCGCTTTTTTGTTATCATTACTCCTCTTCAGCTCCTGCACATTTCATATTTTCAGCCATTCCGGGTACACTGTGTCCATGAAGGAGGTGCAGCCATGGGACAAAGTTTTGCTGAAATGCATCCGGAACTTGCCTCTGAGTTTTCGGAACGAAATCTGCCGCTGACGGTTTCAGATATTACATACGGATCAAACAAGAAATACTGGTGGATCGGCAAGTGTGGACATGAATGGCTTGCAAGTCCTAAAAGCAGACATTCCGGCGAAGGTTGCCCCTATTGTGCTGGGATGAGGGTACTGGAAGGTTTTAATGATCTTGCATCCATTAAGCCGGAGTTGGTCGATGAATGGTCTTCGGAAAATGAGCCGCTAAAACCCAACAATGTAAATGCCGCATCTCATCGAAAGGTAAAATGGAAAGGCAAGTGCGGTCATGAATGGACAGCAGAAATACGCGCAAGAGTCAAAGGGACAGGCTGTCCGTATTGTTCCAATAATAAAATCATGCCGGGGTTTAACGACCTTGCTACTCTTCATCCAGAACTGGCAAAGGAATGGTCACCAAGAAATCTTCCCTGGACACCGGACCAAGCTCCAGCGGGAGCGAACAGAATGGTATGGTGGCGGTGTGAGAAAGGCCATGAGTGGGAGACGCTTATATCCACCCGTGCGGGAGGAAGCAAGTGCCCATTCTGTAGCGGGATCAAGCTGTTGAAGGGATTTAATGATCTGAAAACAAAGCAGCCTGCTCTTGCTGAGGAATGGTCTGAAAGAAACCTTCCCCTTCTCCCAGAAGATATAAACGAGAAGTCTCGGCTGAATATTTGGTGGAAATGCAGTACCTGCGGTTATGAATGGCAGTCCGTTGTCCATACCCGTGTGCATGGAGGCCCTTGCCCTGTCTGTGCAAATCGTAAAGTAAAACAAGGGGTCAATGATCTTGCCACCACAGATCCGGACATTGCAAGGGAGTGGGATTATACAAAGAATGAAGGAAGTCCCGCTACTGTTTCCAGATACGCAATGAAAAGAGCTTGGTGGAAAGGCTCTTGCGGTCATTCATGGAACGCCTTTATATATAATAGGACCGTGAACGGAGAAGGCTGCCTTGAATGCGAAAAAGAATTTAAGTCCGTACTGCCGCAGTTGGCTGTCCTGTATTATGCTGGGAAATATGGGTTAAAAGTAAAGCTGAATGATGAAACGGCCATTGGCATTCACCTGGATACATACATTCCATCCGTCGGAATTGCTATAGATACTGGAGGAATCCGTAATTCTAAGATCGGAATAGAAGAATACGGAATCAAGCGATTGCAGTGTAAGAAGCGAGGGATCAAGCTATACACAATAACAGAAGGAAACGTGCCAAATGACAGATACATCATTCCAAAAGGGAACTCCTCGATAGATCTACTTAACGCAGTTCTCACCGCATTCAAGCGATCTAATATATACATTGAGGCAGAGCCTGAAAAGGACGTTGAGACAATTCGGCGGAACTATCTCTGCTGGCGTTATAAGAATAGAGAATAAACTCACTCAGCACATGACCCCACAAGGATCTTAGATGGATTCTTGTGGGGCTTTTTTTATTTCCGAAAATTTTTTTGAAGACAACCCTGAAAAACAGGGTCTCAAATGGCTTAACTAGTGAAGGGACTTCTTCCTCTCTGAGGAAAACCCCTTCGCTGAACCTTAAAAATTGAATATACAGGTCATCAAGTACGTTAATCAAACTGATGAGCCGTGCAGCATGTACGCTCTTGCGAGAATCCAGTGCTGTAAATATCGGGTTGCTCCCGATATGGCCATGACAGGTTTGAGGACAATGATACTTCCCTATGGGGCTGGCGGAGAACCCGGCAGAGGTGAGACTCCTATGAGACCATGAAGCACATGGTCGCTTGATGACTTCCTATAGCGCAGAGGGCGTTGAGAACAAATACTGCGCTTTTACATGATCCAGAGCTTAGTTTAATGGGTCGTGAATTCTAAGAAAGGAGGAAAACGCATGGAAAACTGTAAAGTGATCGCTATCACGAACCAGAAAGGCGGCGTCGGTAAAACGACTACTACAGTTAATCTCGGCGTGGGCCTTGCAAACACCGGAAATAAGGTCTTGCTGATTGATGCTGACCCGCAAGGGAGCCTCACGGTGAGTCTCGGTGTAAAAAACCCCGACGAGTTGGATGTGTCGCTATCTACGCTCATGCAATCGGTCATAGAAGATGAGCAGCCTTCCGGCAACGCGATTATCGCCCACAATGAAGGCGTTGATCTGCTTCCTTCTAATATTGAACTGTCCGGTATGGAAACGGGCCTGTTTAATGTTATGAGCCGTGAGTACGTTCTGAAATCCTGTATCGAAGGCATGAGAAAGAACTACGATTATATCCTTATCGACTGTATGCCTTCTCTGGGAATGATGACGGTCAATGCGCTTGCTGCGGCAGACAGTGTGATTATTCCATCTCAGCCGAACTTCCTGTCAACCAAAGGTCTTAACCTGCTTCTGCGCTCGATTGCAAAAATTAAGCGGCAGATCAATCCGAGGCTGAGGATCGACGGCATTCTGCTGACAATGGTAGATAACCGCACCAACAATGCCAAGACGATTATCACATCGCTCCGTTCTTCGGTAGGAGAAAACATCCGCGTGTTCGAGTCTGAAATTCCTTTTTCGGTAAGAGCAGCGGAGTGCAGTCTTTCCGGAGAAAGCATCTTCTCCCACGACAAGAACGGAAAAGTGGCAGCAGCGTATGAGGCACTCACGAAGGAGGTGACAGAGATTGAAGAACGTGCAAAAAATCGACCTGGGCCTGACTGGGTACGATGAGTTGTTCGCAAATGACGAGGAACGCAAGGTAAACAAGCTCCCTCGCATTTTCGATATCCCCATCTCGGAGATCGACGACTTCCCCGACCATCCCTTCAAGGTGAAAATTGATGAGGATATGGACCAGCTTGTTCAGAGTATCAAAGAGCGCGGGATCATCACCCCTGTCACACTTCGCCCGAAGGAAGACGGACGCTACGAGATCGTATCGGGCCATCGTCGGAAAAAGGCTTGTGAGCTCGCAGGACTTGACACCGTAAAGGCAGAAGTCCGCGAGATGAGCCGCGACGAGGCCATTATCTTGATGGTTGAATCCAACCTACAGCGTTCCACCATCCTCCCGAGCGAAAAGGCATTTTCGTACAAGATGCGTCTTGAAGCCATGAACAGACAGGGGCAGAGGTCAGATTTAACTTGTGGACCAGTGGACCACAAGTTGGATGGCGTGAAATCAAGAGATATTATTGCCGATAGTACAAACGAGAGTGCGAGGCAAGTCTCTCGATATATCCGTCTTACGGAACTTATCCCGCCGCTTCTTGACCTTGTTGACGAGGGACGTATCGCGTTCAGACCGGCAGTTGAATTGTCCTACCTCAAAAAGGAGGAGCAGGAAGACTTGCTGGAGGAAATCTCCTATGCGGACGCGACGCCATCCCTTGCCCAGGCAATCAAGATGAAGAGATTCTCCCAGGAAGGCAAGCTCTCCAATGAGGTCATTGAGTCCATCATGAGTGAAGAGAAGCCAAACCAAAAGGAGAAGATCCGCATTAAGTATGAAGATGCGAGACGGTTCATTCCTGACAGCGTTCCGTACAACAAAACCGGTGAGTATATTATGAAAGCGCTTGAGTATTATCACCGGGTACAGGAACGTCAGAAAGACCGAGGTGAAGCAAGATGACCCTTACGCCAAGGGAGTAGTGTACCCTTTGGGAGAAGCTTTGCCGTTTCCCCCTCTCACACTCTCCCCCTGTTTCACCAGCTTACCAGCTCAAAGGAAAAAGAGTAAGGAGATAGGCGTACCTTTGCCTTACGAAACAGACGACCGTACAATGATGGTGAGAAAAATCAAGGAGGCGATCCTATGAGGAAGTCACTTATCATCACGGTTGTCATAGCCCTGCTGTGTTTATGCGGATGCGAGGTCGTTGTAACGGTTCCGGAGAGTCCTGAACCGACTAAAGCAAGCGAAATGCTGCTGACGACGACCGCCCCAGAAGAAAGCACAGATAAGCTGGAAGCAACCACCACATCAAGCGTTGAAATAGATGTACCTGAAAAGAACGAAGAAGAATCTGGAACCCCGACAGAAGATGTTGTCTCTGTAGACAACGAAGCTGGCCCAGCAGAGCATAATGACCCGGTAAGCTCAGAAAGCACGGTCCCTTCTTTTGAGGAAGTGAAAGCGGATAAGCCTTCGGAGCAAACCGAGACTCAACTGCCAGCACCGAGTGAGCCGCCCAGGGAAACGGAACAGCCCAAGCCTACAGAACAGCCGGCTGCCACTGAACCAGACGAAGCACCGGCAGAAGTTCCGGCACCTACGGAGCCGCCTGCAATAACTGAACCGCCCGCCCCTGCTGAGACGGAACAGCCAGTGGAGACACAGCCAAAGACCGCATACGATTACGAGTTCGATATCAGTTCGATCCGTGCTGACTGCATTGCCATCGGTCAGGGTATGGGCTACACGCTGAATACCTCGCTGTCTCCGCAGAACGCAACATGGTGGAATCCAGTAACAGCATCGGAGTCCAATCAAGGAAGCGGACTGCGCTCCAGGCTGGAACAGTATATTCGCTTCCACACCGTAGAAAACCTCAGTGCCTATGGTCTCGATGAGATCACGGAGTTCAACATCTGCTGCGAATCAACTGGCGGCAGCTCTTACGCCATCTACTTTGTATTCGCGTAACAACACAACACAATAACAAGGACGAAGTCCTCTGCTGAAAATAGCGGAGGGCTTTTTCTTTATCAAAAAATGAAAGGATGAAAAGTCGATATGAATGGTATTACCAAATCCAAGAGCACGAAGCTGCTCTCGGCACTTCTCGCTGTCCTCATGATTGTCGCAATGCTTCCTACAACGGCGTTTGCATGGTCTGTCGAGGAAGGCACGAAGTGTACCTCCACGTATGGAGATCATTATGTCGGTTCGGATGGAGAAATGTTCTACAGCAAACCGACCACCACTGCCATCTTCTACAACGATGACGGCAGTTTCTATGTGAAGACCTATAGCTCCGGCAATGCCAAGTACAAGTATATGATGATCGACGGCAACGGCAATCAGCATCATGTGTACTGCATTGAGGGCGGCGTATCCTTCGACTACAGCGACACCTACAATTCCACCAGCGGCAAGAACAGCAAGTATTTTCAGAATCTGCCTATCACCGCACAGTACGGAATTATGATGGCGCTGATGTACGGCTATCACGAGGGCATGAGCAGCCCGATTCCCGGTACGAACAATGATGACTTCGCATTTGCAACACAGTGCATCATCTGGGAGTACCAGCAGCAGCTCCGCACGAGCCCTACCTCCATTGCCTCCAACAACGGCATTGATGCGGATATGTATAACCACACCATCAAGGGCAGACCCGCAGAGCAGTGCTACAACTGGATTTTGGAGCAGATGTCCAAGCACTACGTTGTGCCGAGCTTTGCTTCCCGCAATCAGAGCAATGCTCAAACCTACACCATGAAGTACGATCAGGCGAATGACAACTACAGCATCACCCTGACCGATACCAACAACACCCTGGCCGATATCAACTTCTCTGCCAGCGGCATTACTGTCACCCGCAGCGGAAACCAGTACACCTTCACGAGCAAAAACATGATTTCCAACGCTGTGATGATCTCGGCGCAGAAGAAAACCAATCTCGGCATGGGCAAGATGCTCATTTGGGGCTGTCCCGGCAAGCAGACAATGGCCTCCGGCGCAGAAGACCCTGTGTACTTCTACCTCAAACTGAACACAGAGACCTATGGCGTTGGCCATATCGTGAAAACCAGCGAAGACGGCAAAGTCGAGGGTATCAAGTTCAATATCTCCGGCAATGGCGTCAATGAGACGGTTACAACCGGTAAGAACGGCACAGTCGATCTGGATCTGCTTCCTGGCACCTATACCGTTACTGAGCAGACCGATGACAAGTATGAAACGCAGTCTGCACAGACTGTTACCATCGTCAGCGGCAAGACCTCTACTGTCACGTTCAATAACACCCTGCGCCGTGGAGATCTGAAGGTCACGAAGACTTCTGAGGATGGCCTCGTCGAGGGCATGAAGTTCCACCTGTACGGCACCTCCTATTGCGGACTGCCTGTGGATGAGTATTCCGTAACTGATGCCAGCGGTATCGCGGTATTTGACGATGTGCTGATCGGCACCGGCTATACCCTCGAGGAAGTCGGCACTCCCGACCGCTATATTGTCCCCGACAATCAGACGGCAGCTATTGAATGGAACAAAGTCACCAATAAGAGCTTTGACAACGACCTGAAGCGCGGCGACCTCAAAGTAACAAAGACCGCAGAGGACGGGCTCAACGAAGGTCTGAAGTTCCACCTGTATGGCACCTCTTACAGTGGCATTCCTGTAGATGAGTATGCCGTGACTGATGCCACCGGTGTTGCGACCTTCAGCAACATTTTGATTGGCACGGGTTACACGCTGGAAGAGGTGGACACTCCGATCCGCTATGTTGTCCCCGACAATCAGACAGCGGCTATCGAGTGGAACAAAGTGACAAACAAGAGCTTCGATAACGTGCTCAAGAAATGGAATCTGACCGTTACCAAGCAGGATGTGGAAACCGGTTCTGCCCAGGGTGACGCGAATCTGGCAGGCGCCAAGTACGGAATCTACAAGGGCGACGAGCTGATCGACACCTATGTCACTGACGCGGACGGCAAGTTCACCACTAAGTATTATATCTGCGGTAATGACTGGTCGATCAAGGAGCTGGACAGCAGCGAGGGCTATCTCGTCACCCCTGGCAACGAGCAGATCGGCGTCGATCCCAAGAACTATACTGCTGAGTATAACAGCGAAGCCATGAAGCAGTACGAACAGGTCAAGAAAGGCAATATCGCCATCATCAAGCACACCGACGACGGCCAGACGCAGATCGAGACTCCCGAGGAAGGCGCAGAGTTTGCTGTCTATCTCAAGAGCGCAGGCTCCTATGACAACGCCAAAGACTCCGAGCGCGATTATCTGATCTGCGACGAGAATGGCTTTGCTCAGACGAAGGATCTGCCCTACGGCAGATACACCGTCCAGCAGATCAAGGGCTGGGAAGGCCGCGAGCTTCTGAAACCCTTTGACGTGTTCGTCAGCGAGAACGGCGAAACCTATCGTTATCTGATCAACAACGCCAACTTCTACTCCTATGTGAAGGTGGTCAAGATCGACAGCACCACCGGTAAGACCATTCCGGCTTCCGGCATCGGATTCCACATCTACGATCTTTCCGGCAATCAGATTCAGATGACCTTCACCTATCCGACTGTCACAACCATCGATACCTTCTACACGGACGGAGACGGTATGCTGATTACGCCCGAAAAGCTGGAGTACGGAAAGGGCTATTCGCTGGTCGAAGTATCGGCTCCCTATGGATACGTTCTCAACAGCGACCCTGTGTATTTCGACATTACCGAAGATAACTCCACCGAGGAAAACGCCGTAACTGTTGTGATTGTCGAGAAAGAAAACGCGCCTCAGATGGGCGTCATCAACGTGGAGAAGACCGGCGAGTATCTTGCCTCTGTCGTGGACACCAAGGACAGCAAGCGTTTGGTTTATGCTGTCGGCGGTCTGGCCGGTGCTGAGTACACCGTGACCGCATCGGAGGATATCTACACGCCGGACGGCACTCTCAGATACAGCAAGGATGAGGTCGTGGCAACTCTTGTTACCAAGGAAGACGGCAAGGCCGTAACCGAACCTCTCTTCCTGGGCAGATACCATGTTGTTGAGACGAAAGCCCCCTATGGTATGATTCTCAATCCTACTGTTCAGACTGTGGAACTGACCTACGCAGGCCAGGAAGTGGATATCACTGAAACCTCCACCGGATTCTACAACGAGCGTCAGAAGGTCGAGATCGACTTGAACAAGGTAATGGAGCAGAACGAGGTCTTCGGCGTTGGCAACAACGGCGAAATCACCTCTGTCAACTTCGGCCTGTTTGCCGCAGAGGAAATCGTTGCGGCTGACGGCAGCAGTATCCCCGCTGGCTGGGTGCTTGAAGTCGTTGAGTGCGACGAGAACGGCTATGCAGCCTTCAGCACCGACCTTCCCGTTGGTGCAAAAACCTATGTCAAGGAAATCAGCACCGATAAGCACTATGTCCTGTCCGATAAAGAGTACCCCGTGGTATTCGAGTACGCAGGCCAGGAAGTTGCCACTGTTCACATCACCGTGAACGACGGCAATGAAATCCCCAATGAGCTGATCTACGGCACGATCAAAGGTTATAAGGTCAACCGTGAAACCGGCGATAAGATTTCCGGCGCTCTGTTCGGACTCTTCCGCGCAGACGAAAGCAGCTTCACCGAGAACAACGCTCTGCTGACTGCTGAATCCGGCGAGGATGGCGTCTTCACCTTTGAGAATGTGGTGTACGGCAGCTATACCGTGCGCGAGCTGCGCCCTGCGGCTGGCTATCTTGAAAACGAAACGGTCTATGCCGTGACAGTCGATAAGGATGGCGACGTAGTTGAGATCACCGTAGTGAACGATCTGATCCCCGAAATCGGCACGACTGCCACCATCGACGATGAGAATGAAGTCTGCGCCACTGAGGTATTCACGCTCACCGATACGGTCGAGTACAAGCACCTTGTCCCCGGCAAGGAGTATACCGTTAAGGGCATTCTCATGGATAAGGCGACCGGCGAACCGTTCCTCCAGAACGGAGAGCAGATCACTTCCGAGGTGACCTTTGTCCCTGAAGCTCCCTCCGGCAGTGTGGAGGTGCTGTTCACCTTCGATGCCAAGCTCATCAAGACGAACACGAACATCGTCGTGTTCGAGAGCCTCTACAGCGACAGCAAAGAGCTGACCGTTCATGCGGATATCGAGGACGAGGCGCAGACCGTAACGGTCATTGTTCCCGAAATCAAGACCGAAGCTTCCACCGACGGAAAGAAGGAAACGACCATCGGTGGCGAGATCACCATCGAGGATATCGTTTCCTATCACAACCTCACTCCCGGCAAGGAATACGTTGTCAAGGGAACGCTCATGAACAAGACCACCGGCAAGCCCGTGACGGTCAACGATGAGCCTGTGACTGCGGAAGCCGCATTCACGCCCGAAACCAGGGACGGCGAAGTCAAGGTGGCTTTCATCTTCAATTCCTACGTCATCACCGAAACGACCGATGTTGTGGTGTTCGAGAGCCTCTACCGTGAGGAAGTCGAGATCGCAGTTCATGCAGATATCGAGGATGAAGGCCAGTCTGTGACCGTCTATGTCCCCGAGATCAAGACCACTGCCTCCATCGACGGCAAGAAGGAGATCACTACGGCTGGAAAGGTAACGGTTGAGGATGTGGTGTCCTACACCAACCTTATCCCCGGCACCGAGTACACCATCCGTGGCACTCTCATGAATAAGGCGACCGGCGAGGTCTTCACCGTTAACGGCGAGACGATCACCGCAGAAGTGAAGTTTACGCCGAAGGACAGAAATGGCGAGGTGAAAGTGAAGTTCGTCTTTGACGCTTCCGGTATCACCAAGAGCACAAGCCTGGTAGTCTTCGAGAGCCTGTATCGTGATGACGTGGAGATTACCACGCATAAGGACATTGAGGACAAGGATCAGACGGTGACGATCACGCCGCCGCCCGATATTCCCAAGACCGGAGATACCACGAACATCCCGCTGTGGGGAGCTCTCACCGGTATTTCTCTCCTGGGAGCTGGCGTAGTGGCGTTCTTCACCTTCAGAAAGAAAAAGGAGGAAAACGGACATGAACGCTAAGATGATTATCGGCATCTGCCTTGTGGTATTCATTGTCGCAGGGCTTATCGTTCTTCGCCTGAAGAACAGAAAGTAATGGACAAGGGCGGCACCCGTCAAAAGGTGCCGCCCGATTCCGTAAGGAGGAAAGATTATGGATGAAAAAAGAATGGTCGGTGATTACACCGTCATCAACTCCGTGTATATCGGGCACAGAGAGATCATCCTTGGCGAGAACCCGAAAGCAGCCAGCGGAGAGAAATATGTCTGCTGCTATGCTGAGCGAGTGCTGTTCTATGAACAGTATCTTGAGGCACAAGTCAGTGATGATTTTGCCGAGATCGTAAAGCTCTACGGAGAACGCGTGACGCAGGCCGCAGACGAGATCATGAAAGAAACGGAAAAGGTAACGTCCGAGATCGGAATGAACGACGAGATTACGGCAAAGGATTGTAAGTCTATTTCATCTGATGACGCTATCGAAGATAAAGTAATCGTGATACGCGGGAATGTGCTACGCCCGGAGTTCAGACACGCTTCTCACCAACTGATGCTTTGCACAGGAGGCTTCGGGGCACAGAAAAACGCCAGAGGACGAACCTGCTACTGCATCTCCCTCTATAGCGGAAAGCAGACTTCGTTTTATCGCGGTGATGTCCTTGGTGTGATGGATAAGCGTGCCTTGCCTGAGTGGGCCAAGATCGGACTTCAAAACGCCCTTGAAATAAGGCAAAACGAGAAAAGCCATCCCAATGAAAGAGGTGAAGCCAGATGATCGACTATGAAAAGCGCGCCATGATAGAGGCCGAGGATAAATACACCTTCCGTCAGAGTTCTCAGATTTCTTCGCAAACCGGCTTGATCGGTTATCTCCGCGCTGATATGGATACTGACGGAAACGGTTTCTTCAGCTCATGGAACGACTACCGAAAAGACCTCAAAACCGATGAGTTCAAGCAGGAGTTTGACGAGGTTATCAATTCTCTGCGTGAGGAAGGAGATATCCTTCACAACCGGAAGGACCTCGCTTATTACTGCTATACGAATCCGCAGAGCAAAATGCCCACCGAGCAGGATTATTACGGTGTCCGTGTCGATACAGACAAGTACGCCTATCTGCTGCGTTTGAACCCGAATAAGGGCGAATACAACCTTTACTGCTACTGCTATGTCAAGGACTGGCTCAATGGGCACATGAAGGACGCGGCAAAGGGTATCCGGTTCATTAACAGCCACTATAAGGAACTGTTTCGCATCCCCGATGGCGGCAAAATCAAGATCCACCTTGCCTGGAACGAAGATCAGGTGCGAACTTGCAGATATATCGACGACTACCATGTTGAGATCGGTGACAACCTTTACCACATTTGCGAGTTTGCCGAGCGGATGGAACAGAACGGACACACCTATGAGCCTGTTCGCACAGAGCTTCCGGAGCAGTGCTACAGTATTCTTCCCGGTTCCGGTGAAATCATCGTAGTCAAGCGAAATGAAAAAGGCTACTACAATCCCCATATTCCCGCTGCCAGCAAGGAACAAGCGCGGGAAATTGTCGATGAATACAACGGAAAGCTGGGTGTTACCAGAGCCCAAGAGGAAGCTATGAGAACCGGCTCCATGTTCGGTTTTCATGTTCCCGGCGCTGATCCGAAGAACTACGACAAGGACGGCAAGCCCCTGCCCCCGAAGGACAGAGGTGATGTCAGATGAGCGAATACTGTGTCTGCTGCGGAGCAGAGATACCGGAGGGCAGAATGATCTGCCCCATTTGTGAAAAGGACGGAGGTGATGGAAGTGGAAGACAGACACATCATTTGGAGCAACGAAAATCTCGACTTAGACGACTGGCGCGACGACTTGCAGGAGCAGGATCCCGACTGTTCCGAAGATGAACTCTATCGCATCATGTGCGAAACAAACGCCGACTATCTCTCCGACGAGCGTGTGAACCTGAATATCCAGTTATCCCAGCCGATCCTTGTGATTGCCGATCTTGGCCTTTGGAATGGACGGCGCATGGGATATAAGGAGATTCCCAGCGGCAATATTCGTGACTGCCTATCCGGAGGATACGATTACACCACCTGGTATGTGGACAAGAAGGGCGACTTCCGCTGTGATGACATTCACCATGATGGCACCAACCACTATCTCTACCGGGTTTACAAGGACGGAGTTTCCGAATATCAAAAGGACCGGCTAAAAGAGAAGCTATACGAGGGCACCGCCACAAGAGACGATGTTACGAGGATCACGAGACGCCTCGGTGATGAGATCGGCAAGGTTTATGGCTGGGATTTCCCGACAAGGCAACCGGATCGAGGTGAAGCCAGATGAGAGTAAACGCAATGACAGAGCAGTTTGAGGATGTAACAGTTCTGGGGCATCCGATGATCTTCACCTGTTTGAGAGTGGATCGGGATACAGTCCCGGAGGGCTTATATGTGTACGAGGTCAGGCACGATGATGACCAGCAAGGCGACCCCGTACAGATCGGCAACTGGATCATGGTAAATCATTGGGGAACGATTATCTCCAATAAACCAATCCGACTGGAGCCAAGCCCGAACAGAAATAATGCCTACCGGGATATTGACCCGGAAGAGGACTGGAACTATGAAGGAACAGTCACGACGGTAAAGGAGTATATGGAGAAGCATCCTCCTGTGCTCCATAAGGAAAAAGAACAGGAACCTGTGAGATAGGAGAAAGCGATGGATAGAAAGAAAGCCATCTGCGAATATCTCCGCCAGAATCATATCGGCAAAGAAAAAGCCATCCACAGCAAGGAGCTTGAAAAGCTGTTCATGCTTGACGGAAGAAATATTCGCCGCAAGATCAGTGCTCTTAGACAGGATGGCTTTCCTATTTGCAGCGATGAGACGGGATATTACTACGCAGACAATCAGAAAGAAATCAACCACACAGTTTGCAGGCTCAACGAGCTTGTTACGAAGGTGTCCAACGCCAGAACCGGCTTGCTGTTCGCTTCGGTTCTCGGTGAAAAGGAACAGACCATAGAGGTCACAATCAAAGTAAAGTAAGGAGGTAATCCCATGCCGAGCAAATACCAAATCATTTCGGAGCTGGCATCCCAGACCGCAAGGGATATCACCTCCAAGGCAGAGCGATACACGGACTTTCTCGTTACTGCCGCCAACAACTATAAGTACAGCTTTAAGGAGCAACTGCTGATCCATGCCCAGAAGCCAGATGCGACGGCCTGCGCGGAAATCGAGACTTGGAACCGGCTCGGTCGTTGGGTGAACAAGGGGACAAGAGGCATTGCGCTCCTTGTCGATAGAGATACCCCATACAAGCTGCGCCATGTCTTTGACTACTCGGACACGAACAGCCGTGCCGGTCGAGTGGTCACGCTTTGGCAAATGCGTCCGCAGTATGAAGAACCCGTAAAAGAAAGCCTCCAGGATAGCTTCGGAGAGGTGGAGCTTACAGCAGACTTTCCACATTTCCTTATGGAGATTGCAAAGAATGCTGTTGAGGATAACTTTTCAGATTACCTTTCTAATCTCCAGTCTGTCAAAGGTGACAGCTTTTTGGAGGAGCTGGACGATCTCAATCTGGAAGTCTGGCTGAAAGACACTCTGCGAAACAGCGTCGCGTATATGGCGCTGGTGAGAGCAGGCTATCAGCCGAGCCTCTACTTCACACGGGATGATTTCTCCCATATTTACGATTTCAATACGGTTCCGGTGATCTCTGTTCTCGGTGCGGCAACGAGCGATATTTCCGAGATGGTGATCCGGGAAATTGCAGAAACCGTAAAAGGACTGGAAAAAGAGGAAAAGCAAAGTAATCGCACATTTGCGAGAGACCGATCCTCTGAGTATCATGAAAGCAGAAACAATAAAACCGAAAGGAGCTATGAAGATGGAACTGACCTATACGATGCAGGGAGATTACTTGATCCCCGACCTGACCGTTCCGGAGAGCCCGAAGATTGGGAAGTATGGAATGCTGCGTCGGACCTTCCTCCGAGAGCATCGGGACGGAATCTACACCGGGATGCTGCTGGAAGGAACGCTGAACAGCCACTTGGAGGAAGTGGACGCTCAGGCCAACCGGATGATGGACAAGCTGACCGAGCAGATGAAGACGCTCAACGGCGTGACCGAGCAGATGAAGTCCGAAGACCAGATGAAGTGGGTTCAGCTGATGAACTCGATCCGGAACTCAGCGGAGGAAGTGGTACTGAGAGACCTGATCTACGCGTAAGTCTTCCCTCAGAGGAAGAACAGCAGGAACTGATTGCAGAAGCGGAGGCTGAAACGACCTCCGCTTTTGTTATTTCTCAGGAAGATATTGACGCTGTTCTGATTCGTGGCAGCGGTATCCACGATGGAAAGTACCGCATCTATGAGCAGTACCTGAAGCAAGAAACCCATGAAGCAAATGTCTCGTTTCTGAAGGATGAGTACGGCATCGGCGGTGCGTATCCTGTTGTTCCCGGCAGAAAGCTTGATGAAAACCATGACGGAAAGGGCATCAAAATCAGTAGAGGCAGTATCATGCACCCTGATGCAGAAGTCCTTTTGAGCTGGAAAAAGATCGAAAAGCGTATCGGGGAACTGATTGCCACGGACCAGTATCTCAGTCAAGCTGAGAAAGAGCACTATCCTGCGTATCGTGCCGAAGCGGAAGCCCGTAGAGGACGAGCAGCTATCTCGGAGGAGTTTCGCTCCATCGTTTATGACTACAACGACTATGTAACGCAGCTTGGTGAGGAGGACAAAAGGCTGAACCTTTATTATCTGTCAAGCTGCTGGGGTGCTTTCTCAGTCGGTGATAAGAAGATGTATGCGCGTACCTCTGACGGCGATTTCATCCTTCCGATGATGCGCGAAGCGATGAATACCATCATTGCCGACAACACGCATCTGACTGAACGCTGCGAAGCAATGCTTGCCGCGCTCGACGGTGATCTGGCGAGACCTTTGGAACCGTCTTATGACGAGCTGAACCCTCCGCCGGAGCCGGAAAAAGAGTATCGTTTCTCCCTTGGCGATACCGTCTATCTTGGAACGCATGAGTATGAAGTGCTTTCCTTTGACGAGCATGAAGTGGTCCTGTATGATACGCAATTTCCTCTTTTCAACAAGACCATGACACGCGAGGAGTTTGAAGACCGGCTAAAAGAAAACCCTCTGAACGATCATCTTCTCCAAGTGGTGGAACAGACGCTAACCCCTGAAAATACGGAAACCAGGATTGCTTTGGACACCGACAGAGAAAAGATCTATTGGATATACTTCAACCCCGATTCCACGGCTGGCGGTCAGTATGTCTCTGGAGAGCTGGATTTCAATGTGTTCAAGGAGCTGATCGACCAGTATGACATCGAGAATCATCCGGAAAATGCAGAGCAGTTCACTGCGGATCTGGAAGAGATGTCAGATCAGTTTCTCGCAGATATCAACACACCTTTCTTTGCCGAGGCTGAGAACGAGTACGAAGGTACAAACGAATATACGGGTTTTACGTCTGAAAACATCCTGCAAATTCATGAAGCTATCCTGTCTTATGAGACAGATCGGGATGCAGAGCGAGACTTGAATCGGCATGAGGCAGAGTTCGGTGCTGATGGTACGCGAGTTTTCCGCGACGATGAGGAAAGAAAGGAACAGCCGGAGACGGGTCCTTTTATCGACCACTATTATGTTGTCGAAGACCTTGCCGCTGCGCCTTTATCGATGACGGAATATCCTGATCGAGAAAAAGCGCTGGAAGCATATTTCGCTCTGCCGGCAGATACCATGAAAGCCTTTGGTGTAGTAAATACCAAGGAACTGCCTGGCAGTCTGGACTTCATTCAGTGCAGAGATGGCAAAGACACTCTGATTGAGGACTATGCCAAAACGGATGATGACTCATGGAGAAACCCTGAAATTGAAGGGCTCGTTGACCAGCTAAAAGAAAGGCTGGCAGAGCGCGACAAGCCGATTGCACCGCCTCCGCAGAAACGGCGCAGCGGCAAGGTGACGCCCCATGTACTGCTTCCCGAAATCAATACCGAATACAGAACCAACTTCAGAATCGAACGTGACGATATCGGTGTTGGTACACCGCTGGAACGGCTCCACCACAACAGGATGGCCATTCAGCTTCTGAAAAAGCTGGAGGATGAACACCGACTGGCAGATACAAATGAGCAGCGTATCCTTGCGGATTACGTCGGCTGGGGCGGTCTGTCAGATTATTTCAAAGAGGACAATCCTCATTATCAGGAGCTGAAGGAGCTTCTGACAGAAGATGAATACGCTTCTGCCAGAGAGTCCACGCTGACGGCGTTTTATACGCCTCCGGTCGTTATCAAGGCGGTCTACAGCGCACTTGAGAATATGCACTTCAGGACCGGCAACGTGTTGGAGCCTTCCTGCGGCATCGGCAACTTCATGGGGCTTGTACCGGAGTCTATGGCAAGCGCGAAGTTCTATGGTGTTGAGCTTGACAGCATTTCCGGCAGGATCGCCCAACAGCTTTACCAGAACTCCAGCATTGCCGTGCAGGGCTTTGAAGACACCAATCTTCCGGACAGCTTTTTCGACGCAGCAGTCGGCAATGTGCCGTTCGGTCAGTTCAAGGTGCCTGACAAACGCTATGATAAGCACAACTTCCTGATCCACGATTACTTCTTTGCCCGCACCCTGGATAAGGTTCGCCCCGGCGGTGTGGTGGCGTTCATCACATCAAAGGGAACGATGGACAAGGAAAACCCGGCAGTCCGTAAGTATATCGCCCAGAGAGCTGACCTGCTTGGGGCGATCCGACTGCCAAACAACACGTTCAAGGATGCAGCAGGCACGGAAGTCACATCGGATATCATCTTCCTGCAGAAGCGAGACCGCCTGATTGACATTGAACCGGAGTGGGTTCACCTCGAAACAGATGAAAACGGCATCCGCATGAACTCATACTTTGTCAGCAACCCGGAAATGGTGCTTGGCGATATGCAGATGATCAGCGGCGCACACGGTCCGGAGTCGGCTTGCATTCCTTATGAGGACGCGGAGCTGGGAGATCTGCTGCAGGACGCTATTCAAAACATCCACGCTGAGATCACCGAGCTCGAGCTGGATGATCTCGAAGCAGATGACGAAGACCTCTCTATTCCCGCAGACCCATCCGTGCGAAACTTTAGCTATACGGTGGTAGACGGCAAGCTCTACTTTCGAGAGAACAGCCGAATGAACCCTGTTGAGGTTCCCATGACGGCGGAAAACCGCATCAAGGGCATGATCGCCATCCGCGACTGTGTAAGGACGCTTATTGAGTATCAGACGGAGGACTACTCCGATGCTGAGATTCAGGCGGAGCAGACCAGACTGAATGAACTCTATGATGATTTCAGCAAAAAGTATGGGCTGATCAACGCAAGGGCAAACAATTCCGCCTTCAGCTCCGATAGCTCCTACTGCCTGCTTTCCTCTCTGGAGGTGCTTGACGATGAGGGCAACTTCATCCGAAAGGCAGATATGTTCTCCAAGCGGACAATCAAGCAGAAGGTTACGATCCTCTCTGTGGATACAGCTTCGGAAGCGTATGCACTTTCACTTGCCGAAAAAGCCAAGATCGACACGCCCTATATGATGGAGCTGACCGGCAAGAGCGAGCAGGAACTGTTTGAGGACTTGAAGGGAGTTATCTTCCTGAATCCCATGCACACGAGCGACGATGACGGCAGGCCGAAGTATCTCCCTGCCGATGAATACCTTTCCGGCAATGTCCGCGAGAAGCTCGAATGGGCGCGGCGCAGCGCAGAGCTCTATCCGGAGGATTATTCCGAGAATGTGCGAGCGTTGGAGGCTGTACAGCCCGTTGACCTGACTGCAAGCGAAATTTCTGTCAGACTCGGTGCGACCTGGCTTCCTCCGGAGATTGCAGAGCAGTTCATGTTTGACCTGTTCGACACACCGCGGTACTGCCAGTGGAACATCCATGTTCACTTCTCTCAATATACGGGCGAATGGAACGTGGAGGGTAAATCCTACGACCGCACGAATGTCAAAGCGTACAACACCTATGGTACGAGCCGGATCAACGGCTATAAGATCATGGAAGAGACGCTGAATCTGAAAGATGTGCGGATCTTCGATTATATCGAGGACGAGAACGGCAAGAAGACTGCTGTGCTCAATAAGAAAGAAACGGCTATCGCGCAGGGCAAGCAGGAACTGATCAAGCAGGCTTTTGCCGACTGGATTTGGAAAGACCCTGAACGGCGCGAAAAGCTGACACGGCTGTACAATGAGAAGTTTAACAGCACACGCCCGCGTGAGTACGACGGCAGTCATATGAGCTTTGTGGGCATCAACCCCGAAATCACGCTCAGACCGCACCAAGTCAACGCCATCGCCCATATCCTCTACGGCGGTAACACACTGTTGGCGCATGTCGTAGGGGCTGGGAAGACGTTTGAAATGGTTGCGGCAGCGCAGGAGAGTAAACGGCTGGGGCTCTGCCAAAAGAGCCTGTTTGTCGTTCCCAATCACTTGACGGAACAGTGGGCAAGCGAGTATCTCCAGCTCTATCCCTCTGCAAACATCCTTGTGGCAACGAAGAAAGACTTCGAGACCAAAAACAGAAAGAAGTTCTGCGGCAGGATCGCAACCGGCGACTATGACGCGGTGATTATCGGGCACAGCCAGTTCGAGAAAATCCCAATGTCCATTGAGCGGCAGCGGGCTATTCTGGAGCAGCAGCTCGATGAGGTGCTGGAAGGCATTGCTGAGCTCAAAAGAAATCGAGGTGACAACTTCTCTATCAAGCAGTTGGAGCGCACAAAGAAGACGGTCAAGCAAAGGCTCGACAAGTTGAACGACCAGTCCAGGAAGGATGATGTCGTGACCTTTGAAGAGCTCGGCGTTGACCGTATTTTCATTGATGAGGCACACTACTACAAGAACCTCGCCGCGTTCACGAAAATGCGGAACGTGGGCGGTATCAGCCAGACGGAAGCGATGAAGTCGAGCGACCTCTATATGAAGTGTCGGTATCTGGACGAGCTGACCGGAGGCCGCGGCGTTGTGTTTGCGACCGGTACACCGATCTCCAACAGCATGGTTGAGATGTACACCATGCAGAAGTACCTCCAGTACAGCACCCTAAAAAGGAATGACCTGATCCACTTTGACGCCTGGGCTTCGACCTTTGGTGAGACAGTTACTGCGATTGAGCTATCTCCGGAGGGCACCGGCTACCGTGCAAAAACGAGGTTCGCCAAATTTTATAACCTCCCGGAACTCATGTCTATGTTCAAAGAAACGGCGGACATTCAGACAGCGGATATGCTGAATCTGCCTGTGCCGGAGGCGCATTATCACAATATCGTTTTGAAACCGTCTGAGGCTCAGAAAAAGATGGTAGAAGGGCTTTCCGAACGCGCGGAGCGTGTCAGAAACAAGATGGTGGATTCCTCCACCGATAATATGCTTCTGATTACCAACGACGGTAGGAAGCTGGCGCTTGACCAACGATTGATGAATGATATGCTCCCCGATAGTGAAACCAGCAAAGTCTCCGCCTGCGCCGATAATGTCTTCGATATTTGGCAGCGCACAGCAGAGAGCAGATCCACGCAGATGGTCTTCTGTGATTTGTCCACACCGCACAACGATGGCAAGTTCAACGTGTATGACGACCTCCGAAAGAAGCTCATTGAGAAAGGAATCCCCGCTGAAGAGATCGCCTATATCCACACGGCAGAAACTGAGGCGAAGAAGAAGGAACTGTTTGGCAAGGTTCGTTCAGGGCAGATCAGGGTGCTCCTTGGTTCTACGCAGAAAATGGGCGCAGGCACGAATGTCCAGACTAAGCTGGTGGCACTCCATCATTTGGATTGTCCTTGGCGACCGTCAGACTTGCAGCAGCGGGAAGGCCGTATCATCCGGCAAGGCAACGAGAATCCGGAGGTGGATATCTACACCTATGTTACCGAAAACACCTTTGACAGCTACCTCTATCAGCTTGTGGAGGGCAAGCAGAAGTTTATCGGCCAGATCATGACATCCAAGAGCCCTGTTCGCTCCGCAGAGGATATTGATGAAACCGCTTTGTCCTATGCTGAAATCAAAGCCCTGTGTGCCGGTAATCCGCACATTAAGGAAAAGATGGATCTGGACATTGATGTTTCCCGCTTGAAGCTTCTCAAGGCCAACCACCTGAGTCAGCGTTATGCGCTGGAGGATCAGATCATCAAGGAGTTCCCGCAGAAGATCAAATCGCTGGAACAGCGGATTGAGGGCTATACGGCTGACATGGCACAGCTTGCTCAAAACACGCTGCCAAATGAGGACGGGTTCTCTCCTATGATAATGGCGGGAGGAACGGTAACGGACAAGAAAGCAGCCGGTGAAGCCATCATTGGACTCTGCAAGTCCATGACAAATCCGGACCCGATCCACATCGGTGAATATCGCGGCTTTGATATGGAGTTGTTCTTTGACAGCTTCAGCCGGGAGTACAAAATCACCTTGAAGCATGAGCTGCGGCATACGGTAACGCTGGGCACCGACATTTTCGGCAATATCCAGCGACTGGACAATGCACTGAACAGCTTCCAAGAGAAGCTGACAGCCTGTGAAGCGCAGCTCGAAAACACGAAGGTCCAGCTCGAAAACGCAAAGCTTGAGGTTCAAAAGCCGTTCCCCCAAGAGGAGGAGCTGAAGACCAAGACGGCGCGGCTCAATGAGCTCAACGCTATGCTAAACCTTGATAAGCGAGAAAATGAGATCGTTGACGGTGAGCGAGCAGAGGAAGAACCGAGCCGGTCCAGCGATGACAGAGAGCGATAAAAAACAATTTGCACATTTGTAATGTCGTGTGTCTCTCGCTACAATGAAGTCAGAAAACAGATGGAGGTGCTTGAGATGTTCCGGCATAAAGCAGAAAAGCGAATCGTAGAGCTCAACTCCGAACAGCTTCGGCTTGCTAAACATGCGCTGCTTGAGTTCCGAAACAAGCTGATCGCGCAGGGCAAGCCCACGGAGGATGTAAACGAGCTGCTTCTGAAAATCATGAAATAATCCTTTGATAGCCGCAGGGATAAAACCTTGTGGCTATCGCTTTACATAGCCGTCGATGCTTACCACATCGGCGGCTAAATCTTTATGAAGGAGGTTTTGCAAATGACCAATGAAGAGCTGAATACCGCACTGTATGAGAAGATGTTCGATGAACAGCAGCGGTATCGCGAATGGCTGCTATCTCAGCCGCCTGATGAAATCCTCAATCACTGCTATGAGTTCACGGTGAGAGAGGATATCGTCCTGGCTCTGGAGTACCACGATCTGTCTGACAAGCAGTGCAAGGCGCTTTTGCAGTCGCGCAGCCCGCTTGCCGATGTGTTCAAGGACTTTGAGAAGCGAGAAACAGATCACATGGACAACATTCGTGACACCATAGAGTGCCGCGCCAATGCGATCATCCGCAGAGACTTTATGCGTCAGCAGCAGGAAGCGAGGTGATGCACGATGGGCTATATTGCGGCAGATGACATTCTAAAGGCCAGGGAGATGGATCTCATGACCTATCTCCGCAACTATGAGCCGCAGGAGCTTGTTCGTGTATCCGGCAACACCTACTGCACACGCGAACACGAGTCGCTCAGAATCAGCAACGGGAAATGGTATTGGTTCTCTCACGACATCGGAGGAAAATCCGCTCTTGATTATCTGATAAAAGTCAAGGACTACTCCTTCATAGATGCTGTGAAAACCATCCTTGGAAACGCCGCAGTGAAAGAGCCGATCCCTTATTACCAGAAGGAGAAGGTCAACCGCGATCTTCTGATGCCGAAGCTGGATGAAGACACCTCTCAAGTAGAGAAATATCTGTACAGCAGAGGTATCCATCCGGCTGTGACACTCTACTGCATTGAGAAAAAGCTTCTGTATCAGACGGCAGAGTATCACAATGCGCTTTTCGTAGGCTATGACAAGGAAGGCACTCCCAGGTACGGAGCTCTTCGAGCTACAAGGAGCCCTTACAAGGGCGATTTGACAGGGAGCAATAAACACTTCTCCTTTTCCATGAACGAGAACCCGGCACCCGAACACATTCATGTCTTTGAGTCAGCGATTGACGCCATGAGTTACGCGACGATGCTGCTCCTGAATGGAAAAGACTGGAAGAAAGAAACGTTCCTTTCTTTGGCAGGCGTCTACAAGACAAAGCGGGAGAAAGTTGTGCCTGTTGCCTTGGAGCGCTATCTGAAGGACTACCCAAGCATAAAGACAGTCCATCTTCATCTTGACAACGACGGCATAGGGCGCGGGGCTGTCGCCGGAATCGTATCCGGGCTCCAAGAGAAGTACACGGTGCTTGACGAACCTCCCTTGCACGGGAAAGACGTCAATGATGAACTCAAAATCCGCGTCGGAATAATGAGAGAAAGAGAGGAAATAGAACGATAATGGACATTACGATTTATCAGATCAACATGGGTCGGGACCATAATCGTATCGCCTTTGAAGGGTTGGACTTGCTCAAAATGTATCAGGGTTCAGATAAGATCGACAGCCGCATCTATGACCGTGTGTTCGAGGGCGAGGTCGATTGTAAAGACCTTGAGGATGTGTACCGCAAGTTCAATCTGGAACACCCGGAGGGCTATAAGGGCCGGTCTTTGTCCGTGTCGGACGTTGTCGAAATCGTGGACGAGAACGGCGATTCGACCTTCCACTTCTGCGACTCTATCGGTTTCAAACAGATCGACTTCGATCCCTACCTGACAGAGGAATACAAGGAAGATAAGATCAAGGTCGTTCTCTGCGAACCCGGCAAGGTGGCACGAGTTGCCGAGATCAGCAACACGCTTGCCGATCTCCAGAAGACCGTCAAGGGCGATATCGAGCAGTTCTGTCCCTACGAGGAGGCTGTCGCCATCATCTGCAATGAGGAAGGTAAGTTCAACGGCATGATGCCTAACAGGGCTATTTACAGTGAGCCGCAGGAGATTGAAATGTCCTACGGTGAACTGACGAGCAGGTTCCGCGAGGCCGAACGAAATGGAGGCGAGCATCTCACGGGATATATCGTCTTTACCGAAGATAGTTTCACAAAGCCATATCCGGAGACTGCGCGGACCTACGCCGTGAGCAGCAACAATAAGGCGTTCCAGCCCAATATGGGCGGCTATTCGATTTACGCCAGCGCGCTCGACGGCTCCGACCCGATGATCCGTCTGGAGGGCTATATGCAGAGCGAAAAGGGCGGCAAGGACGGATGGAAGATCGAGAGATGCTATATGAAGAGCGACGAAAAAGAAATGATCGACGTCATCTTCGGCCCCTTCTTTATCTGCGATTGCAGCGGCGCCAACTACGGGTCCCTGAATCAGGAGCAGATCGACCGTTTCATGAAGCAGTTTGAAAACCCGGAGAGGCTCATTCGCATGAATGGAACGCTGATGTCTGTTCCCTATAAACCGGAACCGGATCTTTCAAGGTGATGGAGGTGAGGGCATGAGAATCATCGACGATACCTTTATCATCGGGATTGACAGCGGCTACGGCAATATCAAGACCGCAAACTGCTGCTTTCCGGCAAGTGTTGCAGCATACGACACCGAGCCGGTCTTCAAGGATAACATGCTGGTGTATGGGAATCGCTTCTATCTGATCGGGGAAGGCCATAAGGAGTTCCTTGCAGACAAGACAAGGGACAATGACTACTATGTCCTCGCACTTGCCGCGATTGCAAGAGAGATGAACATCAAAAAGCTTACCTCCGGCAGGATCAGAATCGCCGCAGGGCTTCCTCTGACATGGGTAAGCGGCCAGCGGGATGACTTCAAGAACTACCTCCTGCAGAACCGGTCAGTTGAGTTCTCGTTCCGCAATACCAATTACTCTATTGAGTTAGTAGGCGTCGATGTGTTCCCGCAGGGCTTTGCTGCCGTGGCTGATAGGCTCTCCGATTTCAAGGGTGTGAATATGCTCTGCGATATCGGCAACGGCACAATGAATATCATGTTCATCAACGACAAGAAGCCGGTTCCTGGCAATATGTTCACAGAGAAGTTCGGGACGCACCAATGCCTGTTGGCTGCGCGTGAGAAAGTGATGAGAGTTCACCATACCACCGTTGATGACGCGATCATCAACCGGGTGTTTCGGTTCGGGACAGCGGACATCAACGAGAAGTATCTGAAAACAATCACTGATACAGCGACGGAGTATGTAGAGGGGATCTTCCAAAGACTCCGCGAGCATGAGTACAACCCTGAGCTGATGAGGCTCTATGTTCTCGGCGGTGGAAGTTGTCTCATCCGAAACTTCGGCACCTTCGATAAGGAACGTGTCACGATCAACGACGATATCTGCGCCACGGCAAAAGGCTATGAACATCTGGCAGAATTAAATCTGCGGAGAGGCGGTGCGGCATGAACTCAAAGCGAATATCTTTGCGGTTCAACCTGGATAGCCCCGAGGACCTTGCAGCATGGGACTATCTTCATACGCTGAAAGCCGATTCTATCAACAAGGAGATCATAGCAATTATCAATGTAGCAAGACAGAACCGAGACCTGCGAGACCTCCTTAGACAAACGATTTCAGTCGCGCTACAGGGAATGTCTCTTCAGCCGGTTGAAAAGCAGGAGATAACAGAAAGCGATATCGCAGCTTTGGATTTCCTTGACAGCTTCTGATGGCATCAAAATTGATGCCACTTTTTTATGCAGATTTTGAGGGTGGCATCAAAATTGATGCCATTCCCCTACAGAAGGAGGTGAAACACCAATGGAAAAGAGAGCGTTGTCCTGGCAGGAGTTTTTGGACTCCGGCTTTGACGGTCGAGACTACAATTTCCCCGATTTTGAAGGGACTTTTGAGGCCGAGATGGTCTGCAAACGCTGGGACAAGAACAGTAAGCTCTTGGTTTATCTGGACTTTGATGATGGGAGAAAAATCATCACTTCTGCGTGGCAGGACTCCAACTATAAGGGCCTCGCGGATATTCCTTTTAATACCCGTGTCAGAGTTACTTTCCAGTATTCCAAGAAGGGCATTTCTTATCTTAGATGTGCCGAAGTAATCTAAACCATGGGATCAGTGGCATTGTCTTAACAAGCAACGAATCTGTCCGTACAGATTCAGCTTGTCTGGGGCAATGCCCCTGAAACCCCAGAAAGAAAGGTGATGTTAAATTGAGAAAGAGAAATTGCAGAGTAGAAGTCTGCTTCACTAAGGATGAACTGTCTGCACTCTCGAAGAAAGCAAAGAAAGCAGGAATGTCTATCGGCGGCTTCATCCGGCATTCTGTTGCAAACAAAGAGGTCAAGGAAGCGCCGCCTGCTGATGTTCCTTACCTTATCCGTGCCATGCGTCAAGCCGGGTACAATCTGGATCAGACGTTGAAGAGATTCAATTCTACAAACGTCCCGGATATGCCCCAATTCAGAAAAGGACTGGAGGAACTTAGAACGGCGACAAAACTGGTCTCCGACGCTTACACCTCCGGCACCGGTTAATGGCAGTCACTTCTATCTGGCCGATCAAAGGCAGAGTAGATAAGGTCATTAACTACGCCAGAAATCCCGAAAAGACGCATGATAAGAAAAGCCTCTTGAAGCTTCATGAAATCGAGGGCGTCATTGAATACGCCGCCGATGAGATGAAGACGGAGACCAGAGCTCTTGTGACCTGCCTTAATCTTTCAAGCGAAGAAAATGCGGCAAAGGAGTTCATGGAGGTGAAGCACCGGTACGGTAAAGAAGACGGCAGAGTCTGTTACCACGGCTACCAGTCCTTCAAGGCTGATGAGGTGGATGCAGATACCGCACACAATATCGGTGTGGCTCTTGCCAAGGAGCTTTGGGGAGACCGGTTCCAGGTTGTGATTGCGACCCACTGTAACACGGGCCATTATCATAATCATTTTGTGATCAATTCCGTTTCGGATGTGGACGGCCTAAAGTTCTACAATTCGCCGCAGGATTACAGACACATGAGAGAAGTATCAGATCGGCTGTGCCGTGAAGCACGGATCTCTGTGATTGAGAATCCTGACGGGAAAAAGAAGAATTACGGAGAGTGGGCTGCTGAAAAGAATGGAAAGCCTACAGTTAGAGACACGATCCGAGCGGATATTGACCGTGCAATTCTTGCCTCCACCACGGAGCGGGATTTCATCCGCGTAATGGAAGAAATGGGCTATAAGATTGTGACAAAGACAGAAACAGGCGCTCCGCGGCAGCACCCAATCGTTATTCCTCGTGGCAAGAAACACTTTCGTCTGGACGGGCTGGGAGAGTTCTATGAACTCGAATCCATCAAGCAGCGCATTCAGAACAATATCCGAAAAAGGGTGCCTTTCCCGGAAGTGGAGGAAGACAAGAAAGCGCCTTACTATCGCTACAAGGAGAAGGCGCAAAAAGCAACCGGGCTATATGCCCTCTATCTTTACTACTGTTACGAGCTTCATATCATCGTCCACAAGCCGGCATCTATCAAAAAGGTGTCGGTTTTTTTGCGCGAAGATGTGACGAAGCTCGATCAGTATATTGCTCAGGCTGATTTTCTTGGGCGTACAGGTATCACGACTACGGAGGAGCTTTTATCGTACAAAGCCGATAAGGAAGCTCTGATAAAGACGCTGGACAATGAACGCAAGGGATTAAAGAACAAACAGAGGCAGTGTGCTCGTCGGAACGATGAGAAAGGCGCTGCGGAGATAAAAGCCCAAGTAGACGTTATTACCAGCGAAATGAGTGCCATACGCAAGGAAATCAAGCTTTGCACCGCCATTGCCGAGCGGTCTGCAAGGGTTCATGAGAACCTTGAGGATATCCGGCAGCAGGAATCTGAAAGAAAGGAGAAAACGACAGATGAGTTACTCGTCAGGAGAGGCGGCAGAACAAGTCGTGAGAATGACCCTGAACGGGGTTGAAGTTGCCGCAAAGATCAGCGGTAAAGCTGCGGAGCGGCTGGCTGTTCTTCTCTATGCGGTCCTGAAGGATCAGAAAAAGACGCGAGGCAAAACGAGGCTTACCAGTATGCTCAGAAGCGGAAAAGAGCTCAAGGTGTTTTCCGTGAACGACAATGAACTGGAAAAGTTCTGCCGGGAGGCCAAGAAGTACGGCGTCTTGTACTGCGTCCTAAAGGATAAGACAGACACGGACGGCCATACCGACGTGTTTGTCCGTGCCGAAGACGCAAGCAAAATCAACCGCATCTTTGAACGCTTCGGAATTGCTACGACCGATCTGGCTACAGCAAGGGGCGAAATCGTCAAGGCAAACGAGGAAAAGAACAGCGACCGTCCGGAACCTGACCGTCATACCACGGAAAAGGATAAGGATGAAGCTTTCGTTGACGCCATGCTTGCGAAACAGCCCAACAAGGAAGAGGCTCAGACGCAAAACCCCACAGAAGGCCGGAATGCGAAGTCCCGTCAGTCCGAGCCTACCTCAAGGCCGCGAGAGAAAACCGACAGGGGTATCTCTGATTCGCCGGAACGGAGCCGAAAGTCTGTGCGAGAGACGATGAAGGAGATCCGGGAGGAACAGAGACAGAGGTCGGATTCTGCGCAGAGAACGAAAGACGCTCCTACGAAGGGGCCGGAGCACATCGAGGTGCCCAAGAAGAAAAAGGAAAAGGAGAGATAAATCATGGCAAACTATGATGACATTTTCAATGCAAGCCAGTCCGTGGAGACGGACGAAAAGAGCTATTCCTCTTTCGATAAGGAGGAATGGGCAGCGCAGAAGAAGCAGGAGCGCGAAGATGCTTTCGCTCTGATCGACACGACCGCCGAGCACATGGCCAACGACGGTGCGCTCTTCCAGTCTTATCTGGATGTCCAGGCGCACTTTGACCGCTATTCGGTGGGCAACGCCCTTCTCATCACGGCGCAGAGGCCGGAGGCAACCCAGCTTGCTGACTCCAAAAATTGGAGAGAGAACGGCGTGTATATCAAGAAGGGCGAAGTCGGAATTGTCCTTCTGGAACCCGGTGAGGAGTTCACCAAGGAGGACGGTTCGGTCGGCGTGAGCTACAACTCCAAAAAGGTGTTCGATATCAGTCAGACCAACGCCAAGCCCAAGGATCGCGGGAATGTGAGACGTGACGACCGCCTTCTGCTCAAGGCGCTTATTCACAACGCTCCCTGCCCGATCAAGATCAGCCAGGAAATGCCGGAGGGTATCAATGCGGTCTATCGCCCGCAGGATAAGATGATTTTTGTTCGCGGTGGGCTGGAGGCACCGGATCTGTTCCGTGGCCTTTCCCAGGAGCTTGCTCATGCCCATCTGGACAAGGGTGACTATAAGCGCAGCGACAACGCCTTCGTTGCCTACTGCGCCTCCTATGTGCTGTGCAGCCGCAACAACCTCCCGAAGGATATGTTCCGCTTTGACCGCCTGCCGGAGAACATGTCCACGATGGATGCCCGTTCCGTGAGGACCGAGCTTTCCAAAATCCGTGACGTTGCCAACGTGATCTCTGCGGATATGGCAAAGGTTCTGGACAAGAATCGCCAGCCGGTTGAACGCAGAGACGAGGCGAGATAAGGAGATGGCGACATGGCAGAGGAGAAAAAGGTCCTGACGCTGGACGAATTCGAGCAGCGTCTTATGGTAAGCGGCCTGATGGATTTCCGGAACGACCTTCTGAAGGACGATAAGCCTACGGAAGATATCAACGATCTGATTCTGAAGGTCATTGATGCCCCAACGAAAAAGGAGAAGCGGAGAGCTGAACGTGAGGAAAGATAAGCTTTCCAAACAGAATGTGATCCTCTATTTCCTTGGCATAATCCCTGTTGTATGGCTTGGCCTGTTGATTGCTCCCTGCCTGGAGGATGGTCTGATCGGGCTGGTGCAGCAGTTCGGAACGATTATGCAAAATCCATTCAGAATAGAGCTTTGCGAGGACAGCGTAAAAGCTGTCCTCGTTTTGCTTCTGGCCTATGGAATTGCTATCGGCGTCTATCTTTCCTCAGAGCACAATTACAGGCGACGAGAAGAACATGGCTCAGCCAAATGGGGCACGGCTGGCTCAGTCAACAAGAAATATGCCAACAAGGATAAGACAGAGAACAAGATTCTCACGCAGAATGTCGCTATCGGACTTGATGGACGAAAGCACAGAAGAAACCTGAACGTACTGGTATGTGGTGGTTCTGGTGCCGGTAAGACGAGATTTTTCGCCAAGCCGAACATCATGAACGCAAATACGAGCTTCGTAGTGCTTGACCCGAAGGGAGAACTGCTCCGGGACACCGGGCACCTCCTGAAAGAGCACGGATACGACATTAAGGTTCTTGACCTTATCAACATGGAAAAGAGCCACTGCTACAACCCCTTTGTTTATCTGCAAAGCGACGACGATATTCAGCGCCTCACAACCAACCTGTTTAAGAACACAACGCCAAAGGGCAGCCAAACGCAGGACCCCTTCTGGGATCAGACTGCGGCTATGCTCTTGAAGGCTCTCGTTTGTTACCTTCACTACGAGGCTCCACCTGATGAACAGAACTTCCCGATGGTGATGGAAATGATCAGAGCGGGCGATGTGAAAGAGAACAACGAGGACTATCTTTCGGTCCTTGACGAGCTCTTTGAACGGTTGGAAGCGAAGAACCCGGAGCACATTGCGCTCAAATACTACCGGGCGTACCACTCCGGCAGTGCAAAGACATTGAAGTCTATCCAGATCTCCTTGGTGTCCAGACTGGAGAAGTTCAACCTGGATTCGCTTGCAGGCATTACGCAAACCGATGAAATGGATTTGGGCGAGATCGGAGAAAGGAAAACAGCGGTATTTGCTGTCATCCCGGATAACGATTCCTCTTTCAATTTTATCGTCGGTATGCTGTACACGCAGCTATTCCAACAGCTCTACTATCAAGCCGATTCTGTCCACGGTGGCAGGCTTCCCGTTCATGTCCATTTCGTCATGGATGAGTTCGCCAATGTCGCCCTACCCGATGAGTTCGACAAACTGCTGTCTACCATGCGTTCGCGGGAGATTTCAGTTTCAATCATCATTCAGAATCTGGCGCAGCTCAAAGCCCTGTTTGAGAAACAATGGGAAAGCATCGTCGGCAACTGCGACGAGTTTCTCTACCTCGGCGGTAATGAGCAGTCCACCCATGAGTATGTCTCAAAGCTGCTTGGCAAGGAGACTATCGACACGAACACCTACGGTCGATCTCGCGGGAGAAACGGAAGCTACTCTACCAACTACCAGCTCACAGGGCGTGAGCTTATGACACCTGACGAAGTGCGTATGCTGGACAATCAGTACGCACTTCTTTTTATACGCGGTGAGCGTCCCGTGCAGGATTTCAAGTACGACATTCTTCATCATCCCAATGTACGGGAAACCACCGATGGCGGAGCACCGGCGTTTACGCACGGTGAAGACACCAGAAGCATTGCGGCCATGTCCTTTGTGTTTGATCCGATGGAAGTCGAAAAGGCGCAGAAGTTTGAACCGCAGCTACACGATTTTGAACTGCTCTCAGAAGAAGAGCTCCAAGAAAAATTTGATAAAAAGGAGAAAGAAGAACATGAAAAACATCAATCGTAAGAACAACACTCAGAAGCCGGAGATTCCCGGCAAGGTCAAGAAGGGCTTCCGCTTCTATGCTGCAGCGGTCCTGTCCCTTGCCCTGGTTATGGGCATGAGCGTTACCGCTTTTGCAGCCGGTGACCCGATCTCGGTCGTCAACAACCTGTCCGATTTTATCTTCGGCCTGATCCGTGCGGTCGGCCTCATCCTTCTCGGTTGGGGTATTGTGCAGGTCGGCCTCAGCTTCCAGAGCCACGATCCGAGCCAGCGTTCCAACGGCTTCCTGACTCTGGCGGGCGGCGTCATCATCACCTTCGCAAAGGAAATCCTCAACCTGATCGTGGGCTGATCCGGTTTCCCGAAAAAGGGGCGGTCAGCAATGACCGCCCCGGATTGGAGGTGTAACGAATGTCGGATAACTGGATTGTACAGAATCTCGAAAATGCCCTTGAGGTATGGAACGATAAGTTGTCTGAGATCTGGCAACTGATCACACAGTCACCGCAGACATTCAAAGGTGGCTCTATTTGGTCAGTCATTACAAGTATCCACGGAGCCTTACAAGCCATTGGCTACGCGCTGCTGGTGCTGTTTTTTGTGGTGGGCGTTGTAAAGACGTGTGGATCGTTTGCTGACCTGAAAAAGCCTGAACACGCTGTAAAACTGTTTGTCCGATTTGCAATCGCAAAGGGACTGATCTCGTATGGCATGGAACTCATGCTTGCAATTCTTGAAATCATCCAAGGCGTGGTAAGCACAATCATGAACTCTGCCGGTTTCGGTACGCCGCAGGCGACCATTCTGCCGCAAGAAATTGTCACGGCGGTAGAAGATTGCGGCTTTTTTGAGTCCATTCCACTATGGGCGGTTACACTTATCGGCGGACTATTCGTGTGGGTGCTCTCATTCGTGATGATCCTGAGCGTCTACGGACGATTTTTCAAAATGTATATGTACACGGCAATCGCACCGGTTCCGCTTTCCACCTTTGCCGGTGAGCCAACGCAAAATATCGGCAAGAGCTTCCTGAAGAGCTATGCCTCCGTGTGTATGGAGGGAGCAATCATTGTTCTTGCCTGCATCATCTTCTCTGTCTTCGCGTCAAGCCCGCCTGTTGTGGACACCAGTGCGACAGCGGCGTCTATGGTTTGGAGCTATATCGGTGAGTTGATCTTCAATATGTTGATCCTCGTCGGTGCTGTAAAGATGGCAGATCGCCTTGTCAAAGAAATGATGGGAATCTGAGGTGCGTCATGGCAAAGAGAATCATGAATAAGTGGCGCGGCTATACCGTAGCGGATTGCGATTGCAAGTACTGTCTCTATTACGGCGGCAGGAAAAACCGTGAAGTGAACTGCCTTGCAGATAAATGTGTCTGCAAGGCGGAGCTTCAGGAAGCTGCACGTCGGGAAAGGAAAGAATATGGAAGTAAAAATCAATAGAGAGATTCGGAACTATACCGAGTCAATGTTCTTCGGACTGTCCTTCAGACAGTTCGTTTTTTCTTTGCTGGCTGTTGGTGTTGCTATCGTGCTGTACTTTGCGCTCAAGCCCCACGTCGGAACGGAAACTGTTTCCTGGATGTGCATCCTCGGTGCGGCTCCTTTCGCCGCAATGGGATTTATCTCCTATAACGGAATGACGGCAGAGCAATTTGTATGGGCGTGGCTGCGGTCAGAGATGATTGAGCCGAAGCAGATCAAGTTTGAGCCGGTGAATATCTACTACGAGGCGTTGAAGGACACCATCGACGCCAAGGAAAAGGAGGTCTACAAAGGCAATGATTAAAAGCATCAAAACAATCCTGTCTCAGGATAAAGAGAAGTTCGTGGTGCCGAAGAAGGTGCAGGATTTGATCCCGATCAAGTGCATCTGGCCTGACGGTATCTTTAAGGTTGGAAACAAGTTTTCCAAGACCTACAAGTTCAGCGATATCAACTATATGGTGGCAAGCCGAGAGGATAAGGAAAGCATGTTCCTGACCTACTCTGAGCTTCTGAACAGCCTGGATAGCGGTGCAACCACGAAGATCACGATCAACAACCACAGGCTGAACAAGGCGGATTTTGAGGACTCCATTCTCATGCCGATGAAGCGTGACGGGCTGGACGGTTACCGCATGGAGTACAACAATATGCTCCTGGATAAGGCCACCGGAGCCAACGGCATCACGCAGGAAAAGTATGTGACCATCTCCGTGAGCAAGAAGGATGTTGAGGAGGCACGAGCATATTTCGCCAGAGTCGGTGCGGATCTGACAACCCATTTCACGGGGCTCGGTTCCAAGTGCGTTGCACTCAATGCGGTACAGAGACTGCGTATCCTTCACGACTTCTACCGCCCCGGCGATGAGACTGCCTTCGAGATGAACATCAACAAGAAGGCGCGAATGGGTCACGACTTCCGCGACTATATCTGCCCGGATAGCGTGGAGCGGAGCGCAGACCACATCAAGCTTGGAGAAAAGTTCGCAAGGGTTCTTTTCCTCAAAGACTATGCGAGCTATATCAAAGACAGTATGCTCTCTGAGCTTACCGAGCTGAACCGGAATCTGATGCTGTCCATCGACGTGATCCCTATCCCTACGGATGAAGCGGTACGCGAGGTCGAGAACAGACTGCTGGGCGTTGAAACAAATATCACCAACTGGCAGCGCAAGCAGAATCAGAACAACAATTTCAGCGCCGTCGTTCCCTATGATATGGAGCTCCAGCGCAAGGAGTCCAAGGAGTTCCTGGACGATCTCACGACCAGAGACCAGCGCATGATGTTTGCCGTTGTGACGATGGTTATCACGGCAGATACCAAGGAGCAGCTCGATCTGGATACCGAGACAATCCTCTCTACTGCGAGAAAGCACATGTGCCAGATGGCCACGCTGAAGTTCCAGCAGACGGACGGACTGAACACGGTTCTTCCGATTGGCGTCAGAAAGATCAATACGTTCAGAACCCTTACCACTGAGAGTCTCGCGGTACTGATGCCGTTCAAGGTACAGGAGATCATGGACCAGGGCGGTATTTATTTCGGTGAGAACGCGATTTCTCACAACCTCATCATGTGCAACAAGGCAAACCTCCTGAACCAGTCGGCGTTTCTGCTGGGCGTTCCCGGCTCCGGCAAGAGCTTCTCTGCCAAGGAGTTGATTACCTTCCTTATGCTGAATACCGACGACGATATTCTCATCTGCGACCCTGAAGGCGAGTATGCACCGCTGGTGGAGGCGATGGGCAATCTCGGATCGGTTATCAGAGTTTCTGCCGGAGGCAGGGACCGGCTGAACGCCATGTATATGGTTGACGGCTACGGTGAAAACAACCCCATTGTGGTGAAGTCTGAGTTCATCATGTCGCTGATCGAGCAGATCGACAAGAAGGGCGTTGGCCCTCAGCACAAGTCCATCATTGACCGCTGCATTACCAATGTTTATCGCAATGCCGCAGAGGACGGAACTGTTCCGACGCTGTGTACGCTGCGCGATATGCTCCTGGAGCAGCCTGAACCGGAGGCAAAGCAGATCGCTTTGTCTCTTGAACTTTATACCACCGGATCGCTGGACATCTTCGGCAAGCAGAGCAATGTCGATCTGGACAAGCGCATAGTGGTGTTCGACATTCACGGCCTCGGCTCTCAGCTCAAGCCCACCGGCCTGCTGGTTATCACCGATACCATGCTGAACCGCGTGACACTGAACTGGAAGAAAGGCAAGCGCACCCATGTCTTTATCGACGAGTTCCATGTGGTGTTTGAAAATGAGTTCTCGGCTCAGTTCTTCAACTCCGCATGGCGTCAGTTCCGTAAGCGTAATGCTTATCCGACTGCGATTACGCAGAACGTGGAGTACCTGCTTGACTCCGTTCAGGCCAGCACGATGCTCTCAAACTCTGAGTTTGTTATCATGCTGAACCAGGCAGCGTCCGACCGCGAGAAGCTCGCGCGGCTTCTCAACATTTCCAATGAGCAGATGAGCTATATCACCAATGCCGATGCAGGCTGCGGTCTGATTAAGTACGGTTCGGCGCTCGTTCCGTTCATCAATCAGTTCCCGCATGATACAAAGCTCTATCAGCTTATGACCACGCGCCCCGGTGAGGGCGAATTTGCAAGAGGACAGGATTAACCCTGTCCTCAATCTTTTATGGAGGTAATTTGATATGAAAATCAAAAAGATCATTGGCATCGCCGCTATTGTGGTCCTGTGCGGGATCGCGGTATTCTCTGGCGTCGTGTTTCATCACCAGTATCAGGATCAAAAGAACAGCGCACAGCAGTTTGAGGACTTGTCCAATATGATTGCTGATGTGGACAAGAGCGAACTCGACAAGGAGCCCGTCCCCGAGCCGGGTGAAGACGCGCCCGTAAGTGAGACAATCTCTGAGGAAGAACTGGCTGCGCGAGAAGCAGAGCTGGCAATGGAGAAGTACAGAGCCCTTTTCGATCAGAACAGCGATTTTGTGGGCTGGATCTCCATCGACGGCACGAACATCAACTACCCGGTCATGTGGACGCCGAATAATCCTAACTACTATCTGAAGCACAGCTTTGAGAAGGAGTACAGCGATTACGGCGTTCCGTATATTGACGAGGACTGCGTGATGGGAGAGAGCAACAACTACGTCATCTACGGGCATCACATGAAGAACGAAACGATGTTCCACGATCTTTGCAATTATGCCAGCAAGGGCTTCTATGACGAGCATCCGATCATTAAGTTTGATACCCTGTTCGGCTTCGGAGAGTATCAGATCGTGGCGGTCTTCCGCTTTGATACGAACAACGACACCTTCCGGTACAATCAGTTCACAGATATGGATGAGGAGCACTTTAAGAACTTCATGAATAGTGTTCACCTCCGCCAACTCTATGACACCGGTGTGGACGCCGAGTACGGAGACCATCTTATCACGCTTTCCACCTGTGAATACACCTACACCAATGGGCGCTTCGTAGTAGTTGCCAAGAAGGTTTAATCCTGTTCTTTGAGGAAGGAGGCGATAGCTATGAGCAGGATTAAGACGAGAGAAAGCGTGAAGGATATCAAGGTCATTGATAAAGCGGCTGTTGCCTCCGAGCGTATGAAGACGGCGCTGGTCAGGTCAAAGGATCAGTTTGAAAATCTGATGGACGACGGCCAGGTCACGCCGTCTGAATATGCGGAGGATAAGATCCGCTATGCTGCGGAAGATGTTGCAGATCGTGTCGGTCATGATGTGTCATCCGAGACGAAGAAGGCAGTTAACAAAGGCAAAGAAGCATATCGGAAACATCGTGAGGAAAAGCGGATCGAAAAGAATGAGGATCGGGTCAACCGCTATGAAGAGCGCTTCCGCAGGGAGGAACAGGCCCGAACCGAGAAGACTTCTTCTCAGGAATCTCATTCACATGAATCGACTACACGAGCCTCAGAGCCGCAAGGTCCTTCGCAGACGCGGAGAGAGCCAGCATCAAAACGGCAAGCTGACTCTCAAAAGCAAAACTCTATTCAACAGAGGAAGAATGTCCACCAGCAGAACACCGTCAGAGAGACAGCATCCACCGGCGGTGAAGTCCGAAAGAACGCTGTACGCGGAACTCGAAATCAGACCATCAAGACTGCGGAGCGGACGGAACACACGATTAAGCAGTCCGCCCGTTCTGCCGGAAAGAAGACCGTGAAGACCGGAGCAAAAGGCACGGTTAAGTCTTCAGAGAAGGCAATTAAGACAGCGGAAAAGACATCAAAAGCGGCCATTAAAACGGCTGAGAAAACGGCCAAGGCAACACAAAAAGCAGCTCAGGCGACCGCCAAGGCCGCACAGAAGGCTGCTGAGATGGCGAGACAGGCTGCGATTGCGGCATACAAAGCTGCGGTGGCGGCAGCGAAAGCGATTGCCGCCGCGATCAAAGCGATTGCGGCAGCTATCAAAGAACTGATCGCGGCCATTGCTGCCGGTGGTTGGGTGGCGGTCGTTGTGATTATCGTTATCTGCTTGATCGGCCTTATTGTGGCATCCTGTTTCGGAATCTTCTTCTCTTCGGAAGATACCGGCTCTACGCAGACCATGCAGCAGGTCGTCCAGGAGATCAACCTGGACTATCAGAACAAGCTTGACGAAATCAAGAGCTCCAACACCTATGACGAGCTTGAAATGTCAGGCTCCCGTGCAGTCTGGCCGGAGGTTCTTTCCATCTACGCTGTAAAGACCACCAACGACCCGGATAACCCGCAGGAAGTGGCGTCTATGACCGACGAAAAGAAACAGCTTCTGAAAGATATCTTCTGGGAAATGAATGAGATTTCCTATGAAACCGAAGAAAGGACAGAAACAGTCATAGTTGAAACAGATGATGGAGAAGGCAACATCGTAGAAGAGGAAGTCGAAGAAACAACGGTATATCTGTATATCACTGTAAGTCATAAAACCGTAGAAGAAATGATGTCTCAGTACAGCTTCACTGAGGATCAAAAAGCCCAGGTTGCTGAGCTGCTCGCACAGGACAGCAGTATGTGGGCATCTGTTCTCTACGGCATCTACGGAGCCGACGATCAGATTGTTGCGGTTGCGCTGTCTCAGCTTGGCAATGTGGGCGGCGAGCCCTACTGGAGCTGGTACGGTTTCGGCTCTCGTGTTGAGTGGTGCGCCTGCTTTGTATCGTGGTGCGCCGATCAGTGCGGGTATATCGAGACTGGTGTTATTCCCAAATATGCAGGCTGTGTCAACGGTGTCAACTGGTTCAAGGATCGAGGCCAGTGGGCAGATAACGATATCGAACCGGCACCAGGTATGATCATCTTCTTCGATTGGGATAACAAAGGCAGCTCCGGCCCGCAAGACGGCGAATCCGATCATACCGGTATCGTTGAACGGGTTGAGGACGGCATTGTCTACACCGTCGAAGGGAACTCCGGCGATAGCTGCCGCGAAAACCATTATGCTGTTGGATATTATGAAATCCTGGGCTACGGGATTCCTGCCTATTAACAGCAAATGCCACCCAAATGGGTGGCACTTACATATGAATGTCCTTGTATTTGTCTAATTCGAGGATTATACGGTAGATCTGCTCTTGTTCTGATTTGCTCTTTGTCAGTAGAAGCTCATAGCATTTTGCGGGGATATCTGTGCCGTCATCCGGTGCGCATCCAATCTTATCGAAGAGCTTGGAGAGAGGAACTTCTATTGCAGCAGCAATCTTCTCTATGCTCTCAAGCGTAGCATTTTTCTCTCCGCGCTCGACCTGTCCAATATATGTTGGATGGCAGCCGGAAAGCTCAGCTACCTTTTCCTGGCTGAATCCTAACTGAAGTCTGTAACTTCTTATTCGTTGACCAACTGTCTTTGCTATCTCACTCATTTTAGGCACCTCATTGTGTTCTGAATATAGTCTATAAATATTGGAACTGTTTTTCCACAGACCATTGATATTGTTTGCTCTGCAGTGTATACTATAAGTATTATAATTGCGGAAATTAGTGCCTTTAAGCACTGGTTGAGGGCTGAACGATGAAAAATCAAACTTGTTGCTTTACCGGTCATAGAAAAATACCGTTGGATCAACTGGAGAGCGTGACCCAACGGCTGAGGGATGCTGTTATTGCAAGTATTAAGGACGGCTATCTGTATTTCGGTGCTGGCGGAGCTTTGGGATTTGATACTCTTGCTGCGCAGACAGTATTGGACCTGAAAAAAGACTATCCCCAAATTAAGCTTATTCTTGTCTTACCCTGTAAAACGCAAGCCAGAGGCTGGAAGCAAGAAGATATTGAAGAATACAACCGGATTATGAAGGCTGCTGACAAAGTAGTATATACATCACAAGATTACTATAGCGGGTGTATGCACAAACGCAACCGTCACCTTGTAGATAATAGCAGCAGATGTATTTGTTTTCTTAACGAAAAAACAGGCGGCACATTTTATACTGTCAATTATGCCTCTGAGCATGGGCTAATGATAATCAACACTGCTAAATAGCTATCGCAATATGGGCCCATAACTCCTTCTCACATGCGCAACTACACTATCAATGAGAAAAGGTGCGACCATTTTGCCGCACCTTTTCTTTGGATAATGCGAATAACAGCCAAATCCATTGAAAAAAGAGATGGAGTGTGGTATAATGCATTGTGCGTTTTTGTAACCACGAGTCGGTGGCCCTAATCCATGCTATATGGAGGTATCATATGAAGGTTCGTTACGATAAGCTGTGGCGTCTAATGAAAGACAATAAAATGAAGAAGAGTGAGCTTGCGAAAGCAGCTGAGATTAGTTCCTATGCCATGACCAAGTTAAATCGTGATCTCCCGGTCAGCATGGAAGTTATGATGAATCTTTGCAAGGTCTTTCACTGTGATATTGGGGACCTTATGGAAGTTATCGAAGAAGACTAACCGCTTGGAGGATAGAGATATGCAGTTCAATGAGCTTCAAAAGCAGACGAATACAAATATCCAGGAGAAGGCCAATCTGATTTGGGAGAGTGCCACGCATCTTGTGGGTCTGTTTAAGCCCCATGAGTACGGGAAGGTTATTCTGCCCATGACCGTTCTCAAACGCTTTGACGATGCCCTTGCGCCCACCAAACAGGCTGTTCTCGAAATGAAGAAGAAGCTGGATGCGACCGGCGCAAATGAGCAGCTTATCGAAGGCGCTCTGACCCGTACTTCCGGCTATGCCTTTTACAATACCAGCAAGTTTGACTTCCAGAAGCTGCTTGCCGATCCGGATAATATCGCTGACAACTTCGACGATTATCTCAAAGGCTTCTCGGCAAACGTGGCCGATATTATCTCCCGTTTTGAGTTTGCAAACACCGTCGGCACGATGGTGGAGGGCGGCGTTCTCTTTGTAATGATTCAGGAATTCAACTCTGCAAAAGCAGATATGTCGCCCAAGAAGATCACCTCTGCTGATATGGGCTATATCTTTGAAGAGCTGATCAGGAAGTTCTCTGAGTCCTACGACGAGCAAGCAGGAGCACACTTCACCAGCCGCGACGTTATCTACCTTATGACCGATCTGCTGATTTCTCCTGAGAAAGAGGAAATCAAGGAGAACGGCTGTACCAAGACCGCCTACGATATGGCGATGGGAACTTCTCAGATGCTTGGCTGTCTGACCGAGCGGCTGCAAGCACTCAGCGAGGATGCCGTGTTGACCTGCTTTGGGCAGGAGTTCAACCCGGAAACTTATGCTATCGCCAAGTCCGATATGCTTATCAAGGGCGGTAACGCCTCCGGTATGATGTACGGCGATACCTTGAGCCAGGATAAGTTCTCAGGGTATGAGTTTGACTATATTATTTCTAATCCTCCTTTCGGTATCGACTGGAAGCGGGAACGTACCGAAGTCGAAGCAGAAGCAAAGAAAGGCTATGACGGACGTTTCGGCCCCGGCCTCCCCGCTATTTCCGATGGGCAGATGCTCTTTATGCTAAATGGAGTAAAGAAGCTCAAGGAAGGATCAGGACGCATGGCAATCGTTCAGAATGGGTCTTCTCTTTTCACCGGTGATGCTGGCAGCGGAGCTTCGGAAATCCGGCGCTATGTGATTGGTGAAGACCTCGTTGATGCCATCATCCAGCTTCCTACCGACCTGTTCTACAACACAGGAATTGCCACGTACATTTGGGTTTTAACCAAGGGAAAAGAGATGCACCGCGCAGGAAAAGTGCAACTCATTGACGCTTCTAAATGCTTTGTGAAGCGCAGAAAGAATATCGGCAACAAGCGGGTTGACCTTGATGAGAACTGCATCCGACTCATTTTGAAAGCTTACAAAGCCTTTGAAGATGGCACATTCACAGAGAATGATTTGACTGTTGAATCCAAAGTCTATGACAATGAGTTCTTCGGCTATACAAAAGTTACGGTGGAGACCGCGCTCTGTGACGATGAAGGCAAGCCAATTCTTAAGAAAGGCAAGATGCAGGCCGTTAAAGGCGCTTCCGATAGCGAGATAATCCCTTTGCAGGATGATATTGATGCCTACATAGAAAACAATGTCTTGCCTTATAATGCGGTGGCATTTCTTGACCGTAGCAAAGACAAGGTTGGCTATGAAATCCCGTTCACGCGCTTGTTCTATAAGTTCGTTCCGCCTGAACCTTCGGATAGTATTTTCGCTGAAATCAAGGAATTAGAAGTTGAGGAAACAGAGCTAATGAAGGAGCTGTTTGGCAATGCGTGAGATGGTAAATAGTGAAATTGATTGGCTGGGCGATATGCCAAGTCACTGGAAAGTACATAGAAATAAAGCACTCTTCAAGAATGTATCCATCAAGAATCATGGTGATGCAACGGTCCTTTCACTCTATAGAGAGCTTGGTGTTATCCCAAAGGATTCAAGAGATGATAACCATAACGTGACCTCTCTGGATACCGACAGTTACAAATACGTCGAACAAGGCGATTTAGTTATTAACAAGATGAAAGCCTGGTCCGGTTCTCTTGGGGTCTCTGATTATGAAGGAATTGTCAGTCCCGCTTACTATGTATGCAAAGTTGATTATTCAAAAGTCACACCAAGGTTTATCCACCATTACATGAGGAACCTCGGTATTGTGGAAGCATACGAGATGTATTCCGCAGGCATGAGGATTGGTCAGTGGGATCTTAGTATTGACGACTTCATGGGTATCAAAGTCGCTTTACCTCCATATCAGGAGCAGGACAGAATTGCTGAGAGAATTGATAAGGATACGGCGAAAGTCGATGCCCTGATTGCAAATCAGCAAGCACAGATCGAAAAGCTGAAACAGTATAAGCAGTCCCTTATCACAGAAGTTGTGACGAAGGGGCTCGATCCCAATGCCTCAATGAAGGACAGCGGAGTTGAGTGGATTGGAATGATGCCAGAACATTGGCAGTTAATCCGTTTTAGGTTCATTGCAGATATAACCACAGGAAACAGCGATACCCAAGATGCGAATCCAGATGGGGCATATCCTTTCTATGTTCGATCTCCTATTGTTGAAAGAAGCAACGATTATACCTTTGAAGGTCCCGGAATCCTTATGGCCGGTGATGGAGCTGGTGCGGGAAGAGTGTTCCATTTGGTTGATGGGAAATATGCTGTTCACCAGCGCGTATATAGGTTTTATAACTTTAGATATGTCGATAAGGAGTTATTGAAATATTACTTGGAAAACCTGTTTAGCACTGTGATGGACTATGGAAGTGCAAAGACTACCGTGCCTTCAGTTCGACTGCCGATGATCCAGAACTTCCAGGTTTGTGTGCCACCACTGGCTGAACAAGAAAAAATGGTAGAGATAATAAGGAAACACGCATCCAGTATTGACAAGCTAATCGACATCAAAGAGAAGAAAATCGAGAAACTGACAGACTATAAGAAATCTCTAATCTACGAATATGTCACCGGCAAGAAAGAGGTAAGCTAATGATTCAGCGGCTGATAGACGACATAAACAAAGCTCTTGATAATGACTGCTTTTTCTCTGCGCTCTCCCTTGCACTAACACTCCCTGACATATGCGGAAAGGCCAAATATCCAAATGAGAAGTCAACCAAGAAAAGATACATCGACTGGTATGATGAATATATCGGAGCATATGAGCAGTACCCAGGGGAAGAAGGAAAAATGCCTTATCTGAGCGGTGAAGTCGTTTATAGTCTGCGATGTTCTTTTCTTCATCAAGGTAATCCCAATATTGAAAGGGAAAAAATTCAGGAGGAATGCTGCAAGGTAGATCACTTTACTCTTCTCACTGAGAAGAAAAAGAAGTTCAACGTCCTCTCTGATTCTGCGAATATATCCGAACAGTTTTTCAACGGAAAGCAACTCGGCGAAACCCATAGAAGATATGAAGTGAACGTGCGTAGGCTCTGCTTCATCCTGTCAGCCTGTGCAAATGGTTACTACAGAGAGCACCCGGAGCAGTTCAACTTCTTTGACTTTAGCATTGTTGATCTCGATGAACGATACGCAGCTTTCCGCACATGAGGAGCTTTTATGGCAAAGCAGTTTGTGAATCAGCATATCGTTCCAAAGAGATACCTTGATCGGTTCGCATCAAAGGTTGATGGAAAATACATCATCGGAACTCGCTATTACGAGAAGAAGCAGCCGAAGCTCTTTAGGGCGTCAACCGCTGATGTAGGATACATCAAAAACTTCTATGACGTGACAGACAGGGATGATCCGAAGTATTGGGAACACTTCTTCGCAAGAGAAATTGATTCTCTTTGTGGGCGGGAAATGGATAACCTGATTTCTACTATTACCCTGTCACAATACGACGTACCTGTCCTTTCGGAGCACTACAAACAAGTGCTTTCAAAAGTGACCGTTGCTCAAATGATGCGTGTTCCCAGCAGCGTAGCATACATCAAAGAGATCTATCCCAGAATCGAGAAAGCTGTAAAAGATAGCGTAATTGCGGCTATTCCGGATTCTTTGATGGCAAAGTACAAGCCAAAGATTCAAAACATAAAGCTTGATGAACAGTGGCAAAAGGAGCAGTTCTTCAACCACTCCTTTGCCCCGGAGAACTTCGACAGATATTGTAGCCTAATGCAGGATCGGATCTGGGTGGTGTATGTTAATACGCAACGAGACAACATGCCTTTTGCGACAAGCGACAATCCGGTTCTTGTTGAAGGCGTCGGCAAGAAAGAGCTTGGCTTATTCCACAACGGCCTTGCGAATCCGTCAACGTGCATCTTTTATCCGATCAGCCCAACGATTGCTGTTGCGAGCTATTCCAGGGCTGGAATCATGAGTGTAGTAGCAGATGAGCTGGACGGAAGAAAGTTCTTCCTTGGGGAATTGAAATACATTATGGATAAGAACATCAAGATCATGGAGCAAGCACATCACCATTCTTTCATACCGCAACCACTATTTGATGCGATTGCTAATAGCAACTGATAATTGTCGTTTTACGGACGACCAAACGGCCAGAAGAAGCCGTTATAATAAACCCATCACAGTAAAGGGAAGGTACTACTATGGATACCAGCGAAAAGAGATTTGAAAGGGATATTGAATCCTACCTGATTTCAGAGAAAGGCGGCTACCAGCAGTTTGTTGGGCAAGATGCTGACGGGAATTGGGTGCATAACCGGCAGCACGATGTCGCGCGCTGTATCTACATGGACGTGCTTTGCGAGTTTATCGCAAACACGCAGCCTAAAGAGTGGGCGAAGTATGTCAAATACTACGGTGACAAAGCTCCGGACAAGCTCTACACCCGCTTGGAGCAGACGATCACCAATCAGGGCTTGATCTATGTGCTCCGAAACGGCATCACAGATATGGGTGTCAAGCTGAAGGTCTGCTACTTCAAGCCGGAGTCTGCCCTGAACGAGACGCTTATTGAGCTGTACCAGTCCAATATCCTTGGCTGCACCCGTCAGTTCCAGTATTCAACCGGCAGCACGAACACCATTGACATGGTACTTTCTGTGAACGGTATCCCCGTCGTGGCTATTGAGCTGAAAAATCAGTTCAAGGGGCAGGATGTTTGGTGCGCCATGAAACAGTATAAAAAGGACCGCAGTTCCAAGGAGTTTGCTTTCAGGCTGGATCATCGCTTTCTGGTCTACTTCGCCGTTGACCTGAATGAGGCGTGGATGACAACCCAACTCAAAGATGATGCTACCTACTTCATGCCCTTCAACATGGGCTCCAACGGTGCCGGTGTAACCGGTGGCGCTGGCAACCCCAATAACGAGAACGGCTATGATACATACTACGTTTGGGAAGAGGTTCTGCAGCGTGATTCTCTGCTGGACATCCTTCACCGCTTCATTTCCCACGTAAAGGAAAAGGAAGAAGTGACAAAGAACGGTGTCACTAAGACTGTCACTAAGGAAAAGCTGATCTTCCCGCGTTACCATCAGTACGATGTGGTTCGGAAGGTCGTTGCCGACGTGCGCGAGAAAGGTGCTGGCACAAACTATCTGATCGAGCACTCAGCCGGTTCCGGCAAGTCCAACTCTATTGCTTGGATCGCCTATCGGTTGGCGTCCCTCCATAACGACAAGGACGAGAGCGTCTTTGATTCCGTTATTGTTGTCACCAACCGTGTTGTGCTCGACAGCCAGCTCCAGGACACGATCAACAGCTTTGAGCACGTTCCTGGCCTGTTGGAGTGCATCGACGATAAAAAGCATTCCCGCGACCTTGCAGAAGCTTTGAATGACAAGAAACGCATCATTATCTGCACCATTCAGAAGTTCCTCTTTGCCTATAAGGATATTGAGAAGTTCTCCGGTAGGAAGTTTGCTATCATCGTGGACGAGGCCCACCAGGGGCAGAGCGGCGAATCTGCAAAGACGCTGCGCCGCAGTCTGATTGATATCGGCGTTGCTGTTAAGAACTACGCTGAGGAAGAAGGCATTGACGAATCCGACGTAGATCTCACCGACGAGTATATCAACGCTGTGATTGGTCAGGGTAAACACGAGAACCAGTCCTTCTTTGCCTTTACCGCGACACCGAAGGGCGAATCCCTGGAGCTGTTTGGCGTTCACGAGCAGAGCCCTGATGGAACGATTATTCACCGCCCCTTCCACGTTTATTCCATGCGGCAGGCTATTGAGGAGGGCTTTATCCTCGATGTTCTGAAGAATTATACGACCATCAAAGAAGCCTTCAAGCTCATCAAGGTCTCGGACGATAACCCGGAGCTGATCGAGGGCCCAACTTCCAAGGCTCTGTTCAAATACTACAAGAAGCACGGCTATACCATCACGCAGAAGACTGAGATGATTATGACCAACTTCCTTGATAACTGCCGGTATCAGATCGGCGGCAAAGGCAAGGCAATGGTCGTGGCTGACAGCCGCGCGAATGCGGTGCGCTATTATTTCGCCATCAAGCAGTATTTGAAGGATCATCCCGAAGAGACAAAGGGTACAGACGTGATGGTCGCTTTCTCCGGAGAGATTTCCCTTGATGACCTTCCTTCCGAGAAGCCATACACCGAAGCCACAATGAATGTGGACGAGGATGGCAAGTATATTACCACCGATAAGAAATTCCGAAAGGCGTTCCACTCCAGCCAGTACAACATCCTTGTTGTTGCGAACAAGTATCAGACCGGCTTTGACGAACCGCTGCTTCATACCATGTATGTGGACAAGAAGCTGAAGGATATTACTGCTGTTCAGACACTTTCCCGTTTGAACAGAACGACTGGCGGCAAGAACAGCACCTTTGTGCTCGACTTTGAGAATACCGAAGAGGATATTAAGAAAGCATTCCTGCCTTACTATGAGACAACCACCATGATGGGCGATTCGGACATAAATCGTGTTTACGACCTCCGCGCAAAGATCGCTGAGTTCATGCTCTACAACTTCGAGGATGTTCAGACCTTTATTGACTTCATGGACAAGCACAGCGGAGCTTCTCAAAGCGAGGCATCTATTGGCAGGCTGGCCGGACTTCTCCGTCCCGTAGTCGAGCGTTATAAGGAGCTGAGCGACGACGATCAGTACACTGTGCGTGATTACATCCGCAAGTTTAACGGATCTTATTCGTACATCACGCAGCTCGTGCGGCTGCATGACAAGGAGCTCTTCAACGAGTTCCAGTACACGAACAACCTTATTCGGCTCCTGCCGCGTGGCCGTGTTGAGATCGTTGATATCGAAGACAAGATCAAGCTGGAGTATGCCTCTCTGACCGAAACCTTTAACGGGGCAATTACGCTGGATGAAAAGCCTCCGGTCTACGTTCCGGGTGGTTCTCTTGCTCCGAAGAAGCCTAACAAGAAGCAGGACACCTTGCAAAACATCATCGACAAGGTGAACGAGCGTTTCGAGGGCAAGTTTACTGACGCTGATAGAGTTATCATTGAGGGCATCTATCAGATGTTTATGAAGGACTCTGACGTAAAGAAGTTCAAGAAGTACGCAAAGGACAATTCTACTGAGATGTTCGTGGAATCTCTGTTCCCGGACAAGTTCAAGGATATTGTGACTCAGTGTTTCCTGGATAACAACGAGGCATTCCAGAAGCTGTTTAACGATCCCGACTTTTATCAGAAGGTTCAGGACGAGATGGCCAAAGAGCTTTATAAGAGCTTGAGGAAGAGCTGAGCATGAACTGCAAAATTATCCGGAGCAACCGGAAGTCTTTAGGCGTTGAAGTAAATGCAGAGGGGCTTATTATCCGAGCCCCTCTGCAGGCAACTGATGCTGAGATCAATATGTTCCGTCTCCAGCACAAGAGTTGGATAGAAAAGCACCTGAACAAGGTCGAAGAACAACAGAAGAAAGCGGACGCCGTTGAACCTCTGAGCATTGATGAAATCCGAGCGCTTGCAGACCAGGCTTTGAAGGTCATACCGGAAAGAGTAAAATACTACGCCCCGAAAATCGGCGTCACCTATGGTCGGATCACAATACGGAACCAGCGATCCAAATGGGGCAGTTGCAGCAGTAAAGGTAATCTAAATTTCAACTGTCTCCTGATGTTGACACCGCCGGAAGTAATCGACAGCGTAGTGGTTCATGAGCTTTGCCATCGCAAGGAAATGAACCATTCCGATAAGTTTTACGCCGAAGTATTACGGGTCTTCCCAGAATATTGGAAATGGGATAAATGGCTGAAGAAGAACGGAAGTCTCTTGATGATGAGAATGACGAAGTGATGAGGTGAACTCATGGACATAAAAGCAAAACTTCGCCCTTTCTATGTGGCTAAGATGCTCTATGAGCAGACAGACGAGGACCATTATCTGACGATAGCTCAGATCATGGAGCAGCTCGAAAAAGAGTATGGTATTTCAACCTCTCGCGGAACTGTGGGTGATGACATAAAAGCACTCCAGGAGCTCGGAGTTGAAATTGAGGTTGTCCCTTCGACGCAAAAGCGTTTCTCACTCATCGGTCGGAGATTTGACCTGCCGGAGCTCAAGACATTGATTGACGCTGTGGAGTCTGCCAGATTCATACCCAAGGAAAAGAGCGCCGCCCTGGTTGAAAAGCTTGGCTCCCTTACAAGCCAGCATAATGCGGAAAAACTCGTTCGCAATGTTGATGTGGAGAATCGCATCAAAGCCGACAACGAGAAGATCTACTACATCATGGAGGCGTTGAACGACGCGATCAATGCAAGCAAGAAGGTTTCGTTCCAGTATTTCACCTACAATGTCCGGAAGGAACAGAAGCTGAAATACGATGGCTATACCTATGTGTTCAGCCCATATAAGCTGATCTGGAATGGCGATTACTATTATGTGGTTGGTTTCTCTGAAAAACACAAAGGGATCGGCAGCTTCCGCGTAGATCGCATTGTCAGATGTCCCAAAATCCTTGATGAAGACGCTGTGCAGCCTCCGAAGAATTTTGACCTGAATGTCTACCTGAATTCAATGTTCCGGATGTACAACGGCCAGAGAAAGCAGATAGAGCTGGTGTGCAGCAACGATGTTATGGATGCGATCATAGATAAGTTTGGCAAAGATGTTCATGTGCTGGCCAATGATATGAAATCCTTCCGCGCCGTAATCGAAACCTCTATTGGCAGCGTCTTTTATAGCTGGATATTTGGGTTTGGAGGAAGAGTTGCAATTAAGTCTCCCGAAGATGTTAAAGCGGAATATGCCGAAATGGTACGGACTGCTGCGGAGGCACTTTCTGAGTAAGCAAAACGAACACCGCAATTTGGAGGATATCAATGCTTGATAATAAAGGATTCGACTTGTGGGCAGACGGATACGACAAAACTGTAGGCGTATCTGATGAAGGAAACACCTATCCCTTCGCCGGATACAAAGATGTGCTGGGAACCATCTATAAGAGCATCATGGAGAAGCCGAATGCTGTTGTCCTGGACATCGGCTTTGGCACCGGAACGCTCACAACGAAGTTATACGGAAATGGCTGCACAATCTACGGCCAGGACTTTTCAGCGCGGATGATTGAGCTGGCTTCCGAAAAGATGCCCAATGCGCATCTATATCAGGGCGATTTCACTCAGGGATTGGTGGAGCCGCTCTTGGCACAGCGCTATGACTTCATCGTAGCGACCTACTCCTTGCATCATCTGCCTGATGAACAGAAGGTCTCCTTCCTGCGCGTTTTGCAGGATCATCTGAACCCCGGCGGACAGATTCTGATCGGTGACGTCGCCTTTGAAAACCGAAGCCAGTTGGAACAGTGCCAGAAGGACGTGGGTGACGAATGGGATGACGATGAAATCTACTTTGTTGTAGACGAGCTCAAAGGAGAATTCCCGGAGCTCGGTTTTAAGCAGATCTCTCACTGCTCCGGTGTTCTGTCCATCCCTGCAAGGATTTGATAAAGATAAAAGGAGAACCTCCTGCTGACAGTTCGCAGTTTGTCGGAAAATCGGGATCTGGTATCCAGATTCCACTGTTATGATGAAGAAAAACCTTGAAAAATGGTGATGTAAAGGGTTTTTTACAGCAATTGAGGGTTCTGTAAATACCATTTGATAGACAGACGGGTTCGTTTTCGGATAAACTAAAGCCATGCAAAGGAGATCGTAAAGATGATGATTTCGGAAAAACTGAAAGAAGCAAGGCAGAAGGCCGGCATGACACAGGACCAGGTTGCAGAGAAGATCATGGTATCCCGTGTGACCGTTTCCCATTGGGAAAACGGAGTTTCACATAATTAAAGATACCACACCAATCCCATGCTGACTTTTGCTCAACCGATACAGCCGGAGGGCTGGATAACAAGAAAAGGCGGTATGCGCCCCGTGGAGGGGTAGCGTACCGCCTT
>JBGUJH010000031.1:0-2054 GCA_045113775.1 Lachnospiraceae bacterium | reverse complement strand
GCCCGCCGGACAGACATCCATGCAGGATCTGCATGGATGACGTGTCTGCATCCGGTTCAGGCAGCGATCCTGGTCTATTGTCGGATGGCTCTCAAAAATCAATTTTCGCGCAAGATAATCGTTCCACAGGGACATAGGCTTCCTTTCTTTTTCACACCATCATCTGTGGTATTTCCAGTGACAGTATAACATAACCAGTGTTCTCTTCCGAGGTGTCTGATGAGAAAAGAATATGAATGGTCGGTGCAGCTCCGTATGCTGAGGCGGCAGTGCGGATTTGATTTTGCCGGACTTGCCTGTGCGATTCGGGGCAGGAGGACACTTCTGACATGGCAGGAGGCGTCCGGAAATCGGAACCGGAATTACCTGAAAATTGTCCTGGAACCGGGCAAGGGAATCGCGGGAGGCGTCTTTCAGCGCAGGAAGACCATGGTTGTACAGAATGTACTGCTCCAATACAGTGAGAGTGAGAGGGTGCACACACCCATACTCCTGGCAGAGGATATTCAGAGTTTTGTCGCTTTCCCTCTCTGGAAGGACGAGGAAGTGGACGCGGTATTGATGCTGGGCATGCGGGAGATTGATTCGGTCACCAGGGAGCGCTATGGGCAGGTGCAGCAGATCCTTTCGGAGGGGATATTCGGGCGCCGGGTCATTCCGGAGTCTTATGAGGCTGCACTGGAGGAAGTCTGGCGGCAGGAATACCGTGAACTGCCGATCTATGAGCTGGTTGATGTGCCGCTGCGGGCGGCGCTTCGGGAGGAGAGATCCCGTATTGCCCAGGATCTGCACGACAGTGTGATTCAGGATCTTCTCGGGGTTCAGATGCAGCTGCGCACACTCAAATACACAGATGCTATGGAAGAAATCCGGGAGGGTCTGCAGCTGGCGGATACTTCATTGAGCCATATCCAGAAGGAACTGCGGGAAATACTGGTCAGCGTGAAGCCGGAGATCGTGGAGACTCTTGGGCTGAAGGCTGCCTTTCTCAGGCATTTTCGTTTTATGGAAGCCAGTTATCAGATCACGGTGGACTTTCAGGAAAATATAGGAGACAGGCGATTCGGGTCGGACATTGAGACGGTGGTCTACCGGATCGGACAGGAGGCCGCGGCAAATGCCTGCAAATATGCCGGGACGGAACTGGTCTTAGCCCGTCTGTATCTGGACGGAAATATGCTCCGCCTTGAAATCCGGGACAGCGGAAAGGGATTTGATGCAGATAATCTGCAGATCTCCGGTGGCGGAATGGGACTGCCCGGTATGTATTACTGGGCGGGAAATATCGGCGCGTCTCTGACGGTGCGGTCTGCGCCGGATCTGGGGACCAGCGTATTGCTCGAGGTGGAAGTGCCGTGAGGCGCAAATATATAGAAAGGGGTGTCAGATGGGGAACCAGATGATTCGGATCGTCCTTGCGGACGATCACACGATTGTGCGAAATGCATTAAAAATGCTGCTGAATCATCAGCCTGATATAGAAGTGATCGGAACCGCGGCAAACAGCCAGGAGGCCTACGATGCAGTCGCAAAGCTTAAGCCCGATATTGTCATGCTTGATATCAGCATGCCTCCGGGGGAGAGCGGTGTGATCACCGCAGGCAAGATCCATGCGGATTTCCCGGAAGTAAAGATCATCATGCTGACAATGCATGCCGACAAGGAGTACCTGCTTTATACAGTGCAGACCGGCGTCTCCGGTTATCTTCTGAAAAACGTTCCCGAGGAGGAACTGATCGAGGCTGTACACACGGTCTATGGAGGAAGTGATTACATCAGCAAGGAGATGGTACCGCATCTTGTGGACGGATTCGTAAACCGACACGAGGAGGGGAAGTCCGGCTATCTGTCTTTGCGGGAGCGTGAACTTGAGGTGCTCTCCCTCATCGCCCGCGGCTACGGCAACAAAGAAATCGGCGAAAAGCTCTTTATTTCCGTCAAAACCGTCGAGAGCTACCGGGCCAAGATCATGAACAAACTGGGCCTTCGAACCCGTGCGGAACTGGTCGAATATGCCCTCAAAAAGAAGCTTTTGCAGTAAGGCGCTGTTAAGC
>JBGUJH010000030.1:0-10979 GCA_045113775.1 Lachnospiraceae bacterium | reverse complement strand
GCGAGTGAGGGCCAGAGACCAGAAGGAGGTAAAGAACACATGAGCAAATACGAGTTAGCCGTTGTTGTCAATGCGCAGATTGACGATGAAGCAAGGACAGCCGTAGTCGACAGATGCAAGGAACTGATCACCCGTTTCGGCGGCGAGGTCGGCGAAGTCGAAGACTGGGGAAAGAAGAAGCTCGCTTATGAGATTCAGAAGATGAACGAAGCGTACTACTACTTCATTCCTTTTGAGGCTGAAGGTTCCGCGATCCACGAGATCGAGAGCCGTATGCGCATTATGGACAATGTCATCAGATATCTGTGTGTTAAGAAGGACGAAGCTTAACAGAAAGCAGAGGTCAGAATGAACAAAGTAATCTTAATGGGGCGACTGACAAGAGACCCCGAGATCAGATATACACAGGGCGACAATTCCATGTGCATCGCCAGATATACACTGGCAGTTGACAGAAGATTCAACCGTAACGCCGGTAATGACGGAAACAATGCGGACTTTATTCCTTGCGTTGCTTTCGGCAGATCGGGTGAGTTCGCTGAGAAGTACCTCAAAAAGGGAACGAAGATGGCGATCACCGGCCGCATCCAGACCGGCAGCTACACCAATAAGGACGGCGTCAAGGTCTACACTACTGAGGTAGTTGTTGAGGACCAGGAGTTCGCGGAGAGCAAGAACGCTTCTTCCGGCGGCAGCGGAAATTATGGTGGGAACAATTACGGCGGCGGTAATAGCGGCAGCTACAGCGGTGGAAACGGCGGCAGCAGCTATAACGGCGGCGGAGCGAACCAGGCTCCCAGGCAGAGCGCCGATACTTCTGACAGCCTTGACGGATTCATGAACATTCCGGATGGAATTGATGAGGAACTTCCTTTCGCCTGATCGGGCTTCTACGCCAGACCGGCTGTGTACCTGAAATATTACAGGAGGTTAAAATGGCTTATACCGAGAGAAAAGAAGCGCCTTTCAGAAAAAGAGGCGGCTTCCATAGAAAAAAGAAAGTCTGCGTATTTTGCGGCAAGGACAATGCAATCGATTATAAGGACGTTGCAAAGCTTCACAAGTATGTGTCTGAGAGCGGCAAGATCCTTCCCAGACGGATCACCGGCACTTGCGCAACTCATCAGAGAGCGCTGACCGCTACGATCAAGAGAGCCCGTCATCTGGCTCTTATGCCCTACACAGAGCGCTGAGCGATAGGGCAGCATAGGTGAAATTCAGAGGCCTTCTTCCCTGACAGTCCGGGAAGAAGGCTTTTTCATGTTGCGGTTTAGTGATATAATCACAGACAAGACGCGAAGCGTCACTGTACGCGAAAAATCCCGAATGCGGGGCATTTGGGACCCGGGGGCAGATCAATTGAAAAAAAGATGCACCCCGAAAAGTGATCAGGATAGAGGTAAGACATGAAAATGGAGAAACTGCAGATAGAAGACTCCTTTTATCAGGAAGAAGAGAGATGCGGATATTTGGTCTCCGCCCATATGAAAAAGGTGTGGGCAGTGGAACTGGATCTTCTTTATCAGCTGGACCGGGTCTGCAAGAAATACGGGATCAAGTATTATGCGTCCGGAGGGACCATCCTCGGCGCTGAGCGGCATAAGGGAATGATCCCTTGGGATGATGATATTGATCTTATGATGCTCAGGGATCAATATGATCTTTTGTGCTCCCATGCGGATGAGTTTGAGGACCCTTATTTCTTTCAGACTTTTGACACTGATGAGGGTTACTTCAGAGGGCATGCCCAGCTCAGGAACAGCAATACGACCGGCGTACTGCGCAGCGAGGTGGAGAAAAATGTCCCCTTCAACCAGGGAATATTTATTGATATCTTCCCCCTCGACAATGTGGTCAGGAACCGCAGGCTCTGGGCGAAGCAGATGAAACGGATCGAGAAGTACAGGGAGCAGGCCAAGATCCTTTACAGGACGACAGATGGGTTTGACGCAGAGAAAGCTTCTGTGAAGCGCAAGACGGCCCACCTGGTCATGCCTCTGGTGAACAAGGTCTATTCATGGAGAGATGCTTACAGAAAGTTCGATGAGGAATGCAGGAGATACAACGATATTCCTACTAAATATGTGGCTAAGATCAGCTATGCGCCTTACGGCTTGAAGATGTATGATTATCGCTCCGAATTTGACGATACGATCTATCTCGACTTTGAGATGCTCAAGGTCCCGGTGCCGAAGGGATACAAGGTGCACCTTCGCCGTCAGTTTGGAGATTACAGTAAATTCGTGATCGGAACCAGTGATCACGGCGAATTGATCCTGGATCCCGATACTCCTTACAAAGAGTGGATCCGCAGGTATCACGAGAATCCGGAGGGACTGAGCGATGAGCAGCGGGGAGAGACGTAAGAAGAAACTGAGCGTATTCTTTAAAATACCGCTTCTTCTGGGCCTGTTTCTTGCAGCGATCACTGTGCTTGTTTATTTCATCTATTGGCCGGTAGGCGTGATCCTTACAGTTTTTCTGGTGATCTACTTTATTTTCACGCTTTACATGTACTTCAACAACAGTGAGATCCTGCGCAGGGAGATGCTGGGGTTTGCCACATCTTACGAACAGATGCAGGGAGAGCTTCTGAAGAACTTTGAGGTACCGTACGCGCTTTTGGACTCGACCGGCAAGATCGAGTGGCTCAATGACGCGTTTGCGGAAGTCGTGCACAAAGATACCGATTACCGGCGCTCCATTACCACGATCTTCCCGTCCGTCAGGAGGGAGAGCTTCCCCAAGGACGACAAAGACATCAGGATCCAGGTGGAGTTCGAAGACAGAAGCTTCATGGCCCAGATCAAAAAATTGAATATGGCTGACCTTCTTCCCTCCAACACGATGCTGGACGAAAAGGCCAGAAAGGGAGAACTGTATTCTCTTTTTCTGATCGATGATACGGCTGCGCGGCTGGCGATCCAGGAAGTGGATGACCAGAGCATGGTGGTCGGCTTTGTCTATATCGACAACTATGAAGAAGCGGTCGATACGCTTGAGGATGTCCGGAAATCACTGCTGGTAGCCTTGATCGATCGAAAGGTGACGAAATATTTTGCCTCGATCGACGGAATCTGCAGCAAGATGGAAAAGGATAAGTATCTGATCGTGATGCGCAAAAAAGCGCTGAGGCAGCTGGAAGAGGGACACTTTGACCTGCTTGAAGACGCCAAGACCGTAAAGATCGGAAATGAGATGGCGATCACGCTCAGCATAGGAATCGGGCTGGACGGATTGTCCTACGCGCAGAACTATGAGTTCGCAAGGAATGCCATCGACCTCGCTCTGGGACGCGGCGGCGACCAGGCGGTCGTCAAGAATCCCGACAATGTCACCTATTACGGCGGCAAGAGCAGGCAGGTAGAAAAGAGCACACGCGTCAAGGCCAGAGTCAAAGCGCAGGCGCTCAAGGAGATCCTTAATTCGAGGGATACGGTCTTTATCATGGGACATCGCCTTGGCGATCCCGACAGCTTCGGCGCTGCGATCGGTATTTACAGGATCGCGAAGACGCTGAACCGCAAAGCGTATATTGTCATCAATGAGAGAACAGTATCGCTCAAGCAGGTGCTGTCGCTGTTTGATAAAAATGAGAATTATGACAAGGATTTGATCATCGACAGCGTGCATGCGATGGAGTATGTCACCGATAATTCGGCGCTGGTCGTTGTCGATGTTAACAGGCCGAGCATAACGGAGTGCCCGGAGCTTCTCAAGAGATGCAAGTCGATCGTTGTGCTTGACCACCACAGGCAGGGCAAAGAAGTGATAGAGAACGCGACGCTCTCTTATGTAGAGCCGTATGCGTCCTCGGCGTGTGAGATGGTATCCGAGATCCTGCAGTACACCGGCGAGAATATCAAGGTCAGGCCGGAAGAAGCGGACGCGATGTACGGCGGCATTGTTGTGGATACCAACAATTTCACGAACAGGACAGGTGTCCGAACATTCGAGGCGGCAGCTTTCCTTCGCCGCTGCGGCGCGGACGTCACACGTGTGCGCAAGCTTTTGCGCGATGATGTCGTCGCGTATAGAGCCAAAGCGGATGCGGTGTCTCACGCGCAGATCTATCTTGACGCCTATGCGATCTCCGTCTGCAATGCAGAAGACGTGCAGAGCCCTACGGTGGTCGGCGCGCAGGCCGCAAACGACCTGCTCAATATCAAGGGCGTCAAGGCAAGCTTTGTTTTGACCCGTTATCAAAATGAAATATTCATAAGCGCCCGTTCCATTGACGAGGTCAACGTGCAGCTGATCATGGAGAAAATGGGCGGAGGCGGTCATCTGAATGTCGCAGGATGCCAGCTCAGTAATACTTCGATCGAAGAGGCGGTCGAAAAGCTCAAATCCACTATCAGTAAGATGACTGAGACGGGAGATATCTGATTGTACAGGAGCAGTAATGCTCTGACATGGAGGTAAATATGCAGGTTATTTTATTACAGGACGTCAAATCACTCGGCAAAAAAGGCGAGATCGTCAAGGTAAGCGACGGCTATGCCCGCAATTTCGTGATTCCTAAGAAACTGGGAGTCGAAGCGACAGAGAAGAATAAGAATGAACTCAAGCTCCAGAAGGCTCACGAGGACAAAGTCGCGGCAAAGAAACTTGCTGATGCCAAGGCGATGGCAGAGGACCTCGCAGGCCGCAAGATCATCGTCAAGATGAAAGCGGGAGAGAACGGAAAAGTATTCGGTTCCATTTCTGCCAAAGAGATCGCGGCGGCGGCCAAGGAGCAGCACGGACTGGAACTGGATAAGAAGAAGATCCAGGTGGCGGAGCCCATCAAATCCTTCGGGACATTTGAAGTTCCGATCAAACTTCACACGCAGGTGACAGGAAAACTCAACGTGATCGTACAGGAAGCTTGAACAAAGCTGCCGGACCGAGACAAGAGGAGCACGGGAGCCGGGACTGAGGACACAGAATGGCAGAAGAAGATGCAATCAAACGGGTGATGCCCCACAGTATAGAAGCGGAACAGTCCGTGATCGGCGCAATGCTGATGGATGCAGAGGCGATCGAGGTCGCCATGGAAATGCTCAAAGAAGAGGATTTCTATGCCCGTCAGTACGGCGTGCTTTTTACTGCGATCGTGGAGATGCACCAGAAAGGGATGGCAGTTGATCCCGTCACGCTGCAGACCCGTCTGCGGGAGAAGAACCTTCCGCCAGAGATCTACGGCAGCGGCACGATCCTGGAACTGATCGAGCAGGTACCCACTTCGGCTAACATCAAGTCCTATGCGAAGATCGTCTCGGAGAAGGCGCTCCTGCGCAAGATGATCCGGGCAAACGAGGAGATCGCAGGGGCCTGCTATACGCAGAAAGACGATATGGAAGTGATCATGAACCAGGCGGAGAAAAAGATCTTCGAGATCTCCCAGAGGAGGGATTCCACCGGGTTCGTACCTATTCGGCAGATTGTCATCAACGCGATTGAGAAGATAGAATATGCAAGCCATATTAAGGGAAATGTGACAGGTCTCTCCACCGGATTTACAGACCTGGACAGCAGGACGGCGGGCTTCCAGCCTTCTGATCTCATCCTGATCGCGGCAAGGCCTTCCATGGGAAAGACAGCGCTGGTCCTCAACATTGCCCAGCATCTGGTCCTGAAAGAGAACCGGTGCGTTGCGATCTTTTCGCTGGAAATGTCCAAGGAGCAGCTGACGAACAGGCTTTTCTCCATGGAATCCCATGTGGACGCCCAGAAGATCCGAACGGGTGACCTAACGGAGCAGGAGTGGGCGGATCTGGTCGAGAGTGCCGGAAATATCGGCGAGAGCAAGCTGATCATTGATGATACGCCGGCTATCACCGTCCAGGAGCTTCGCTCCAAGTGCCGAAAGTACAAGCTGGAATTCGGGCTGGAGATGATCATCATCGACTATTTGCAGCTGATGAGCGGCAGCGGCAAATCCGGCGAATCCAGACAGCAGGAGATCTCCGAGATCTCCAGATCGCTCAAGGCTATCGCCAGAGAACTGAACGTTCCTGTTGTTTCTCTGTCCCAGCTCTCGAGAGCAGTCGAGTCACGGCCGAATCACAGGCCCATGCTCTCAGACCTGCGTGAATCAGGCGCGATCGAGCAGGACGCGGATGTGGTCATGTTCATTTACCGCGACGACTATTACAACCAGGATTCGGAGAAAAAAGGAATCGCCGAGATCATTATTGCCAAACAGCGAAACGGCCCGATCGGCACGGTGGAACTGAGCTGGCAGCCCGCACTGACCAAATTTGCAAATTTGGCGCGATGACAAGAGCAGCGCGTTCTCATATGGACGAAATTGAAGGAGGACAAGGCAGAAATGGATCGATATTTTGACCCGGAGGTGGAATGCGCCTCACGGGAGCAGATCACGGCCTGGCAGAACGACAGGCTGGTAAAGCAGGTTGAGAGAGTTTATAACAACGTTCCCTATTATAAGAAGAAGATGGATGAGCTTGGAGTCCGCCCGGAGCATATCCATGGGATCGAAGACCTTCACCTTCTTCCGACCCTGACCAAAGATGACCTGAGAGACCAGTATCCCTACGGATTAATGGCTGCACCGCTTTCCGACTGCGTCAGGATCCATTCCACGAGCGGAACTACGGGAAGAAGGGTGGTAGCTTTCTATACACAGCATGACGTAGACCTGTGGGAGGAATGCTGCGCAAGAGCCCTTGTGGCGGCAGGAGCGACCAAAGACGACGTAGTGCAGGTCTGCTACGGGTATGGGCTGTTTACGGGCGGAGCGGGCCTTCACGGCGGTTCTCATAAGCTTGGAAGCCTGACGCTTCCCATGTCTTCGGGAAATACCGACCGCCAGCTTCAGTTCATGACAGACCTTGGCACCACTGTTTTGTGCTGCACGCCTTCCTACGCAGCTTACCTGGCCGAATCTGTCAATGAGAGAGGACTCAGGAACCGCATCAAACTTAAAGCCGGCATTTTCGGAGCGGAAGCCTGGACCGAAGAGATGCGCCACGGCATTGAGGAAGGCCTGGGCATTAAGGCATATGATATTTACGGACTCACGGAGATCTCCGGTCCCGGAGTGGCCTATGAGTGCAGCGCCCAGCACGGCATGCACGTCAATGAGGACCACTTCGTAGTCGAGACGATCAATCCCAAGACGGGAGAGCCTGTCCCTCACGGTGAGAAGGGCGAGCTGGTATTCACAAGTCTTACCAAAGAAGCCTTCCCGCTGATCCGCTACCGTACCAAGGATATCGGAATTCTGTACGACGAGCCTTGCAGCTGTGGAAGAACTCATGTGAGAATGTCCAAGCCGATGGGCAGAAGCGACGACATGCTGATCGTCAAGGGCGTCAACGTATTCCCGTCCCAGATCGAGACCGTACTGATGAACTGCGGCTATCCCGCAAATTATCAGATCGTCGTGACAAGAGCCAACAACACCGACCGCATCGAGGTTCAGGTCGAGATGACTCCCGAGATGTTCTCAGACTCTCTGTCCGAAGTGGCAGGAAGAGAGAAACAGCTTGTCTCCGCGCTCAAAGCAATGCTCGGCATCTATTGCGTAGTTAAACTTGTCGCGCCTAAGAGCATCACGAGAAGCGAAGGCAAGGCCAAGCGTGTAATTGATAAAAGAAACCTGTACTGAGGACCGGTTCCCTGAGAGCGCCCTCAGATGCTGCAGTCAACTACGGCAAACCTCTGAAAGGGGAGAAAAGGAGGAGCAAATGACAGTCAAACAGATTTCTGTGTTTTTGGAGAACAGGCCAGGCGCACTGGCGGAATTCACCAAGATTCTCGAGAAGAGTAATATCGACTTGAGAGCTCTGTCCCTCGCGGAGAGCGAGGACTTCGGAATTGTCCGCGTTATCGTTGACGATCCCTTCAACACGATCCAGATCCTCAAGGAGGAGGGTTATGTCTGCTCTATCACCAAGGTAATTGCCGTGGAGATCGAGGACAAACCCGGCGCTCTGGTCAACATGCTGAACATCCTCGGCGACAACAAGGTCAACCTTGAATACTCCTACGCCTTTTTGGCCAAAAAAGCGAACAGCGCGTTTATGGTCTTCCGCGTGGCGGACAACGAAAAGGCGATCAAGGTGCTCACGGCTCACGGCATTCGGCCTATCTGCCATGAGGATATGGAGCAGTTGTTCAAATAATTGAGCTGCAAATAACTGAATGGTACGGAAGCCCATAGTTTCCTGAAACATGTTGAATTCGCGTGGTTTCACTTTATATCAAATAACAGAAAAACCGGACTCCTGGGAGTCCGGTTTTTATTGTTCTTAAATTCTAATGAGTTATACTCAACCCTCGGAAATAGCTCCGACAGGGCACTGAGCCTCGCAAGCACCGCAATCGATGCAAGCGTCTGCGTCGATCTCGTACTGGGAATCGCCCTGAGCGATAGCCTCAACGGGACACTGAGCAGCGCAGGAACCGCAGCTGATACAAGCATCACTAATAACACGTGCCATAGTAGTGGTCTCCTTTCTTAAAGTTAGCGTAGCCTAAATAGCCTAATTTGCACTCAAGGCACAGATACAGCTGTATCTGTGCCTTGAATCAATCATAATCTTATCCCTTTTCAGACCACCCGTCAAGAGATTCGCAAAATGTCAGTCTCTTTGGATTAATCTTTCTAAGGGGCTGGAGACCGGCTTTCGCGGGCCGGATCCTCCGTGTCCGGAACTGAATCACTCGTTGTACAGAGCACCCAGTTTCTCGAGGTATGCATATTTCGCCTTTGCATTTGCCTCGTTCTCTGCATACATGGCGTCTGCCTTTGCAGGGTTGGAGCGCTTCAGGGATGTGTAGCGAACCTCTCCGCCGAGGAAGTCCATGTAAGGATCTGTAGCGGGCTTGGAATCCAGGAAGAACTTCTTAGCGCCGCCGGCAGGATTGAATCTGAACAGATTCCAGTAACCGGTCGTAACTGCGAGCTTCTCTTCATCCTGAACCTTAGCCATACCCTTACGGATACCGTGGTTGATGCAAGGAGCGTATGCGATGATCAGGGAAGGTCCGGGATATGCCTCAGCCTCGGAGATCGCCTTGATGCACTGATTTCTGTCAGCGCCCATGGAGATCTGTGCGACATATACATAACCATAGCTCATAGCCATAGCTGCGAGATCCTTCTGCTTGGTCTCTTTACCGCCTGCTGCGAACTGAGCAACTGCACCGACAGGAGTAGCCTTGGAAGCCTGTCCGCCTGTGTTGGAGTAAACTTCAGTGTTGAAGCAGAATACGTTGATGTCCTTACCGGAAGCAAGGATGTGGTCAACACCGCCGTAGCCGATATCGTAAGCCCATCCGTCACCACCGAATACCCACTGGGACTTCTTAGCCAGGAACTGCTTCTGCTCAAGGATTTCCTTAGCTGCATCGGAGCCGTCTGCTGCAAGAGCTGCTACCAGAGCATCTGTTGCTGCGCCGTTCTCTGCGCCGATTGCAAATGTGTCGATCCACTTCTGAGCTGCCGCCTTAACCTCGTCGCCTGCTGTCTCAGCAATAGCCTCGACCTTGGTCTTGAGGTTTGCTCTCAAGGACTGGTTTGCAAGAAGCATACCATAACCGAACTCAGCAGCATCCTCAAACAGGGAGTTGGACCATGCCGGGCCGTGACCCTTGTGGTTTACTGTGTAAGGAGTGGAAGGTGAGGAGTTACCCCAAATGGAGGAGCATCCTGTTGCGTTCGCGATGTACATACGATCGCCGAACAGCTGAGTGACCAGCTTAGCGTAAGGAGTCTCACCGCAGCCTGCGCATGCGCCGGAGAATTCAAGCAGGGGCTGCTTGAACTGGGAGCCCTTAACAGTGGTCTCTTTGAACTTGTCGATAACATCCTGCTTGGGCTCGAATGTTACTGCTACGTTGAAAGCTGCCTGCTCGTTAGGCTGCTTCATGCCTTCCTCGAGTCTCATCATGTTGAGAGCCTTTGCACCCTTCTTGCCGGGGCAGACGTTTGCGCAGCTGCCGCAGCCTGTGCAGTCGAGAGAGGATACAACGATAGCGAACTTGTATCCGGGCATACCCATAAGCGGGATAGTAACTGTGCCTTCAGGAAGCTTAGCGCACTCGTCGTCGGTCAGAGCCATAGGACGGATTGCAGCGTGAGGGCATACATAGGAACAGAAAGTACACTGGATGCAGTTCTCGGAAGCCCAAACGGGAACGTTGACTGCGATACCGCGCTTCTCATATGCAGCTGCGCCGGAAGGTGTGATACCTGTAGCATAGACGCCTGCTGCGGAAACGGGAACAGTGTTGCCTTCCTGAGCGTTGACCTTGACCTGAATGTTGTTTACGAAATCAACAACATCCTGTCTTGCGCCGGTAGCGACAACAACGTCATACTCTTCGCCTTCTGCCTGGCCCCAGGACTCGGGAACGTCAACCTTGACAACGTTCTTGGCACCTGCGTCGATCGCTGCCCAGTTCTTCTCGACAACGTCGCGGCCCTTACGGCCATAGGTCTTCTCAGCAGCTGTCTTCATGTAGCCGATAGCATCCTCTTCGGGGATGATGTTAGCCAGCTTGAAGAATGCGGACTGAAGGATGGTGTTGATACGTGTCGGGCCCATGCCGGTCTCGATACCGATCTTAACGCCGTCGATGGTGTAGAAGTTGATCTTGTGATCATAGATGAACTTCTTGACCTGCGGAGGAATGTGGGTCTCAAGCTCTTCAGCATTCCAGGAGCAGTTCAGCAGGAATGTGCCGCCGTCTACCAGTTCCTGAGACATGTTGAACTTGCGGATGTATGCCGGGTTGTGGCATGCTACGAAGTTAGCCTGGTGGATGAGGTAAGTGGACTTAATGGGCTTCTTACCAAATCTCAGGTGGGACATCGTGACACCGCCGGACTTCTTGGAGTCATAGTCAAAATATGCCTGCGCATACATGTCGGTGTTGTCGCCGATGATCTTGATGGAGTTCTTGTTAGCACCGACGGTACCGTCAGCACCAAGACCCCAGAACTTGCAGCAGATTGTTCCCTC
>JBGUJH010000029.1:0-5054 GCA_045113775.1 Lachnospiraceae bacterium | reverse complement strand
CATTGCGTGGATGGGGAGAATGCCGGCGTTCTCTATTTTGGCGCGGTACTTGTGGTCTTCGCCGCGGACCGGCCGGTGGACCTCGATCTCCTGATAGACGCGAAGAAAAGTATAATTGGCAAGGATATACAGCGCGGACAGGGGGATGAGCAGGAGCACGGCATAAAGCCATGCAAAAGAAGCCGGGCCTCCATAAAAACTGGAAAAGACAAGGCTTCCCGCCAATACTGCAAAATATAGAAGCATGTGCTTAAGGTGAAACCGGATCTTCATGGGACTTTAGTCTGCCCCAGGATGCCCCGGACCACTTCCTCCCGGGTGATCCGGCCCAGTCTGGCGCCTGAGGCGAGCATGAGACGGTGGGGGAGCGTGAGGAGAGCGGCTTCCGCAATATCTTCCGGGATACAATAGCTGCGCCCTTTCAGAAAGGCAGCGGCCTGTGCGTATCTGAGCATGGACAGCAGCGCGCGGGAAGACGCGCCGCACGAGAGCTCGGGTTTATTTCTTGTTGCCTCTGCGATCCTGACCGCATAGGCAATAAGGTTTTCGTGGATAGTGACGGCGTTCACCTCCGCCTTCATTTCTTCGATATCCCGGGCAGTGAGTACCGGAGTGGTCTCGCTGTGGAGACGGCCTTCGAGAAATCTGCTGACCATGTCCTGGGAAGCCTCCGTTTCGGGATAACCGATGGAGAGCCTGGTCATGAAGCGGTCCAGCTGGGACTCTGGGAGCGGATAGGTGCCGGCCATTTCGGAAGGATTCTGTGTTCCGATGACCATGAAAGGCTCGGGAACCGGAAAGGGTTTACCGTCTATCGTTACCTTGTGTTCCTCCATCACTTCGAGGAGGGCGGACTGGGTCCTGGGTGACGTGCGGTTGAGCTCGTCGGCGAGCACGATATTGTTCAGGACGGGGCCGGGTACGACTTGAAAGGCTCTCTCGACCGGGTTATAGACGGAGAGCCCTGTGATATCAGAGGGAGTCGTATCGGGCGTGCACTGGATCCGCGCAAAGGAGAGCGAGAGAGAGTCTGCCAGGGCTCTGGCCAGAGTAGTCTTGCCCACGCCGGGCACATCCTCGATGAGAAGATGGCCGCCGGCCAGGAGCGTCGTTATGACCTTGTCGACCAGATCGCCTTTGCCGACGATGCGCTGCTCAATGTTGTGCTTGAGGATGCTGATTTTATTGTTCATAAATATATCCTTTATTTAGTGCGGTTTTTTAATATCCCGGCAAGTACCGCGCCGGAAATATTGTGCCACACAGAGAAGATCGCTCCCGGGACTGTCGCCATGGCCATATCCGGGAAGGCGGAGCCGGCAAGCGAGGTCGCAAGGCCGGAATTCTGCATACCGATCTCGATGGCAACTGCTTTCTTTCTGGGCAGATCCATCTTGAACAGAACCGCGATCAGATAACCGCACAGGTAACCGAGCAGGTTGTGCAGGATCACGACGGCGAAGATCACAAGTCCTGTAGACAATATTTTCTCACTGTTATGTGAGACGACTGCCGCCACGATCAGACAGATGGCAGTCACCGATACTGTGGGCAGGAGGTCTTTAATCTTCTCCGTGTATTTGCCGAAGAACTTGTTGATCAGAAGCCCCAGTCCGATAGGGATCAGGACTACCTGTATGATGGACAGGAACATCGACTTCACATCCACGCTCACAGTTGTTCTTAGATAGAGATATGTCAGCGCGGGTGTCAGAAAAGGCGCCAGCAGTGTGTTGATGCTGGTCATTCCGACAGACAGAGCAGTGTCGCCTCCGGACAGATATGTGATAACATTGCTGGATGTCCCGCCGGGGCAGGTTCCGACAAGGACCACTCCTACAAGCAGTTCATCACTGAGCCCGAAAATCTTCCCGAGGCCGAAAGCCAGGAGAGGCATGATCACGAACTGCGCCACGCATCCCGTGATCACATCCCGGGGCTGCTTGAACACTACCGTGAAATCTGCCAGCTTCATGGTCAGTCCCATTCCGAACATGACGATCATCAGAAGATAGTTGATCCACTTGGTCTGGATCCAAAGGCAGGTGCCCGGCAGGAACAGTGCCAGCGCGGCTATTGCCAGGACGATCCATGCCATGTATTTTCCTATTAGATTACTGACTTTCTTCATTTGAGATTGATCGCTCCTTTTATGAAAGACTATTTAATGGAAGTATATTCTGTTTTCCCATAGGAAGCAATTAAAGAAAAAGAGCCTCTGTCACGCTGTTCAAGACTGAACAAACTACCCGGTGGTACTGGCAATCCGGTATTCCCGGGTTTATTATGTACTTATAGTGTTATCATGTCTTTTCCGGCACAGGGCTTCCACAGAATGACAGCAGAACAGATCGCACAAGGCCTATCATTTAGTTTCACAGCGAGTTGCCGTGCCTATCCGGGGGAGGATATATGAAAGAGTATAAACCACACAGCAAAGGCAGCATCGCGGACAGGATGATCATACTGCTGATCGCCGGCATGGTGCTGGTCTCCGCGGCCTTTATCGGAGCAAATATATATCAGACCAGTGTGCTGTCGAAGGTGACAATGGAAACAAACCAGCGGCACCTTTGAGTCTGAAAATGTTTATATTGCCCTTCCGGAAGGAATTCATCTGGTCGCCAGCCGCAATGCAGGAGGGTGGTATCAGGAAGACGGGACGCTGCAGAGTTTTGACCCGACTCAGCGGTACTGGTACAAGGAGGCTGTGGAGGCCGGAAAGCTGATCTTTACGGATGTGGGCGACGATAAAGAGACCGGGCAGTTATGCATCGTCTGCGCGATGCCTGTCTATGGAAAGGACGGGAAGCTGCTGGCAGTCGCGGGTTCTGATTTCTTCCTCACGGAGATTCAGGAAGCGGTAGAATCCGTAAGCGGCGACGGCGAGTTCTTTGGGATCAGCCGGCTGATGGAAGCCCTTGAGCCGGCTGTTAAAGGGACGCCGAAAGATGTTCTCTTCTCAGTGCGGCAGGCCGTGAACACATTCGCGGACCAGGCAGAACAATTTGATGACCTCACGATGCTGTGTTTGGAGTATAAGGGGACAACATTGGAGTGAGACTAAACGAGTAACCGTAAAGGAGCGCATATGGCAACAAAACACACAAACCTCGGCAGATTTGCGAAGGCTGCTCTTGAAAGAAGCTTTAAATTGACAAAAAATGACATCGGAGATGACGCCAGGCTTTCCAAGTTCGGAATGACATTCGCGACAAGGTCCTATGAAGCTGCAGACATGGGCCATTTCTGCATCATGAGGATGAAGGCATTTGGCGGTTTGATGAAAATGGAAACGGTGATCTTTGTACCGAGCTGCGCAGATGCGCCGCTCATGAACGTCGACTGGGTGAGTGCTTTCGGCAAAGAGACCTTGATCGTGGAATTCTACGACACACAGCTGCAGCCCTGGCCGGAGAAACTGCAGGCTGAATATAAGCGGGTGGCGCTCAGAGATGCCGACCTGGAAGACAGAGCGACAGAGCCGCACTGGTACGACAAGATCCGATATTCCTGTTCTTATAATAAGAGCGGGAAAGGTCTCACAGAGCGCTTCAACAGGACGGCGGAGGCATACATAGGAATATACTGCGCACAGCTCTCCGAGGTGCCGGGATGCGACAGCGAGGACAGAGAAGCAAAGAACGCCAAGATCGAAGAGTTTGCCACAGAGCTGTACAGGCACGGCGGTCAGGCGGTGAACATGATCACGAAACTCTTCGGCGAAGAGACAGCGAAGAGGGTGATCGTGGAGCATATGTACGGAGTGAACATGAGCTGAGTTTCCCGGTTCCACGAAATTTTACAGTCAAAACAGAGAAAGGAGAAAGGCATATGAAGCACTATATCATCGTGAAGTTTACAGAGGGGACAGACGTAAAAGCACTGGTAGAACCCGTGCGCGCGATCTTCGAGAAGACATTGGAAATTCCCGGGATCCATACGCTGGACATATGTGTCTCCAACTCTGATATCGCGAACCGCTATGACATGATGATCATTTTCGACATGGACAAAGAAGCGCTTCCCGCTTATGCGGCATCTGAGCCACACCTGAGATGGAAAAGTGAGTACGCGGACCGGATCGCGAAGAAAGCGATCTTCGATTGTGACTAATTAGTAATTCCAAATAACAAAGACAATATTTTTTCAACTTTTTTTGTTGAAGCTCCATAAACATTGGAAATATGTACGGGTGTATGGTAGAATTATTACACGTACCAAAGTCCAAACTTATAAAAGGAGGATAAGTGTCATATGCAATACACAAAAGAAGTAGAAGACATGATTTGCGTCGCGAAAGGCCCGAATCATGGTCCTGCTCCGATTCCTGAAGAGGGAAAATGGGTTCAGGCGAAAGAGGTTAAGGACATTTCCGGTTACACTCACGGCATCGGCTGGTGCGCTCCGCAGCAGGGAGCCTGCAAGCTGAGCTTGAACGTCAAGGAAGGCGTGATCGAGGAAGCTCTGGTAGAGACGATCGGATGTTCCGGTATGACGCACTCGGCAGCTATGGCGAGTGAGATTCTTCCGGGCAAGACAATCCTGGAAGCACTTAATACCGACTTGGTATGTGATGCAATCAACACTGCTATGCGTGAACTGTTCCTGCAGATCGCATACGGCCGCACACAGTCCGCATTCTCCGATGACGGTCTGCGCATCGGCGCCGGCATGGAAGACCTCGGCAAGGGTCTCAGATCCATGGTAGGAACAATGTACGGCACAAAGGCAAAGGGAACCCGTTATCTTGAGATGACAGAAGGCTATGTTGTAAAGATGGCCATCGACAAAGATGATCAGGTATGCGGCTATCAGTTCCTCAGCCTTGGCAAGATGATGGATGCGATCAAAGGCGGCATGTCCCCGAACGAAGCTTACGAGAAGAATCTGGGTACATATGGACGCTTTAAAGCAGAGGACGGAGCGGTCAAGTGGATCGATCCGCGCAAAGAATAAGAAGGAGGTGCAGTTATGGCTTTGTTTGAAAACTATGAAGGACGTATGCCTCAGCTGCAGCCCGTTCTTGACAAGTACGGCTTCAAGAGCTTTGA
>JBGUJH010000028.1:0-10873 GCA_045113775.1 Lachnospiraceae bacterium | reverse complement strand
CCTCGACATTGCTATGCAGATCCACTACAGCTGCTACCGCAACGCGAACGAGAGGATCTTCCGCAAGATGGGTCCCGACACGGGCGTCGACATGATCGCGCAGAACACCTGCGGTGAGGACATCGCGAGAATGCTGTCCGCGCTGGATCTGACGAACGAGTGCCCCAAGACCATCATCTACTCCCTGAACCCTGCGGACAACGAGCAGATCGGCACGATGCTGGGCTGCTTCCAGTCCGACGAGGTGCCCGGAAAGATCCAGCACGGCAGTGCGTGGTGGTTCAACGACACCAAGAGCGGCATGGAAGATCAGATGAAGTCTCTCGCGAACCTCGGCCTTCTGGGCAACTTCGTGGGTATGCTGACGGACTCCAGATCCTTCCTGTCCTATGCGAGACATGACTATTTCCGCCGCATCATGTGCAACCTGATCGGCAACTGGGTAGAGAACGGCGAGTATCCTAACAACGAGGCTTCCCTCAAGAAGATCGTTGAGGGCATCTCCTACAAGAACGCCGCAAGATATTTTGGCCTTTGATACCGAAGACCCGGCGAAAGGCTGACCGGTCCCCGGACAGAATAGACTGAGCGGGCCTGCCCGCATGGCCGGTCCGGGGACGAAATACGGATGAAATGAAAGATCACGGTTGAAATGAATGTTTCAACCGTGATCTTTTTTTGAGTATTCCGTGCAATTCCGCACGCTGATTTAGCAATTATTTATAATGAGTTTAAACAATACAAAACAAAGTTTAGTTATTTTTTAGATTATTCTTTTATTTGACTGCTTTGCATTGTATAATTTTACTGAGACATTTCAGTGGAGGCAGCCTGACTCAGAAAGGAAGGTAACAATGTTCTTTAGTAATGTAAGTGTTGCTGAAAAGTACAATTATTTGGAAGAAAAATTTACTGTTGCCTATAAGTGGCTTGCGGAGACCAATATCAAGGATCTTCCGGAAGGGTCTTATCCTCTTATGGGAGATGACGTCATCGCGGGCGTGCAGGAGTACACGACTTCTCCCTGGGAGGAACGGAGATTCGAAACACATGACAAGTATTTCGATATCCAGTTTATGGTGACGGGAAATGAGATGTTCGGCGTATGCAAGCGGGACGGACTGAAGGAAATCAACAGGATCGAAGAGAATGACGTCGTTTTTTACGAGGATCCCGAGCTGTACGGGCAGGTACTGCTTAAGGAAGGCGATCTCATTGTCGTAGCTCCCGAAGATGCCCATAAGCCCCGCTGCGCGGCAGGAACGCCTGCTCCGGTCAAGAAGGTAGTAGTAAAAGTGAAGATGTGAGGGAGGATGCCTGATTACGGGATCGGGATTCTTCATCACAAGGGTATTGTTGCAAATGTTAAATGTATAAGGAGGTAAGATTATGCAAGCAGTATATGATTTGGGAAATGGCATGCGTATGGTCGATCTTTCCAAGCTCGTTGATCCGGCAACCGAGACCAGAAGATGCAAATTGTACCGCTTCAACACCGGCGGTCCGATTCCGGATTTCCACACCAATTTCGATATCATGAGCCATCTGGGAACTCATGCGGAGTGCCCTTATCATCATGATGACAATTGGCCGGATGTTACAGCACTTCCGCTGACGACATTCGTAGGACGCGGCGTCTATGTAGATTTCAAGGACACCGTAGCTCCCTACACACACATTACGAAAGCTGACCTTGACAGAGTGGCTTACAAGGTTAAAGAAGGCGATATCGTTATCATCGATTCCTCCTATAAGCTTGAGCCCTTCACCAAGGCTACCAATACAGAAGTAGACAAGAGACTCCTTATCAATGCTGAGTCCGCTGAGTGGTTCCGCGATCACAAGGTCAAGGCAGTAGGATTTGGTGACGGTGTCTCCATCGAGAACTGCAACGAAGATGTCAAGCCTTTCCACGACATCCTCCTGGCAGAGAACATCATCTTCATCGAAGTGCTCAAGAACCTTGAGTTGCTCGAAAAGGACGTATTCTTCATGTCCTTCTCTCCTCTTCCGATCGTCGGTCTGGATTCCAGCCCGGTCCATGCTTATGCAATCGAAGGAATCAAGGAGTTCTCGGAGTAAAAGTTCTCAGAGCAAAGAGTTTTCAGAAATAAAGGAGTGTTCACAGTATGAGAATAGCAGTTATTGGCGCTGGCGCCATGGGCTCCATTTACGGAGGACACCTTTCATTACATAATGACGTTTATCTTGTAGATACAAACCCGAATGTAGTCGCGGCTGTCAACGAAAACGGACTTAAGCTTCAGGAATACGGGACTGACAACATTTATCATCCCAAGGCAGTCACCTCCACAGAGGGGATCGAGCCGGTAGACCTGATCATCCTGTTCGTTAAGGCACTGTTTTCGAAAGCTGCCCTTGCCGGCAACAAGGCTCTCATCGGTCCCGACACCTATGTACTGACACTTCAGAACGGCTCCGGACATGAAGATATTCTCGGAGAGTTTGTAGACCAGGATCACATCATCATCGGAACTACTGAAGACAACGGCGCGGTGCTCGGTATGGGATACATCCGCCACGGCGGAGAAGGAAATACCAACGTCGGCATGCTGGTAGAAGACAAGAACAACTTCCTTCCCAAACTCAAAGAATCCTTTGATGCGTGCGGTTTCAATGTCCGCATCCACTCTGTGATCCAGCAGCTCATTTGGGACAAGCTGTTCACTAATGTTTCACTCAGTGCCGTGACAGGTGTCCTGCAGTGCAACATCGGCTATATTGCCGGCAACGAGTATGCGTGGAAGATGACGACAGCTCTGATCCATGAGGCTGTCGAAGTCGCACATGCAATGGGGCTGAAGGCGGACGAGGAAGAGATCACCGAGAAGGTTCACAAGACCTCCGTCGGATCTCCGGAAGGCGTGACTTCCATCTGTGCGGATATCCGTGCGGGAAGAAGAACAGAAGTCGATACGATCAGCGGATCTGTGGTAAGAGCAGCGAAGAAAGTCGGCGTCAGCGTTCCGACACACGAATTCGTTGTCAACACGATCCATGCTCTGGAAGGCAGACCGAAGGAATAACAACGCTCAACGTCTTCAATTAATTTGGAAATAGTAGGGAAGGTTCTTTTCACTATTTTGATTTATTTACATTAAAAGGAGGGTAACAAATGAAAAAGAGAGGTATTGCGCTTCTGCTTACAGCTATCCTGGCTCTGAGCCTTATGGCATGCAGCGGCGGAACAACAACCAGAGAGGATTCAGGAGCATCTTCGGGCGGAGCTGCAGGCGGCAGCAGCGCTAAGGTGAAAGTGGATCCTTACGCAGGTGACGAAGTCAAGATCGCTTACATCGCACATGACATCGGAACTCCCAATAACCAGGGATGGAAAGAGGGTATCGAGAGAGAATGCGGATCCTGGTCCAACATCAAAGTTGATTCCTACGGCGCAGAAGAGTCTGCTGAGACGCAGGTTCAGATCATGACAGACTGCATCAACCAGGGCTACAACGCGATCATTCTGCAGTGTTCCGACGGAACCGCTCTTGCTCCCAGCGTAAAACAGGCTGAGGAAGCAGGCATCCCGGTCATCACAGTTAACCTTGACTGCGCAAGCGACACGATCCACAGCGCACTGGTCATGGCAGTTGACTACGACGCTGGCCGTATGGCAGCTGACAAGATGGCTGAGCAGATGGGCGGCGAAGGCAAGATCGCTATCATCCAGGGTGTTCCCGGACTTGAGCGTACTGATAACCTTGAGAAAGGCTTCCGTGACACGATCGCCAACTACTCCGGCATCGAGATCGTTGACGCACAGTCCGCTTCCTTCCAGAAGGATACAGCTATGACTGTTATGAACTCCTTCCTGCAGTCCTATCCTGATCTTAAGGGCGTATTCGCTATCAACGACGCAATGGCAGAAGGTGCGGCACTTGCAGCACAGTCCGCTAACAAGAAGGGCCAGATCTGCATCTGGGGCGCTGACGGTGAGAAGGATGCTCTTGCAATGATCGAGAGCGGCGACATGGCCGGCACAATCTACACCAACAGCTGGGACGAAGGATCAACAGCAGCGAAGATCGCTCTGCTTATGATCGGTTCCGAATATGATTACACATGCCTGACCGCAACACCTAAGGTCATCATGGAGCCCATCGTTGTTACTAAAGAGAACGTTGGCACAATCGCTGAGGAAGATCGCTGGTAAGCTGCATTTTCAGTGAGAATGAATGGGCGGGGATCTTTTGATACCCGCCCTATTGCACTCTCCCGCAGTCATCATACTGAAAACATTTCGGATTCGTTTATGACGAGCCAAAAAAATGACAGAACAGTATGTACGGGAATGTGTACGAGAGGAGGAAATAACAAGTGAAACGGATGAATCAGACAACGATGCGACGCCTGATTTCGATCGGTATGCTGCTTATACTTGTTGTGTTGTTCACCATCCTTGCAGGTGCGGGCAAAGGCAAGTTCTTCAATTTCGACAACCTGATCGAAGTAGTCAGAGACGCATCCATACCGGCGATCATCGGCGTTGGCGTAACATTTATTATCATTACTGCAGGTATCGATCTTTCAACGGGAAGTATGATGGCGCTGGTCGGAATGACAATGGCGAACATCTATGCTTATACACTGCTTCCCTTCTCGGTAATGATGCTTGCAGGAATCCTGGTCGGTCTGCTCTGCGGACTCTGCAACGGTATAATCGTTGCTAAGTTTAATGTCCCCGAGTTTATCGGAACACTGGCTACAATGAGTATTTTCAGAGCACTCACCTACATCATCGCGATCAGGGACGCAAACGGCGTTATCAAGAGCCAGCCGATGAACCATTCCGGATACACATGGCTGGGCAAAGGATTCGGTAAATTCTACTTTGTTATTATTGCGATGATCATCATCGTTGCAGCAGGTCAGATCGTTCTGAAGTTTACCCGCTACGGAACAAACCTGTATTCTGTAGGTGCCAGCAAAAAGGCAGCTACCCTTTCCGGTATTGATGTTGCCAAGACCAGAATGATCGCTTATATCATCACCGGATTTACAGTAGCAGTCGGCGCTATTTTCACAACAGCAAGACTGCAGAGTGCTACCACGGCAATCGGTATGGACTTCGAGTTCAACCCGATCGCGGCAGCAGTTGTCGGCGGCGTGGCCCTGTCGGGCGGCAGCGGCGACGTTGTAGGAACACTGATCGGTGCTCTGTTCATGGCGACACTGGAGAACGGTGTCCGTAAGCTGTCCATCAACACAGCATATCAGTATGTTATTAAGGGCGCTATCATCATTGCGGTCGTTATCTTCGATGCTACTTACAAGGCTCGCATGGACCGCAAGGCAAGAGAAGAAGGAGCTAAGGAGGGGCTTGAATAATGGCAGGAAATACATTAATTGAAGCCAAAGGCATTTATAAGAGCTTTTCCGGCGTTCCGGTTCTTCAGGATGTTCACTTCGAAGTAAAAGCCGGTGAAGTACACGCTCTGATGGGAGAGAACGGCGCGGGCAAGTCCACGCTGATCAAGATCATCACGGGTGTTTACACAAAAGACGCAGGCCAGATTTACTGGGAAGGCCAGCCGGTAGAGATCAACAACTATCAGGACTGTCAGAAACTCGGTGTGGCATGTATCTATCAGGAACTTTCCGTAATCCCGCCGCTGACGGTCGCGCAGAACGTTTACCTCGGCAGAGAGCCCCGCAAGGGCGTCTTCATTGATTATGCCAAGATGAACCAGATGACACAGGAACTGATCGACAAGTACCAGTTCCCGTTAAAGCCCACAACGGTCGTTGACAATCTGGGTATCGGACAGAGACAGCTGATCGAGATCCTCAAGGGACTTTCCCAGGATTCCAAGCTGCTGATCATGGACGAGCCGACAGCTTCCCTTTCCGGTAAAGAAGCGGAAATGCTGTTCAAGATCATCCAGACGCTGCGCAGTGAAGGCGTTTCGATCATCTACATTTCTCACAGACTTGAAGAAGTTTACATGCTTTCCGATCGTCTGACGATCCTGCGTGACGGTAAGAACGCGGCGATCCTCGAGAAAGAGGATATCATTCCCGCCAAGGTCATCGAGACAATGATCGGTAAGGTAGTCGACGAGTCCGCCGGCTCCCGCAAGATGCTCCACTCCGATGACAACGCGGAAGTAAGACTGGATGTCAGGAATCTCACTGACAAGACTGACCGCTACCGCAACATCAGCTTCCAGGTCCACAGAGGAGAGATCCTCGGACTGGGCGGCCTGATCGGTGCCGGCAGAACAGAAGTTGTCCGTGCGATCTACGGCGTAGATAAGGCCGCGTCCGGCGAGGTGTATTTGGACGGCAAGAAGCTTAATCCTTCTCCGAAGGCGAGCATCCTCGAAGGAATCGGATTCGTTCCGGAGGACAGAAGAAATCAGGGATTCATCCCGCTCCTGTCCACGATCAAGAACGTTGCTCTTACCAACTATGACATTGTCAAGATCAACGGCACATCCATTTCGGATGCGGATGAGCTGGCAATGGCTAAGAGAGCGATCCAGGCCATCGATATCCGTCCTGCTGATCCCGAGAAACAGGTCGGCGTCATGTCCGGTGGTAACCAGCAGAAGGTCGTCCTGGGCAAATGGCTGATGAGAGATCTTAAGCTCCTGATCGTTGACGAACCTACCGCAGGTATCGACGTCGGCGCCAAGGACGAGATCTACTCGATCCTCGAAGACCTCGCCAAGCAGGGCGTTGCGGTCATCGTAGTTACTTCTGACCTTCAGGAGCTGCTCCGTGTATCGCACAGGATCATCGTCATGCGCAAGGGCAATATTGTAAAAGAGTTTAAGAATGTTGAGGTCACGCAGTCCAAGGTTCTTTCCGCTGGACAGGGTGTAGAAGAGGAGGCGGAATAATGAAAGATTTTAACTGGAGTAAATACAGTAAGCCGATCATCCTCGTTGCGTTCATCGTAGTACTGTCAATTCTTCGTCCGAAGGCTTTCCTGTCACTGGACAACTTCAGTAATGTGCTGTGGTCTGTGGCGGTTATCGGAATCATGGTCAGCGGATCGATCTTCGTATTCCTGATCGGCGGTATCGACCTTTCCATCGCGACATTGTGCGCATTCTCCGCGGTCGTAGTCGTCTCGGTAACGCATATGCTCGGGGACACACCCGGCGCGGTGTTCGCAGGCGTGATCTGCGCGCTTATTGTCGGTGCCGTTGCGGGCGCGATTCACGGTATCATCATAACGACGTTTAAGATCCCTGCCTTCCTGGTAACCTTTGCGACACAGAGTATTTTCCTGGGACTCGCAATGGTCTTCACCAACAACAAGATCGTCAGCTGCACAGTTCCCGCTTTCACAGCGATCGGTGCGTTCAAGATCCTGGGATTCCCGCTTCCTGTATATTTCATGGTGGTCATCGCCCTGATCAGCTGGTATATACTCAGGAAAACGGTTTACGGCAGATACGTCTATGCAGTAGGCGGCAACCCTACAGCATCCGAGATTTCCGGTATCAACGTCAAGCTTTCTTCCATCATCTGCTACGTGCTTTCCGGTCTGACAACTGCTCTGGGCGGCATCGTGCTTGCTTCCATGACACAGCAGGCTTCTTCCAGTACCGGCGCAGGCTACACGAATGATGTTATCACGGCAGCGGTCATCGGCGGCGTTTCCCTTCTGGGAGGCGAAGGTACCGTACCCGGAGCGATTTTCGGTGCAGTCCTGATGGGACTTCTGAACAATGGTCTGAACCTGATGTCCGTACCGTCCACACATGCCGGTCTGGTCAAAGGTCTCGTTATCGTAGTTGCAGTTGCATTCGATGCTATGCAGCACGCAGACCAGTCCAGAAAGAAAGTCAAAAAGGTCAAAAAAGCGAGTGCCTGATCGTAAACGAGGTAATGCTGATCTTAGAGGGAGCAGTCTCCCGCTGAGTTTGTGATGAAAACGTGTGCGGGTTGTCTTACCAGGCAACCCGCACTCGGCGCAGTGGCTCGCTTCGCGAGCCTTGATCAACATCTGAATGAGGATTACTTATGAAAAAAATTGATGCACATTTACATCTGGCAAAAATCGTAGCCGGATACTGCAGACGCGGCGAGCTGCGCGCCATTGGCGGCGGAAAGTGCCAGTGGGGCAGCGGTGAAGTGTTCCAGCTCTTCCCCCAGACGGGCGATTACGGCGATGACTGCTTTACTGCAGAGCAGGCTCTGGCTATCATGGACCGCAACAACGTAGAGAAAGCGGTTCTGATGAACGGCAGCATGTACGGCTTCCAGAACATCTATCATGAGGAGCTTCTTGAGAAGTATCCCGATCGTTTCTGCCCCTCCTGTGAGGTCGAGCCTTTTGCGACCAATCATATGGAGACACTGCAGAGATTCCTCGAGGAGAAGCACTTCCGTCTTGTCAAGTTCGAAGTCAGCTCCGGCGGAGGTCTTATGGGCTGCCATGATCCTTTCGATCTGTCCGGAGACAGAATGATGGAGATCTACAAGATGATCGAGAAGAATCACGGCGTGGTCGCACTGGACGTCGGCGATATCCTGATGGAGAGCCATCAGACTACCGCGCTGCTTCGCATTGCGGACAGATGCCCTGACCTCAAGGTCGTGATCTGCCACCTTCTTGCACCTATGCGCGAGAAGAAGAAAGAGTGGAAAGCAGAGCTCCAGATGCTCACACAGGCTAATGTCTGGTTTGACATCGCTGCAATGCCCAAGATCATGGCTCCCGATGTCTATCCTTATCCCGAGACAGCTGATATCCTGGCAGAGGCCAGAGACATCATCGGCGCTGACAGGATGATGTGGGGAACAGATGCTCCGTTTGCTGCAACGCAGGATTCCTACGAGCATCTTACAGACTATCTTGAGAAATCCAATGTGTTTACACAGAAAGAGCTGGAGGACATTTATTACAACAACGCACAGCTTGTTTACTTCAGCTGAACGAACGGAAGAACATGAAGAAGGCCGTCGGCGTATGCCGACGGCCTTTTTGAATTGGGGTGGTGTGGATTGGACGGCTTCGATGCAGTGGATATGAGAATTTCCCGGAGGGGGGGAACTGTTTCGGGCTGCCTTGGCATTGTGTTGGACCATATGGTGTGTTTTTGGCTGGCGTGCCCCCATGGGAAAAAGCAAGCCGGCGAATAATCAGCTTATTTCCGGACATTTTTCAGCTGAGTTGGATTAAATCGGGCATTTCATAGGCGGCGGCCTACATTCGCAAGCTGATATAAGCTGCGGTTTGGAGGCCGCCGCTTCAGAATCCTTGACTTTGATCCAACTTTGCCAGGATATGCCCTGATTTCAACAAGATTTGACGACAATTGGAAAATCGAATGGGGGCACGAGAAGAAATTGTTGTTGTTATGATCCAACAAATTATTAAACAACTCCCGCAGGAACCATCTTCGCGTATGGGATGACTGTTTAAGGTTTGCAAGGCGAGCTGGTGCAATTCATGAAGGGGGTTCAAGGATGGATTGACAAGCTTTTGGACAAAATGCACGCTGCCAATAAGAATGTCTTATGAACTACCCATGCTGCGCAGAATAAAGAGAGCCATACCAGCTGATCGATCAGCTGGTATGGCCCTCTATCAGGCATTATTATGTTACATTGTCTCGAGCTGCAACATTATTTCCAAGCAATCATTTTGTGTACAGAATCAGAGCAATCATCTCAATCGGCTCGCCGATTGCTTCGATGGAATGAGCTTCGCCGTCGCCGCAGTAATAAACATCACCGGGCTGTACGTCTACGATCGTGCCGTTGTCGTTGTACTTTCCGCTTCCGGAAAGGATGTAATAGGTCTCGGCGTCACCTTTGTGGGTATGAAGGCCAATCTTGCTTCCGGGATAAACTGTCGTGTGTCCGAAGACGCGGCCTTTGTTTTCCATTTCATCGGGGCCATTTAAGAGGCTTCTCACAGTGATCTCTCCGATTCCGTTAAAAGGTGCCGGCTTGGTAATGCTTTCCTTATCTTTGCTTCTTCTGATCATAAGATTATCCTCCTGTTAGTGCTTGTGCACTGTGTGGTTTAGAAATAGTTTATGCCTTATTATACTATAGCGGCGTGACTTTGTGGGGGAGATTTGTGATGTGATTTCTGTGTGAAACGGCATTCTATAGATAGAAGGGTGGTTCTCAGACATCGGGATTCTGTTGAACTCAGGGATGGCAAAGGTTGGACTAATAGGCTTGTTTTTGTATATGTGGCCCCCATGGAAAAATGATTAGCAGCAAAAAATACCTCAATATGGGCTGATTTTCTGCCCAGTTGGATTATAATGCAGTTTTTTAATGAACTGGCCTCTATTAACATGCTACGGCAAGTGTCGTGATGGAGGCAAACTCATAGGAGACCGGTCATATGTTCCAACCATGCCGGAAAGTGGGTTGAAAATAAAAGGTTTTGAGTATTTTGAAAAATCTGCATGGGGGCCGGATAATCAAAAAGTGCTTCAATGGTCCAACAGGGCAAAAAGCATTTCTATTGTCCAACAGGACAAAAGGTCTTCCTTAGCTCAGGCCAGCGCCTGCCTATTGCAGAAAAAGAATTCTCTGAACTTGTCCATGACAATTGACATATCCAGGGGATGACCTTCGCTTTCAAAGGTGAGGATCAGATTGTGATCAGGAAGGATACCATTGTTGAAGTAGACACGAGTTTTGGTCAGAAAATCGGATCGATAGACCGGGTCATGCATTTTTCCTGCATGTTCCCAATAGATTGTTTCGCCGGTGAGTGGGTGGCGGATCGTAAAATCAGGATAATATGTATTGCCTGCAACATCGAGCCTGCACTCATATCTGAAAGACTGACTATTAGAAGTCAAGTCGGAAATGGCATCTATTAACGAAGAGTTCTTTTAAAGAATTTTACTAATCAGCACCTTGA
>JBGUJH010000027.1:0-15816 GCA_045113775.1 Lachnospiraceae bacterium | reverse complement strand
CCAGGCAATATTCTGTTTTCAAAGGTGCTTAATTAACTGATTGTCAGTTTATAAACTATAAATCCGCCACTTTATCAGTGGCGTCCTGTAGAGGCGGGGGACATCCCCCCTGTGTTATCTCAGATCCAGATAATTATCTTCGCTCTTTATGTTTGTCAGCATATAGCAGTGCTCCGCATAATAGGCTTCAACATCTTTTTTGGTAAAACTGCAGGGTACGACCGGCAGAAGGGGCTGCGGCCATCCGTTATGCAGCATCGGTACACGCTCATAAGATTCAGGTCCTGATGCTTTACCGTCTGTGCCGGCGCGGAACAGCCTATGATATGTCTCATAATCCCTGACCTCATCAATCAGTCCGGCCTCGACCAAGCCTCTGAAAATGGCAGCGGATCGCGCCTGGCAATTCAAGGCCTTTGTGGCGAGGTCAGAAAACGCCATATACTCACTGCTTAGTAATTCCTCCCTTACTTCACTATTCTCAGACTCCAATAATGCGTTTAAATACAAGAAATCATAGAACAGGGAAATATGAAAGGCCGGAGCATAGAACGTCATACCATCAAAATAGTACTCATAGGAATGCATCCCTGATGATGCCTGTTTGACATTCTTTTTGCATTCTATTCCGGGAAGGAATAAGTATTCCGGAAAAGGCCCGGCTGTCCTGACTCCGTCACTGTAGATCCTGGAAGATTGAAATGCGCTCTCTACGGAACTGACACCTTTCAGGGTTTGTTTACTAAGGCTTACAGCACTAAGCCTTGCTCCCAATGACTTCAGGCTCGACGAGGAAATTTCAAGGACTTTTATATCCGAATACGCGGCATTAAAATTCATATGCAGTCCTATCTCACATTTCCTTTTCTGGCTCAGGGCAAATCCTCCAAACCAGTCAATTGAGACATCGACCTGTTTATAAAAAGGATATCTTGGATCACTTACAAAAACGCTTCTCTCAGCCATATCCCCCTCCTTAACAAAACCGGTATATATTAAGTATATCTTGCGTAACATTCATCTTCAAACAACCGTAAATCTAAAACCCCCGATCACTCGGTAATATATCGAGAAAGCGCAAAATCATGGTATAATATATGTAAATTCGAACATCAATCAAGAAGGAGGGATAAAGTATGGCCTCAATATTGATCAAAGATACCACACGTGAAGAACGGATCCGCATTGTACATCAGGCCCTGTGGGGCGCATGCGGGATCGACTGTGAATTCTGTTCGGGCTGCGACAACCGCGGCGGAGGAAGAACAGAAAGTATTTACCAGCCGTATATCGACGGCATAAAAGAGATCCGGGAGATCAACGAGGAATTTCGCGCCCCGTTTGTCCGCGGATGAGCAAGGAGTAATGATTATGTTTAAAGCACCTGAAATTGCAGAATCGACCGCCGAGGAGCGCAGGGAATACATCAAAGCCAAATTTCCCTGCATAGCTGACTGCGATATGTGCGGCCTGTGCAAAGTATTCCGAGGCGCCACCGCAGAACGCGCCTATGACGACTATATCACCGGCAAGCGTTCCTATATGGAAGTTTCTGCGGATTACAAAAGATAAGTAAATCTACTTCGAAAAACGACCAGTAAAAAATCCGGGACAGTGAGTTCGGACTTTCGTCCGTCTCACGCCCGGATCATTTTGTATCGTTCGCTTTCGAGCACACGGAGCATGTGCTCCATCGGCGTAATGTTTCCGTTGTAACTGAACCGCATCCCGCCGGTTGCAGCTCCGCTCGAAAGGGCTGTGCCGCGCGTATTTGCAGTGACAGGCGTCTGCATCTGCCAACTGTTCACATTGTGGAACACAACGGCCGGCATCTGATAACCATTTATCGCAAACTGCTCTCTTGCATTATCGTACACAGTGTTGTCCGCATCATGCACGCACCAGTTGAATTCCATATCCGAGAAAATATAGATCACCGACGGCAGTTCTTCCTGCTTGACATTGTATTTCACTGCGGTCTGAAGGATCAGGTCAAAAACACCTTCCAGGTTCGTGCTTCCGCCCCACGGCAGTGTACTGATATACTTCAGTTTGTCGCGCAAGTTCGCACCGTGAATCTTGACAAGGTGAGGTGTGCTCTCGAACGTGATCAGGTGGTTGTGGAAGTATCCCCTGCATCGTTCCGCGCAATACAGTCCCATCGCCTGTGAGACCAACGCAGGCACCAGCGCTCCATAACCGCAATACATGGAGCCCGATGTGTCAACAACACTGATGGCATTCGCGTCAGCCACTGCTCCCGGCAAATGGTTCCACAGTTGTTCCAACGTTTCCATACCATCGGGATTTTCCGAAAACACATAGCCGCGCCTGGAAAAGAAAGGCCGCAGCACTTCATACGGAAACAGCGTATCCGCGTTGATCTTCTTTTCACCGGCATCCACGCCGGTCAGGTACTCTTCAAAACGAACCTTATCCTGCCGATTGAACGCCTTGCGGTACTTCAGCATCGCCTGCGCCGGCACAGCCTCATAATTGACCTTATCCGGCTGCTTCTTCGTCAGCCGGCATTCTGTCAATCCGATTCGCGCCCGAAGCGCCGTCACTCGGCGGCGATATTCTCTGTTGTTCATCCCCAGCGCGCTCATCAGCCTTTGCGCATTCCTGCGTGTGCGCGGGCTGGATGTGTTGTCTGAAGGCATCCACTTTGCCAAAAGAGAGATATGCGCATCCTCTTCTCCCGACTCCCGGCGTTTCAGCGCAGCCTCGTCTTCTTCCAGCTGCTGCCTGATCACTTGCACCATCTGTGTCTGGGCAGGCGTATCCAGAAGGCAGAGCATATCGTCCCATCGCCCGAATTCGGCTATGTAGGGAACATTCTTGATCACTGATTCCGGCCAGGTAAGTGCGGCGTGACGGATCAGCGTGCGAAAAAGCTTGCGCTCTCCCATACCTCCGCGTATGTCGCGCAGATAAAAGAGCAGCTTCATCGCGAGGTCCGGCGTCTCAATGTAAGCGCGGTCAAAGAGCCTGATTTGTTCTTCGCGGCTGCGATACCGCATTCCGCCCGCGACAGCAAAGAAGTCCAGACATGCATCGCCGGTACTTCCATGCGTTTTGGCGCCATTAAGCGTAAGTGTATAGTTAGCTTCTTCATACAGTTCGTCCCAATAGCTCATCCGATATCCTCCCCGTTTCGGGTTTTTCAGGCAGAGAATGCATTGCGCCGCCCGGACGCTGTACCGTTCACCTGATGTGTTTGGCATAACTGCCCTTTGTTACTGTTCCGTATCCTTAGGGTCAGCCCACATCCGGTTAACGTCTTTGCTCCTGAGCAGTGTTCTGCACGCCGGTCGTGTCGAACGCCGCCGGTGAGTCAGGTAAAGCTCCGGATATATGCAGACGCGATTGAGAATTATGCCGTGATTTTATAATTTGAGATCTGTCAGATGCCCAACGGTGACTGCACCTCCTCTCGGAACAGTTGGGTTGCTGGTTCGCGGGTGTCGCACGACCTGCACGATCCACTTGCAATTCCTTCTCTTGCACAGTGGTTTTTCCTCTGACAGCGCTGCTGTATGCGCCTATATCCGGCCGGAAAACCTTCGTTCACCGGAAGTCGGTTCTCTGCCTGACTTCTTTCTCAGGGACTCTTTGTCCCCTATCGATGGTCTAATGATAGCATCGGCAACAGCCGTCTGCATTAAACCCGCTGTTTAACTCAGGGGATGACTCCCACTGAGTTAAATGATGCACACGCGTGCGGAATGGAAGATGCTGCCTTTCAGGCAGCCCAGCCCCCATAAAACGGAAAGACCTCCTGGTCTTCATAGACCAGGAGGTCTTCCATTCTCACCTCCAGAATTCTGGAGAGAGCCAGGAGATTATCAACTGTCGGCAGGCATTCGCCATGCTGCCATTTGTAAATGGCCTGTGGGTACTCAAACCCAAAGTAGGTCTGAAGATCCCGCACGCTCAGGCCGGCATTCCGGCGACATCTTTCGATGTTGCTGCCCGTGCCTTTGAGATTGATCACCGGGAAACTGATTGTTTTCTCCATACTGTCCTCCTCTCATGTGCAGGCCTTGTTTACTGTCTGTTGCCATTCTTTCGGCATAATAATTATACTATGACCGTTTTGAATGTCATTAATCCTGTGGTTTAAAGGCGCGAATCCCATATTCCTGCCGTTCTGCAAGCCATGAATCTTGTCCCTATACAATAACAAACGGAAAGATCAAGAGAAAATGACAGCTCCCCAACATACTATTGTTATTTCTTCTCGCCAAACCCAGGCGCGAAGATCGTCTTGTCAATTGCAAATATGATGACCATGGCCACACCGCCGGTCGCGATCGTTGTCACGATATTGCGGACTGCGTCCGGAATTCCGAAAGCTGCCGTGACGGGATTCCATATGCAGGTAAACAGGTTCATGATCAGCATGACGCCGATCGTTCCCAGCGCGTGGAAGAAGATCTGCTTGCCGATCGGTCCCTTGCTGCGGAAAGTGACATTTCTCTGCAGCGGAAAATTGATGCACTCGCCCAGGATGATGGACGTGTAGTTGGCAAGAGTAAAGGCAAGTCCGCCGTCAGCAAGGCTGTTTCCGATGACAGCCAATGTGAACGGAACTCCGAACATCTGCGTTCTGATGCCGGGCCATACCCACTCGACGTCGCCCACGATCCCTCTGTAGAAACCGGGGAGAAAAGTCAGCAGCAAATATTTGATGAAAGTAACTACATAGCTGAAGATGATGAAGAGACCGCCTTCGCGGATCCACTGGGCTGCCTTGGGGTGTTTCTGCGCAAAATCATCCATAAAGCTCTTCATAGATCACTTGTCTCCCTTCAGTTTCTTCTCGTATTTTCTGTTGGCGCTCTTGTTCGAGAAATATCCGCCGATCACCTTTCCGATTCCTCTGAAGAAGTGTCCGTTCACAGCGTCCACCATGCCGTCTACCATCTTTTTGTCGACCTGGCCGCCGGTCATTTTGCCGATGGCCCTGAAAGGCATGTTGTAAATGAACAGAACGTTCAGGTCGGGCTTGCCGGCTGCGTCCGCTTCCTGTTTCTTCTTCTCGAGCTGCTTATAGACGAAGCGCGCGAGTCCGCTCTTGGCGTTGCCCAGCTGGCAGATCGCATCGTTCTCATTCAGTTCACTGCCCCAGCTGCCGTCCGGGATCGGGCCGCCCAGAAGTTCCGAAAACGCCTCGTCCGGGATCTCCTGTATCCTGCCCTCTCTGTATGCCGCCAGCTTTGCCTCGTCGTAAGGAGCGGGGGCTTCTTCGCCGGCCACTTTAAGGCTCCCTTCCAGGCGAATATCGGAGACGTTGCTGCCCACGCTGATCGTGTAGGTGCCTCCCTCGACAGCCCAGCCGTTCTTCTTCACGTTCCAATAGCGGAAAGTAAAGCGGTCAAACGGGATCGTGACAGTCCTCGATTCACCGGCCGCAAGAAATACCTTTGCAAAACCTTTCAGTTCCTTGCGGGCGCGCAGTATTTTGGAATCTGCGAATCCGACGTAGAGCTGTGCTGCCTCCGCGCCGTCGCGGGATCCGGTGTTCTTCACCGTAAAGCTCACGCCCTTGTCGTCCACATTGAGATCGGAATACTCGAATGTCGTATAGGAAAGGCCGAATCCGAAGGGATAGCGGACCCTCTTCTCAAATGTGTCAAAATAGCGATACCCGACATAGATTGCCTCTCTGTAGTCGGAGTTTCTCTGTTTTGCAGGATAGTAAGGGCTGGAGGGCGTATCCTCATAGATCATGGGATAGGTCTCCGCCAGCTTTCCGGAAGGGTTGACCCGTCCGGTGATAATATCGAGCATTGCCCCCGCGCCCGCCTGGCCGGTCAGATAGCCGTGCAGGATCGCCTTCAGGGAGTCCTCCCATTCCATCTCGATGGAGGAGCCCGCGCTGATCACGCCTACAACGTTGGGGTTGACTTTGGCAATAGCGCGCAGCACATCGATCTGTACCTGCGGGATGTGCATGTGTGTGCGGTCGAGTCCCTCGGATTCGCTCATCTCGTCCAGACCGAAGAAGTACAGGACCACATCCGCGCCTTCTGCCGCCTTTACGGCTTCACTAAGGAGCGCGGAATCCGCCTCGCCGCTTCTCATGTAACCGTGGCATATGGCAGTTACCTGCAGGTCCTTCTCTTCTTTGATCAGGTTCTCGATCGTCTCCACCTTCGTGGAATTGACCATGGATGAACCTGCGCCCTGGTATCTGGGCTGGAAAGCAAAATCACCCACTACGGCTGCCTTTGTGCCCGCCTTCAGCGGAAGGATTCCGCCGCTGTTCTTGAGCAGGATCGCGCACTGCGAAGCTGCTTTTCTGGCAAGGGCGTGGTGCCCCTCGACGTCGAACTCCTCGCTGTGGCCCTTAGCCGCCTCGGTCGTCGTCAGCACCGCGTCCAGAAGTTCATCCACGCGTGCATCGAGATCTTCCATGGAGAGACTGCCGTTCTTCACTGCTTCTACCAGCTCTCTCGCGGAGCCCAGTCCGGGCGCGGGCATCTCAAGGTCAGAACCCGCCTTGACCGCTGTTACGTGATCGTTCGCGCCGCCCCAGTCGGAGACCACAAATCCGTCGTAGCCCCACTCGCCGCGGAGGATCTCCTTGAGCAGGTGCATGCTCTCGTTGGCGTACTCTCCGTTTACCTGGTTGTAGGAAGTCATGACTGCGCCGGGCCCGGCCTCGTCGATGGCCATCTCAAATCCGGCCAGATAGATCTCGCGCAGCGTGCGCTCGTCTACGACCGCGTTCATAGCCATGCGGCGTTCCTCCTGGGAGTTGACCGCGAAATGTTTGATGCAGGAATAAACGCCCTGGCTCTGGATGCCCTTCACATAAGAAGCGGCCATCCAGCCCGCCAGATACGGATCTTCTGAAAAATACTCAAAGTTTCGTCCGCAGAGCGGGCTCCTCTTAATGTTCATGCCCGGTCCGAGCAAAATATTGACGCCCATCGCTTTGGCTTCTTCGCCCAGCGCGACGCCGACCTCGGTGCCCAGATCCCTGTCCCAGCTTCCTGCCATTGTGGCCGCCGTCGGGAAACAGGTCGCCGGAAGAGACGCGTTGAGACCCAGGTGATCGCCTGCGCCGGCCTGCCTCCGGAGTCCGTGAGGGCCGTCTGACATGATCATAGACGGAATACCCAGCCTGGGGATATCTCTGGAGTCCCATTCACCCTTGCCGCCCAGCAGAGCTGCTTTTTCCTCTAAAGTAAGCTGATCAATCAAATTCTGATGTTTCATTGATCCTCCTTCTCCTTTTCACGTGTTATCTGTTACAAAATCAGCAAATTTATGTATTTTACTATACTAAAAATATCCGGCAATGTACGGCTTGTGTCATAAACCGTTCACTGCCGGACATAAACTGCCATTCTTTACAGCACAGGACTCTGTCTGCTTATCTGGGTAATCGGTTTGGGGATCAATATTTTGACCTCAAACTGCTCATCACCTTGCTCATAAGTGACGGATCCTCCGTATTTGCCCGCTGCGCTCCTGCACAGTCGCTTCGCACTCGATCGCAATATGCAGCATCTGTTCTCACTTCCTTCCGGAAAGGCTAATTCCCCGACAGGTTCGCCGCTGCCGCTTTTACCATTTCCCTGTATTTGTCGCGGATCTTCTCAGGAGCCACTATTTTCACTTTCCCTTCGAACGGGAACACCCATCCGTAGAAAGTCGGGCTGTCAGCCACGTTCACCTTGGCGCAGAACGTATCCTCCGAAGTCCTCCAGGTCTCCACGTCTTCTCCGAACTGGTCGATGATATACTTCATCATATTGCCGCGGCATTCCAGAGTCACCTGCACTTCATCGCCCGCGAACATGCGGAACTGGTGCTGCACATACTCCTCTATGCTGAAATCTTCCGGCATCGGTACTGCATCCTCTTCCAGCATACCGGTGTTGAGCATCCGGTCCACCCGGAAATTCACGACTTTCTGCCGGGCATCCGAAAAACCGCACATATAGTAATGATTGTCATCCCAGACGAGGGCATAGGGGCTCACATAATATTTTCCCCCCTCATGACGGAAGCGCTTATTCTTATCCGCGTCGTACTCCACATACTGAAAGCATATCTTCTTTCCGTTGTTTATCGCGTCCGTGATGGCATCCACAATATAGTAGATCTGATAATTGTCCGCCTTGAGGCGGTCCGCCATGTAGAGATGACGGGTGATCTTCTGTGACTGATGCCTGCTGACGCAGCGGGTCAGCTTTCTCACCAGTGCCTCACTCTTCTCCTTGGTGATAAACCGCGATGAAGAGACGGCGTCGATCAGCAGCTTGATCTCCGGGATCTCGAACCCGCGGCTTCCCAGAAAGAAGGAATGCTGCGTGCTCTTGATCGTCACTACATCAAAGCCCTCGCCGATCAGGACATCCATATCGTCCTTCACCGTTTTTCTCGATGCGTGGGCGTCTTCCGCGCTGAAGATCTTCACAAGCTCAGGAGTTGAGACGGGGTGATCCTCATCCGTATTCTCAAACAAATATTTCAGCATTCGAAAAGGTCTCTGCTTGTTGCGTATGTTTGTCATGGGATGCCTCCAAGAACACTATTTTGATCATATTTTTCTCCGTAAATTGATTATATCCGTTATTTCAACAAATTTACATATATTCTGCGAAGTATTTGGACCAACAGGTTCTTAATAAGCAACAATTTCCTCCTGCATAACATCGAAAAAGGAGCTGCTCCCGCCGGGCAATAGCTCCGGCGGGAAGCAGCTCCCTCGTATTTAAAATAAAGTTCAGCTATGTAATACCAGATACATGACCACTGATACAATGGTGCTCGTAAGACCGATCGCCGCCTCATAGGGGATCAGCTTCATGCGGTCACCGATGGACAGGTTGACTGCGCCACCCGTGGCGTGGAAGAAGGAGCCGTGGGGCAGGGAATCCAAGACCGTAGCTCCTGCGTGGATCATTGCTGCTGCAGCCAGCGCCGATACACCGTTGGAAAGCAGTGTGGGGGCAAAAGTCTGCGCTGCCACTGTTGCTCCTGCAGTGGTCGACGCTGTTGCAGCTGCCATCAGTATTCCTGCAAGCGGTGCAAGTACAAAAGCGGGCATATTCATTGCTTCCAGGATATTGGTGACGTCATACTGAAGCGCGGAGGCTTTGATGATACCGGCGATCGTGCCTGTACCGATCAGAAGGATCGAGACGCCGATGACCTTGCTGAGACCGAATTCCATATATTCAACACAGTTCTTAACTTTTCCGGTTGCGATCATGCTCACGAATCCGCCAACAGGCAGTGCGATCAGAGGATCGATCGCGATTCCGGCGATGGGACGAAGAGCAAGCATAACGATCACAACAACAGGACCCAGGACCGCTGCGCCGAATCCGGGCAGGCTTTTCTCGCCGGTGCTCTCCAAATCCGCGGAAGTGATCTCATCTCCGCTCTTCTTCACCAGCTTGGACGCCAGGAAGATCGCCATGACAAGCGCAAAGACTGCGGGAATGGCATTTCTCATCATGACTGCGGTCAGATCCTGGGAGAAAGCCTCGGAAACAGCGATCGTATTGGGATTGGGGGAAATGATATTTCCCGCCTTGCCTCCGCCGATCATGGCGACCAGAATGCCGCTCTTGGACAGGCCTGCTCTCTTTCCGATCGCCAGAGCAATGGGCGCTACCGTGATTACGGAAATGTCGATAAATACGCCGACAGCGCAGATGATCATAGTAGCTATGGCAATAGCCGCCACCGCTCTCTTTTCTCCAAGCTTTTCAACTATCGTCTCCGCGATCTTTTCCGCGGAACCTGTTTTTATCAATGATCCGGCCAGGATTCCGCTGGTCAGGATACGGAGAACGGATGACATCATAGAACCGGCACCGCTCACCATGGTGTTTACTGTATTGGTGAGTCCGCCGCCTCCGATCAGGCCGCCGATCAGCGCGCCGAGGATCAGGCTGTAGGCAGGCTGGACTTTTTTGATGATAAGTACGATCGCGATTATGAGTCCGACGATTGCTCCTACTGTTGTGAACTGTGCTTCCATATTTTTCCCTTTCCGTTACTAATGCATTGTCTTCAAATAAGGACAAGATGTCCTGTCAGGACCCGCATAGCGAGTCGGTGTTTCAGCCCTGCGGTCTTATGCCGGCGTTTCAGCCCTGCAGTCTCATTCCCGCGCGCACCATGCGGAACATGCGGATCGCTCCCTTGTAGTACAGATCCTCCGCTTTCTCAAGTGCCTTTGCCAGGGGCATAGGACTGTCCACGGTCGTCATGATCGAATCGATGCCGTGCTCGTAGATTTGGTCATATCCTTTGCCGAGGCCGCCGCAGAGTGCTGTCACCGGGATGTCGTACTTCTTTGCTCTGTCTCCGACGCCCTGCATGACCTTGCCAAAACAGCTCTGCCAGTCCGTTCTTCCCTCGCCTGTCACGACCAGGTCAACGCCGTTAAGAATCGAGTCAAAATCAATCAGATCCAGGACCGTCTCAATACCGGACTTCATCTCCGCGTTCAGATAGATCTTGAGAGCTGCGCCGAGGCCGCCTGCAGCACCTGTTCCGGGCGTATCATCGGGGTTGACCCCGAACTCTTTGATGATCACGTCGCGGTAGTTGCACATGCCCTTCTCCAGTCGCTCCAGGATCTCGGGCGTGCCGCCCTTCTGCTTGCCGAAGGTAAATGTAGCTCCGTCCTTGCCGCAGAGCGGGTTGGTCACATCGCACATGACGGTGAAGTGGGCACTCTTTGCTCTCTCATCAAGGCCGCTCACATCGATATGTGCTACTTTCTCGAGTTCGCTCCCCTTGCCTTCCAGCACATTTCCGTCCGCATCAAAGAAACGAACTCCCAAAGCACTTGCAAATCCCATGCCGCCGTCATTTGTCGCAGATCCGCCGATCGCGATCGAAATATCTGTATATCCGGCGTCCAGTGCTGCCTTGACCAGTTCCCCGGTTCCGTATGTAGTTGTGTTGAGAGGATTTCTCAGTTCCTCGGGAACCATGGGAAGTCCTGACGCCTGTGCCATCTCAAGGATCGCTTCCTTGTCACTCAGTCTTCCGTAATATGCCTTCACCGTTTCCATCAGCGGGCCGTGGACCTCTTCGTAAACTTTCTGTCCTTTTCTGGCAAGGATCACAGCATCTGTTGTTCCTTCTCCGCCGTCAGCTACAGGCACTCCGAAAGTCTCGCAGGGTCCGAAGACCTCGTGTGCCGCTTTCGTCAGAAGTTCCACAGTCTGTTCGCTGGAAAGTGTTCCCTTAAAAGAATCCGACGCAAATACAAGTTTCATAATTTACCTCCGTTTTGTGTTTTTGTACTATTCTTTTGGTGTGCAGCTTCTGGAAGACTTTTTGAAATGTTTATTTCAAATATTCCTTTTATTTCCTGTTTCTCTGTTCTTCTGTTTCAATTTTATCTCCATGCCGGGAATATCGCAAAATCTGTGCACATAAAAAGAACGCACGTTATTGTGTTTCTGACACAAAACTTGCGTTCTTATTTCCAAGATTTGAAGCGCAGGCCGCTGCGCCGTGCTGATCATTTTGCCAGATACAGGTACAGGAGTTCCATAAATCTCCTGTCGTCCGCGCTTTCCAGCGGATTTACTCCCAGGTAGTCCTTCATTTTGTTGTATCGGTAGACCAGCGTGTTCTTGTGGATATAGAGCTTCTTGGCAGCCTCTGAGAGGTTGTAATTTGCGTCTTCCAGCGCTCCGATCAGTTCTACGAACTGTTTCCTCAGATCCTCGTCGATCTCATTGCCGTAAATGTAGAAGACCTGCTGCAATTCCTGCCGAGGGATCAATGTGCGGAAATACTCCTTGATGTAGTCCGCAAAGAACACGACGTCATCCGTTGTGTTCACATGGGACTCCAGCCATTTGCAGTGGCGGTAAGAATAGTAGTACTGAGAAAACCTCTTCTGCAGCGATCCCACATAGAATACCGCCTGAACACCTTTGTCCGACAGCCATCTGCGGATATATTCAAGGTATTCCCTGATCTCTTCCCGATAGTCTGTGAGATTCTTGCGGCCGTTCACCTTCACCGTCTTGAAGACCAGCAGATGGGTCTCGTCAGCCACAAAGCTGAAATCCTGTCTCCAATGTCCCCTTCCTCTCCGCATAGCGTCCAGGACATCCTCCGCCGGCGGAACGGGCCGTCTCCGGTCGCCCGGGACTCCTTCCTCCGGTTTTCTGATCTTACAAAGCACCGGAACTCTCACAAGTTCTTCGTTATATTCAAGCTGCCTCGCGATACCCTGAATCTCCGAAGAATCCGCGTATTGTCCCTGTGTCAAAAGACTGAGCAGCTGCTCTTTCCTGTTTCTCCGCAGGCGGATCTGCTCCTGCTGTTTCTCGTATCTCAGCATCGCTTCCATCGCCATGCGGGTGATCATCGCCACATCCCGGATCTTGTCAGGGTCGCCGGTCACGCCGACGACCCCTTCCTTTATTCCATCATGTATGATCGCCATATTGATGCCTGGAAGCACTCCCGGATACGTGCTGTCGTCACGGATCACGATCACGTCCTTAGGCCCGTGAATGATGCGGTCCGCCACTTCGTGGTACGTACCGACTCTCTCCGGATTCCGGCTGGCAATGATCACGCCCGTTTCATCCATGATGTTGATATTGTATTCCGTGTACTGCGTGACCTGTTCTATGAATTTCCTGGCCAGTTCCGCTTCTATCATGCCAGTCCACACTCCTCGCTTTCAGATTTGCTCTGTGAAGTCTTGATCACCAGTCAAAGTCTGACGTTGATCTGATTCCCACATGCAGCTCTCTCGCTGTCCGCTTGAGGATCTCCGGCAGCTTATAGAGATCTGCTTCGTTCATCTCACGAATCTCCTCTCCAAGCTCATCGTAGAATTCCTGCGCTTTCTTTATGTCTTCTTTCGTGATCTTGTCAGACCCCCTGAGCTTCTCCGCGCACACATATACCACGTAGGCAAGCCTGAGATTATCTGTGTAATCTTCCTGCGCGGAAGTGATCACGCACTCGATCTCGTTGGAGCTGTCCTCGAGGGGCTCCTTGTACCTGACCTTTACGGTCCCGAGCTCAGTGGAACCCGTCGTAACGACCTTGGCGTACTTGTACCCGCTCTCCACAGGTTTTCCGTCCGTCCTCAATACCAGCTCATAGAGCGCGACACCGTAACCGCCGGAACCAAAAGGTTCGGAGATCACTTTGTCATTCACGAAATCCTCATGGCTGATCTCTCTGTTCTCAAAGCCCAGCAGCCGGTAAGATTCCACGACCTCGGGATTGAACTCGACCTGTGCCTTGACATCCTTGGCAATGACGTTTACAAGTGACGCGTACTCGGCATCGATGCACTTCTTCACATCCGCGAGATTATTAACGGTGCGGTAAACGCCGTTTCCATGCTTGCTGAGGGTCTCCAGCTTATTATCCTTATAGTTGTACAGGCCTGTGCCGATCACGCTTAGGAACAGGTTGCTCTTTTTCTTCTCCTCGATCAGTTCTTCAAGTCCGCCCCTGTCCGTGATGCCGAAATTCAGGTCACCGTCCGTGATCAGGATCACCTGGTTGTTGCCGTCCTCGATATACTCTTCCCTGCCGATCTCATAAGCCGTCTCGATTCCTGCGCTGCCATAAGTGCCGCCATAGATCTCAAGGCCGAGGAATGTCTCAAGTGCTTTGATCTTATCTTCTTCCGAGCTGATCCACTTGCCTCTGAAGACCACCTCGTCATTTGAGCTGTATGTGACAAGGCTCAGTTTGTCACCGGGGTTCAGCTTGCTGATGATCGTCGCGACCATCGCCTGCGTCTTCTTCGCATTGCCGCTCATGCTTCCGGAGACGTCCAGCAGGATCACGATATTCTGGCGGCTCTTCACCTCTTCCTTGCCCTGAACATTTATATAAAGCAATTTTTTGGCATCGTTTAAGTCTTTCAGTTCATACGAGATCTTAAACTTCTCTGACTCGGGCTTCTCGCTCTTGTACCGGAAATAATTAAGCATCTCCTCGATCCTGACCATACTGGCGTCGATGCGGCGCTCGTTCCTGAGCTGGTTAAGGATCACACCGGCTGACGCCGTGTTCGTCGTCATACGGAAAGTGGACGTCATACTGCTGGCGACGCTGCGAAAATCCTTCTCCTCAATGGGATCGTATTCGTCCGTCTCCATTTCACGCTTTTCGAACATCATCATGTTTCCCGCAGAGAATCCCGTGCCGGCCTCTTCTGCGTCCACCGGTGCCTCAAGGCGTTCGGCTCTCGCAAATCTTGCCGCACTCTTCGGAGCCGATTTTGCCGATCTCGCAAATGCAGTTCCTTCAAACAGCGCGGACAGCGGTGACGCAGATTTCCCGCCGCTGCGCGGTGACGCAGACTTTGCACTGCTGCGCTGTAACTTAGGTCTCGAAAAACCGCGCGCTGACTTCTCTTGCGGCATCGAATCGGGCATAGCACCGTCAGCGTAGGTATAAGCCGATGTCGGCCTTGCCGACCTCCGTTCGATGTCCCTGAATCTTTCCGCCTCTTCCATCTGATCGATGATCTTTTGATACAGTTCATCGATCGTCATATTAGAGAATCTTCTCCGCCCATATGTAAACAGCGCCAGTACAGTTGCTGTGCGCTCATCATAGCCCAGGCTGAGATAGTAATCGTAATAGTCTCTCTCTTCCTTACTGCGGCTGCTCCAATTTATCTCTTTCCCCATACCGTTCTCCTTTCTAAAGTCAAACACTCCTGTATGCTTTCTATTGTACCCGGCACATTTCGGCAAAGGTCTCTTTTAAAGCGACATATTTGACTATTTGCCGGCTTTCTTTTTCTGGATATGATAGTTGATCATCGTTGACAAATGTTCTCCGAGCAGATGGGACCCCACTGTGACCATCTTCATTTTAGTTCCCGGAATTACGAGCATTTTCCCGGCTATGGCGCCGTCCACGCCTTCTCTTGCGGCCTGTTTTGCCGTAATCTGCTTCCCTGACACCAATACTCCGGAGTTCTTATTGAATGCAGTGTCCACAGGTCCCGGACACAGACAGCACACTTTCACCGGGCTGCCGGCCTGCCGCAGTTCCTCGTGGATCGCCTCCGTCAGCCTCACGACATAGTTCTTCGACGCGTAATAACTCGAGAAGGTAGGTCCCGACGTAAATCCCGCGCAGGAACCGACGTTGAGCAGCACGCCGCGGCCATTATTCACCATTTCCCTCAGGAACAGCTTAGACAAAATATGGACCGACGTCACATTCAGGTCTATGAGCGTCAGCTCTTTTTCAAGGTCAGTATCCAGGAAGAGCCCGTACACGCCCATTCCGGCATTATTGACAACGAAGTCAATATTGCGGCTGCCGGCCTGCGCGCAGCACTCCTCGAAAAGGCGCACGCATTCCTCCCGTTTTGAGAGATCCGCAGGAATGACTAGGACCTTTCTGTCCGGATATTTGCTGATGATCTGCCCGCGCAGTTTCTCAAGCCGGTCTTCCCGCCTCGCTGTTAAGATCAGGTCATACCCCTTTACGGCAAGATATTTGGCGATCTCCAGTCCGATTCCGGCGCTGGCGCCGGTGACAAGTGCATACATAAATTCACCTCCGCGATAATATTCGTATATTAATATCCCCAGACCCGTTTCTGAAGCCTGCGGGACAAAATATTCTGAAAAGAATCATTGAGATTACTATATCATAAAACCCTGCCCAATATTGTTTCCCGCAAAAATACCATTTGACAAGTTCTCCTGTTTCCGATACAATATCATCTGTTCGCAGGAGTGGCGGAATGGCAGACGCGCAGGCTTCAGGTGCCTGTTATGGCAACATAGTGTGGGTTCAAGTCCCATCTCCTGC
>JBGUJH010000026.1:0-2383 GCA_045113775.1 Lachnospiraceae bacterium | reverse complement strand
GGATTCCCGTTTCTAATGCCGGCGGTGGGACTCGAACCCACACGCCCTCACGGACAACAGATTTTGAGTCTGTCTCGTCTGCCAATTCCGACACGCCGGCGCATTTATTGCGACTGAACATATCTATTATAGTCATATGGTGGACTTTTGTAAATAATTTTATTATCATTCAGCGCCGGTATGCTACAATGAAACGGATTGTACAGAAACTGAAAGGAAGGGAACTGAGCCCGAATGGATTACTATTTTGCCCCGCTTGAGGGGATCACCGGATACGTATACAGAAACGCGCACCACAAGTTCTTCCCGGGGACGGACCGCTACTACACGCCGTTCGTCGCACCCAACTACACCAAGCACTTCAAGGCAAAGGAGAAGAAGGACGTTGCACCTGAGAACAACGCCGGAGTGCCGGTCGTGCCTCAGGTCCTCTCCAACAAGGCGGACGAGACGCTGTGGGCCGTGGAAGAGCTGGCAAAGCGGGGGTACAGGGAAGTCAACCTGAACCTGGGCTGCCCGATGCCGACTGTGGCGCGCAAGAAAAAGGGCTCCGGTCTCCTGAAATTTACTGACGAGCTGGACGCATATCTGGACGGTGTCTTCGAGGGCATGGCCCGGCGCCCGTCGGAGTGTCCGCCGATTCAGATCTCAGTCAAAACGCGCCTGGGCACAGACAGCACACAGGAGGCAGAGGCGCTCGTGCACATCTATAACCGCTATCCGATCAGCGAACTGATCGTGCACCCCAGAAGCCGCGAGGACATGTATCGGGGAGTCCCGGACAGGGAGGCCTTCCTGCTGGTCCTGCAAAACAGTGCAATCCCAGTAGTTTACAACGGAAATCTCTGCTGTACTGGAGATGTCAGAGAGATCGAGAGCGCCTGCGAAGCGGTTGGAAAGCCGATTAGAAGCGTGATGATCGGGCGCGGCCTTCTCGCGGATCCTTCGCTTGTGCGGCAGTGCAAGGGCGGGAGCCTGATCACCACGAAGGAGCTGGGCGAATTCCATGAGGAGCTGTACCGGCAGCTGGGAGAGACGCTCCCCGGAAGCGCAGTGGTGCTCAGCCACATGAAAGAATTGTGGTTCTACATGGGGCAGCTCTTTCCCGACGGCGCCAAATGCCTCAAGGAGATCCGGCGGGCTAACAACCGGGTTCAGTACGAGGCAGCAGTGAGAGTGCTGCTGAGCAGCTGCCGGATCGAGCGGATCGGAAATGGGTTGTGAAAAGAGTAAAGTGCAGACGGAATATTGTTTGGATCAGGACAGGATTACAAATATGGGAATGAGTTGCTGCTCTTGATTAATATGGTCTGTCGAGGTATTCTTTTGATATCTGTGAATTAAATGATGCACACATGTGCGGGAATGAAGATGCTGCCTTACAGGCAGCCCGCACGCGGCGCAGCGGCTCGCGTTGCGAGCCGTGACTGGTAAGGAAGGTTGATATATGCGAAAAAACAGTAAAGGGAATATCCTGATCTTTCTGGGAATTCTTATGATCCTGGGAGCAGTCGGTCTCGCAGGATACAATTTCTGGGACGCCAATCGCGCGAGGGAAGCGGCAGAGCAGATCACGGATCAGCTGATCGATAAGATCGACGAGAGCGTGAAGGATGAGGAAACTGCCGCGCCTTATGTGGATCCCAATACTCCCATGCCGGTCGAGGTGATCGACGGATATGAATACATAGGAATTCTTGAGATTCCCTCCGAAGATCTCTCACTGCCCGTAATGAACGAGTGGGATTATACTCGTTTGAAGATCTCTCCCTGCAGGTTCACCGGTTCCTACTATTCCGATGATCTCGTTATCTGCGCCCACAATTATGACAAACATCTCGGGCGGCTTCTGAATATCGATTTAGGCGTAGATGTGTATTTTACCAATGTGGAAGGTCTGACGATCCACTACATAGTGACGAATCGCGAGACGGTGGAGCCCACTGACGTGGAGCGGATGATCGAGAACACCGGCAACAGTGAGACTTCTTTGCTGGATTGGGATATGACCTTGTTTACCTGTAATCTGGGCGGACAGACCAGGTGCGCTGTGCGGTGCAGCAGAGTTGAGGATGCGCAGGGAGCGGGGAAGTGATTTGTTTATAGAAACGTGGCTTGGGCTGAATGTGATGTCCAGGTGCGACATTGCAGCCTGGGCGTGACGTCCCAGCGCATTGTTGGATCATAGCGGCATTTATTTCTCTCCCGGCCTCCATGCAATTTTCCACTTGCCTGCAAATCTTATTAAAAATGGGGCAAAATCTGGAAGGGTTGGATTATTATCAAGAATTCTTAAGTGGTGGGCTCCATTACACTGCATACAGCGCGGAGTGAATGGAGGCCACCACATTTAAAATGCATGTTATGATCCAACCCGGCGGGA
>JBGUJH010000025.1:0-7967 GCA_045113775.1 Lachnospiraceae bacterium | reverse complement strand
ACCGTGATCTGATAACTGGCTTCCATAAAACGAAAATGCCTTAGAAAGGCAGCCTTCAGCCCAAGAGTCTCCACGATCTCCGGCTTTACGCTGACCAGTATTTCCCGCAGTTCCTTTTGAATATGGCTCAATGAAGTATCCGCCAGCTGCAGTCCCTCCCGGATTTCTTCCATAACATCTGTGTATTTGAGTGTGCGCAGCTGCATCTGAACCCCGAGAAGATCCTGGATCACACTGTCGTGCAGATCCTGCGCAATACGGGATCTCTCCTCCCGAAGCGCCGCCCGCAGCGGCACATCGACCAGCTCATAGATCGGCAGTTCACGGTACTCCTGCCGCCAGACTTCCTCCAGTGCAGCCTCATAAGACTCCGGAATGACCCGGCGCCCGAATATCCCCTCTGAAAGGATCTGCCGCAGCTGCTCATAGCGCTCCCTGGTGACCGAATCATTCACCCGCATGCCCAGCATCAATACCGCGTCCACTTCCCCGTCCTTCCAGAGAGGGAAAGCGGCAAAGCTCTGAATATCCTCTGCCAGGAGTATGGGTGTGTGCACCCTCTCACTCTCACTGTATTGGAGCAGGGCATTCTGTACAACCATGGTCTTCCTGCGCTGAAAGACGCCTCCGGCGATTCCCTTGCCCGGTTCCAGGACAATTTTCAGGTAATTCCGGTTCCGGTTTCCGGACGCCTCCCGCCATGTCAGAAGTGTCCTCCTGCCCCGAATCGCACAGGCAAGTCCGGCAAAATCAAATCCGCACTGCCGCCGCAGCGTACGGAGCTGCACCGACCATTCATATTCTTTTCTCATCAGACACCTCTGAAGAGAACACTGGTTATGTTATACTGTCACTGGAAATACTACTCCCTGCCCCGTCGCGCACAGCGCTCCGGAATGTGGATTAAGCTGAAAAAAGATTGCAGCTAAAAGGTCTGTATGTATTCCAAGGATTCTATCAAAAAAGAAAGGAAGCCTATGTCCCTGTGGAACGATTATCTTGCGCGAAAATTGATTTTTGAGAGCCATCCGACAATAGACCAAAATCGCTGTCTGAACCGAATGCAGACACGTCATCCATGCAGATCCTGCATGGATGTCTGTCCGGCGGGCGTCATTTCCATGCCCTTTGCCGGCAGCATGAAAGCGGACTGGGATTCCTGTTCAGGGTGCGGTCTGTGCGTCAGTGCATGTCCCTCACGCGCTGTTTCTCCCGCCCGCATACAGGCAGAAAGGCTCTTTTCCTACGCCTCCCGTTTACAACATGATACCATCATTTCATGCAAAAGCGGGCTGTCATCAGACATTCCGACGGAATATCCGGGCGCGCTGAACTGGGAATTTCTGTGCTTCCTTGCCCTGCACGGTATCGTCACGATCATTACCGGCGAATGCGCCGGCTGCGAAAAATCCTCCTGCCGTACGTCCCTTGAAAAAAACCTGTCACAGGCAAAGATCTTCCTTGGAGTGGAACTCTATTCCCAAAGAGTGTTCCTGACACAGGACCCCTCTGCTGTACCGGCCCGCCGTTATACACGACGTGAGGCTTTATCCCTGCTCATGACAAAGACCGGAAGGACTGCTTCCGCCCTTCTGCCTCTTCCGCAGGAATCTGTTCCCGACGGAACACTGTGGAGGCAGATTCTGCTCCACAAAGTAAAACAGCGCTCCAAAGACACAGCTGAAGCCGGCCAATCCCTGTCCGGATCCGGCTTTTCCTGGATGCTCCCGCATTTTGAAAAAAACTGCACAGCCTGCGGGATCTGCACCCGCATCTGCCCGGCGGGAGCCCTTCTTCGCGCCCCCGGTCCCGAAGGTTCCGGGCGCTATTATATGGTGCTTCTGCCGCATAAGTGCACCGGCTGCGGTCTCTGCAGCCGGGTCTGCCCGGAGCAGGCTATGGCGGCGCCGTCTCCTCTTTTGCTCATTGAGCCGGACCGTCCGCTTCTGACTGCCATAGCGGCAAAACCCTGCATACGATGCAAAGAGCCGGTCCCCCTGGATTCCGGCTCCGATCTGTGTGCCCGCTGCCGGGGCGAGCTGTCCATTTAAGCGCGCCCCGGTCTTTTCGGACACGGTTACCCATAACATCCCTTTATCATCATTCGGAAATCCCATTGAAACAGACAAGAGGATTCCCGAGTGAGATACCTTATATATTACGCTGTTCCTCAGTTCGTTTTTTCCTGAGCCGTTCCTCAGTTCGTTTTTCCCTGAGCCGTTCCTCAGTCCGTTTTTCCCTGAACTGTTCCTCAGTTCGTTTTTTCCCGGAACTGTTCCTCAGCCTTCTGATTTTCCCTGAGCTTTTCCTCAGCCTTCTGAATTTCCTTCAGGACGCCGTCGAGATCCGAAGTTACGGATCCCGCGGCGTCTTTTATTATGTCTTTCCGTCCTGCGGCATCCGGGTTGAAATCCAGGTCCGGCACAGAGGGCAGATTGATTCCTCCTACTGCCTCCTCGTGCAGGTCCACAGTCAGCTTTCTGAGCTGCCGCAGGGTCCTGGCAAGAGTTCTCGCGAGCTTGACCATATCCTCCGGTCCGACCACCACATAGGCGATCACCAGGATCAGGGCCAGTTCACCGGCTCCAAGTCCCATGATCACTCCTCTCCGGGATTCAGGCGGAACAGAATCGCCGCCGCGGCCATCACGAATACGATCAGACCGACAGGCAGAATACCGACGATCCACTCAACAGCGGTTGGCACGTAATTCCAGAAACGGACGAAAACGTCCTCCCCTTCCGTGAAGGTTCCGACCGCGATCGGGAAGGTCCAGAGCTTTCCCGCCACAGGCAGTGTGAGCGGAATCGAATTGAAAGCGGGAAGGAGCAGCATCATACGCTGGATGAAAATACCCGCAATAACCAGGATGCCTGCCACTGAGACCAGTTCCTTTCCGAGACCGCCGCCGACCAGGAAAAGGATCATTGCCAGCAGAGGCAGGAGGATCTCCAGCCAAAAGAGCGGTCCGTAGGTGTGGAAGATCAGATGCAGCAGATGCCGGCTCTCCTGTGTGCCGCTCCAGGCAAGCGGAACGATCTCGATAAAGGACATGACAATGTAGGCAGCGATCGATGCAGCTGCGATGCGGGACAGAAGACGGATTCCGTCACTGTTCTCAACAAAAATCTCATGTCTGACCATCAGCACACAGAGAAGGATGGTGAAAGACAGACCGACGGCTGTCGCTTCCGCGCAGGCATTGACCGGAATCAGAGCGCTGTGCCACCACTCCCTGGTGTTCTGTGTCGCAAACATGAAGCTGGTGATGATATTGAGAAGAAAAGCCATGGGAAAGGCAATAAAGGAAAAGCGCCGGCAGTTCTCTTCGTTGGTCATCCTGTAACCGCGGTCATGGACATGTTTTTTCGTGTCGGGAAGGAGCGTGAGCACTACCGCAACAAGGCAGACGATCACGTACAGGGTCAGAATCACCACATCCCAGAACAGGGGAGAGCCCACATTTGGGGTGATGATCATATAAAGTGCGTGGAAGGGTTCGCCCAAATCCTCAAAAATCGCGACGCCGGCCGCGACAACACAAGCCAGGGAGCCGATGGACGCAATTTTGACAAAGGGCTTCAAGGTCTCAATGTTCCAGAGATAAGCAATGGAGAATACAAGGATACCGCCTGTCGCCATCGCGATGAAGAACTCAAAGCTTCCCATGTAGAGTCCCCAGGTAAAACTGTTGCGCAGGTTAGTGACCTGCATGCCCTGAACCAGCTGATAGATCCACGCCGCAAGTCCTGCGGCGCACATAGCCGCGCCTATGACCAGGGCAGCTGTTTTTTTGGCAGATAATTTTTTCATAGCTGTCCCCCTTACGGTATGATGGTGTTCGGTGTCTTATTTTCCCAGGACTGTTCCGTCCACGGACCCTCGACATTTTTGCTCTTGGTAGAGGAGATATAGTAGACTTTGGGCTCCGTGCCGTACTCCTCTTTGAGACGGAAGACCTGTTTGGAGCTGACCAGGCGGCTCACTTCGGATTTGGGATCATCCAGATCGCCGAAATAACGTGCCTTTCCGGGGCAGGCGCGGACACAGGCGGGAAGAGCATCATAAGTGCCGTCCGCATTCATGCACTCAACACAGAAAGTGCATTTTTCCACGACACCTGCCGGACGGTCCTGGGTGTAGACCAGGCGTTTGCCCTTTTCTGTGACATCAAAGGGATAGCCATATGCATAGCCGGCCTCTTCCTTTGCCTTTTTGGGATCCTTCCAGTTGAACTGGCGCACTCCATAGGGGCATGCCGCCATACAGGTGCGGCAGCCGATGCAGCGGTCATAGTCCACCAGGATCATGCCCTCTTCATTCTTGTAAGTCGCGCCTGTGGGGCAGACTCTCTCACAGGGGGCATTGTCGCACATCTGGCAGGACACCGGGAGATATTCGATTTTAAAGCCGTCTTTGGTGCCGACTGCAGACTGGTGATAGTCGGATCCCTGCGTGAAGACCCTGTTCCACCAGGTTCCCTGCGGCTGGGCGTGATGCATTTTGCAGATCACTGCGCAGGTCTGGCACCCGATACATTTGTCCAGATCTATAACCATACAGTAACGCATTTGTATTCATTCTCCTTTCGGCTTACTTAGATCTCTGCCTTCTTGAAGTCGACCAGACACTCATTCCAGGAGGTGTTGGGCGCCCACATCTGCGAGACAAAATACACCTCATGTACCGGATTGATCCAGGGATAGAGCAGTGTATTGTAGGAAGTTCCATGCGTGTAACGGCTCCACCATCCTTCTTCGAAGATGACGGTCATGGTGCGCACACCGGGATCCAGAACGGCCTCCGCAAGGAGTTTGCCTCTGTCGTTGAAGACCTCGACCAGATCGCCTGCCGCAATTCCCTTTTCCGCGGCGTCATCCGGATTGAGGTAGACCTTGGCGCTGTCATCCTGCAGTTCCCGCATCATCTGGTTGTTGGAGTGCGTGGAGTGTACACGGTGAATACTGTTGCGTGTGATATAGGTATATTTGTAAAGTTCCCTCGCCGCGGGATTGAGCACATACTCAGTCTCCTCAAACGGCGGTTTGTGAACAGGCAGGCATTCGCCGACCTTGATAAAGGTGTCCTCGTCCTTGTAGAACTCGATCCTTCCGCTCTTGACGAACTGGGCTGTCTTGTCGATGGTCATGGGATAACTGACCGGCGGGAAGGGCTGTCCGCCCTGGATCTGCTCGTAGAAGGGGATCCTCTTGCGTCCGGGATTCTCGTGGTGGAGCTTGACAGGGCCCTGTTTCAGTTTTTCGAGAGTGACTCCCTCCATCTCGATACCGCCGGTCTCGCAGGTAAGTTTGATGACTTCCTCTGCGGCCTTGTCGGGATCCAGATCGGGGTAAAACCACTTTCTGTCTCCGGGATTGACACGGTCTGCCAGCTCGCGCATGATCCAGAGCTCGGGCTTGCAGTCGTACAGGGGCTCGATGGCCGGCTGCATGAGCTGGGCATAAGGGTGGATCGGTGTGGATACCAGCTCGGTCTTCTCATACCAGCTGACACCGGGCAGGCAGAAATGCGCATATTTACTCGTTGTGGTCTTCTGGAAGTCCAGGGTGATCACACACTCGAGCTGTCCGCTCTCGACCTGCTCGCGCAGGACATTGGCGATATTGTGCTGATCAAATGCGTTGCAGCAATACAGGATCCAGGCCTTGATGCCGCTCTTGGGGAAGGGACAGGTCATCGTGGGACGGGGTCCGTTTTTCGCATAATCGTTGAGCGTGTAGTCCAGCATGTAGGCGAAAGAGGTTCCTGCCGGCTTCTTGTCGGGAAGCTCCGGCACATTCCACCAGGCGCCGCCTTTATAGCGCATCTTGTACTGGCCGGCATAGGTGGAGAAACCGTCGCCCAGATGACCGATGTTACCGGTCAGAGCTACGAGCAGGGACAGGGCGCGGCCCTTGAGGTCTCCGTGGTACCACTGATAGTTGGAGGCGCCGTACATGATATGAACGGGTTTGATCGTCGCTATTTCCCGCGCGATCCTCGGAATCTCGGAGGCAGGCATATCCGTCTCCGCTTCGACCGCTTCCGGCGTCCACTGTGATGCCATCTCGCTGAGCAGGTCGAAGACAGGCCGGCACTTGACGCTCTTGCCATCCCTGAGCCTGATGGTCACTTCACCTTCGAGCTGCGTATCCATGGGCAGGTCAAACTTCTCGGGATTGACAGTGACAGGTTTCCCCTTGCTGTAAGCAACAAAGGCCTGCCTGTATTCGGGCATATCCGCGGGTACTTCCAGTCCCTCGACATCTGCTGCCAGGAGCTTCTTCTGATTATCGCTCCGGATCAGGATCGGCATATCCGTGAATTTGCGGATAAAGTCCGCATCATAGAGCTTCTCGTCCAGAATGACCTTGGCGAAGCCGAGCGCCACTGCCGCGTCGCTGGAGGGCTTGATGGAGTACCATTCATCCGCCTTGGAAGCTGTCGCAGTAAAACAGGGGTCAAAGACCAGAAGCTTTGCGCCGTTCTCACGGGCCTCATTGAGGAAATGGGCGTCCGGAATACGGGTCTGCATGGGGTTGGAACCGAAGCACATGATGTACTTGGCATCCAGCCAGCAGTAAGTCTCAAGCTCCTCGGACTGCACGCCGAAGGTGATCGGCGCGGACATGGGCAGGTCGCCGTTCATCTCGTAGCCGCCCATCATGGCCCAGCCGTTGAGTGTCGCGATTCTTGAGATCGCGCCCTTTGCCACGTGGCCGGTGCCCGCGACCTGGACGACACAGGCGATGGACTCAGGGCCATAGGTGTCGCTGATCCTGCGAAGCTCCGCAGCCGCCTGATCGAGTGCATCCTCCCAGCTCAGCTCCTCAAATTCATCCTCGCCGGGAGCTCCGATCCTCTTGAGAGGCCCGTGCATACGGTTAGGTCCGTAAATCAGATTGGAGAAAGAGATGCCCTTCAGACATCCTCTTGGATTGTGCTCGGAATCCTCGTAGTCCGATGCCTGAATAATATCTTTGATCTCTCCGTTGTAAACACATGCCTGCTGTCCGCAGCCGCCGGTGCAGTTGGGCGCGCAGGTGGTGCGCACATACTTCAATTCACCCTTTTTCGCCTCTTCATCCGGCGCGGCATGAGCCGCAAGCTCAATTCCTCCCGCAGCGGCAACGGCGCCGGCCGCTGCCGATACCTGGAGAAATTTTCTTCTGGTCAATTTCAATTCTTTATCCATACCTGTACCCCTCCTTGCAAAGTTGAAACCCTGTTACTCCCCTGCAGTACTCAAAAGAGTCTCTTTCAATAGAGACTCTTTGTTTGGGCAGACAACACTGTCTAAATCCTTCTAAAATTATTATAAAAAAAATCAAATAACAAAAATATCGGGGGAATCCCTCATCTAAAATAGGGTTTTTCCCTGTGTTGCTGTTCACTCCCTGTCGAGGGCGTGAACAGTAGTTTCCCTGTCATTCATCCTTCTCCTGCAGATTCCAGTCCGTCAGCCGCCTGCTGCCGCGCTCATAGACAAATCCGTCAGAAGTCTCAGTCTGTCGAATATATCTGCGGTAAAGCAAATACTTCAGGCCGCTTTCCGTGTCTGCAATGCCTGCAGACTCATCCTCCTGAAACATTTCTTCAGATCGGATGCCTCCCCGGGCGGGAACCTTCTGGTAGACCTCAAGGATCCGCAGACAGTATCCCCCCAGCATGGCATCCAGTACTTTCAGGCATTCTTCCGCGCCCTTTTCTCCCTGCTGATCTACACCGATGCAGCGGCCTCTTGCCGGCAGAATCATCTGAGGACACAGTCTTTTGACCCGTCGGAGAACCTCGATCTGCAACCCTAATGTATCCACCTGCGGATCCCAGCTGTACACTCCCGGCACTTCATCAGCACCTACCGCTTCGCCGGCAAAAAGTAATTTCTTTTCCGGAAACCAGAGTCCGGTAAGCCCCTTCCTGCATGCCTCCAGTCCTATGATCCGGAGTGTCCTGCTGCCGATCCG
>JBGUJH010000024.1:0-5496 GCA_045113775.1 Lachnospiraceae bacterium | reverse complement strand
GGTGACGTCGATCTCATACATGGTGGAGACAAGCTCCAGGTCGCCGCACTGCACCTTGTAGTGCCTGTCGGTCCTTCTCATCCAGTTTGCCATGCCCCACTTGCGCCAGTAATCCGGCCTCGCGTGCTGCTTGTTGTCCTCGAAGGACTGCTTGAACAAGCCGCAGTGATAAGCAAGGCCTACGCCGTCCGCGGGAAGGCCCAGGGTCGCAAGGCTGTCGATAAAGCAGGCCGCAAGTCTGCCGAGGCCGCCGTTTCCGAGAGAGGGCTCGTACTCGAACTCCTCCAGGTCGGTGATATCTTTGCCGGATTCTGCCAGCTCCGCTTTCACATCATCATAGATCCCCAGATTGATCAGGTTGTTGGAGAGGAGCTTTCCGATCAGGAACTCCGCCGAAATATAGTAAACTTTCTTCTTTCCGCTGTTGTATCCTCTGTCTTTGCAGGCATCCTGCGTAAGCTCGAGGGCCGCGTTGTAAAGTTCCAGGATCGTGCAGTCCTGCAGGGATTTACCGGTGTAATCTCTAAGTTTTTTCATGGTTCAGGCCATTCCTTTCGTCGTCGCTTTTTGCATTTTATCGGTACTTATAATAATTCCATTTTATAAGTATGCATTATAATGATTTTAACTCACACTTTTCTTGCAATATTACCGCATAAAATAGTACGATAATGATATTCGCAATACAGTTATTTCTGAAAACGAAAGGATTTGCATGAATCTCGAAGAATACTCCCAATATAAAGAAACCCTGCTGCACGAGCAGCCGGGTTTTGCATACAACACATATCTCTGCACGATCCCCCAGGACTTTCCCCGGGTAGACCTCCACTGGCATGACCAGATGGAGATCATCTATGTCAAAAAAGGCAGCGGGTCCGTTACCGTCGGCTCCCGCAAATGTCCAGTTCAGGCCGGTTCGATCATGCCGATCCTCCCGGGTGAACTCCACGCCATAGACGGAGATCCCGGCGTACGGATGGAGTATGAGAATATCATCTTCTCCCTCTCGCTCATGGACAATCAGGTCGAGAATGACTGGGCGCGCCGCAATATTTTGACTCCCCTGCAGATGGGGACCCTTAAATTCCCGCGTCCGATCCACCGGGGCACTCCCTTTCACGAGGAAGTCTCCTCCGCTCTCGACGCCGCTGACGAGGTCTGCGGCAGGCGCCCTGACGGCTACTCCCTGCTGGTCCGCGGGTGTCTCTTCCGCTTTTTCTTCGCTGTCTATTCCCACCGAAGCCAGGAGGAGAGCGTCCCGCCCTCTCCCTACGAGGACGCCATCAAGCAGGTCCTGCTCTACGTCCAGAATCACTTTGCCGAGCCCATCACTGTCAGCGACGCCGCAGGCCTGATCGACTATAGCGACGCTCACTTCATGCGCGTCTTCCGCCGCGAGACCGGATTCACCTTCGGCGAATACCTCGCTGACTATCGCCTGCGCTACGCCTCCTACCTCCTGCGGGAACGGCCGGACTCCATAGGCGCCATTGCGTCCCTGTGCGGGTTTGACAACTTTTCCTACTTCATTCGTCGCTTCCGCCGCAAATACGGCATGTCCCCGAGGGAATACCGCGCAGCGGGGCGGTGAGCACCTGTAACTGCGCGTCACTCTTCGTACAACAGATACGGTTTCCTCTGTTCCAGAAAATTCGAAATATCCTCCTGCCAGGAATCCTTGATCTCCTCCGCAGTCGCCCCTTCCTCGATCATCTGCCGCAATTCGGAGGAGCCGCTTAACTTGTCGATCCAATACTGCCCGCTTCCGTCCGGCGATCCCCAGAAAGAGCTTCCCGGCGAAGCTTCCGTGACAGCATGGTACGCATCCACAAGATAGGAAACATCGATTCCTGCACTTAAGATTTCGTCGATCGGGACTTCCCGCAGGTCCACTCCCCAGCAGATCTCCCCCTCAAAGGGCGGATTAGAGGCTCCGCTCATACTCTGAGGCGTAAAAGAAAACCCAAATCCTTCCACGTCCTCAAGATAAGGACTTCCGTAAATCTCAAAAGGATTCTCGGTCCCCCTTCCCACAGAAACCAGCGTGTTCTCGAAAAAGCAAGTCGAAGCATAGAGATAGATCGCCCTCATGTCCTTGAGATTCGGGGACGGGCGCCGGATCAGCGGTATTTTGTCACGATGGGTGTAGTTTCTGCAGGGGATCACCGTCAGGTCGCAGGCATCTTTGCCCGAATCCAGCCAGCCTTCGCCATTTATCATCTGCGCGAGTTCTCCCAACGTCAGGCCATACACGACCGGCAGAGGGAGCATCCCGACGCCGGACTTGTATTCATCCTGCAGGATCGGCCCGTCCACATAGAATCCATTGGGATTGGGCCTGTCCAGGACCAGCACCTCTTTGCCCGCCTCCGCGCACGCGTCCATAAGGCTGTACATAGTGATGTAGTAAGTGTAATACCGAAGTCCCACTTCCTGTATGTCCACAACAAGAACGTCGAACCTGTCCATGTCTTCGGAGTCCGGCCCGCGCTTTCCTCTGCCATACAGCGAAATGACAGGGACTCCCGTCTCATCATCCACAGTATCGCCCACTTCCGCACCGGCGTCCTCTGTCCCGCGGAACCCATGCTCCGGGCAAAATACCGCCTCGACCTGCACTCCTCTCTCAAGGAGCGCATCCAATATGTGCTGGCCGTAAGCAATGTCATTGCCTTCGGTATCTTTTCCGAAAGGAATAAGGGTTGTGTCAACTTGAGCGTATTCGGCAGCTGCGGCGCCGGTGACGCCGTTGCCTGCGGCGTCTGCGGAGCCGGTGCCCGCCGCTTCGCCGGCAGCGCCGGACTCAGACTCAGCGCCCGCCTCCACTATCTTATCTCCGACGATCCCTGTCTGATTTGTGAAAAGAGCCACTCGCTTCCCTTCAAGCAAGGGAAGATATTCCTCGAACTGCTCGTCGCCGAATACGATCTCTTCTCTTTCGGGAACAGGCAATTCTGCACCGGGATCCCGGCTTTCGTTTTCGGAATCCTGAGTTTCCCCTCCGGTAGCATTCTCCTCGCTTTCAGAAGCTGCTTCTTCCGATGCCTCTTGCGAAGCTTCTTCGTCAGCCGGTTTTCCTACAGTGGACACCTTACCGCAAGAAGTCACAAGACATAGAAGCATTACTATATAAATCCATAGAATAGAGTTGTACTTTTTCATAAAGCCGGTCTCCTCTTGCACTTATTTACACACAAATACAGGCCTAACTGTTTCGAGTTGTGTGCCATCATCGCTGTTGGATCATATGAACTCTATTTTCGTTTCTTGCCCCCATAGGAAAAAGCAAGTGAGCGAATAATATACTAAATTCTGCCCATTTCTATGCCGGGTTGGATCAGAACACTTATTTAAAAAGCTGTGCCTCCATTTACACGAGGCTGCATGCTGTGCTATGGAGGCCGCGACTTCAGAAATCATGTTTGTGATCCAACTATGCCAAAATATGCCCTGATTTCAATAAGATTTGCGGGTAAGTGATTTTTTGCATGGGGCCAATGGCGCAATCAGCGCAGCCATGATCCAACAACGAATTTAAAAGGCACCAAACAGGTAGATCCTTACGTGCAGGACACCAAGTCAAGGCTCGCAACGCGAGCCGCTCCCCCGCCCGGAATTCACTTAAACAGCTCCTTCGCCACTTCCGCGAGCTCCAGAAATCTCTCTGATTTAATGATGGCCAGACCCTGCTCTTCGTCTCCCAGGATCACAAGCCGGTCGCCTGCAGAAATATCAAACACTTTTCTGGCTTTTGCCGGAATGACGATCTGGCCCTTCTCTCCGACTGTCACGACGCCGAACAGGTGCTTGCCCTTCGGGGGCAGGCTCAGCCCCATGTTCTCTTCCGGCTCATAATTGGCCAGGTCATCCAGAGAGACCCCGAACAGCTCCGCGAGAAGCCTGCACTTTTCCAGATCAGGTACAGTCTCTCCCGCCTCCCACTTGGCAACGGCCTGTCTAGTTACTCCGACCTTTTCGGCAATTCCTTCCTGTGTCATCTTCTTCATTTTGCGAAGCTGAATGAGATTATCCTTGAACATCCTTCCCTCCCTGTCAAAGTGCGCCGAAGAGCTCTGTGCCGCTCGCTGTACGAAACTTGACCAATCTGCTCACCTTGGCGATTTCTCTTCCTTAATTCCCAGCACTGCCCACCTGTAGTACGGGATCTTCGAAATGACCGCGTACAGCCCATATCCGAAAATGAATCCCGCTGCCAGGCTCAACGCGTAGACCGCCGGTGCCGGAAGAAGCCCCGGCTTTGCGATGAAGAGCGCGACAGATGAGATTCCCAGATAATGGAACATATACAGCCCAAAGCTTTTCCTGCTCATCCACGAGGTGAACCTTGTCTGAAAGTCTCCAAACCTTGCCATGCCGGCTATCATTGCCAAGGCTCCAAAGTAAGCATCCGCGACGTACAACGCGCCTCTGTTGACCGGTTTGTCCGCATAATTCATCCCGCCGCCCACGATAAAGTAACGCACGGAAAAGACCACGCACAGCACAATGCCCGCCGCGATCATAGGGACCGCGAATCTTTTGAGCTTCTCCATCACTTCGTCATTAGACAAAACATAGTATCCGATGAGAAAGAATGCAAAGTAAAAAGCGAATCTGTACACCGACACGATCGGTGTGTTGAGGATCTGCGCCGCACCCCAGACCGGGAAAAAGAACAATGCGATCATCCAGAGGGGTGTCCGCGCGCCAAGTTCCAACAGATGTCCCTTTTCTATCTTCCTGAGTAATACAAGGATCATACTGTAAAACCACAGAAGATGAATAAACCACAGGACGCCGCTTCCCGAAGCGACCATGATCAGGAAGATGACCGGCTTTGGAACACCGGCTGCTGCAAGCTCTGCAAAAGCATTGCTGAGCGACAGGCTCACATAGCCCTGAATGAATTGAAACGCGAACAGGCCGATCGTCGACGGCACCAAAAGCTTGCGCGTCCTGCTCCTGACAAATTCCCCGTCCGTATGACTGTCCAAATAATAGCGGGAGCTCATGCCCGCCGCCAAATACAGTACGGGCATAAACCAGGGATAGACAAAATACTGAAAGATGTCATAGTACTGGACGCTCAGGTCTGTGATCCTGCCAAGTCCACCCAATATACCTTCCGCATTGTACATAAAAAACACGTGGTAGATCACCACGATCACAACAGTGATCCATCTGACATTATCCAAGTAATATTTTCGCATATATTTCCTACCTTTGCAATTAATCATAACATTTCTTCTTAGAAGTATTATATTTGCAAGGCAGGTCTGCATCCACCAACCAAACATGACATTTTCACTAGAAACATGTTATGTTTGGTTGCTTTTTTCGAACAAACTACCCCAGAGGTCGATCGCCCAGCGAGAACAAACTACCCCAGAGGTCGATCGCCCGCGCAATCGAGTAGGAGGGCCTCCTCCTACTCGATTGACCGTTGGCCGGTAAATGCATCTTCGTGCAAGCACGAGCTGCGCTTACCGGCTT
>JBGUJH010000023.1:0-9898 GCA_045113775.1 Lachnospiraceae bacterium | reverse complement strand
CCTGTGTGGCGACGGAGATACGTAACGGTAACCGGAACTAAGCAGGAGGCGTATCCGCAGGTGCGTGAGTCCGGCCGCCTAAAGCGGTCCTGCGGTGCAAGCCGCAGATTGGAAGCATGTGAATTCATTCATGTGAGCTTCACAATCGAACGAAAGAAATGCAGGAGGCTACTCATGAGTTACGAATATACTTATAGAAACACTCCCGGAGATTATTGGAAATTCCGGATGGAGAACTACTATCGAAACTGGACTGCGCTGGTCAGTATAGTCTTTACGCTGTCGATCCTGGCGCTGACCATCGCCAAGTGGAACGCTACCAATGGCTTAGGAAAGGCTCTCATGATCATCTTCCTGCTTGTGTTTCCGTTATTCCAGCCGCTGTATATTTATTTCATCTCTATCCGCGACGCGCAGGCGCTGCAGGTAGATACGACTCTCTCTTTTGACACGAGCGGAATGGAGATCAAGGTACAGAAGCACCTGCAGAGAATCCCCTGGAAATCATTCGTGCCGGACGAAAAGGGCGGCGGGATGGCTATAAACAGAAGATCGATGCTGGTCGTGGTGCCGGATCAGGTTCACGCTTATCTGATTCCGAACAGGGTATTCGAATCAGACGCAAAGAGAAAAGAGCTGTTCGATTTTATGACCGACCAGCTCCATAAAGCAGGAAAATAAGGAAAAAACGGGGAAAGTGTTTTACTCAGACCCATTTCACGGATCTGCTCAACCAGATCCAGGTATTTTTCACAATATTTGACGTAAAGAGGTTCCATGGCATCGTGGAACTTCTTTTTTTTCTTCTCCGGAGAGGGTGATCTCGGTGCAGCCTTGGGACAGGACGCGCTGCCGCGCTTCCTCTTCGCGGACCGTCCAGAGCATGCGCTCGTAGTCGGCTGACCTGGCAGCACATTGTTTAATAATTTCCTGATCCTCCGCCGACAGCGTCTCCCAAGTTACCTGGGATACGATCTGCATCTCAGGGACGCGCATGTGCTCGTCCAGAAGGTAATACGGCGCGACTTTGTCGTGCTGCATGGTTTCATAGGAGGACCAGTTGTTCTCTGCTGCGTCGGCCTCTCCCTGCTGGATCGCAGAGTAGACATTTTCATAAACGACAGGCAGGGCAGAAGCGCCGAGAAGCTGTACCATGTCTTCCATCATCTCATTAGGCTGGACCCGGATGACCAGGCCTTCCATGTCCTCGATAGTATTGACAGGGTCCTTGAAATAGAAGTTGCGGACACCCGCGTCATACCAGGACAGAGGAACAAGGCCGGCGTCTTCGAAGGGCGCAGCGACCTGTCGGCCGATCTCTCCGTTCAGTACAGCCCACATGTGGTCAGCATCCCGGTAGAGATAAGGCAGCATCAGAAGGTTAGCCATATCGCTGTAAGGACTCATGGTGGACATGGAGCAGCGGACAAAATCGATTCCTCCGAAACGGAGCTGCTCGAGCGTGGACTGCTCATCTCCGAGCTGGCGTTTGCGTAGACCCGGATCTGGATGCGTCCCTGCGTGCGCTCGTTCACGAGCTGGGCAAATCGAAAGGCTGAGCCAGTAGCTGTTTTTCTTGGACAAGTTAATACCTCTGTTGATGCTGCAGACATTCTGCAGCAATCCTGCGGCGCAGCGACTCGCAAAGCGGGTCTTGAGTGAAAAAGAAACGGTTAAGGAACCAAAACCCATTATACAAGATTATTTTATTGCGGAAAAGTGTATTCCTTATCAGGAGTACTGCATGTTATCACAATATTGATTAACAGAGTATAGTATAATAGAAAGCAGACTGCAGAAGACATCAGCCCCGGCTGACATGACGCTCATGGAGGTGACAAATATATGAAGAGAAGACTGTTGCCCTTATTAATGGCAGGAATCCTGGCACTTGGTACAGCCTGTGGAAGTACAGGGGCAGGAAGTACAGCGAATGACAGCCCGCAGGGGGCGGCAAAAGCGGCTTCCAGGCAGGAGGCATCGGCCGAGGTGCAGGAGGCTGCGTCCGATTCTAAGGAAGGAGCGAACAAAGCTCAGGAGACATCGCCCGAGAACAAAGACGTCAGTGATACGTCCAGCGCCGGGAGCGCAGACCAGGAGGAAGCCGCGAAAGAGGAAAAGCCCCCGGTATCCGATGGAGATAATGCCACAAGAGCGTCCGCTGACAAACCGAAAATACGAAAAGACTCATCAAATTCCGGCGATGGGACTGTGGAGACTTTTATCGGTGAAGCGTTCTATGACGGCGTGATCGGAAACGAAGACGACGCGCTTAAGGCGATCGAGAGCGTATACGAACGGATCGGAGCGGATGAGAGCACGCAGCTGAAGTTTGCGCAGAAGAGCTCATCTCAGAACGAAGTCTGCTATACATTCAACCAGGTACTGGGAGACGTTCCCGTTCTTGGGACGATGGTGAAACTGATCGTGGACGAAAACGGCAAGGCGAAATGCCTTGTCAGTTCGATCGCCCCGGAACTTCCGGAAGAACTGAAGGATTGGAAAATTACGCCCGAAGAAGCGGAAAAGATCATCGGATACTATTTCAAGGAGAAATCCCCGGAGACAGTCGAAGGAGCGGCGCAGCAGTATTTTTTGCCCGCGCCTGACGGGGAGCAGAGCGGATATTATGTCTGGGCGGTCTATACGAAGAATACGGATCCGAAGAACGACACAGCTTATATGGTCCATTACGTGACGGATAACGGTGAATACCTGTATTCGGAGCCGTCCTTTGGAGCCGGCGGCCCGGGCCTTATAGGAGGACTTCTGCCCGGATTCGATTTCAGCTCCATGCAGGAGGACAAGTGGACTGGGACTGTCACTCATAATGACGGGAGGCAGGAGGAGATCTCCGTGCCGGTCATGGTCGATCCCGCAGACGGCACAGTGATCCTCGGAGACAAACAGCGGCAGATCCTCTGCGCGGATGCCGCCAAATGGACTTACTACAGCAACCTGAGCCTGCGCACGTCTCAGGACGCGGAATTTGAGAACTCGGAAGTCCTGACCTACTACAATTTCATCCGGATCTGGGACTTTTATGACAGCATCGGATGGCATGGCCCGGACGGACTCGGAACCCCTTCTCTGGTTCTGATGGATCTTGTAGATCCAAACGGGGAACCGATTCCCAACGCGTATTATACCGGCCAGAAGGAAGGCGGCTATCAGGTCTTTGCATTCAATGATGACCTGTACGGGGACTGCGTCGACGTTGCAGCCCATGAATTCACGCACTGTGTGACAATGTCGACCATGATGAGCAGTCTGTATGAGAACGAATATGGCGCGATCAACGAGTCCCTGAGCGATATTCAGGGCAATATCATTGAGATCTCGATCGATGGAGAGACTGAAGGCTCCTGGCTGATCGGTGAGAACGCAGGAGAGCCGGCCCGTTCTATGGCTGAGCCCAACCTATATCAGCAGCCGGGGTATTTCTGGGACAGGTATTATGTGCCCATTGCCTCTATAGTTACAGATATGAACGATTACGGCGGCGTCCACCGCAATTCTTCTCTGCTCAATATTATTTCGTACAGACTGGAAGAAGCGGGTATGACGCTGCAGGAACAGTTCCTGTACTGGCTCAGCGTTACGAGGGCGCTGCTTCCCCGTACGGATTTCGCGCAGCTGGCACAGATCCTTCCCTGGTGCATGGAAGAAGCCGGTTATTCGCAGTATGTGGATGCCGTCAATCAGGCGGTAGAAGAGGCGGCATATACACACACAGGGCTGCCTGACAAGATCCCGCAGGGATGCGGTATGGTGACCTTTGAGTACCAGAACACTCTGGAATACGCAAATTATAATCCGGTCGTTATCTTCATGGACGCGAACACAGGGGAAATGGAGATCACCTGGCCGGAAAAGGCGACAAATCAGGTAGTGGGCATGATCCCGGAAGGGAAATATCTGATCCTGATCGAACTGGATGAACTGGAAAGCTATTATGCGGGAGAAGAGACAGACTGGATCCTGCTGATCGCGTCTGAGGACGGCTGGAAAGTCCAGGAGGGGCAGATCACCCGGGAAGTGGCAGATGCCTGTGCCTTCGATATCAAGGAAGGCGATGTTGTGGAACTGGAGACGGACAGCATGGTACAGGCTCTGGAGGAATGGTAAAACAGCGAAAGCGGGGTCTTTTGTAACGGGCGATTGAAGTGAAGAATACGTAAAAATATTGACGAATCCTCCTTTAGTATATTAAAATTGTGAACTGATAAATTACTAAAGGAGGGCGAAATGAATAATCTAGCCAAACGTATTAGAAACGTAGGGCCCGGCGCGCTGGTAGCAGCTGCGTTTATCGGCCCCGGAACAGTTACTTCCTGTTCCATCTCAGGTGCAACGGCCGGTTACACGCTCTTGTGGGCAATGCTTCTTTCTGTTATTTCAGTCATAATCATGCAGTCTATGGCTGCCCGTCTCGGCATTGTTTCCGGCATGGGCCTCGGTGAAGCACTCAGAGAGAAATTCACAAGTACGGGCGCAAGAGTCCTGATCGCGATCCTCGTGATCGCCGCTGTCTTTATCGGCAACATCGCTTATGAGACAGGAAACCTCACAGGATCTATCATGGGTATCCAGGCAGCGATCCCGGCAGCGGACAACGGAACAGCCAAGATCGTCCTGGCACTGATCCTCGGCGTGATCGCGTTCGCGCTTCTCTACTCCGGAAGCTATCAGCGCGTAGAGAATTTCCTCACAGCGCTGGTCGTGCTGATGGGCGTGATCTTCCTGATCTGCGCATTTGCGGCCAGGCCTGACTGGGGCGCAGTTTTCGCAGGCCTTTTCGGATTCAAAGTTCCGGACGGCGGCGACTGGATGACGGTAGCAGCCCTGATGGGTACAACGGTAGTGCCTTATAATATTTACCTGCACGCGGCTTCCGCGTCCACAAAGTGGGGGAAGACAGACGATAAGGAAGACGCGCTGGCAAATTCACGTTTTGACTCCATCATTTCCATCGGACTGGGCGGAATCATCTCCATGGCCATCATCGTATGCGCGGCAGCGACGATCCACGCGACAGGCGGCGAGATCGCTTCCGGCGCTGACATGGCGAAAGCCCTGACTCCTCTTCTCGGCAGCTGGGCAACCGTGATCTTCGGTATCGGTCTCTTCGCGGCCGGTATCACAAGTACTCTTACAGCCCCTCTGGCAGCGGCATTTGCCTGCTCCGGTATCCTTGGCTGGGGCGAAGACATGAAAGAAAACAGATTTAAGGTTTTCTGGATCATCGTGCTCTGCTTTGGTATTTTCGCGACCTGCACACTGGGAGCAAGCCCGACGCAGATCATCCTGTTCGCGCAGGCTGCAAACGCGCTGCTTCTTCCCATTACCGGTATTCTTCTCCTGATCGTCGCGAATGACACGGCTATCATGAAGGAATACAAGAACAAGACATGGTTCAACGTGCTTGTTGTGATCGTCATCGCGATCTTCATCTTCATTGCCGCAAGAAATATGCGCGCTTTCATTACAGGACTTCAGAAGCTGATCAGCGGCTGAGCATTAACAGCAGCACAGCGGCTCGCGACCAAGTCCTGAACACAATGGTGACTTTTATGACCCGCGGCATATAATGCTACGGGTCATATGCTTATTCAAGGCTCGCAGAGAGAGCCTTTGCTTAAAAGGATATTACATGGATTATAAAATACTGCCGGTGGGCGACTGCGCGCTGACGATCATCTTCGGAAACGAGATCGATCCGGAGACGAGCAGGATCGTGAGGGTCGCCAGAAAGTATCTCACAAATAAAAAAATAAAGGGCGTCAATGAGTACGTGCAGACTTATGCGACGCTGATGGTCCATTACCGGCCTGTGATGATCGGGTACGATGAACTTGAAGCCAGGATCAGGACAGAGCTGGCACAGATGGACCTCGGGAGCGGTCAGATGAAGAAAAAGACGATCGTGATCCCGGTCTGTTACGGCGGAGAATTCGGACCGGACCTTCAGACCGTCTGTGAACACGCAGGCCTCTCCGAAGAAGAAGTGATCAGAAGACACAGCAGTGTGGATTACCTGATCTATATGCTCGGCTTTATGCCGGGATTCGTATATCTGGGCGGCATGGACCGCTCGATCAGCACGCCGCGCCTGAAAAATCCGAGAGAGCGCCTTGAAAAGGGCTCGGTGGGCATCGCGGGCGACCAGACGGGAATCTACCCCCTTGTATCTCCCGGCGGCTGGCAGATCATAGGCAGGACGCCTCTGGAGCTCTACGACCACGAGAGAGAAAAACCGATTCTGTATGAGGCGGGGGAATTCATCCGCTTTGTCCCGGTCACGGAGCAGCAGTTCCGGGAGATCAGGAAGCAGGTCGAAGACGGAACGTATGAATATCAGTGGATCAGGGAGGGGTGACCGGTATGGCAATGCATGTGATCAATCCCGGCCCCCGCACAACGATTCAGGACAAGGGAAGGCTGGGCTATCAGAACAGCGGTTTCGCGCCGAGCGGTTTTATGGACAGAGTCGCGTCCAGAATGGCCAACGTACTGGTCGGCAACCACGATTCGGACGCGGTATTGGAATTCTGCCTGATCGGGCCGGAGCTGTATTTTGACGAAACAGTGAATATCGCCGTGTGCGGCGGAGACTTCGGGATCAACGCGGGCGGCAGAGTTTATCCCGCGAATAAGGCAGTACATGTGCCGGCGGGAGTGAGGGTCAAGATCACGACGGGAAAAGTCGGTATCTATGGATCTCTTGCAGTGGGCGGCGGTCTCGACATCCCGATGGTGATGGGAAGCCGCAGTACGAACCTGCGCTGCGGGATCGGCGGCTATAAAGGAAGAGCCCTTATGGCGGGCGATGTGATCGCCCTCCGCAATCCGGAGAACGGAAGAAAAGACCTCTCCTGGCGATGGGTGCCCCCGCGCAGGCTGGTCTCGCCGGATGACCCGGAGACCACCAAAGTGCGCGTGATCCCGGGTCCCCAGGAGGACATGTTTACGGAGGAAGGCCTCAGGACCTTCTATGAAAGCACTTATGTGATCACCAGCCACAGCGACCGCATGGGATACAGGCTCACGGGCCCCAAGGTCGAAGCGGTTAATGGCTATGATATCCTTTCGGACGGGATCGTCAACGGAAGCGTTCAGATTTCAGGAGCGGGTGAACCGATCGTGATGATGGCTGACAGGCAGACCACAGGCGGTTACGCCAAAATAGCGTCCCTCATCAACGTCGACATCCCCCTCTTCGCGCAGCTGCGGCCGGGACAGGAAGTGATGTTCGTCAGGTGCACGGTGCAGGAAGCGCAGAAGCTGATGCGGGAAGCGGACCGGAAATGGAAAGAGCACTGCCGGATCCTGGAGAAGAGTAAGCCCGCCGGTTTCAAAGTCCTGGGGATCAGGGCGCAGGACAATGACGGAGGAAGCCGCTCCGGGTGGAAGCGCAGAAGCTGGAAACAGAAAGCATGGAAAAGAGGTATAAAAAAATGATCAGTGATTATAAGGACATGACACCGCTGCAGATGAGGCACATTATCCGCGAGGGCAAGTTTACGGAGCCTACCAGCGGACTCTGCCCCGGCTATGCCCAGGCCAATCTCATCATTCTCCGCAAGGAACACGCATATGATTTCCTGCTGTTCGCGCAGCGCAACCCCAAGGCCTGCCCCGTTTTGGAAGTCCTCGACACAGGCAGCCGCTTCACCAAGTTCGTGGCTCAGGACTGTGATATCGCCAAGGACTTCCCCAAGTACAGGATCTATGAGAAGGGCGTGTGCACCGGCGAGTACACCGACGTAGAGCAGTTCTGGAGCGATGACCTGGTAGGTTTCCTGATCGGATGCTCCTTCAGCTTCGAGTCTGAGATGGTCGAAGCGGGGATCGAGATGCGCCACAACACGATGGGGCGCAACGTTCCCATGTATATCACAGGAATCGACACAGTGCCGGCAGGCGTCTTCTCGGGAAAGATGGTCGTCTCGATGAGACCGGTTCCCCCGCAGCAGGTCGTGAAGGCGGTCACCGTGACCGCGCAGCTGCCCAAGGTACATGGCAGCCCGATCCACATCGGCGATCCTTCCGTGATCGGAATTAAGGATATTAACAACCCGGAATTCGGAGATCCTGTTGAGATCAAAGAAGGAGAGGTCACTATGTTCTGGCCTTGCGGCGTGACCCCGCAGTCGGTAGTGATGAACGTAAAGCCGGATTTCGCTATCACGCACGCGCCCGGCCACATGCTGCTGCTCGATGTCAAAAACGTGGATCTGAAAGAATAAGGAGAGAGAAATGGCAAAGATCGATCTGAACTGTGATCTGGGAGAGAGCTTCGGCGCGTATACCATAGGAATGGATGACAAGGTTATCCCGCTGATCTCTTCCTGCAATATCGCCTGCGGCTACCACGCTTCGGATCCGCTGGTGATGCATAAGACTGTCGCGATGGCGGCAAAGGCCGGCATCGGCATCGGCGCGCACCCGGGTTATCCGGACCTGATGGGATTCGGCCGCAGAAATATGACTGTATCGCCCAAGGAGGCCTTCGATTATGTCACGTATCAGCTTGGCGCACTCTACGCATTTGCCAAAGCGGAAGGTGTGCGTCTGCAGCACGTAAAACCTCACGGAGCGCTCTACAATATGGCCGGTAAAGACTACAATCTGGCACTGGCGATCGCGGAAGCAGTGCAGCACTTTGATCCGACCCTGATCCTCATGGGACTAGCGGGAAGCGAGAGTGTGATCGCAGCCCAGGATATCGGACTTCCCGTGGCGAGAGAAGTGTTCGCGGACCGTGCTTACATGCCCGACGGAAGCCTCGTGCCCAGGAGCAGAGAAGGCGCTGTGATCCACGATGAGGAAGTGGCGATCAGCCGCGTGGTCCGAATGGTGAAAGAGCACAAAGTCACGGCAATCGACGGGACGGACATTGAGATCATTCCGGACTCGATCTGCGTTCACGGCGACAATGTGAAAGCGCTTACATTTGTGACGCAGATCCGCAGTGCGCTTGCCGCAGAAGGCGTGGAGATCGCGCCGCTGGCTGAATTTGTGAAGTAATACGTTGAACGGAAATACATCTGAAGATCTTATATCAGATGGCTGACTATGATCCAGACGCCGCCGATGCCGACAAAGGCATAGATAACTTTTCCGAATACGGAAGAGGGGATCTTGTCGTGGATCACAAGACCGAGAAGTGTTCCGGCCAGCATCGCGACAATGCCGGCGCCCACCATGGGGAGGTCCGCCATATCGAGCCGGCCGAGGAAGAGACTGATCATAAGGACCACAATATTGTTTACGCAGAGGAATGCCTGGATCGTTGCCAGGTATTCCTTTTTGCTTTTTGTGGCGGGAAGCAGATATAGTGCCGCAGTGGGACCGCCGGAGGCGAAGAGGCCGTAGCAGACGCCGCAGATCACGCCCAGAATCGTTCCCGAGACCGGGTTGGGCGTAATGTGGATCCTATCTGAAAAAACGAAGAAGAAGATAGAAACAGCGACGAACATGATGCCCAGAAGCAGGTACATCATATCGGAACTGACTTTGGCGGAGAGAAGATTAACGATCCCGCAGATGACCGCTGTGGGAATCAGGAAGGGAAGCATGACGCCCCATTGGATCGATTCCCTGTATTTGACGGAAATATAGAGCGTACTGATCGTGACCATGACGATCGAGAGGCCCATGGCCTTGCTGTATTCCATGATCAGCGGCAGGAACCCCATGGTGATCATGGTGGTGCCGAAGCCCAGCGCGCTCTGCACGCAGGAGCCTGCCAGAATGACAATCATGACGAAGAGAATTGTTGAGAACATCGTTGTCTCCTCCCTGATAGTTCAAGGCTCGCAGAGCGAGCCGCTGCGCCGCGTGCGGGTTGCCTGAAAGGCAACATCTTCCTTTCCGCACGCGTGTGCATCATATA
>JBGUJH010000022.1:0-2489 GCA_045113775.1 Lachnospiraceae bacterium | reverse complement strand
TATGATGCACACGCGTGCGGAAAGGAAGATGTTGCCTTACAGGCAACCCGCACGCGGCGCAGCGGCTCGCTCTGCGAGCCTTGAATTTTACAAACAGAAAAAGGAGGACTCGGAGAGTGAAAAACGACAGATATGTGTACTACAAAGGTGTGAAACCGCAGGACATGGGCGGAGGCGTAATAAGGCGCGTGCTCGCTTATTCGGATGATCTGATGGTCGTTGAGAACACCTTTGAGAAAGGGGCGGTCGGATCGCTCCACCATCATCCCCACACGCAGATCACTTATGTAGTGAGCGGCGTTTTCGAGTTCGAGATCGACGGCGTCAAAAGCATCGTTAAGAAAGGTGATACACTGCTCAAGATGAACGACGTGGTGCACGGCTGCGTATGTCAGGAGGCGGGTGTCCTGCTCGACATCTTCAATCCCTACAGGCAGGATTTTGTGAACGACTGAAGTCTGCCTGATTTGTCCCACTGTGGCTGCAGCGGTGCGTAAAAGGATCGCTGCGCGGGGCAAATTCACATATTGATTTCGACCATGAAAAAAAGGAGCTTCCACAGCTGGGTGAAAGCTCCTTTTTACTTACAGTACTTTGGACAGGAAATCCTGCAGTCTCGGATTTTGGGGATTGGAGAAGAACTCCTGAGGAGTGTTTTCTTCTTTGACAATACCTTCGTCTATGAAGAGGACGCGGGTTCCCACTTCTCTGGCAAATCCCATCTCGTGTGTGACGACAGCCATCGTCATTCCGGATTCTGCCAGCTCCTTCATAACTTCGAGAACTTCACCGACCATCTCGGGGTCGAGAGCGGAGGTGGGTTCGTCGAAGAGAAGCATATCGGGATTCATGGCCAGGGCGCGGACGATCGCGATACGCTGTTTCTGTCCGCCGGAGAGGCTTGCCGGATACGCGTCTGCTTTCTCGAGCAGGCCGACACGAGCCAAAAGGCGCTCCGCCTCGACGTCAGCTTCTTCCTGCTTCATATAACCGGTGCGCACGGGAGCCAGTGTGATATTCCTGCGGACGGTCATGTTGGGGAAGAGGTTGAAATGCTGGAACACCATTCCCATCTTCCTGCGGATCGCATTGATATCGGTATTTTTATCAGTGAGATCTGTTCCCTCGAAAATAATGTGGCCGCTGGTAGGGACTTCCAGAAGGTTGAGGCAGCGCAGGAAAGTGGATTTTCCCGAGCCGGAAGGACCGATGATGACGACCTTTTCGCCTTTGCGGATATCCTGTGTGATACCGTTGAGAACGTTATTGTCACCAAACGACTTCCTGAGGTCTTCAACGTGGATCATGACCTCTCCGACCTGTACAGGGGACTGTGTGGACTGATTAGTATTCTTAGCGTCTGTCACTTTCTCTCAACCTCCTTTCCAGGATTCCGAGGAGCCTTGTCAAAATCATGACTACAACAAGGTACATGATCGCGATGCCGATGTAGGGCATGAAGGCCTGGTATGTTTTGGCCTGGATCTGCTGGGCAGCCTTTGTCAGGTCGGTAAGACCGATCACGGTAACGAGGGAAGTGTCCTTGAAAAGTGTGATCAGCTCATTTCCCAGAGCAGGAAGGATGTTCTTGATCGCCTGCGGGATGATGATGTCTTTCATGACCGTGATATAATCCATGCCCAGGCTTCGGCCGGCTTCCATCTGGCCGGGATCGATTGACATAATGCCGCTTCGGATGATCTCTGCCGTGTAGGCGCCGGAGTTGATGCCCAGTGAGAGGATAGCGACGCCGACGAGGTTGCGGCTGGACTTAAAGATAACGAAGCCCATGATCAGCAGCTGAACCATCATAGGGGTTCCGCGGATCACCGTCGTGTAGAACTCGCAGAACTTGTTGACAATGCCCAGAAGGACACTGCGTTCTGTGCCCTTTTGCTGGTCGTGCAGCGTGCGTACGATCGCGACAAGAACACCGAGGATAATACCGATGATGAGAGCGCCCAGTGTGACGGTAAAGGAGATGCCGATTCCGGAGAGATAACGCTGCCATCTGTCTGCTTCGATAAAAGCCTGGTTGAATTGCGCAGCCAGATCCTGGAATAAAGTGCCCAAATTACTACCTCCAAAAACTTGTTAAAATCGCCATGCCCATCACTTTAAACGGACCGGGCACGGCGATTCAGATTACTTTTAAATAAAGATTCCCGGAAAAAAATCTGCGGGATGATCAGTTCTCAGCGTTGATGTACTTATCAACGATCAACTGAACGCTGCCGTCAGAAATGAGCTCTTTGAGTGCATTGTTGACTGCATCACGAAGGCCGTTGTTGTCCTTGGAGACGCCGATCGCATAGTTCTCAATGATGTACTCGGTATCGAGGATCTTCAGGCCTGCATTTGCCTGTACGAAAGCCTTAGCGGGCTCGTTGTCGATGACAACTGCGTCGACCTTGCCGCCCTTGAGGGCTTCGATCGCCATAGCGCCGTTAGGATAGGAAGTGACGTGATCTTCGCCGTAGCCGCCGTCT
>JBGUJH010000021.1:0-7912 GCA_045113775.1 Lachnospiraceae bacterium | reverse complement strand
GTGTTGATGGCACGGATGATGCAAGGCCAGTCGAAGGTGCGCTTGCCGTTCTTGACGCCGGTGGACTTGAAGTCCGGAACGACGGTGAAGTACTGCCATACTTTGCCCTCGAGGCCGTTCTTGGCGAACTCCTCGCGAAGGATCGCATCGGATTCACGGACTGCTTCGAGTCTGTCGCGGGTGATCGCGCCGGGGCAGCGTACGCCAAGGCCGGGACCCGGGAAGGGCTGGCGGTCAACCATGCTTGCGGGAAGGCCGAGTTCTCTGCCTACCATACGGACTTCGTCCTTGAAGAGGATCTTGACGGGCTCTACGAGCTCGAAACGGGAAGCGATATCTTCCGGAAGGCCGCCTGCGTTGTGGTGTGCCTTGATGCCGGCTTCGCTCTCAAGAATGTCGGGCCAGATGGTTCCCTGTGCCAGGAACTTCACGCCGTCAAGCTTTCTGGCTTCGTCAGCGAATACGTCGATGAACTCCTCACCGATGATGTGTCTCTTCTGCTCGGGATCAGAAACGCCTGCGAGCTTGTCCAGGAAACGGTCTACTGCGTCGACATAGATGAGGTTTGCCTGCATCTCATCGCGGAAAACTTTGATGACCTGCTCGGGCTCACCTTTGCGAAGGAGGCCGTGGTTTACGTGAACGGAAATCAGCTGCTTGCCGACTGCCTTGATCAGAAGCGCGGCTACTACAGAGGAATCAACACCTCCGGACAGCGCCAGCAGTACCTTGTTATCACCGATCTGCTCGCGGAGCTCTTTGATCTGCTCCTCAATAAATGCCTGCGCGAGAGCGGGAGTCGTAATTCTTTCCATATTTTCGGGTCTTCTCTCTGTCATTGATTCCTCCTGATATAGAATTCAACTGTTTATGAATTACCATTAACTATATTGCAACATTTTAACCGCTCAATCGCCTTCGCACAATTCAAAATATTGACAATATTACCGCTCTGAAACAGCCATTCACTGACAGATTTTGCAGTTTTCTTTTATATTTACATGGAATTACGGCTGTAGCGGCTTCTGTTCCGGGTCTACGGGTCACAAATTCCGGCGGGCAGCAGCTTCCGGATCCACCCCGCAGATCATAATTCCCTGATTACCAGAACCGTGATCCCGGGGTTGTCCCCGGGCATGATCCGCTTGATGCGGCGGTCGTATCTGTATTCATCCTGAATCATATGCATCAGTGATTTCCCGCGGTTGTAGCCATGGATCAGCCGGACATGATAAGTTCCCGCGTCCACCTGCTTCAACGCCGCCTCTATTTTCTTTATCGCTTCGTCCTGCCTGCAGCCGTGCAGGTCTACCTCAATGAACGGTCTGCTGATCATAACTCTCCTCACTTCACTGCGCCAGCCCCAGTGTCCCGAAATTGAACACCTCGCCAAGGGTAAATGTGCAGGATTTTTTGGCTTCGACCAGGTTTCTTCTGAGCCTCGCGAACTCCTCGCTTCCCCGGTCCGACGTCTGTCTGTAAAGGTTGGCCGTGTTGCGCGCATCTGTCAGCCCGTCGTGGGCTCTTCCGGCGAAATCCAGGCCGCCGAGCTCCACAGCCTTGTCCAGCGCGATCACATGCTCCATCTGAAGCATCTGCGAAAACTCAGGCTGGAAATCTTTCCAGTGATTGAGCATGTACCTCAGTTTCTCATTGCATGTGATGCCTTTCATTCTGCACTCTTCTATGATCTGCCAGATGTCCGAGTCACTCCAGGAGTAGATGATGTAATCGCTGCTGCCGCACCACTCGCAGAATCGCATCAGGACTGCCTCAAAGCTGTCCGCGTCAGCAAGCATTTCCGCCGTGATCCCTGTGAGCTTCCGGATCCTGCCATACACCTTATCGCTGAATGCCGGCTTCACGTATTCCTTGAAACTCCCGATCTCTTCCAGATCCTCATCCAGCATGACCGCACCGATCTCGATAGTTTCTTGCCTCCAAACTCCGGGGCCCTCGTATATTTTCAAGATTGGATGCATCTCCAGATCTACAAAGATTCGTCTCATAATCCCCTCCTCTTTCTGAAGTCCTCTGCAGACTCCTGAATTGATCTCATTCCTTCTATAGTTATCCCTTATTATATAGGATTGGAGGGTCTGTTTTGTTATCCTGCTCTTTTCTTGTAGACCCTTCTAATCTCAGAGTTCGTAAATCGCCGAGTATTTTTCTTCCAGATAATCCAGGAAATCCACCGGCGTGAACTCACGCCCGGTGATGTCCTTGATCCACTCCCGTGGAGAAAGTCTGTCCGCCTTGGCAAAAACGTGCCCGATCATCCAGCTGTTCAACGGCTCAAAGTTGCCCTCCCGGATCGCTTCATCTACCGCCACTTCCTGCTTCATGCGGTTATAGTACATGGCGTTGTAGAAATTGCCGATGGCGTAGGTCGGGAAATATCCGAAGCCGGAAGTCCAATGCACGTCCTGCAGAGCGCCGTTGCTGTCAGAAGTCGGTTCAATTCCCAGATATTCTTTGTATTTGCGGCTCCACATGGCGGGAATATCTTCCACCTTGATCTCTCCCGCAAACAGCGCTTTCTCGATCTCATAGCGGATGATGATGTGGAAGGTATAGGTGAACTCGTCCGCTTCTGTGCGGATCAAAGAAGGCTTGACCACGTTCAGCCCCTCATAGAATTCCTTTTCGGATACGCCTTCCATCGCCTGCGGCAGCATCTCACATACCTTGGGATAAATGAAGTGCACAAAGCTCTCGGACCTGCCGATCCTGTTCTCGTAAAAGCGGGAGACCGACTCATGCATGCCCAGCGTCTTCCCGCCGATAATGAAGTGGTCGTAATTCTTCTGCGGCTGATTCTGGTCGAACAGCGCGTGTCCGCCCTCATGGATCACGGAATACATGCTGGACAGGAAACGGTCAGGATAATAGTGCGTGGTGACACGGGTATCGTTTCTGCCCATGCCGGCAGTAAAAGGATGCTCGGAAGTAGTGATCGCACCGCGCCTGAAGTTGAATCCAATCTGTGAGAGAAGCCATTTAGCCATCTTCGCCTGCTGCTCTTCTTCTACCGTACGGCTCAAAAAGTCAGTGCGGATCTCTTTGGGACTCTTCTGTATTTTTTCCAGAAGCGGGATCAGGCGCTCTTTGCATGCACCAAACGCCTCGTCCAGAATATCAGAAGTCATGCCGCGCTCATAGTCATCCAGCAGAGTGTCGTAGGGTGTCTTTCCCGCTGCGTCCTCTCCCCGTAGTTCGATCATGCGCTTGTTGGTATCCGCCACTTCCTTCAGAGAAGGAGCAAAAAGACTATAGTCCGATGCTTCGCGCGCCTTGCTCCAATTCACGAAAGCCCGATTGAAAGTCAGCATGAATTCGTGCTGAAGCTCCGGCGTCACGTTTTTGCTCTGAAGGTAGTTTCTGTGCAGCTGCTCCGCCATCACGCGGTCAAATTCCTCGAGTTCAGCGCGGTGCTCAAAGAGATACTCCGCCGCCTCAATAAAAGCCGGATCCTTGATCAGTTTGTAAGACTGGTTATTCAGGAAAGCCCAGACTTCTCCCTGCTCTTCCATGGCCTCGGCCGGGCAGATCGTCTCCTGATCATAAGTCAGGACATTGACCGCGTGGTCATACACTTCCGCCCTCGCAAGGACCTGCTTCACAAACTCCAGTTTCTGCATCAAAATTGTCTTCTGTTCCATGTAATATACTTGTCTCCTTCAATATTTTGTCTTATCCCTGCAGTCCGCATTCCATTTCATGCCAGATACCGCCGCCCCATACGGAATTGGAAATTCCCAAGTCTGCAAATCCCAGCTTCTCGTACATTCCGACCTTTTCTTCATGCGCCGTCAGGACCATGCGGTGTTTCCCTCTCACCCGGCTCCATATACCATAGATCCTCAAAAGCTCCTTCGCAAGTCCCCGCCCGCGATGCTCGGGCAAAATATCGAGCCCCAGCAGGTACGCCGTCCGGGCTGCCGGATCGTGGAACGACAGGTCTGTGAAGAATTCATCTCTAAAGTGTTTTTCATCCGAGGAGATTCCGCACAGGTAACCGGCGACTTTCCCTGTCCTGCGGTCTATGGCAGCGAGGAACTGCTCCGGAATCTTGTCGACGAATCTGCACATGATCTCCATCGGTTTTGCTTCTTCCGGGGGAAAACAGATCCTGTCCATCTCCCCGGCCTGCACCCCTTCTTCGGGGAGGATCTGCCGGAAGCGATAATCTTTCAAAAGCGCCTCATCCGCATAGACGTTAAACAGGATCTCGGGATCCTCAAAAGTCAGGATTCCCGTGAACTGAGGCACTTTGAAGCGGTCCATGAACAGCATGCATTTGCACATGAAAATATAGAACACGTTGCAGGCACAACCGTATAGCGTCTCATAATTAGCCTGTCCCTTGGCGATCACCACATCGGCACTGGTGATCGCTTCCCGCGCCTCCCGAGACATAATGCGCATCACCGATCCGTCCGTCGCGTTCCCGTTTCCGATACAGCGGCCGAATGCAGTGAGGCCGACCTGCTCCGCATCCTCGAGCGTCGCGTCGTTTGCGACCGGCTCGCCTCTTACGATCACGGTGACCGACAGGTCCGGATTCAGGCGGAGAAGCTGGCGGAGCAATATTTTGTCCATAACGATCTCGCCGCAGTTGTCGGTAATGAGCGCCAGCGTTCTCGCTTTCTCAGTCCGCTCCCGCAGCAGTTCCAGGCATTCTTCGTCTACCGTGATATCCGGTGCGCGATCGATCAGCTCCATGAGCCTGCTCTCCTCAACCTTGTCCAGCGCGGAGAAGTCGATGAAATTGCCCATCATCGCATATTGTACAGCACTTTTCAGCGGATCTTCGGATGCCAGGACCCGGCTCTCAAACTCCGCTTCGCTCTCCAGCATCAGCGCATTAAAATGGCGCTTGATCTCGGTATAATCCATCCGATCATTTCCTCTTATATCCCGTCACCATTGTCATGACAAAGCAGGCCACTGTTCCCCATGCAAAAATCTTATGCCACTTCATGTATTCGCTCCTCTTCTTTTCAACAGTTTTCACAGGCTCATTTTTTGAAACTTTTATTGCCTCTGCCGTTTGATCCGGATTTCCACTCTCCGGGACAACAGACTTCTCGGTCTTCTCCGACACATTTTCTTTCAGCGGTCCCAGTTTTCCAGCTGTTCCATCGGACGCAAGCTTCACCGCATAATCCGCCGGATTCCACAGGATCCTCTCGATGCCCGTCCGAATCCGGACCTCATCTCCGCTGTGCACGTAGTGGAGCTGGCTGCCCATCAGCTTCTTCATGGCATTGTACGGCTCGAGGCCCGTGCAATGGCCGGTATAAAACACGGTCTTATATTGCCGCAGCGCCAGCGCCGTATCGATGATCATGTTGATATCTTCGTCCGAGTAACCGTTCTTCCGCATCATGTGGAATCCGCTGATCACAATGTCAGGTTCCTTGCCGTACAATGCGATATACCGGTCCAAAATATTGAGGATCCCGTGGTGCGCGCACCCCGAAAGGAGGATCGATTTTACGCCCTCTTTGATCACAAGACACTGCTCATGTGCGAAGTCGTCCTGTACAAGCTCTCCGTCGGCTTTCTTCTTCAGCCGCCGATTAGCGGATGGAATGGGATGTTCGTTCCCGATTCCGGAGAACAGTGACAGCTCGTCATCAATCTGAAAGATCCCATCCTCCGCAGTCACTTTCACCACTTGCGGCAGTTCTTTGATTTCCTCTGCCAGGCCTATATAGTGCGGCTCACCCGCCTTGTTAACGGAATAGTACTCCCCGAAGGCAGCTGCCGGAACATAAATCTTCGCAGTTGGATTGATCTGCGCGAAGGGCATAATACCGCCGCCGTGGTCGTAATGACCGTGGCTCAATACGACAGTATCCACCAGAGTCAGGTCAATCCCCAGCCTTTCGGCATTTCCGATCAGCAGATCCGTCTGCCCCGTATCCATGAGCAGCTTATGTTTCTCAGTCTCAATATAAAAGCACAGGCCGTGCTCAACGCCGCAGCCTGACGAGCCTTCTGTATTTTCAACAAGGTTAATTATGCGCATGTTGCCTCCTGTCCAGATCCTTAAGTCCTTATTTTCTTATATATTTCAAGGCTCGCCGAGCGAGCCGTTGCATCGCGTGCGGGTTGCCTGTTCTGATAGCTGATCCCATGTCCCCTTTTGTTCTGTTGTATACGCATTTGGGGAATAGCTGCCGAACGGCTTCAGATCATTCCAGAAATGTTACCATCAATAGTATCAAAATAGCGGGGTGGGCGCAAGTGAGGCGGGGGAATCCTGCCTGATTGCCTGCCTTAGTCACACTCCCTGAGATAAAAGAACCATTGCAATTACTGAGCTTTAGTCAGTAGCTGCAATGGCCTTTTAAACTACCCCGAATAGTTATCTGCTGAAGCAGGCTCATTTATTCTGATCCCGTCTTCTAGTGCCGCAAGCAGCCATTCCCTTTTTGCGTCAAGTACATGATTCACTGTGTCCTCGAGTGTATCTCCCACAGTTATACATCCCGGCAGCTCAGGGTATCTGGCAACGTATCCCCCTTCTGCATCCGGCACAATTTCCAACTTATAAGGAAGGGCCATGTAATAGTCAATCTTCTTCACTTGCAGATTCCTCCTCCACTATGTATCCTTTAAATGTTTCCTAATATTCTACGGTATCCTTTGGTTACCGTCAACCTTATTTATCCGTTCGTGGTTTTCCAATTAGGCGAACTGCTGCTCTGCGTTCAGGCTGCCGGAAAACCGGCATCTATTTTTTGTTTACGTGTTGTATTATTTAGCTCAATGAGGGATTGTCTCCCGCCTGAATCACACAATATGCTATTATTATGAAAACACTGTTAGATCAAGGAGGTGACAAAATGGGGACTTATGATCTAAAGCGTCTTGAAATTGCCATCCAATATATCAGGCGCATGTCGGAGGGCAAAAACCCCGTCACAAACAGGCCTGTTCCGGAAAATGAAGTTCTAAATAATATGAACGTACATCGATGCCTGAAGTTTATAGACGAAGTTCTGGCCGATGTGCACAAAAGCGGCGGAACCGTGGGCATGGTCTCACAGCGAGCCCCTAAGCAGTCTGTTGCCGAAGTGTTCCCATATGAGGCATTGGCTCAGTATCAATACCTCCAGGACCAGCAGATCTCCTACTTCCTGAAACAGCTCGAAGAATATCTGCCTGACGGTCAGAAAATACCTGTTCCTGCCACAACGATCACTTTGTGGATGCGGGAGAACGGATATCTGGAGAAAAAAGTGGTCAATGATACCGGCAAAGAGAACTCTGTTCCCACTCGAAAAGGTGAGGAACTCGGGCTCTATATGGAGAAATCCGGCATTTATCCCAATGAGTACTATCGTGTCTTCTATAATGAAAAAGCTCAGCGGTTCATCATCGAAAACTTCCGCCGTATTCTGACCGAATCCGAAGCGATCCGCGATCGGAATCGCAGAGAGAAGAAAAAAGATGCCCCGCCGCGCAGCATGCGGCAGGGCGGAAGATCAAGCAGACAGGAATCCGGAAGTGCATATGGTTCCGAGAATGCAGGCAACAAACCCGATTACGGAAATCACAACAATCCATTTGGATCAGGGAATCCGGCCGGCGCACCGGCAGCTCCTGCGCCACAGGGATTCGATGCTTCTGAACCGGCTCCTGTGGAGGACCTCCCTCAGGAATACTACGACATGCTGAGCGAAGGGTGGGAAAGTGCGAACGGCGGAGCGCCGTGGTGAGTGAAAGCAATGCACATACACTAAAGTCTCCCCTAAGTATGCAGTCAGCATGCACGAGACATATCGACCTTTCTGCATTCCTTGAATTGCTGGATTCAAGGCTCGCAGAGCGAGCCGCTGCGCCGCGTGCGGGTTGCCTGAAAGGCAACATCTTCCTTTCCGCACGCGTGTGCATCATA
>JBGUJH010000020.1:0-18235 GCA_045113775.1 Lachnospiraceae bacterium | reverse complement strand
ATATGATGCACACGCGTGCGGAAAGGTAGATGTTGCCTTTCAGGCAACCCGCACGCGGCGCAGCGGCTCGCTTTGCGAGCCTTGAATTTCAGTCCGCGAAGTACCGGGCCTTCACTTCTTCCACCGGCATATCGCAGCCTGTGAACAGCTTGAAGGCCGCGACGCCCTGCCACAGGAGCATGCCCTTGCCGCCGAAGGTCAGGCAGCCGGCTTCCTTAGCCAGTTTGAGAATCTTGGTCTCAACAGGGTTATAGACTGCATCCGTGACGACGAGGCCGGGCCGGAAAACGGATGCGTCCTCGATGACCATCCGGTCTTCATAAGGCTTCATGCCGAGATTCGTGCCGTTTGCCAAAATATCGCTGTCCGCGATCTCTTGAGCGAGCAGCGCCTGATCCGCGAGATCACAGACGCTGACTGCGCAGTCAGGGCGGACTATCCGGATCTTTTCAGCCGTTTCATTTGCCCTGTCCCAGGAACGGGATTTACGATTAAAGATGGAAACAGCCCTCGCGCCGTCCAGCGCGCACTGGACCGCGATCGCTGTGCCTGCACCGCCTGCTCCGCAGACGGTTATTTTTTTGCCCGCAATTTCTATGCCCTTGTCGCGGAGCATGTTGACATAACCTTCGCCATCCGTAATGTGGCCTGTGAGCACGCCGTTATCGTTGATAATTGTGTTGCAGGCACCGATGATCCGGGCCGCTTCAGACTGCCTGTCAACGTGCTCGAAAGCGGCGATCTTGCAGGGCATCGTGACATTGAAGCCCCGGATGCCGAGCGCGCGCATCGCGTCGAAAGCAGCCGGAACACCGTCCTCCTTGACGGTGTAGGCGACATATACGTAATTGAGGCCCAGAAGCTCACAAGCGTAGTTGTGCATCTGAGGCGAGAGGGAGTGGCCTACCGGGTCGCCGATCAGGGCGAGGGTAGTGGTCTTTCCGTTGATTGTTCGTCCCATGGGGATCTCCTTTTCTGGTTATACTTCGGTATTATCAAGACTCGAAGAGCGAGTCACTTCACTGCGTCTTTATGCGCACAAGTTCAAGTCAGTCATATGTTATTGCGATTATAACCGATTGACAAGACGAAAATGCTATTGACAGGAAAATGATTTTCACTATAATTGAAATTCTGAAAACAAAAATGAGAATCATTTTCGAATTTGTCTGCCGGGCAACCCGCACGCGGCGCATCGGCTCGCTCCGCGAGCCTTGCGTGTACGGCAGGCTATATTTTGGGAAAGGGAGACCGGAAATGGGCGTGAGAACTTCCTATAAATCAAAACACAGGGACCAGATCCTTTCGATCCTGCAGGAAAATGAAAAGGAGCATATGACGGCCGGACAGATCCTGGACGAGCTGCGGGCGCGCGGCATTTCGATCGGCGTTGCGACGATCTACCGACAGCTTGACCGATTGGTGGAGGAAGGAGCTGTCAACAAGTACATGGTGGACGCGGTGACCGGAGCCTGCTACGAGTTTAAGGGAGAGCACGGCGGCGGGTCCGCGTACGTGCACGGCAAGTGCGAGAAGTGCGGCAAAGTAGTCCATATCGAGCGCAAATCGGTGGAAGCCGCGATGCAGAGCCTCTCGGGAAGCGAAGGAAACGGCTTTGAGCTGGACTGCACACGCACTCTTTTCTATGGAATTTGCGGGGACTGCAGGAGGCGAAAATGAGAGACACGGGAACCAAAAAGCGAAAGCCGACGAGGCTGACCGGACTCGCAGCGCTTGCCCTTGCACTGTCGCTCATTGCAGGCACTGTTACGGGGTGTGCGCCGCGGCAGGAAGAGCCTGACGATGGCCGGATGAAGGTCGTGACGACCATCTTTCCGCCGTATGATTTCGCCAGGGCGATCTCGGGGAACGGAGAGCTGGCCTATGTCCGGATGCTTCTGTCTCCCGGAGAAGAGATTCATTCTTATGAGCCGACGCCTCTGGATATCAAAGAGATCCAAAACTGCGATCTGTTCATTTATACGGGCGGAGAGAACGATGTCTGGGTAGACCGGATCCTGGAAAACATGGGGGAGAAAAGGCCGCAGACTTTAAGGCTGGTGGACCTGACGGATACGGTGGAGGAAGAGATCACAGAAGGCATGATGCAGGAGCGGGGTCATGACCACGACCACGAAGAAGCAGAAGAGCATGATCACGAAGCCGAGAGCGAGCACGACCACGAAGCTGAAGGTGACCATGACCATGAAGGGTCGGAACACGCTAACGGCGGGGACTCCTCTCACGAGGAGCACGAAGAAGCAGATGAACATGTATGGACCTCTCCGGTAAAAGCGGCTGAGATCACGGAGGCGATCGCGGAGAAAATGGCAGAGATCGATCCGGCAAACGCGGAGACCTATCTTGCCAATGCCGGGACCTATGAGAAGCAGATCCTGGATGTGGATGCGAAGTTTCGCGAGATCGTACAGAATGCGAAGCGCAGGACGATCGTATTCGGAGACAGATTTCCGGTGCGGTATTTTGCCGAGGAGTACGGGCTGGAGTATTACGCCGCGTTTCCCGGATGCTCGTCGGAGTCGGAACCCAGCGCGTCGACGCTTGCTTTTTTGATCGACAAGGTCAGGGAAGAGAAGATCCCCGTGGTGTTTTCGATCGAGTTTTCCAACGGAAATATTGCCCGGGCGATCTGTGAGAGCACGGGAGCGGTGCCGCGGACCTTCTACTCCTGCCACAACGTGACGAAGCGGCAGATGGAGGACGGCGCAACATATGTGTCAATGATGAGCGAGAACCTGGACGTGATCCGGGAGGCGCTCGGAGGAGAAAAATAATGAGTTTGATCAGCTGCGAGAATCTTGCGTTTGCTTATGACGGCATGACTGTTCTGCATGGTCTTAATTTCAAAATAGAGCACGGCGAATACCTATGCATCGTCGGAGAGAACGGCGCCGGCAAAAGTACGCTGATGAAGGGACTTTTGGGCCTCAAAAAGCCTTCGGCGGGCTCCGTTGCGTTTGGCGAGGACCTGCGCGCGAGGGAGATCGGCTATCTTCCCCAGCAGACGCCTGTCCAAAAGGACTTTCCCGCAAGTGTGCGGGAAGTCGTTCTCTCGGGCTGCCTGTCGGGAATGGGAATGCGGCCGTTCTTCGGTAAAGCCGAAAAAGAGAGAGCAGCCCGCAATATGGAGGCCCTCGAGATCACAGATCTGGCGGACCGCTGTTACAGGGACCTCTCGGGAGGCCAGCAGCAGAGAGTCCTTCTGGCAAGAGCTCTGTGCGCGACAAAGAAGGTGATCCTGCTCGACGAGCCGGTAGCAGGACTCGATCCTCTTGTGACGATCAACATGTACAAGCTGATCGAGCGCATCAATTCTGAGATGGGGATCACGGTCATTATGGTCACTCACGACATGCAGGCCGCGACCAGCTATGCCTCCCATATTCTGCACCTGGGGGAGGACCGGCAGCTCTTTTTCGGGACCTGTGAAGACTACCGGCACAGCGTCGCCTATCACAGTTTTCTGGACGGAGGCAAAACTGTCCATATCTGGAAAAAAGCCGCTGCCAGGAATCCTGTATCAGCGGCAGCTCCTTCTGCGCCGGCCGCAGAAGCTGCTTCCCTGCCGGAGGAAGCCGTTTCGGAACCGGCGGAAGCTCCTCCAACGCCGGCGGACATGTCGGGGGTGGAGACAGAATTGCCCGGCGCTGCAGCAGAGAACAAGACTGAGAAAGGGGACCAGCAGTAATGTTTCAATTGATTCTGGAGATGTTTACGTATCCTTTTATGGTGCGGGCGCTCTGTATGGGTGTTCTGGTGGCGCTCTGCTCGGCACTTTTGGGCGTGACGCTGGTCTTAAAACGCTATTCCATGATCGGCGACGGCCTGTCCCATGTGGGATTCGGAGCGCTGGCCATTGCGACGGCGATGAACGCCGCTCCCTTGGCAGTAGCGATCCCTGTTGTCATTGCGGCTTCGTTCCTGCTCCTTCGCCTGTCTGTGAACAGCAAGATCAAGGGAGACGCCGCGATCGCGCTGATCTCGACGGGCTCGCTGGCGGTCGGCGTCATGGTGGTATCGATGACCACCGGTATGAACACGGATGTATATAATTATCTGTTCGGCAGTATTTTGAGCATGTCTGAGGGAGACGTGGTTCTGACAGGAGCGGTCTCAGCGGTGATCCTGGCGCTGTTTGTTTTCTTTTACAACAGGATCTTTGCAGTGACTTTCGATGAGACCTTCGCGAGAGCAACGGGACTGAATGCGGAACTGTACAATATGGTGATCGCGGTCCTGACGGCGCTGATCATCGTCGTCGGAATGCGGATGATGGGGTCTCTTCTGATCTCCAGCCTCGTGGTATTTCCGGCGGTGACCAGCATGCGGACATGCATCACTTTTCGTTCGGTAATGATCTGCTCGGCAGTTGTCTCGGTGGTGTGTCTGGTCGCAGGGCTGGTAATTTCGTATCTGTACGCGGCGCCTACGGGGGCGAGTATAGTGCTCTGCAACATCGCTGCGTTCTTTCTCTTTACGATAGTGCAGAAGCGGAGGGAACGCTTGCAAAGTACCGAGAAATCCCTATAATTACAATTACAGAGTATTTTCGTTTGAAAAAGATTTTGGAGGATATTTTATCATGGGAACTGAAGACAAGACACCTATAGATGGAAGTATGCTGATCGCGGAGATCCTGAGGAAGTATCCCGAGGCGGCATACGTACTGATGAACTGCGGCATGGGCTGCATCAGCTGCCCTGCTTCACAGATGGAATCTCTCAGCGAGGCCTGCATGGTACACGGCATTGACGCTGATGAGGTCATCAAGTATCTCAATTACGAGCTTGGGCTGGCAGCAGCAGAATAAATCGGATCCGCGTACGGCAGGAGGGGTCCTGACGGCGGGGCTGAGACAGCATGGGGTAGTCTGACAGCTGATATATTAGACAGATTCAGGGTTTTGGCAGAAAACTAATAATGCAATATTTTGGAGGAGGTTCTGATATGGCATTGAATCAGAGGAAGGTAGCAATGGTTGGCTGTGGTTCTGCAGGCGCGGCGTCCTGCTTTGCCCTTATGCAGAGCGGTCTGTTCACCGAAATGGTGCTGATCGACACGGCTCCCGAGAAGGCCGAGGGAGAGGCAATGGATCTCTCACAGGGCCTTACTTTCGCAAGACCGATGAAGATCTACGCAGGCGGATATGACGACCTGGCAGATGCAGGGATCATCATCGTGACAGCAGCTGCGACACAGAGGCGGAGCGATACGAGACTCGAGCTTGTAGAGAAGAACGTGAATATCTTCAAGCAGATCATTCCCGAGATCGCGAAGAGAAATACGGAAGGCATCATGCTGGTCGTTGCCAATCCGGTAGATATTCTTACCTATGCTGCTCTGAAGATCAGCGGATGGGCAGAGGGCAGGATCCTCGGTCTGGGCACAGTCCTTGATTCCGCAAGGCTGAGATCTCTTCTCAGCGAAAGACTGAGCGTAGACGCCCGCAACATTCATGCCTATATGGTAGGAGAGCAGGGAAGGGGCGAAGTTCCGATCTGGAGCAGCGCTACCGTTTCCGGCATTCCGATCCGCGAATTCTGCGAGATGCGCGGCTACCCGGATCCTTCTGAGTATTTTGACAAGGTAGCGAAGGAAGTCCGCACCAGCGCCGATATGATCACAAGGAAGAAGAAAGCGGCTTACTATGGCGTAGCTATGGGTGTCCGCAGAGTATGTGAGTCGATCGTGCGCGATGAGAAGTCCGTGCTTCCCGTATCGAGCCTGATGTACGGCGCGTTCGACATTGACGGCCTGGCACTGAGCATGCCTGCGATCGTCGGCAAGGACGGCGTAGAATGCCTGGTTCCGCTGGAGATGAGCGAGGAGGAGCTTGACGAGCTCAGAAAGACCGCCGCAACAGTTAAAGCGATCGTGGACGACGTATTTGGCGAAGCCAGATAACCTAACAGAGTTATTTCCCGGAGGAGATGAAAAGAGCCCGTGCAGGTCATGCACGGGCTCTTTTACGCTATTCATGTAATACTGTCGGCAGGATCAGTTCTCTTCTTCGAAGTCTTCCTTGCCTACGCTGCAGAGAGGACATTCCCAATCATCGGGAAGGTCTGCGAAAAGGGTTCCGGGCTCGATTCCGTTATCGGGATCGCCGACTTCTTCGTCGTAGATGTAGCCGCAAACTGTGCAAACGAATTTAGCCATAGTACTATACTCCTCTTTCTGCCTTTTCTTTATCAAAAGGCGGTGATCATAAATGGTTTCTCCTCAATGTGAGGTAGTACCCTAATTATATAAAAAGGAATTGACGGTTGCAATGCTGATCGGAAACCATTTTTGGAAGCCGCAGAGAGGCTTAAATACGAGGTTTTCCGGAGCCCTGTGAGTGGAAATTCCACCGAGTTTCGGCTGATTTAACAAAGATGAAAAATCTGCCGGAAAGGGGTTGTACGGGCAGCAGAATTGATCTTATAATCAGTTTCACCAGCCGGAGGAAGGAGGTGAAGCCATTGACCGAAGGCGGGCGGACAGTTCTGATCCTGTTCGTGACGGCAGCTGCAGCGTCAGATCTGCGGCGGGGAAGAGTTTACAATTTCCTGACGCTCCCAACGCTGGCAGGCGGCCTATGGCTGCTGGCGCACAGCGGACCGGAACAGCTGCTTTCTGTTCTGGCGGCAATGGCCGCAGTCTTCCTGTTTTTGCTCCCCTTTTGGAAAAGAGGAGGGTTGGGAGCAGGAGATATCAAACTCTTGATGGCCCTGGCGCCCTTAATGGGGGCCGGATGGTTTCTATTTGGCATCGTACTTTCTTTTCTGATCAGCGCGGTCATCTCCGCAGTTCTTCTGATCAGATACCGGGATCTTTCCCGGACCGTTCATTTAGCTGTGCCGATCGGCATCAGCGTCATGCTCTGTCTGCTTCTCGAGCAGGCCGGAATACAGAGCCCATCCCTATTTTGACAAGCAGCATTTTGAAAAGCTGTATTTTGACAAGCTGCATTTAATACGCTGCATATGAGGAGTAATGCTTATGAATAATGACAGCAGTGAGATTACTGCGCGCAAAATCTGTATTTGCGACAGCGAGATCTCCTACGGAGAGCATCTGATGGAATATCTCCGGCATGAAGGAAGGCTGTCCCGGGACATTTATCTGTACACGAGCGCAGAGACGCTGCTGGGCAGGGAGGACCCGAAGGACACGAGGCTTCTTGTGATCGCGCAGTCCCAATACTCGGACAAAATAGAGAAAGCCGGTTTCAGCGACATACTGCTGCTCAATGAGAGCGGAGTCTACATGGAGAAACCGGAAAATATGAGCAAATACCAGTCAGTGGAGAATATCTGCGACAGAATCAGGGAGTTGTGTGTGGCAAAGGAGGAGGAAGTCACAGGCGGCGTCCGCCACGGAAAGCCCATGAAGCTGATCGGCATTTATTCACCGGTCACGAGATGCCTTCAGACCACCTTTGCATTGTGTATGGGACAGCTCCTTTCGGCCTCCGTTCCGGTGCTTTACCTGAATTTCGAGGCATATTCGGGGTTTGAGACAATGCTCAGCCGCACGTTCAGGGGTACAGTCAGCGACCTTCTCTATTTTAACGAATGTGCAAGGGAGAAGCTTTCCGGTCAGCTCCGGTATATGACGGAGAAGATCGGCAATCTGGATTTTCTGCCGCCCATGGAATCCTTCATCCTGCTGCGGTCGATCAAGGCGGAGCAGTGGCTGGAACTTCTTCACACTATAGAAAAGGTGACGGAATATGAGTACTGCATACTGGACCTGAGCGAACAGGCAGAGGGCGTACTGGAGATCCTCAGACAGTGTGACTATATCTTCACGATCACCAGGGAAGACGGATTCGCCAAGGCCAAGATGACGCAGTATGAGGCGCTGCTTCGGAGCACACAGTATGAAGACGTCTTTATGAAGACCAGGAGATGCCGGCTGCCTGTCTTTCGGGAACTGCCGGGGAATATCTTCATGATGACGCACGGTGAACTTGCGGCCTGCGTAAAAGGGATCCTCGAAGAGGAGGGAATGCTGTGAATCCTTTCTATCTCAAAGTTCGGGAGGAGATCCGCTGCAGCATAATGAGCAAGATCGATTTTTCCAGGGAAGTGGAGGACAGCGAGGTCCTCGACCTGATCGACAGGCATCTGACGCAGAGCGGGAAAGAGAGCATTCTTCTGCTCACTCTGGAGGAAAGAAAGCGGCTCAGGCAAGACCTGTTCCATTCCATCAGGAGGATGGACGTGCTGCAGGACCTTCTTGAAGACCCGGAAGTGACGGAGATCATGGTCAACGGGCCGGACAATATTTTCATCGAGAAAGCGGGAAAACTCTCCCGCTATCCGGGCAGTTTTTCATCAGCACAGAAACTTGACGACGTCATCCAGCAGATCGTAGGCGCGAGCAACAGGGTCGTGAACACTTCGTCACCTATCGTGGACTGCAGACTGGCTAACGGCGACCGCGTAAACGTGGTCCTGGATCCCATCGCGGTGAACGGACCGATCCTGACGATCCGCAGGTTTCCTCAAAATCCGATCACAATTGACGATCTGCTGAAGTTTGGATCCATACCTGAGGATATCGCGGGATTCCTCGGCAAATGTGTCAGAGCCGGACTTAACATCTTTATCAGCGGAGGGACAGGATCAGGAAAAACGACCTTCCTGAACGTGTTGTCCGACTGCATCGACCCGGGAGAGAGGGTCATCACCATAGAGGACAATGCGGAATTGCAGATCCGCCATGTGCCGAATCTGGTGCAGATGGAGGCACGCAATGCAAATGTGGAAGGATGCAGGCCCATCAGCATAAGAGAACTCATTAAGGCGAGTCTTCGGATGCGGCCGGACAGGATCGTGGTCGGCGAAGTCAGGGGACCGGAGGCGATCGATATGATCCAGGCTATGAATACGGGGCATGACGGGAGCATGAGTACCGGTCACGCCAACAGCGCAAGGGACATGCTCAGCAGGCTTGAGACAATGATCCTCATGGGTATGGATCTACCGGTGCCGGCGATCCGGGGACAGCTGGCCGCCGGCATTGACCTCATTGTGCATCTCGGACGCCTGCGGGACAGGAGCCGCAAACTCCTGGAAGTGGCGGAAGTCCTGGGGATCGAAGACGGGCAGATAAGGCTGTCCACACTGTACAGGTTTGCAGAGACAGGAGAAGAAAATGGGAAGATCGTTGGCATTTGGGAAAAAGAAGGAGAAATTCTTCACAGATTTAAATTCGATATGGCGGGGATTGATATCTGAGCGGACGATCCTGTTCCTGGCGGAAGGGGTCGCGATGGCGGCAGCCGCAGCGTGGCTTTTTTATCAGTCCCGGACGGCGGCAGTGATCCTGTCACCGTTAGCCATCCCCTATTGCAGGCATAGGCGAAGGGGAGAGCGGGAAAAGGAAAAGAGAGTGCTGTCCGGACAATTCCGGGAACTGCTTGAGAGTGTGAACAACGCGCTCAGATCCGGGGATTCAACGGAAAACGCATTCCGCGAGGGACACAGGGAGATGGTCTACCAATACGGTGAATTTGCCCCGATCACGAGAGAGACAGCGAGGCTGGTCAGGGGCCTTGACAATCAGGTCCCGCTTGAGAAGCTGCTCGAGGACTTCGCGCAGCGGGGAGGTATAGAGGAGATCAGGGAATTCTCCGAAGTGTTCGGAATTGCCAAAAGAGGGGGTGGAAACATGACGGAGATCCTGGCAAGAACGTCGCTGCTGATCGAAGAACGGCTGGATGTGGAGAACGAGATCAGTATCATGCTGGGGAACCGGCGTCTGGAACAGAGGATCATGGATATCACGCCCTTTATGATCATATTCTATATCGGGATAACTTCCCCGGGTTTTTTCGACGTACTCTATCACAACCTCGAAGGAGCGTTATTCATGACCCTGTGTCTCGGAGCATATCTGAGCGCATTGATCCTGTCGGAAAAGATACTGGCGGTAAACATATGACCGTATGAAAGGAAGCGCGGATGGAAATATATATTTACAGCCTGATCCTGGCACTATATCCGGTTTTGTGGTTTCTCTCCAGAGAGGAGGAAGGATTCGGAATGACTGGAATGGCGGAATTTCTCTATGCGAGAGGAAGGAAACTGGGGCAAAAGATAAAGGGAAGAGGGATTTTTCGCGAGAGCGGGATCCGGAGAGACCTGTCCTTGCTGTATCCGTACGGCAGGCTGGAAAGAGAAGAGAGACATTTTTATGTAGAGCGGATCCGAATCGTGCTCATGATCATATTGGCCGGTGATATTCTCGCCGCCGCAGGGTACGCGGCGGCCGAAGGCAGAATGCTCCTGGGCGATGGAGGGCTCGCCAGGGAAGAGATCGGAGGAGAAGACCGGAGTACGCAGCTGGACGCCTATATTGTTCAGGAATCGGGAGATGGCACTGAAAAGGGAGAGTACAAAGGGACAGGGGAAGAGGGCGGGACCGAAACGGACGGTACAGCCGGCCGGCAGCAAATGAGCGATGAGAGCAGCTTGACCTATCAGGGCAGCTACCGGCTGGAGGTCCGTTCGAGAAAGTATGACGGGAAACAGGCTGCGGCCATGGCAGAACAGGTATTTGCACTGCTTCCGGAAAGGATTCTGGGAGAAAACGCGAGCCTGGCGCATGTGACCGGCCCGCTTGATCTTCCGGACTCGATTGAGGGGACCCCTTTCAGTATCGCGTGGGAGAGCAGCAGTTATGCGCTGGTCGATTCAAACGGAACTGTCGGAAATTCGGGGATGGAGGAGGGAGAGAGCAGGCCGGTGACGCTCACCGCGGTTCTCAGTTATGACAACGGAGCAGCCGGCGGGCTGCGATATGAGAGGGACTATGAGGTCATTGTTTACGGACCGGAGCTGTCGGAAGAGGAAAAGCTCAGCAATCAGATCAAAGAGGCCATCCGCAGCGCGGATGAACAGAGCGCATCTGAGGAGAGGCTGCCTCTTCCCGGCCGGATGGGCAGCCGGTCCATAGTCTGGGAGGAAAAGCCGTCGGGATCGGGGATATCGGTTCTTGTGTTCGCCGGAATTGTTTCCTTCCTTGCGGCAGCCGCGATGGGGAGCCGCCTGCACGATAAGGTCGTGCAGAGAGAGCGGCAGATGATGCTGGATTATCCGCAGATCATCAGCAAATTTGTGCTCTATCTGGGAGCCGGGCTCAGTGTGCGCAGCACATTCACCAAACTCGGAGACGATTATCTGAGGCAGAGAGAGGCGGGAATGGCGGAGAGAGGTGCCTATGAGGAGATCCTCCTGGTGTGCAGGGAGCTGGCAAGCGGCGTTCCGGAATCAGAGGCGTATGCGGATTTCGGACTCAGATGCAGGGCAAGACAATATACAAAGCTGAGCGCTATTTTGGCTCAGAATCTCAAAAAAGGAAATAAGGAGCTACTGTCTGTAATGCAGCAGGAGGCAAAGGCATCTTTTGAGGAGCGGCGGAATACGGCGAGAAAGCTGGGAGAGGAGGCGGAAACGAAACTGCTGCTGCCGATGATCGTGATGCTGGCCATTACTATGCTGATTATCATAATTCCTGCCTATTACAGTTTTGCGGCATGAGAAGAGTTTCAACAGGAAAGGAGTATGGATGAGAGAGACAGCAAGAGATTTTATGAGGGACGAAGCAGGTATGGGGACGGTGGAGATCATACTGATCATAGTTGTTCTGATCGGACTGGTCATTATATTTAAGAAACAGCTCAATGATCTGGTCAAAAAAGTGTTCCAGAAGATCAGCAGCGACAGCAATTCAATCATCTCCGCGGTCTCCTGCGGAAAGTGTTAGCTGTTCGGTGGATGGAGAAAACAAAGCGGGCACCGGGGCGTCTGCCGCCGCTAAGGAAAAGGGGCGGAGTGTCGGAGGGTATATAACGATATATCTTGTTTTGACGCTTGTGTCGATTCTTACTCTGTATATGGTGCTGATCAGCGGCGCCCGGATCGGAGCGGCCCGCATGCAGATGGAGAGTGTGAGCCGGATCTCGCAGAACGCCGCGCTGGCCGAATTCCACAAGGAGTTGCACAGCAGATATGACCTTTTCTTTACGGATACGTCTTACGGCGGACCGGGGGGAGGAAACGAAGTTCTTGCACAGCATCTCAGGAATTATATGGACAGCAACTGTGCCAGAAAATCATCCGTTCCGCTCATGGGCATTAAGGATTGGACCTCTATGCAGATCACGGACGTACAGGTGCCGGAAGCCAGGTATGCCTGTGATAACGGAGGAAGAGCAGTTCGCGAGCAGGTCTATGCTTATATGTCGGCTGATCCGGTCGGGGCAGTGGTTTCCGAGCTCTTAGTGACAGCGGATCAGTGGAGGGGGCTTGAGATCAGCGGAAAAGAATGGACGGTGCAGACGCAGCAGAGCAGGGAAGAGCTGAGAGAAGCGCTCAGAGAAGGAAGAGAAGAGCAGAGAGAAGAAATTGAGGAAAAGGAAGAGAATGAGGAGAACGTGACACCGGAGGAATACGAGGCGGCGTCGGAAGAACCTTCAGAGGCGGAAAACATGGTTAACGAAATGGAGTCCTTTGAGTTCCTGCCGATTCTCCTTCAGGTATTCGGGGAGACGGACAGGCTGTCCGACAGACGTGTCGGAACAGGAGACAGTCTCTGCGAGAGGGACGTTCACCTCGGGACAGGGATGATGGCGGCCAATTCGCATAAGTATCCGGCGGCGGACGAGATTCTGTTTGACAGGTATATTTACGAGAAAATGGGAAGCTGTACAAAACCCTGTGAGGACGGACAGCTGAGCTATCAGACTGAATATATCCTGTGCGGGAAAGAATCTGACCGGGAAAACCTTGAGGCGACCGCGCTGCGGCTGCTTCTGATCAGAGAGGCGTCAAACTGCGCATATCTGTTTACAGATGAAACAAGAATGGGACAGATCCACCTTGTTGCCGTTGCAGCTTCGCTGATCATGTTCAATCCTGAGCTGGAGAAGCCGGTCTCAAACGCCCTTGCGCTGGCGTGGAGCTATCTGGAGAGCGTGCAGGATGTGCGGACCTTGATGACGGGCGGAAAAGTTCCGGTCGCAAAGACGGATTCGAGCTGGCAGACACACCTGTATGAGCTTTTGTCCCCGCTCACCGCCATAAAGGACAGGGACAGCGGGGAAGGGATTGATTACAGCGCTTACCTTCAGGGGCTTCTGCTCCTGGAGGGCAGCACTGTCAAAACACAGAGAACAATGAATGTGATGGAAATGGATATACGCAGGATCACCGGAAACAGCGGTTTTCGTATGGACCTGTGTATGGATGAATTCAGTATGAACGCTGCGGCGCAGGCCTGCGGCACAAAATTCCTGTTTGAGGGGAGCAGCGGATATAACTGATCAATACTTGTAAAGGAGACGGGAGTGATGTCCTTGGCGCGCCGCTTAACTTTCGCGTATACAAAACAAAATAAGCCTCTCCGGGCGCCAGAAAGAGCGTCAAGGGCGTCATTCCCGCCTCCTTTAAAGGGGAGCATGACATTGGAAGCGGCTGCGGCCATTCCGCTTTTCCTGTTCTTCGTGATGAACTTACTGTTCATATTTGAGGCTGTCCGCCTGCAGAGCGGGCTTCAGGCGGCGCTGCAGCAGGCCGGGGAGCAGGTCTGTGAGGCAGCGTATTATACGAGGTTCGGGGCCGAGAGCGGCACAGAGGCCGCAGGGGGAGACACGACAGACTCTGACAGCGGTGGAGGCGGAGGAGGAGCTATGTCGCTCCTGGTTTCTGAGACCTATGTGAGGAATAAGGTTACTTCCTATTTAGGGAACGCTTTCTGGAATCACACCTGCATAGTCGGAGGCAAGGCGGGACTGTCTTTTGCCCAGTCGCGGATCATGACAGAGGGAGACCGAGTCGAGATCATCGTAAACCTTCGGATCAGACCCTTTGTACGAGTCGTGGCCTTTCCGGATTTTGCCATGCAGGCGAGATACTGCGGACATGCCTGGGTGGGATGGACGCCCGGAACGGGACCGGCGGAGACCGGAAGCGGCACCGGGAGCAGCGAAAAAGTTTATGTTACGAGGTACGGGGAGGTATACCACACGGATCCGGAATGCATATATCTCAATCCCCAGGTCCGGGCAGTGCCTGCTTCACAGGTAGACAGCATGAGAAGCGGCGACGGCTCAATCTACCATCCGTGCGAATGCTGCAGACCCGGAGGAAACGGGATCGTGTATATCACAAAAGAAGGGAACCGGTATCATGCAGACCGAAACTGCGGGGGAATAGTGAGGCACATTTCCACTCAAGAGAGCGGGGCTGCAAAAGATCATTACAGGCCATGCCCGGTCTGCGGAGAAGGACATCGGGGAGACCATTGACTGTAAAGGCGGACTTAAAGATGAGAGAGCATATGGTGAGACTTGCGGCGGGATGTGTTTTTTTATGGACAGCGGCAGTGCCGGACATCAGGGCGCAGAGTATTCCCGTTTGGATTCCTGTTTCTTTTGCCGCTGCTGCAACAGCAGCGGATTTGTATCTGCCGTCCTGCATCGAAAGGAAAGAGCTGTGGGCGGGTGCCCTGCCGGGCGCGGTTCTTCTGTTTCTCTGCCTTCTTTTAAAGGGAAAACTGGGGGAGGGAGACGGGATCTGTCTTCTGGTCAGCGGACTGCTGACAGGGCTGGTGCCGGCTGTAGTACTCGCGGAGACTGCTTTGGTTCTTGCAGCGGCCGCAGGCGGGTTCTGCATATTGACGAAGCGGAAAAAGGCGGGAGACAGGATCGCGTTCATTCCATTTCTCGCAGCAGCCCAGACTCTGATCCTTGCCGCGGCAGTGATCAGGGCGATCCGGCCATGACGAAGTACGGGGAAAGATAAATGGACAAGAATATTAAGGGGTATATGACACTTGAGGCAGCTATGGTTTTTCCGGCAGCATTTGCGCTTGTGATCATGCTTTTATATGTAACCTTTTTTCTTTATGACAAATGCCGGATGACGCAGGACCTTTATACAGCGGCATACAGGCAAAGTATTGTGAGAGGAGAATCTGCGCCTGACAATAAGATCGATACGTCGGGTTATTTTATGCTTGGCAGCTGCTCCGCACAGGTCAGCGGAGGAAGCGAGATCTGCGCAGAGGCGGGCGGAGATATGGCGCCGGCTATGCCGACGGGAGGGGATGGGCAGAATATATGGGAACTTAAGGTTGCCATGAAAGCCCGTAAAACCGATCCTCCCCGCTCCTTCCGAAGATTCAGGAGACTGAAGGCGATAGCGGAGCAGGCGTTGGAACAATGACAAAGGGATTATATCGCTTATGAAAGCAACATATTATAAAGACACAATGCACAGTTACATGATCATCCCATGCCCGCCGGAGGCAGAGACCACCGGATACCAATACAGGATGCTGGAGATGAACCGGATCGATGGAATTCTTCAATGCGGACTGAGACATATCGACGGGACAGGCCTTCTCTATTATGATACGACCGGAAAGCAGAGCTTGTCCGGATTGTACGAGGGCCGCAAAATACCCGGGGCCGAACTGTTCAGGATTCTGGAAACGATGGATCGTGTCTCCGGCTCGCTTTCAAAATATCTGCTGGATGAGCAGCACCTTGTGCTGAACGAAGAGCAGATATTTTATGATTTTTCATCCGGGACGTACTATTTTACCTATTATCCGGGCGAGATCGTGGATCCGAAGGTTTTCCGATTTCTGGCGGACAGTATAGACGGGAAGGACAAAAAAGCGGCCGCGGCGGCATATCGCCTGTGTTCGGTTTCGGGGGATGACCGCCAGGCACTGCGGGAGGCCATCAGAGAAGAAGCCGTAATGAAAGATGCCGTTCCGGAATGGGAGACGGCGGCGGATAAGCTTAGGATTGAAAGAACCGCACAAGATGCAGAGAGCGAAACAGCCGGCATGGAGCCGCAGCTCAGAGATGATACAGACCGCCGGTTCAGGAAATATAAGCCGGATTACCGGGCAGAATCTTTGAAGGATGAGGTGCCGGAGAGAGGAAAAGCCGCTCGTAATACTCCGGGGAGAAAAACTGAATCCGGAAAAATATCTATAGCGGTAAGGATCCTCCTTATCACTGCCCTGATCGCCGGGGCGGCGGGACTTTTTGCGGTGCAGCTTCTGGTCTATATTTCGCAGCGGGAGAGAAGGCTCTGTATAGCCGGTTCGATCCTTTTGACGATCTGTGCATGTCTGATCATTGCTGAGATGATCATCCGCGTCCGGAAGAGACATAAGGTGCAAAGGGAAGAAGAGTCCCGAAGAGAACCGTTATATTCGGAGAGCGATGAAGCAGATCTCCCGGTCTTTGGATCCGGCACAGACGCGGATCTCAGGCTCAGCAGTGACGAGACGGGAAATACGGTCCGTTTCAGTGAACAGGATATGACAGGAAGGCTGTACGGAAGAGACAGGGGAAACCGGATCGATCTGCGGACACTGCCTCTCACGGTTGGAAAAGCACCGGCCTATTCCGATGTTGTGCTGGCGGATCCGTCTGTAAGCCGGGTACATGCCAGAATCTATAAAGGAGAAGACGGCTGTATCGAGATCAGAGATCTGGACAGCACAAACGGTACCTATATCAATGGAGAGAAGATGGAACCAAATGAGAAGAGGCGCGTTCAGAGAGGGGATGAAGTCAGATTCGGCAACGTGGAATATGAATACAGATGAGATCTGTATTTGTGTTATAATACAGGAAGCACGCACGCGGCGCAGCGGCTCGCTCCGCGAACCTTGAATTAAATCGCACGAAACTTGCTATTGAAGGAGGTAGGATAGTGAAGAACGATAATTGCATTTTCTGCAAAATAGCGAATGGCGACATTCCAAGCAGGACAATCTATGAGAATGAAAAATTCAGAGTGATCCTGGACAACGGACCTGCCACAGAGGGCCATGCCCTGGTGCTTCCCAAGGAGCACTTTGCCGATCTTTTTGAGATCCCTGCTGACTGGGCATCCGAAGCGATGAAAACAGCGCAGACAGCAGCAGGACTTCTCAAAGGGAAACTCGGAGCTGACGGACTCAACATTGTGCAGAACAATGGCGAAGCTGCGGGACAGACCGTTCATCATTTTCATATGCATATCATTCCCAGATATAAAGGGGACGGACAGAATATCCTGTGGAAGCCCGGTCACCCCACCGATGCGGAGCTTGACGAAATCTGCAAGAAGATCCTGAGCTGAGGGGCACGAGAGAGAAACCGGTCTTCGGACTGATTCTTCGAAGACCGGTATATATTGTGTCTGTGCGCCATAAAATATCTGTATCTTGTAATTGACAAATCAGAAACAAAACTTTATAATCATTAGTACGTTCTTAAAAAGAACGTAACAACATCATATCAAATGCTTAAATCAGGCGAGGAGAAATACTCAAGAGGCTGAAGAGGCGCCCCTGCTAAGGGTGTAGGTCGGGTGACCGGCGCGAGGGTTCAAATCCCTCCTTCTCCGTTCGCATTTGCTTACAAATTTAAGCAAATGCAGGAAAAACATCTTTTTTTAAAAATAATAAAAAAATTAAAAAAAGGTGTTGACATGATCGAATGATTGTGTTAATCTAATCTAGCTGTCGCAAGAGAGCAAAAAAAAACAAAACGGCAGTCAAACTGCCGTGCACCTTGATAACTGAACAGTGAAACACATACGATTCTCGAACAATTCTTTACACAGAGTCACCGAGAAGCTTCCTATTATAATAGGGGAGCGGAACGGTGGATTTAAACGAACGGTTGCAAAACCGACAGTAAAAGACGAGAGACAGCCAGAGCAGAAATGCGTAAGTTGTCTTGAGCATCAAAATCTCGTATTGAGCGGACCGATATTCCCGGTCCGGTTAAATACATTTTTTCAGAGAGTTTGATCCTGGCTCAGGATGAACGCTGGCGGCGTGCCTAACACATGCAAGTCGAACGGACTTCACATTGAATGAGACTTCGGTTGAAGGATTTGTGAAGTTAGTGGCGGACGGGTGAGTAACGCGTGGAGAACCTGCCCTGTACAGGGGGATAACAATCAGAAATGATTGCTAAAACCGCATAAGCGCACAGTACCGCATGGTACAGTGTGAAAAACTCCGGTGGTACAGGATGGCTCCGCGTTGGATTAGCCGGTTGGCGGGGTAACGGCCCACCAAAGCAACGATCCATAGCCGGCCTGAGAGGGTGAACGGCCACATTGGGACTGAGACACGGCCCAGACTCCTACGGGAGGCAGCAGTGGGGGATATTGCACAATGGGCGCAAGCCTGATGCAGC
>JBGUJH010000019.1:0-25527 GCA_045113775.1 Lachnospiraceae bacterium | reverse complement strand
GCGTCGACCTTGCCGCCCTTGAGGGCTTCGATCGCCATAGCGCCGTTAGGATAGGAAGTGACGTGATCTTCGCCGTAGCCGCCGTCTTCAACAGGGCTGGAGCAGTAGATGTAACCTGTGGTTCCGTCCTGCACGCCGATCATTTTGTCGTTTGCAAGATCATCGACTGTCTTAATATCGGAATCTTCGGGAACGATGATGACCTGTACGCCGGTCGCATAGGACTCGGTGAAGTCAACGTTCTGCTTGCGCTCTTCAGTGACAGTAAGACCTGCCATAGCGATGTCGGACTTGCCACCCTGGACGGAAGTAATGACAGAACCGAACTCCATGTCGTCGACTACAAGCTCAAGACCGAGCTTCTGAGCGATCAGGGTTGCGATCTCGACGTCGATTCCCTCGAATCCGCCGTTGTCGGAGATCATCTCATAGGGCGGGAATGCTGCGTTGGTAGCCATGTGAAGCTTTCCGGCCTCAACAGTCTTGATCTCAGCAGGAGCCTCAGCAGCTGCATCTGCAGCGGGAGCCTCAGCCTCAGTGCCTTCAGCTTCAGCAGCGGGCTCAGCAGCGGGAGCCTCAGCCTCGGTCTCGGCAGCAGGCTCAGAAGCAGGTGCAGAAGAAGATCCTCCGCATGCAGCCAGAGAGAAGGCCATCATGCCTGCAAGAAGCAGTGCAAAATACTTTTTCATAGTGTTTCCTCCTTAATTGTTTCATTCACTGCACGAGGTATTCAGTAAAACGGCAGTGATTTAATTGATTTGAGTTTTAACGTGTTAAACTCATAAAAACTTTTTCTATTATATGCATTTGGAAAAACAACTTCAATAATTAATTTAAATTTCGGCGTAAATTAGGGAAGAAATGAAGTACAGGACTTTTTTTTTCTAATTCGTGACTGCACACGGCAGATGTGATAGGATTAGAACAAGACGTAATTTCATTCACATAGTTTGTATTTAGGGAGGATAAGAGAATGAGACGCAAGATAGCAGTTATGGTTTGCGCAGCTCTTATGACAGCGATGCTGGGAGCATGCGGCGGAAGTACGGGTGCTTCGAGCGGACAGGCGCAGGCACCTGAGGAGACAGCAGCGGAAGAAGCGGCGCCCGCAGCAGAGGCGGCTCCTGAAGCAGAAGCAGCGCCGGAAGCGGCGGCTGAAGAGGCGGCGCCCGCAGCAGAGGCAGCTCCTGAAGCAGAGGCAGCGCCCGAAGCGGACGCGGCAGCAGCAGAGGCAGAAGACACTGTAGCTGAGCTGGACGCCGGTTCCAGTACTTTTGCAAGCGGCACAATGTTTAACAGTGCGATCACTCCTTCAGAGGCTTCTGAGGACGCCGATACGGAGAAACTCGACGGTGTTGACGCTGCAGGGGCTCTTGGAAGTGCACCTGAGATTGAGAGCATCACAGGGCTGGACGGAGAAGAGGCAGCTTCTCTTAACGGAAAGGTATCGATTCAGGGCAAGACTCAGGAGTATTCGGCATTTTTCCTTGGCAAGAACAACGGAATGATGGGCTTTGCGATCGTCTTCGCTGATTCCAGAGACGTATTGACCAACTATGCGGAAGTCTATGATTTCGACAAATCAGCAGGATACACCCGACAGGATATGATGAGTTTTGACATCGAACAGGCTTATCCCGGATTCAGCTCCATGTCATGCGCTGACTACACGATCGTAGACGCAGGCTCGGTCTACCGCCTGATGATCCTGTTCGCAGAGCTTGACAATCCTGACCATGTGAAAGAGTGCATGGACAATGGTGTCTTTACCGGCTCCGGTTACCATTATCCTCAGCTGTTGTCGGCAAGCGCCCTGAAGAAATCCTTCACCTCCGGCGGCTGCTATCAGCTGACAGATGATGAGATCGCGAAGCTCCACCTTATTGAATAACATCAAATAAGTAAGTGCGGGAGTTCCTTTGGTCTTCACTTAGAAAATCGGCATAATAGTAAGGAATGTTTAACTGCAGGTATTTAGGAAGGGCTGTTGCATCTGCAGCAGCCCTCCGTTCATTTTTGCCCGGTCTGCGGGCTTTTAACATTTAAAACTGGGAAAGGATGTACGATGACAAAAAAGCAGGTATTTCTGATCGTTCAATCTGTTTTATGCGTTCTGATCGCCGTCATTTTATCTGTCGCGGCTGTCAGGATCTATATGGAAGGAAGCGCCTGGCAGGCGGCAGGCCATCCGGCAGACTGGATCTACACCCGTGAGAAAGCGGTCGCCGCGATCACTCCGGTCATCCCTCTGTTCGTCATCTCACTTGCGATGACAATATACGGACTGGTGAACGGCATAGAAGACGAGAATAAGGATAAACCTTCTCCGGATGTAAAGATCGACGGACCGGATTTCAACAAGGTGGGACCTGAAAAGGCAGCCAGACGTGTTCTGATCCGGCGCGTTCTTCTGGCGGCCGCCATTTGTTTTGTAGTAATGGGTATCTTCAACGGAAGTATGAGAGATGTCCTGGTTAAAGCGATCAAGATATGTACGGAGTGTGTAGGCCTTGGATAAAGAAATGACATGGTGGGAGGCTCATCGCCCCTCAAAGAGAAGACTCATACAGCTTTACAGCGCGCTCCTCTATAACGCGCACCTCAGAGGTTTTATTGACGGAGAGATCTATCAGGGACAGACGAAAGCGGTCTGTGTCCCGGGCTTCAACTGTTATTCCTGCCCCGGCGCGGTCGGCGCATGCCCTCTGGGATCGATCCAGAACGCACTGGCATCATCCGGACATCGGGCAGGCTGGTATGTGCTGGGGATCATCATGATCTTCGGCCTGACACTGGGAAGGACGATCTGCGGATGGCTCTGTCCGGTGGGACTCATCCAGGAGCTCCTTTACAGGATCCCGACGCCCAAGATCAGAAAGAACCGCGTGACAAGAGCGCTCACTTATCTGAAATATGTTATCATTGTGATCTTCGTGGTATCCATACCGCTCTATTATGGGTTTAAGTACGACATGCACGTTCCCGGCTTCTGCAAGTTCATCTGTCCCGCCGGCACGTTTGAGGGCGCAGTAGGACTTTTGTCGAATCCGAAGAACGCGAGTCTTTTTGCAATGCTCAAAATATTGTTCACCAGGAAGTTCGTCATTATGATGATCATCGCCCTGGCGTGCATTTTCTGCTACCGCTCGTTCTGCAGGTTCATCTGTCCGCTCGGAGCGATCTACGGCATGTTCAACAAACTGGCGCTTGTCAGTGTCAAGGTCGACGAGGACCGCTGCAACGGCTGCGGCGCTTGTGTCCGCACCTGCAAGATGGACGTGCGCCATGTGGGTGACCACGAGTGCATCAACTGCGCGGGCTGCATGCGCGTGTGCGCTAAGGGGGCCCTTTCTCTCAAAGCGGGAACTCACACGATCCTCGCGCCTGCACAGGGCTGTGCGGACGACACTCCGGACAGCGCGGAGAAGAGGCAGAAGAACGGCCGCATCGGATGGGGAATTGCGATCGCGGTACTGTGTTTTGCACTGGTGTGGTTCAATTTCCTTGATCCTTCCGTGAAAAAGCGGACCGAAGCGCAGGCAGCGGCGGCTGCACAGGAGGAGACAACGGAGGAAGCTGTTTCGGATGAGAGCAGTGAAGAGGGCGCGCAGGCTGACAGCGCCCAGGGTGATAGCGCCCAGGCCGTCGCAGCGCAGGTAGGTACCGCAGTGGGGGATCAGCTCGCAGATTTCTCTGTAGAGTGCCTTGACGGCTCCGCTTTCCATTTGGCTGACCAGAAGGGCAAAGTTGTGGTGATCAACATGTGGGCCACTTATTGCGGTCCCTGCGTAGCGGAGCTGCCGATCTTTGACAAGTTCTATCGGGAACACAAGGAAGACGCAGTTGTCCTGGCAGTCCACGCATCGGATGTCCTCACTGACATTCCTGAATTCCTGGAGCCCAGAGGGCTTGAGATGCCGTTCTGCATCGATGATGAGAACGATACGATCTTTAGCTTGTCCGGAGCTTCAACCTCGCTTCTTCCGCAGACTGTTATTCTCGACCGGAACGGTACGATCATCTACAACCAGACCGGTTCCATGACGGAAGAACTGCTCAATGAGCTCTATAACAGGGTGAAGTGATCCGGGGAAAAGCTCAAAACGGGTTGAACGGTAAAATTCTGCCGTGGAAAACAGCACTTTTTCATCGTATATAAAGATGAAATGCAAGAAACAAAGCGCTTGAGAAGAAAGTGCTTTTGGGCATTTAGTAAAGCAGGTGATTGGTATATAATGTATACAGTTGACCTGCAACATTAACACTCATTATTAATTGCAAAGGAGAACAACCATGGAAGAGAAGAACTTTGAACTGGAAATCGCCCCCCTTACAGAAGAAGAGCTTGACGCAGTAGACGGCGGAGCAGGCGAGAGCCGCAGCGCTTGGAGATCAGTAAGATGCGTCGTTAAGAAGAACTACCTTGCACTTCGCAATCACCCCAGCTTTAAGTATGAGAACGAGATCGCTCGTATTTACAGAGGAACCGTTTTCAGCATCAAGGCTGACAAGGTAAGCGGAAACTACGTATGGGCTTCCTACGGCGGAAAGACCGGCTGGGTTGACAGAAGATTCGTTGAGTTCTGCTGATCATCAGTAAGAGGATGACAGCCTGCGGGCTGTATCAGATCACAGTAATAAGAGAGGCGTCCGGCAGTTATCTGCCGGGCGCCTTTTTCGTGCGATAAGCCGTGGGCGCACTCATGCCTGCACGAAGATGCACCCCATGGCCAACGGTCAATCGAGCAGGTGCAGCCTGCCCGATTGTTATTGAGATTCGAAATCGAGATTCATCAGGGGCGACCACTCCTTTTTACCTCTCACAGCAGGCAGAAAGCCGCGGATGAGAATGACCGCGTCCCTGACTGCGCCCTCATATCTCTTGCGCAGATCGGAATTGCTCTGATCACAGAGGGGATTTGAATCCAGGTTGATCATGTGACCGTGGATAAAACTGTAGGACGGGAGTTTTTGCAAAAGATGGTCGACCTGCCGGTATCCCAGGTGTCCCGGAAGAGTGAGAAGCAGGTTAAATCCCCACAGAGAGCGTATCCCTTTGAGAATCTCATTCTCTGACGCACCCGGGAAATAGGCAGAGATCACTTTTGCCGCTCTTCGGGAAGCGTGGATGTGGGCGGCCAGATTCCTGCGGATGGGATCTATGCCGTCTTCCTCGAGGAGGATCCGGTCGAGTTCGCTCTCGATCTCTTCATGGGACACTTCTCCACGGGCAGCCAGTGCGTTGATGTAGCCATGACAGGCGCGGTCCAGTGCAAAATGGCACAGGAAGCCGCAGAGATAAGCATAATCCGCTTTGCGGGATCCCCTCTCCAGAAAAATCTTTCCTGATTCTGAGAAATACTGCCTGCCGGTGAGCCGGTGCATACGGCCGCCTTCGGCATGAAGCGGATGATGGGAAAAGGGTTTGTAGTAAAACAACAGGTCAGGACCGTGCAGGCCGATGTTGAACAGATCCTCTTCCGGCAGCAGGATCTCTCTGTACTTGTCCGGAAGCGCTTTGAGCACATCCTGTCCGAAGCGGTAATGAGCATAGGTCGCGGGCATGGAATCCTCCCTTCCGACGCGCTTTGCGGCGCGCACACATGAGTCAGGGGCATACTTTTTTCCGTCTCAGTCATAATTTTACATGATTAATTTGGAAAGTATATACTCAGCTGCCAAAATACAGCGGCAAAGGAGGAGAGGACTTTTAATCGCAGAATTGAGATGGCCCCAAAACTGTGATATAATAGTACGGATATCGTATTGTACGATTGATTAAATAATAGACACAGGAGAGTTTCAGATCATGGAAAAAGAACAGTTTCTGGAGGTTTACCGCCATTCCCTCGCACATATCCTGGCAAAGGCCGTAATCGAGATCTATGGCAAGGAAGTGCAGTACGCGATCGGACCGCAGATCGCGGACGGCTGCTACTACGATTTTGTCCTGCCAACTGCTATCACAGAAGCAGATTTCAAGACGATCGAGAATAAGATGCGCGAGATCATCAAGAGAAGAGAAGCCTGGACAGTGGAAGAGGTTTCCAAGGAGAGAGCACTTGAGATCTTCAAGGACCAGAAGTTCAAGACCGAGCTCATTCAGGATCTCCCTGAAGATGAGAAGATCACGATCTATTACACCGGCGAGGACTTCGTTGATCTCTGCCGTGGACCGCACATCGACAACTCACAGCTTCTGATGAATGTGGCCTTCCAGGTCAAGTCAGTCTCCGGCGCTTACTGGAGAGGGGATGAGCACAGGGACCAGATGCAGAGAGTGTATCTGTATGCCTTCCCGGACCAGAAGCAGCTCAAGGATCACCTCAAGATGATCAAGGAAGCGATGGAGCGCGACCACAAGAAGCTCGGCCCGCAGCTGGAGCTGTTCATGTTCAATGAGACCGCTCAGGGAATGCCGTACTGGCTGCCCCGCGGCTGGAAGCTGTACCAGGCACTGATGCAGTACTCCAGAGACGTGCAGGATCTGCATGAGTATCAGGAGATCTCCGCACCTGTGATCAACAACAATAAACTGTGGATCATCAGCGGCCACTGGGCTCATTATGTGAATAACATGTTCATCATTCCCGGAAAGGATGAAGATGAAAAGTATTCCGTTGAATCGGTAGATACCATGGCTGCAAAGCCCATGAACTGCCCCAACGCCATGATGGAGTTTGGAAGAAAGCCCCGCTCCTACAAGGAACTGCCGATCCGCTACTCTGAGTATGACGTGCTTCACAGGAAAGAGAAGACCGGACAGCTGAACGGACTTCTCAGAGTACAGGAATTCCGTCAGGACGATGACCACACATTCGTGACAGAGGACATGATCGAGGCGGAAATCGATGACATCCTCAGCATCGCGGATGAGATCTACAAGACCTTCGGAATTACATACAGAGCAGAGTTCTCCACGAGACCGGATGATTTCATGGGGGATATCGAACTTTGGAACGACGCGGAAGCGGTTCTGAAGAAGATCCTCGATAAGAAATACGGCGAAGGCGGATACGAGATCAACGAGGGCGACGGTGCTTTCTACGGCCCCAAGATCGACCTGCAGATCAAGGACGCTCTCGGAAGAGAATGGCAGTGCGGTACGATCCAGCTCGACTTCCAGCTTCCCAGAAACTTTGACCTTAAGTATACCGCCCAGGATGGCTCAGAGAAGGTCCCTGTCGTAATTCATCGCGCGATCTTCGGTTCTATCGAGCGCTTCCTCGGCATTATCATTGAGAACTTTAAGGGCGTATTCCCGTTCTGGATGTCTCCTTATCAGGTCGCGGTCGTTCCGATCCGTACCGAGCACAACGAGTACGCCAAGAAGGTGGTTCAGAGGCTGAAAGCCCTCCGCATCCGTGTTGAAGCCGATTACTCCGACAACAACATGAAGCAGAAGATCAAGAAGTTCAAGAACTACAAGGATCCGTATATCCTGGTCCTTGGCGACAAAGAGGCGGAGAACGGAACTGTTTCCATCAACATGCGTGGTTCCAACAAGCAGATCAACGACATTCCGCTCGACAAGTTCATCGACATGTGCCTGAAGCTGAACATGGAGCACTCGATCGAGCTGATCGATTCAGTGGAATAAAATCGTCTTAAACAGGGCTTTGAGGTCCTCCACTAAAGAAGTGGAGGACCTTTTCCTTGTACGATTTTTTGGGACAGAGAGACAGCCATGAAACAGAAGAGTAACTTGTCATGATAATTGACAAAAAGAAGGAGCAGGGGCGTTCCCCTGCTCCTCTGTAATCACTTGATTTTGCGCGGTGCATTCAGTGTAAAGAATGCGTTCCTGTCGGCATTATTTGAAGAATCTGTCCAGCAGACCCTTGAAGCCCTGGCCGTGTCTTGCCTCATCGCGAGCCATCTCGTGGATGCTGTCGTGAAGAGCGTCCAGACCCATCTCTTTGCACTTCTTAGCGAAAGCGGTCTTGCCTGCGCATGCGCCGTTCTCAGCCGCAACGCGAGCCTCGAGGTTCTCCTTGGTGGAAGCGGATACTACTTCGCCCAGCATCTCTGCATAGCGGGAAGCGTGATCAGCTTCTTCAAAAGCTGCCTGGCGATAAAAAGCGCCCACTTCGGGATATCCCTGGCGGATCGCAGCTCTGGACATAGCCAGATACATGCCTACTTCAGAACACTCACCTGCGAACTCAGCGCGGAGGAATTCTTTCATATCATCGCTGAGATCAGAAGCGATGCCGATCTTGTGCTCGGAAGCCCATGTCAGTTCAGCTGTCTCATCGACGGGCTCAAATTTAGCCTTGGGCTGTTTGCAAAGCGGGCACTTCCAATCAGCGGGGAGATCCGCAAATTTTACGCCTTCCTTCTCCTCATCGTAAATGTGTCCGCATACTGTACATTTGTATTTCATGTAATACCGCTCCTTTCGTTTTGCTATACGTATTTCTATACACAACACCTGTGTACGAAAACATTATCTGATTTATCGCGCGTGTTAGTCAATGCTAATAGGCGGGGAGAGAAGCTGCGCGGGCCAATAACAGAAGAATGATTTCGCGCGTAAGTAGCCATATACCCGATCAGTGATGATATAATACTTAGTACATTAATTACTTAAAACAGAATATAAAGCACGTATTTCGAGGGAGGAACAATGAATAAGAATAAAAATCAGAATTCGGAAAAGAATACTTCCGGTTTTTGCGGCGGATGCCGCAGCAACTGCCCGCTCTCAAATCCGAATTGCCCGACCGGAATGGAGAGGGCGGGATGGAGTTCCGAGGAGATCGAAAAAGCGATGGCTGAGCGGGCTGTGCCCATAAAACGTCATTAAGCCGGTGTTTTCTCAGATTGACATTTCCAAAAACAGTAAAAGCCCTTCACTTGGTGGAGGGCTTTTTTGGGAGATGCGAATTTAACTCAGGGGGCTGCTTCTGCGTTCATGTCTCCCTGTTATAGATTTTGGAAATCAGATCAAGATCTTTAGTCAGGATGGGAATCTCTTTTTCCACCCAGCGAGAGCGAATGGCGGTGCCGTGGGAGACCCCGTCAGGCGTGATGGCTTCCTTCTCATAGAATTCCTTCACGACCATGCTGCCCCTTTTATATTTTGCCGGAAAATCATTCCAGTTGATCCCTTTTTCCAGCATAAGCATATCCTGGATCTCGTTGTTGTTTCTGGCGTGCATCTGCTTCTGGGTGAAGTTGGCGTGACCGACCATCTGGATGGAATTTCGGGTCGCGTCATTCTGGCGCCAGAGGATATAGTTGTGAACCTCCGTCACGTTCGGCAGACAGAATACCCGGCTGTCGAACTGGGCTGTCCAGAGGTTCTTCTCATAGATCTTTTTCATCTTGTCATCCTTGGGGATGGCCTGAACGACCTCCATGTACTTTTTATTGAAAGCAATGGTCGCGATGCTCGCGCTGATAGATACCATCTTTTCAACGTTGCCGTCAAAGAAGCTGTTGATATTTTTCTCTTCCGTGACATCGTTGATGACAAGGCTGATCTCGTCGGACTGCGTGTAGCCCATGACAACGCCTGCGATCTGCGCGCAGAGCTCCTTCGTGGTGTGGATCATACATTCCGAAAACACCTCGTCAAACGGGCGGATGAATTTCCTGCAGAAAGTGTGGCCGGCCCGCATGTCGAGCCGGATGATCTTGGGGATGCCAAGCGTCAGAAACACTTTTGGCACCGCTTCGTAAGTTTTCATTCTGTCGCCGAGCGAGTCTTTTTGCTTTTTCATAGTGCCTTCCTTCTAAAATCAAAATATCAAATAAATATGTCCCTGATTTAGATACAGGATAGTTCTTATTTTGAGGGCGGTCAATCGACCTGTGGTATAATCTTTATGACAAAATTACCCCAGAGGTCGGATAAACTAGAGGAAAACTACCCCAGAGGTCGGAAAGAGCAGAGGTCGGAAAGAGCAAAACTACCCCAGAGGTCGAAAAAGAAAGGGGATCAAGAGGAATGATTCTATTTAAAGAAATAAACGATGAATACGGATTCTTCTGCAACGACTACCCGGAAACCTTTGCAGTGGGGAGGCTGACCTTTTCTTCCATGACGCAATATCTCATGTTCTGCAAGGCCAGACTGTTCGAAGACAGGGAAACGGCGTGGGAGATCTGTAAGGCGTGGGATACAAGGATTATCCGTGACTATGGCAAAATAGTGAAAGAGTTCGACGAGAACGTCTGGAACGGGCAGCGCTCGATCATTCTTGCCCGTGGGTTAAAGGCAAAGTTTGACCAAAATCCGGCCTTCATCGCAGGCCTGATCCGGACAGGGGAGGAGATTCTGGTCTGCTGCGATCCTCTCGATCCGGAGTTCGGGATCGGGCTGTGGCCGAGTGACCCGGAGTGTCTTCACCCAGAACAGTGGAAAGGCCTGAACCTGCTCGGTTTTGCGCTCATGGAGCTGCGGGCAGTCTACCAGGCTCAGATGCCGGAAGGAGAGATCCGGGAGATCCGGGAGAAGGCAGGCGTCGGCAGCAGGCTTGGCTTGATGGAGGCTCTGAACGGGCAGGGCATCAGAATGAAAGACTATTCAATCCGTTTTAAGCCTTATAGAGGGGAAGAGCCTTATATTTACCTCAATTACTCCCCGGGAGATTTCATAGACGCGCTTAAGTTTGTCGAGTTCCTGAACAGACAGGGATTTCGCGTGTGGTATGACGAGTTCATCACAGACGGCCGGATGTGGACGGCAGAGCGGTCCGACGCGATCGAGCGCTGTTATCTGGTCATGGACTATGATAACGGCGACAAGAAAGTTTCCGACGTAAGGTTTTTGGCGAGAGAGTTTGCGGAGATCCTGGAGATTCCGGTGGTAGATTTCGTGATGCCGGAAGAACTCGAAGACAGAAAGCAGCTTCCGCAGACAGTCCCCGCGCTTTTAGAAGAAGCGGGCCTGACGCCGGGCATGACATGGCCCGAAGATGAGAAGCAGCGGGAGCCGAAGTGGGATCTGATACTGCAATACTATGAACACTACGGCGAAAAATACTATAGGAAACCTTGGGATACGAACTGGTGCTGGGTCAATATGAGGACCAGAGAGGTCTTTGATTCCAAAGACCGCAGAATTAAGGGCAAAGTGAAGCCCCGTCTGGTGAGGGACCGATATGTGGACCGGGCTGACGAGCCGGTCTTTCTGTCGGACGAGGAGCTTTATAGGGCATCAGGCTGGAAATGGAAATGCTATGATGCTGCTCCGAAGAGCGCGGCGCCGGATTATATCGGGACGCCAAAGGATTGGGAATTCGCCGGACGTCTCGCAAGCCTCAGGGGTGAGAGAATTCCGGAGATTGAGCGGGAATATCGCGCGGCCAAGGCCCGTTTTGACAAAGCTGCGCGGGATTACCCTTATATGGATGAATTCGAGTATATAAGCACCGGAGGAGGGGAGGATACCTGATGAAGGGCAAGGGAGAGAGCATGAAAATATCATACAATACAGGAAGAAGAGAAAACATTATAGGTTTGGTGCTATGGGGCATATTCATTATCGTGTATTGCTGCGCGATCTATATGCTGTTTCGGGTACCCCTCATTCCGCAGAATACCGGAAAATTGTATAACCTTCTGTATGATCTGGTTACTCTGTGTATTATTCTTGTGAGCGTAATCGCAGCACTGCTGACTGCGAGGGTATTGTTTCATTTTTATCTGAGCCTGAGAGCATTTCACGCACATGTAGGAGCCGGCTGGCAGGACTGGCGGAACAGAAAAGAAAAAACTGCTGATAGAGAAACAAGCGGGTCTTAAGGACAGGAAGAGGTCGCTATGGGAAGAACAATCCGTATTTTTATCAGTTCTACTTTCAAATACTTTGACAAGATCAGAAATGAACTCATAGGAGAGGTACTTCCGGAAATTCGGGATCTTTGCAGCAGAAACGGTTTTTCGTTTCGTGTTGTGGATCTGCGATGGGGGATCACGGATGATGAGGGAAAGAGCCATCAGGTAGCGGATATCTGCTTTGAAGAGATCCGCAGATGCCAGGAGTACTCGCCCGCTCCTAATTTTATTGTCCTTTCGGACGACTATTACGGGTGGATCCCGATTCCTGCCTCGATTTCTCTCTATTGCTGGGAAAAGATCAGTGCGCACTTGGAGAAGACAGATCCGTCATCACTCAGTTTTTTGGAAGGGTGGTATCGAAAGGACACAAACGCTCTCGATGGTGTCTATGTTCTGCAGGACAGGTGTGTTTGTTCCGGGAACGGGAAGGAACTGACACTCGACAAAAGCATGGAAGAGCAGATCAGTAATATTCTGTTTCCGGCAGCGCAGGCTGTCTTTGCGGATGATTACTCTCTGCGCGTGGCTTTCGGAGGTTCCATGACAGAACAGGAGATCAATCTGGGATTGTTCTCCCGGGAGGGAGCCGGAAGACACACGCTCGTAATGATTCGGGAGACAGAGCACGCTGCTTGTGGGGCGGACAGCAGCTCAGAATTCAATGCGCATAATCTGAATGAGCATCTTAAACGGGTGACAGAAGAAGCCGGCAGCACATGGATCTCACTGGAGGAGGACAGCTATCGGGAAAAAGCGCGCGATTTCCTGAAGAGGATTGTAGAGGAACAGATCAGGAAAGTACTCGAAGAAGAAAAAGCAGAAACACTTTTTGACAGGGAGTGCAGAGAACAGCAGGGGGTGCTGGAGGCACATACACGGAATTACATAGACGTCGGGAACAGAATGGCGCTTTTGCGGGAGTTTTCCGAAAAAAACCGAGGCAGGGTATCTCTTGTAAAAGGCAGGCAGGGGACCGGAAAATCCACCTTGCTGAAAGCTTGTGCCTGCCGCTTCCCGGAGCAATATATCGGCGTATTTACAGATCTGCAGGGAAGTCGGGGCAGCGTGGATACGGCACTCGGATTTTTGCTGGAGGCGCTTTACGGGCGCGGGCTGATAAAAAGGATGACTCCGAAAAAACCCGGAGAGAGCAGCGCCGGATATTTTGAGAGACAATTGGAAGGGATTGACAAGGGAACGGAGATCACTCTGATCATAGACTGCGCAGAGCAGATTTATGACTTTCGGATGCAGGACGAAAGTCTCTTTTCCATGGACCTTCCGGCAGGGGTGTCGCTCCTGATCAGCTGCGTGGATGAAGGCTCGCTTTCCGGGACAGACCTTCTGTACAGACCGCCTGTTTTTGAATTAAAGGGTATCCGGAAAACGGATGGACTTTCTATGCTCCTCGGGATTTTGGAAGGATACGGCCGAACATTGTCAGCTAAGCAGCAGGAAGCACTCAGCCGGACGCTGCCCGAAACCGTGACGCCGCTTTACCTGTATCAGCTTGCCGCAATGCTCAGAAATGTGCGCGGGTACGAAGAAGATTTTACCTTGTGGGATGGCCGGGATGACGGAAGCAGGGGGATCCCTCTTGATGAAAAGAGCTTGTTTGAAAAACCCTTGCCGGAGGATATCCGTCTTCTGATTCGAGGATCTCTGGAAAAAGGGATGAAGACAAGCCTGCCGGAACTGTATCGTCACGTTCTTGCCTGTATCGTTTTGAGCGCGCAGGGAGTCCAGGAGGAAGAACTGGTTGAGATCCTGCTTCGCCAGATGCAGGAGGGGAGCAGCCTTTATGAAGAGATTCTCGGGAGCAGTCACTGGGCAATCCGTGATATGAGGCATGTCATCAATATCTTCTGGGCGCGGATGCACTTCCAGATGGAACATTTACTGGCTGTTTTTCCTTCCAATGGGAATCTGCTGATCCGTTTCCGGCACGATATGATGCGGAAAGAGGCGTTGGAAGCCGCAGGAGAACAGATCATCGAAGAATCATCCCGTACGATACGCGATTACTGGATGGAACAGAATGCTTATGTCAGCACAGGAGCAGAAAAAAGAAGTACAAGGGAACAAAATGAAGATAAGCTGTACTCTGTGCCATTGCAAAAAGAAACACCGGTTGTTAATCGCCGGCGTGCAGATGAGCTGATGCCAATTCTTCAGTACAGGGAGGAGAGAAGAGCAATCGGAGATCTGTTGGAGAATTTATATTACCTGGATGCAATGGTTCGCCTTGGCCGCTGCGGGGTACTGATAAATTCGCTGGATACCGCCCGAAAAGAAGGCTATGCCGGACAGAACGGAGAAATCCTTCTGGCTCTTCTGCAAAAATACCAGATACTTCTTACCAGCTTTACGGACAGTTTTCTTCCTCTGTGCGTGCAGCTGGGACTGGCTGATCTGTCGTTGCTGCATGTTACCGGTTCCACAGGGCATTTCCTTGAGGGAACACCGCGGTATATCGGGAACGAATATGAGATTAAAGAGAATGAAGGAATCGCTTCCGGATGGGTGTCCCGGGAGAAAAATATGCAGGCGGCAGACCCGGAGCTTCAGCTTCCGGGAAGCAGCAATGCTCCGATGGCGCTCCGAAGAGATGGAATCATGGCGATCATGGACCGCGGCAATATACGCATTTATGACTGGAACCGCAGGCGCTTCTCGACCGCCAAAAGTCCGGCAAATATGCAGAATCTGGACTTCCTTTACTGGGAGGGAGATGATCTGATACTGCGCAGAGCAAAGTCCAGAACTCGTTATCATTATGCAAAAACGCGGAAAGGTATTGAGGAAGAGCTTACAAAATTGAACGAGGAATCCTGTCCGACTATTATAAGCCTTTTCGATGCAAAGGATGAAAAGAGAAGAATGGCGGGAAGTCCGCAGGAGGAAGAAGCCGCAAGCGTGCGGAGAGATCGAAAACTCTTCTATTATGGACGGGACGGCGTGCGGCGGCATAGGATACTGGAGTATCCGCTTGACATAGAGATTGAACATTTTCAGCGGTACGAACAGGCGGCTGTTGTAAAGGACCGCGAAGAGATTGACTTTGTAAATCTCGATACGGGGATAGTGCGCGAAACAATAAAGAGTGCAAACATCACAGGTGTCCACTTCAGCGATGACGGGAAAAGTGTGCTGATCCGCACACGTGCTGACAACATCATCCTCCATCGGATTGTGGACAAAGATCCACACGACATGCCAAAGTGGACAGAGAGCGAAAAGCAGAATGAGAAAATTCTGCGCCGTTACAGCGTTCAGAAAGAGTATGCGCCCGCGATCCTTTTTGCGCTCCGGAAAAAGAGGGATTTGCCCTGGCAGCCGGAAACAGATACTATGCAAGGCATGCCGTCTCCTACTTTGACATGCATGTCTGCAGAAGAGGAGTGGTTTGCCTGTTATTATCACTTCAACAATATTTCACTGGTCAGGGTGTTCGACCTCGAAACGGGCGCAGAATTGCTGTCTTCGGAAGTGGAACCCGTTTATTGGAAGGATATGAAATTCCAGCCGTTCCATGCGGGAGATCACGGGAGGAAGCTGTTTTTGCGATCTGGCGGTATTCAGTATGTTTTAGATCTGGACGCCCCTGTTCCGTCATGGAGCAGGAAGCAGACCGGAGAGAATTCAACGATCGGAACGGCAGAGAGGAAGATGATCGACGACTGTGAACAGCACATGTGGAGGTGGATCCCGCACGGAAAGAAATATGAATCCCTGGATGATCGGACCAATGAAACATTTGACACTGTTATCGGGAGAATGTTTTTCCGGGTATGGAGGATCATTTTCTTTCCTCTTACCTTTGCGCTTATGCCGGAGAAGTTCAATAATCCGGAGCAGATCTATGCTCCGCAGACATTCCGGACTGAAAAAAATGTGTGGCTGATAGACCCCATGTACCGGACGGTCCATGTGGCTGATCTGAACGGAGAATGGCTGTGTCACACACAGATGGAAGACCCTTTCTGCGCGGCAGATGTATGCGGGGATACGCTGTACCTGATGTCGGAAGATAAGAGCCGGATTCAGGTCTTGCGTTTTTATTCGTAAGTGGAGAGCTATTATGGGGAACTACATCACAACATATACAGGAGAGCATTTTGAACCGGCAAATCCGGATCCGGAGACAATCCGGATTGAGGACATTGCGCATGCACTTTCCCTGATCTGCAGGGGCAATGGTCATGTTAAGACTTTCTGGTCCGTCGGTGAGCATTGTATCAACTGCGCAAAAGAAGCACTGGCAAGGGGATTTTCCAGCCGCATTGTACTGGCCTGTCTTCTTCATGATGCCAGCGAATGCTATATGTCCGATATACCCCGCCCGTTCAAGAGGGAATTGCAGGAGTACCGTGAACATGAGGAACGTCTTCTGGATTTGATCTACGAAAAGTTCCTGGGTTCACCCCTCAATTTGGAGGAGCAGTCGAAACTGAAAGAGATCGACGATGCGATGCTCCGATATGACCTGGAATATCTGCTTGGTGAGACACAATTTGGTGAAAATCCGCAGCTGCATATCGATCTGGATTATACTGTGCGTCCGTTTCAGGACGTGGAGAAGGAGTATCTGGAACTATTCCATCGATTCAGCGGAGAGGAGAGCGAATGGATTTTCTGACCAGTAAAGTGACGACAATATTGATCATTATCAATATCGTGATTTTCCTGCTTGAGACAAAGGACGGAGGAAGCACCAACAGGGACGTCGCGCTGAAATACGGTGCCCAGTATCAGCCTCTTATCAGGCAGGGGCAGTATTACAGACTCTTTACGGCGATGTTCCTCCACTTCGGCGTCTACCACCTGTTGTTCAATATGTACGCGCTTTCGGTGATCGGACCCGCTGTGGATTATGTGTGCGGGCCGGTGATCTTTCTGATCGTATACCTGGGAGCGGGACTTTCGGGAAACATAGCGACAATGATCCTCGATGAGAAGAGAGGAAGCAGCAACCTGTCGGCGGGAGCTTCCGGATGCATCTTCGGGCTCTTAGGGGCATGCTTTGTGCTTGCGGTCGCAGGGTACGGTTTCTCACTGCGCAGTATTTTGACAACGCTGGCGATCAACCTTGTATATGGACTGTCATCAAGGCGGATCAACATGATGTCGCACGCGGGCGGATTTATCGGCGGTGCAGCGATCATGGCGGTGATCATGGCTGTGCTATAAATCACATAAGAGATCGTTTACTCATAAATGAACACCCCTGGTCAATAGGGACCGGGGGTGTTTGACTTGCAGCTTACTTAGTTTGATTCTTCTCCTAAAGTTTCCGATAACGGTTCAGCATCCCTGCGATTTCTGCCCTTCGGACACTCGCAAGCCCGCATCGGACGGTAGAGCCGTCAAACAATTCTTCCAGCCCCTGGGAATCGATGAGCGCAAGAATGCGGTCAACAACTTCCTCAAAGGAAGTTCGGCCGTCGGCCAGGTGCAGCTCCATATACTTGAGGATCTGCGAGAGAGCTGCGACCTGCTCGCGGTCCACCAGCTGCTCCAGGCCCCTGAGATCAACTTCGTCGTGGGAGAGCAGGAAACTGTTATTGGACAATACTTTGGTTTTGACGCGCCCTTCGCGAAGAAGGGCGTTATTTTTGGAAGGAACACGCAGCGCAGAGGGAAGGCGGAATCCGGGAGCCCGGTAAACATCCGTTGGAGCGGAAACAGTTTCGGGAGTGGGATCCTGGGAGAAAGCCGAGCCGGATTTCATGATCGAGGCCGCTTCTTTTGCCTTTTCGGTAATCTCCACAGGAATATACATATCCATCTGGACCACGGTGTCCGCAACGTGAAAGAAAGCCCCGGAACTGCCCGCCACAAGAATCGCCGAGACACCGGCTTTCTCGTAAAGGTCGCGGATCCGGGAGATAAAAGGCGTGATGGGCTCCTTATCGCCGGAAACGACCCTCGCCATCAACTCGTCGCGGACCATGAAGTTCGTCGCGCTGGTATCCTCATCGATGAGCAGCAGCTTCGCGCCGGATTCGACCGACTCTATGACATTTGCCGCCTGGGAAGTGCTCCCGCTGGCGTCCTCTGTCGAGAAGCGCACCGTGTCTTTCCCGTTGGGGAGATCGCGGATAAACAGCGAAATATCGACATCCTTGATGCTCCGGCCGTCCTCCGCACGGACTTTGACCGCAGAACGGTCTGTAATGACATATTCGCGCCCGTCTCCGCGGATGTGGTCGTAGACGCCCTTCTCCAGAGCGCCGAGCAGCGTGGATTTCCCGTGATAACCGCCGCCTACGATCAGCGTGATGCCTTTGCGGACCCCCATGCCCCGCATTGTGCCGGCATGAGGCAGTGTCAGCGAAACCGCCAGCGCTTCCGGGCTCACAAAGGGCACTGCGTCCCTCATAGGAAATGAAGAGATCCCGCTCATACGAGGTAAAACAGAGCCGTCCCCAACGAAGGCGCAAAGCCCGTTTTGATCCAGCACACTTCGGATATAAGCCTGGTCGTCGGACAGGTTGATAGCGTCCAGTAGTTTTCTGTGGTCGATATTTTGATAGATGAGAGAAGAAGCTACGGCCTCCGGCAGGAATTCTTCCAGGATCTGAATGAGCGGCCGCGCGTTGATCGACCGCCCGTTGGCCGGAAAACCGATCTCAAATCGAACGGTGACATCGCCGCGGTCGGGATCCACGCAGCACGCAGTGCGCTCAAGAACTTCCTGCCCGGGGCGTGAGACGTCGACCAGCCCGCTCTTTCCTGAGCCCTCGCGCCGGCGCTCCCGTCCCCGCAATTCCTTGCCGAAAAGACGCAGCAGCATGTCCTGAAGCGTGATGAGACGATTCCTTGGAGCAGTGTATTCCCGAGGGAAGCGGGCGACGCGGCCGGGCACGATCACACTTACATTAGAGGGCGCGGCAAAGGGATCGCCCTGGACGTGGTCGATGCTCAAAATATAGTTTCCGTAGGACCACTTGCCGCGGGTGTCCTTGTAGGCGGGATAGCCGCGGTGATCGATAGAAAGCAGAAGTTTACGCAGATCTTCGTTTGTTTTCATAGTTATTTCCGTTTCTGAATATGTTTTCGAGTTATAATACAGAGGAGATGCCCCATGATCTCCCATTAATTAAGTATACGATGTTTTTCGGATTAAGTCATAGGGAGAAAAACGGGAGGCTTCAGGAGGAACTATGAAAGGTATTTTTCATCCGGACAGAAACTATTACTGGGAGGAGGAGCCGTGGCCCTCTCCGCAGGAGATCAGGAACCTGGATCCCAAAGAGGACAGGTGCTATCTCGAACACATTGTTCAGTATGCGAGGGGCACCCGTCAGAAACTGATCATGAAAAAACTCGGGATCACTGAGCTGCCTGAGAAAACGGTGAATCCTGAAGATCCGTCAGACAGGGATTATGAGGAGTATTTTATCCTGGAAGAGCAGGTGTGCAGAGAGCCCGATGCGGAAGTCCTCAAAGAAGCTGCCTATAGAGCGCCGACGCAAATGGCGAAGTTCGCTTTCTGCCGATTGACAGGATATTTCTACCCTTCACCTTGGAACGACGCCTACAGCTACCATAACTACGAGTGCGGTTGGAAGGAAGGCATGACGACGGAGGAAGTCATTGAATTCTGCCGGGAGATGATCGCGGTGCAGGCCCCGGATCAGGCGGCAGGAGTCGGAGTATCCCACGTGTGAGATCTCAGACGACACAGAGAGCATGATCGGGGACATCTGCTGCTGCGATCTTCCGACAATGATCAAACTGTATGACACTACGGGTAATCGCACCGGGATATCGCCGTTCATTGATACGGACAACATGTTCCCCGGGCTTCTGGAACAGTGCAGGATCAAATTGAATGTGTGCGGGATACCTGTGCTGATGATTGAAGGAGCGGTTCAAGACGCCGCAGATTCCGGAGAGGAGGAGCAGGCAGCAGGTCTTCGACCATTCTTCGCTCTCATGAACCATTCCTATGGGTTCAGAAGGCTCGACTGCCTCGACCTGATGATGCTGATGTCAGACAGCGATTTCCTTTTTGATGTCTGCAGAGCGTGTAATGAGGGAGAGGAAGCGCCGCATGTATTCCCGGCGAATAAGACGGCTTTTGCCAGACTGGCTGGGGAAGTGCCGGGGTATGCCGCTGTATTTGACAAACTGCAAGCTTGCGTTCAAATAGACACAAAAGTATAAACGAAAAAATCCGGCCGAAGCCGGATTTTTTCATTATAGGAGAAACTGTCAGTATTTTGGCATCCGGCATCACCAGATCGCGACACGGTCCTCGGGAGCAAGATACATATTATCTCCCTCGGTGATGCCGTAGAAATTCAGGAATTCGTCAAACTGCTGCAGGTTTGCGTTGACGCGCAGATAGTTCATGGGGTGCTCGTCCATAAGGCGCACCGTGGCCATATCGATGGTATCTAAACAGGCATAACGATCGGCGTAGGCGCGGAAGAATTTGTCATAATCGAAATCCTCTTTCTCTGCGGCGATGCGAAGGATGCATTTTAATGCCGCCATATCCGCACAGGCTTCGCCCTTCATGTTATCGCCGTCAAAGTCCTGTCCCTCCCACGGATGCATTGCATTATAGTAGGCGACCAGCTTTTCGTTCTTTTTGAGGAAAGCGGAGCGGTCTTCTTCTGTCCACCAATTGCTTATATTGCCGTCTTTATCGTACTTTGAGCCTTCAGCATCGAAAGCGTGCGAAATCTCATGTGCAATACCGGCTCCCAATTTCGCATAGAGTTCTTCGTCTGACATGCCCGTATAATAGTTATTCCCCCGTGCAAATGCCGCATAGATATAGATTCCGTTGACAGCAGGCTCATAGCCGCAGTTGACCACAAACGGTAAACCATCCCAAACTGTCCTGTCATAAGGTCCGGAAGCCCTCGAGACATTCTTTTTTTGCTCATGTTTTTGGATCGCGCGGAATGCTTCCCATAAGGTGCCGCCCTCTTCTTTTGCGGCAAAGTCCACATCTTCGAAACTGTAAGGATCCCAGCTGTCCGGGTACAAAACGTTTTTGGACAAATTATCCAGCTTTGCATAAGCGCCGTCGCGGGTCTCGTCAGAAATGAAGTCTGCTTCGTCGATGATACCGTAATAGGCAGCGATAATCTCGTCAACAAGATTTGAAACGCGCTCTTTATCCTCCGGATTCGTATAGCTTTCTATATAAAGCTGTGCGACAGGCCAGCCGAGGACAATATTCACATCGTCATAGGCACCGGACTCAGGATAGGTCTCCTTGTCTAATGCGGGAGCGTTTTCATCATGACTGATAGCCGCTAAGCACTCGTCCATAAGCACATAGCTATCCCAATCAAGGAAGTCTGCCATGCTCCAGATGCCCTGCAAAATGATATAGTCCCGCATAAGAGGCAGATTTTCTTCTGTATAGAGCTCATTCAGCTTTTCCAAGGATGCCGGGTCCTGAATATAATATTTGTCCATCTCAGGGTATCCGTCAGCCTTCTCCAAAGTCTCCAACAGAGGTACATTCGGGGTGATAGCCATCAGATCATCGCGGGTGTAAACATGATCGATATCATTTGTGAACTCCGGACCGCTGCTCTCCCCTTCATCAGGATCGACAGAATTCATCATAGTCTCCCATGCAAAACAGTTATCGAACTTCTGCTTTGCTTCTTCTTCGCTGTATCCGAACTTTACCAGCATTTTTCGGAAGAAAGCAGCCAATGCCTCTTTCTGGTATTTTCCTTCATCAGTCATCTCACGATACTCCGCGCGATCTTTGAGGAAAACGACACCGTTTTTCAAAGAGAGCATGCTGTTGCCCGGATCTTCCGGATTCTGTCTGGCTTCCGGTCTCCAAAGACAGAAGAGACGATCCTCCCCCGGCGTATTGACAAGGTACTCTGTCAGGTCCTCGAGACTTTTTATTCCGTCCACCACATCGACCATTTCTTTTAATGGAGCGACGCCGCTTGCATCGCGGGAGTCCCAGTCAGTAAGAAGATAATAGTAGTCATAAGCGAGAGCGGCATCGTGATTTTCCGGGACCGGCCCATGGAACATTGCCTTTCTGTCAGCGTCAGCCTGTATCGTTAAATCAACAAGGTCTCCGGCTGAGAGATACCCTTCCGGAATCTTAAAGGAGAGGATCCTGTCTTTGTTGGCCCAGAGAGCATAGTTATCCTTCGGGTCTGTAGGCGTGTCAGCGGTTACATTGCCGATCAGATCGACATCCATCCATGGAGTGCCGGTAGTATAATCGATCTCTTCAGAAGAGTTTTCTGCAGCGGGGGCTTCTTCAGTGGGGGCTTCTGCAGCGGGGTCCTCTTCAGCGGGGGCCTCTGAACTGACCTCCACAGCAGTTTCTGCTGAAGTATTCCCTGCAGCATTCTCCGTGGGACTGCTTGCAGGGGCGGAGCATGAAATCATAGAGAGACAAAGAACGGAAGCGGTCAAAATATTGATTGTTTTTTTCATCTATTCTCCCTTCTTTATGTTATTTTGCCAAATAGGTGATATAATAACTTAAACGTTTTCTATACTCAATTGTACCTAATTCGATGAAGTATTACAACTGGGAGAGAAGACATAAAAAATATAGTATTTTCGAATAAGGAGACAACAACTATGAAGAAGTACATTTCAATTTTATTGGCTGCCGTTCTGAGCGTGTCGCTTCTTGCGGGATGCGGCGGTTCCGATAATTCCGGTAAGAAACCGGCGGAAGAGGCGCAGGAGCAGGCGGCGCAGCCTGAGGGGACAGAGCAGGCCCAGCCTTCCGAAGATGCGGCCCAGGCGGACGCAGCCCAGGCAGATGCAGCCAAAGATGAAGCGCAGGCAGCTGACAATACCGCAAACTCCGGCGCTTATCTGGTGTTCGTCATGGACGCGGAAACAATAAAACCGATCCCGAATGTCCGTGTGCAGTTCTGTTCCGATTCTATGTGCCGGATGGGCAAGACGGATGAGAACGGTCTGGTTAAGTTCGAAGTTGACCCCGGAACATATACTGTCCATATGATGATGGCCCCTGAGGGTTACGTGAAAAGCGAGGAGGAATTCACGCTGGACAAAGATAACCGCGAAGCGACCTACTATTTGTCAATAGAGGGAACTGAGGCTGAACCCGCGGAAGCTGCTGATAATAAGAGCGCAGAGTCTGATTCGGTAATGGATTTCCCTTTAGCAGGATTCACTTTTGACGCTCCGGAAGAATTCAATCATTTGATGGGAGAGATCAGGAGCAAGGATATCGGTGAAATCGACGATACCGGAGTAGTGATTGGATATGTCGCCTATCAGGCCAAGACCACAGCCGAGGCAGAGGAGTATTTTGACACTTTTGGCATTACCACGGTGGAGGAGATCACTGATGAAGTGTATGAAAAAATGCAGAAATTTTATGAAGATACGCCTACTATTTTGCTTTTCCGCGTGATCGGAGTCAAAGGAGATCAGGATCTGGAAGAACTTAAAAAGCAAATGTTTGAATTTCCGGTTTTGGCCTTTGATGAGCTCGGAACAGCAGGTGACTACAAGTTTTATTACGTAGTCCTCGATAATGAGAAATATTTTGAAGAACTCCGTAATACGAATTATCCGCAGGATAGGCTTGATGAGGCGTATAAGCTTTGGCAGGAGGCTGCTGCTACAAGCAATTTCAAAGACCGTGTCACGATCAAGGAGCCTATATCGATTTACCCTTCAACCGAGGATGGAGCAGCGGTATCTTTTGAAACACAGGATCTGGATGGAAATCCGGTCACTTCCCAGGAGCTGTTCGCCGGTCACAAGATCACGATGGTCAATATCTGGGCTACCTGGTGCATCAACTGCAAGAGTGAGATGAAAGAGCTGGAGGAACTGAATAAGGAGTGGGCTGAGAAGGGATGCCAGATCATCGGAATCTGCGATGACGCAGATGAAGAAGAAATGATTCCGACAGCAAAGAAGATCCTGGAAGAAAAGGGTGTGACATTCCCTAATGTCCGCACGACCGAAGTGATCCGTGATCAGTTCCCGTCCGTCGGCCTGCCCACCACTTATTTTGTGGACAGCGAAGGAAAAATCCTTGGCAGTCCGATCGTCGGAAAAAACGTGGAACAGTACAAAGAAACTCTTCAGCAGCTGCTTTCTGAGATGGAATAACTATCTGATAAACACAGGGGGGATGCCCCCCCGCTGTGTTATATGATGCACACGCGTGCGGAGAGGAAGATGCTGCCTTACAGGCAGCCCGCACGCGGCGCAGCGGCTCGCCGAAGAAGGAGATGACGACAGCGCTACACCCAAGCCGTACGTGGAGTACGGCGTGATGGGCAAGACCTGCCTTGGCTATGACATGCCCTATCTCATCGTTGCCCGCGACAGCGCATCGGTTCAAAAATGGCTGGATCTCTCAGAACAGGCTGAGGAGACCGGAACCGCGGTGATAGAGGAACTCCAAAACGCCGGAGATGATGACTATCAGGTGCCTGTCCTGTATTCCAACGTACACGCCAACGAGATCGCCGCGGCAGATGCGGTACTGGAATTTGCCCGACAGCTGATTGAGGAGCCCTCCACCACATACACGAAGCTCACCGGCTTCACTGAGGAAGGTAAGACTAAACTCGAGCAGCAGCGTAAGGAAATGGGATTGTACACTCCGAAGCTGATCGAGGATAAGTGCAATTATCTGGGTTCCATCTGGCCCAATGTAATGATGGATTCCGGCGTAGTGGACGGATTTGACAGTTATTACACATCCGAAAAGACTACCGTTAATGTGGCAGATCTTCTGGACGATGTCTTTTTCATCTTAGTACCGGAGGAGAATGTAGATGCGCGCATGCTCTACACCCGCAATTCCGCCAACGGCTATAATCTCAACAGGGACAACAGTTTCCAGGTCATGCCGGAGACGCAGAACATGCAGCATCTGATCGGCACCTATGATCCTGTCACCTTCCTGGAGCTTCACGGGTTGTTGGAAGTGTTTCAGATAGAGCCTGCAACTCCGCCCCATCAGCCCAACTTTGAATACGACGTGATCGCCAGAAATCAGATGGCCGGCGGGGAGGCATTCGGTGCGGCGGCCGTGGCCAATAATCCGCTTTACCAGAGCTATGTGTCAGAGATGCGCGACTACATGTTCTGCGACGAGGACGGTACGCCGTTCTGGTTAAATGGCGGAAATGATTATCATACTATCTTTACCCCGACCTATGCCATGCTCCATGGCTGCGTCGGATACACCGCTGAGCTGCCCGCATACTCCGAGACCACTCGTGAGGCAGCTACCTACGGGCTTTGGGGGCTGGCTGATTACGTGGCCGCCAACAAGGAGAGCTACTTCGCAGATCTTGCGGAGATCTACGGCCGCGGCATAGTTAACAAAAACAGCGATACCGAAGTCGATCCCTGGCTTGTAGACGAACATGACAACATCGGTGCTGAAGCAGAGATCTTCCGTCCTGCTCATAAAGGGGAAGGAGAGAACGGACAGTTCTTCCCCGAGTGTTATCTGATCCCCCTGGATGCGGAGAACCAGACCAATCTTCAGGCAGCCTTTGAAATGATCGAATACCTGACCCGCAACGACGTGAAGGTCAGCATAGCCGGCTCCCCCGTAACTGCGGACGGAAAGACACTGCCTGCCGGGACCGCCGTGGTTTCCATGTATCAGGCCAGGCGGTCTGTAGCCAATGCTGCCCTTTACAACGGCACTATCATCACCAGCTGGGAAGGGAAGTCCGACTCATCTGTCGCCTCTTTTAATTACATCCGCGG
>JBGUJH010000018.1:0-70487 GCA_045113775.1 Lachnospiraceae bacterium | reverse complement strand
CATATCCTGGGTGCCGGAATATCTGGTCCTGAGATTTCCTCTCATTTACTCTGACGAACTTGCGTTTCGCTTGGCAACTGACCTTTTACGTAAACGTTTCCGCAAAAAAATCAGTAAATGCACGCAGTATGAAGCGGCTTTTGGGCAGCGTAAGTTTTTGAAAGCGGTCGCGGTTGACCTGCATCACACATAGTGTACAATTATTATTGTAAAAGGCCGGGGACCGTCTTCCGGCTGCTTATGGCGGCACACCACCCGCCAAATACGATAAATTGGAGAATAATATGAAACCGGAACAATTTTTGAGAATTCTTTCCCAGGCCGGCCGTCTCAAAACGACGACCAGGCACTGTTACACGGAATCTGACAGAAAAGAAAGCGTCGCAGACCACAGCTGGCGGATCGCCCTGATGGCGATGCTCATGACCGGCATCGAGGAATACCGGGATCTGGACATGAACAAAGTAATCCGGATGTGCCTGATCCATGACCTCGGGGAATCTTTCACCGGCGACATCCCGACTTTCGAGAAGACCGAAGATGACGCCGGAATGGAGGACGACCTCCTCGGCAACTGGGTGCACACTTTTCCGGAGCCGCAGCGCTCAGAATGGACTCAGCTCCTGAGTGAAATGGAAGCGCTTGAGACCAGAGAGTCTAAACTCTACAAGGCGCTTGATAAGCTGGAAGCACTGATCTCCCACAACGAGTCGGACATCAGGACCTGGCTTCCTCTGGAATATGACCTGCAGTTTAAATACGGACAGGAGAATATGCAGTTCTCCGAGTATTTGAAGCAGCTCCGTGCTCTGGTCGATGACTGGTCACGGGAGAAGATCGCTGCAGAGTCAGAGTAAGAACAGATCACATCAGACAGCCGCGCCGGCCCGGCGCTACAGGGCAGAAAGGACACAATGGCAAAGATCCCCTTCCTATTCCGCAGAACCAAGACGGCCAAAAATCTGAAGGCCTACATGAATTTTGCTTTCAGTGAAGTCCTGCATACGACTTTGAATCCCGATGGCCCCGGTGCCATCCGAGTCCACCTGATTCCCCCCAAGCCGGAGGAAGACGCCCTGAATCCCAGCGTCGCCATCATCAACGGCACGGATATCCTTCCGGTCAATTTTATCTGGGCAGTCATGCTGGCGGAACTCATACGCGTGACTAACCACTATGACGGCAGGGAGATCGGAGAAGCGGATATTCAGAGTATTTTGGACCGCACAGCAGACAATGTAACGCAGATCCTTCCCCGCTATTCCAGAGATCGGATTGTGAACGACCTGCAGACCATCTATACGACGATCAGCCAGATTGCTTACCGGGAAGAAGTGACTACGGATGTATATTTCATGAGCATCGGCGATTACGCGCCCCTCATGCAGGCGCCTCACCGGATGGACCTGATGGTCAGCGCCATGACCAAAAACGGCCGTTGGCACTGCAACCAGAAATGTGTGCACTGCTACGCCGCCGGACAGACACTTTCCGAAGAAGAAGAGCTCTCCACCGCCGACTGGAAAAGGATCCTGGATATCTGCCGCAATGCCGGTATCCCGCAGGTGACCTTTACCGGAGGCGAGCCCACTATGCGGGAGGACCTGATCGAACTCATCCGCCATGCCCGCTGGTTCATCTCCCGTCTCAACACCAACGGGATCCGTCTCACCCCGAAGTATTGTGAAAAACTCCGCGAGGCAGAACTTGACAGCGTGCAGATCACCTTCTACTCGGCTGAACCCGAAATACACAACAGGCTGGTCGGCGCGGCCCGCTATGCAGAGACTTTTGCAGGGATCAAAAATGCTCTGGAAGCAGGCTTGTCCGTGAGCATAAACACTCCTCTGTGCACGCTCAACCGGGATTATAAAAAGACCCTGGAACTTCTGCACGAACTCGGCGTAATCTACGTGACCTGCTCAGGCCTGATCACTACGGGAGGCGCTGCGCAGCCCGAGTCGGAAGCACTGCAGCTCAGCAGCGAAGAGCTGGAAGAGATCCTGCGCAGTTCCGTCACCTACTGCCACGAACACGGAATGGAGATCGCCTTCACTTCCCCCGGCTGGCTCGACGATCAGATCTTTGAAGAGCTGAACATCCCGTCTCCTTCCTGCGGCGCCTGCCTCTCCAACATGGCGGTCACGCCCGGAGGCAATGTGGTGCCCTGCCAGAGCTGGCTTGATGACAAACCGCTGGGCAATATGCTCACCGACGAGTGGAAGGACATCTGGAACAGTGAGACCTGTAAGACCCGCCGCGACTTCTCCGCCGGAATGACAGGCGAGTGCCCCCTGAGGAGGTATTGCTAATGAGATCAAATAAGATACGCTTACTGTCTTTTGCCAAAATATCGCTTATAACAGCTCTTCTCCTTGCGCTGGTACTGGGCTTTACCGCTCCGTTCGCTATGACTGTCAGAGCCGCTGAGCCCACTGATGAGATCGAGCACTTTATTATCACGGTAGACGTGCAGGAGGACGCCTCCCTGCTCATGACCTACCACATTGACTGGAAAGTGCTGGACGATCAGACTTATGGTCCTCTCGAATGGGTGGATATCGGCGTTCCCAATAAAAACCACTCCGACGTGAAAGCCCTGAGCAGCACCATCAGCCGCATTGAAGACAAGGGATCGACCCTGGCCGTCTATCTGGACCAGAGCTATTACGAGGATGAAGTGGTGAGCTTCGAGTTCTCCTTTGTCCAGGATCACATGTACCAGATCGACCGGTTCGCGGAAGGGGAGACGGCTTTCATCTACACGCCAGCCTGGTTCGACGGGATCGAAGTCAAGGACCTGACTATTAAGTGGAACGCGGACAAAGCCGGCGCCTGGCAGCCCGACTGCATACAGGAAAACGGCTACCTGGTCTTCTCGGCCTCACTCTCTGCGGGTGATCGCTACACGATCACTGTAGCCTATCCCAACGACGCCTTTGCTTTCTCTGAAGACCGCCAGGCTGACGGAGGCGGCTCAGGCACAAGCGGCGGATACGTAGAGGAGGAGGACGACTGGTTTGCCATTATCGGCGGCCTGTTCGTGCTGATCTTCTTCTTTGTGCTTCCCATCATCGCGATCGTCCGGTTCATCCGCTGGATCGGCGAAGGACTCGGTTTCGGAAGCGCCACTGAAAATGCCACCGAAAAGAAGATCGTCCGCACCAAGATCGAATACTATGAGACCTGCCCCAGCTGCGGCGCCGGGCGCATAGAAGGCAAGGACGAGTGCCCCTATTGCGGCCGCAGTATGATCAAGAGCAAGGAGATCGTCGAAGAAAAGGATCTGGAAAAGCCCGACAATTACAGAAAAGCCGGAACCTATCGATATGGAAGCAGCCCCAATACCTACATCAACGTGAACGTGATCACTGTTCCCGTCGTCCATTCAGGCGGATCACGCCGTTCAGGCAGCTCCCGCCGGTCAAGCGGCGGCTCGCGCCGTTCAGGAAGCTCCAGGCCCCGCTCTTCCTGTGCTTCCTCATGCGCTTCTTCCTGCGCCTCCAGCTGTGCATGCGCTTCCAGCTGCGCTTGCGCTTGCGCGTGCGCTTCTTCCGGCCGCGCCGGATGCTCCGTGAAGGAGTTCTTCTCGGAAAAGCTTCATGAGGGAAGGGTTCGTGTGGAGAGCAAGGACTGAAAAGGAATTATTCCAATGTGAAATGGGACATTTCTTCTGATACGCCCTTGGCATTCGTGAAGGGAGCCCTGTCCTTGGAATGAATGATTACCTGAATCTGCCTTGTTGGACTATTCAGGTTAGAGTTGAGTTTTCGGCCCCCATGGGAATTTCAGGAATACTGCAAATCTGACTCTTTTTCCCGAATTCTCTGTACAGTTGGATCATATTATAGAAAATGAGGGAGATGGCCTCCATCAGCCGGTCCGATAACACCGGCTAATGGAGGCCATCTCCCCATTTTTTGTGATTACAGTCCAACTTGTTCGGAAACAAGGTCGATTTAAAGAGTTTTCAGCCCTAAAGGCAAATTCTCATGGAGGCCGGCACCTCTAATTTACAGCTTATGTTCCAACCGCTCCGGCTGGAGCAGCTCCTTACCGCGAGTCACCAGAAGGTACAGGGCCGCGAGACCGGCAGGGCGTACCCCTGCGTTACCCGATAACAGCAGGAATGCGGCTGGAATGTGTCAGAAAAGTCTCCTTGAAACACCCCGGCAAAACGTCTCTACCACAGAATAATCCTCCCCAAGGACCACCATATCAGCGTCTTTCCCAGTCTGAAGAGAGCCTTTAACTCGCTCCACACCGATCAGCCGCGCGGGATTGATCGTGCACGAATTGATAGCTGTCTGCCACGGTACACCGGCTTTCTCGACCAGATTTCTAAGCCCCTCATTAATCCTGAGCGTGGAACCGGCAAGTGTTCCCGAACCAACCAGATGCGCGCTGCCATCCTCGTAAAGTTCCACGAGATTTCCGCCGAACAGCATCCGCGTTCCGGCGGGCAGCCCCTTAAATCGGAGCGCGTCCGAGATCATCACCCCGTGATCCGGTCCTTTGCATGTAAAGAAAGCATTCACTGCAGCCCAGTCAGAATGAAGTCCGTCGCAGATGATCTCTCCGAACACATCCCGGAAGCGTAAAGCAGCTCCGGGGATCCCGGGATCCCTGTGATGAAATGGCGCCATGCCGTTATAGACATGCGTCACGCTTCGTACCCCGTTCGCAAAAGCCATAGCAGCCTCGGCGTAAGTCGCCGACGAGTGGCCAAGAGATACCACGATTCCGTTTCCATTCAGAAATCGCGTCATCTCATACCCCTCATCCAGTTCGCAGGCCATAGTCACAATGCGGATCAATCCGTCAGAAGCTCCCAGATACCGCTCGAACTGAGCGAAATCCGACGCGACACAGAACTCTTCCGGCTGTGCCCCCTTGTATTTGCGGCTCAGATACGGTCCTTCAAAGTGAATACCCAGAATATCTGCCCCCGGCACGCTCGCATGGTCTTCATCCTGCTGCCGTGCAACTTTTGCGACATTCTGCAGGGCCTTGGTCAGCACCTCTTCTGACTGCGTGATCGTCGTAGGGAGAATACCGGTCACGCCCTCGCTGACGATGTTTTTCAGCCAGTTTTTCAAACCTTCCTCTTCGGCGTCATTCGTATCGACCCCATAAGCCCCGTGTGTATGCACATCGAGAAATCCGGGTACGACCCGCAGATCGCCAAAATCCAGATCCGCCGTTTTCGCTCCATACGGGTGAATTCCTTCAATCTTCCCTGTCTCAACGGAGAATTCAATCTGCACTTCCATCCATTCATTCAGGATCCATACTCTTCTGCTCTGCAGTATCATGATCGGCCTGTTCCTCTTATTCCAATTCTTTAAGCATCTGGGCCGGATTATCGGCTGCTTTCACTTTGCCGAAAGCCTTTACGATAATGCCGTTCTCATCGATCAGATAGGTTGTCCGGACGACGCCCATGCTGACCTTGCCGTAGTTTTTCTTCTCTTTCCAGACGTCATAAGCCTGGATCACTTCCTTGTCCGGGTCGGAAAGAAGTGTAAAGGGGAGACCATACTTCTCCTCAAACTTCTTGTGGGACGCCACGCTGTCCTTGCTCACTCCGAGAACGACTGCTCCTTTCTCCCTGAACTGCGGATACAGATCTCCGAACGCGCAGGCCTGTTTCGTACAGCCTGAGGTCATGTCCTTGGGGTAGAAGTACAGGATTACTTTCTTCCCCTTGTAATCCGAAAGACTTCTCATTTCACCATTCTGGTCCGGCAGTGTGAATTCCGGTGCTTTTGTTCCTGTCTCTAACATATCTTTCCTTTCCAGCCTTTTCCATTTGTCCGGCTTTGATTACGTTGCATGTGTTTCATATGTCTCAGAAAGGCGAGTTACCATTTCTGCTACCACTGACTATATTTTCTCATTTTGCAGTCAAAAATACAAAGACAATGTATCGATGTCCGCTTCATAGCAAAAAATACCCCGGCAAGTGAATAGGCATCATTTCAATGTACCATTCCCATGCCGGGGGTGTGTTTTTTCTTCAGAAATTAATCTGAAGTCAAATTTTCTTTTTCCAAGATTTACTTGTTCTCCTGCAACGCGGGAAGAACATATTTTGTGAAAGAGTAGACCGAACCGCTCATGATCGCGTTTGCAGAAGCAAAATAGATCACGTTGTCGTTCAGGTACTTCATGAATCTCTGGCCGAGATTACGGGGCTGTTTTGCCATACTCTTCGCTTCATAATATTTTAATGCACTTGCTGCTGTCATTTTATTTACCTCCTTGTGTTTCAGGATCTCTTTCAGGACCCTGCCTTTTCTCAAGTTGCAAGTGCAATTTTAGTTTTAAATCGAGGAAAAGAGAAGGAAAGTTTTGTACGAAGGTTGGTCCTTTTTTGACTTTTTCAGTCCCTTTCAGTCAAGCAAAAACACGTTTTCCGCCTCACAGATTTTCTTAATTTTCCCGTCCGCGATCCTATACGCCTCGCCGCGGATCTCCTTCCTGTCCTCAGTCTGCAGTACATAACTGCCGTCCACGATTGCATAGAAAACCCTGCCGATACTGTCCGGATATGTAATATCCTCCATGAGCCTCATTCCGTCGACATAGTCGTCCTTCACCGCCTGATAGTGCGGCAAAACATTGACATCTGTAAGTCCCAGTCCCCGGATGAACTTCTGATAGGACGGGTCCACAGCCTCACCGGGCATCTCCGGCTGCGCGTAGACCACATCGGCGCAGTTCATGCTGCCCGCGCTGATCCCCATCACAATACCGTCCCATCCTTGAAGGGCTTCGCGCAATCCGATCTCGTCAAAAAAGGCTTTCTCCGTCGGCACGTGCCCGCCTCCGAGGATTACCATATCGTAGTGAGACAGCTGATAAATAACGGCTCTTCCGCCGCGCCGGTCGCACAGATCCATGCATTTCACTGACAGGCCGGTCTCTCTGAAAATCCTCTCGAAATCTCCTCTCATCCCGTCGTTCAGATCAAATTTGTCCGGAAACGCCGAGATGAGAAGACACCGTGAGTCCTCTCTCCAATAGGACTTCAGCTCTTCCACCATGCCGTTGGCCGGATTCAGCCCTTTGAAAGACGGAGCCTTAGTACTTCTGTATGCGCCCATGGGGCTGCTGGTCATGAACAGTTTCACCTTAATTACCTCATATACATCAATTGCCTATACGGTCCGCCTCATTCGCCGTAAAATGCGTTCATCTCCTCACTCAGCCTGTCTATATTATAGAACTCTGAGTAGTCATTCATTTCTATCGTTGTTGTTTCGGTCTGAGGTCCGACTCCGAATAATTGAGCGGATTCAACCTCCATTTTTAGCGTTTTGTTGCTTCCGTCCTCATTTTTTACGACCAGATCCACGTCCGGCTCAATGCCCCCGTCAATGTTGCTGCCATTCTTATCTGTCATGCGAAAACGGGCGGATGAGATCCAGAACAGATAACCGTCCGCCGTCGCCATTCTCTGCACCGCGCAGGAGCCGCCCCGGCTCTTCTCTCCCATCACAAGGACCCCGTTGTCTTTCATTGTGAACGGCAAAAGGTTGCCCCCGGAAAAAGATTCTCTGCTGATCAGAATACCGAAGCGAAGGCCGTAATCCACTTCCTTGTCCTTCTCATCAAATTTTCCGTCGAAGTTTCTGTCGACTGTGAAGATTTCCCGGCACTTCTGTCCCGTGAATACGCTGTCGAAAGTGATGCTGCTTCCCTTGTCCCCCAGGATCACACCCGACATCGCGGCCACAATGTCCGCCGAGCCGCCCAGATTATTGGAAACATCGATCACGAGGTTGCGGACTTCTTCGTCTTCCGACGCCTGCCTCAGCGCATCCAGAAAGATCGCGATAGGATCGCCTCCATTGACAGGAAGTTCTGTTGTCTTTCCGGCCAGATAGTCCGACATCGCATTGATATCCGCTGCGCTGAATGTGTCAAATACACAGACAGCGGTGTCGCCCCGCTTCACATAAGTGACGTCCTTGCCGTAAGCGGCGTCTCTCAGCGCTTTTTTGCCACTATTTTCTTCAGACAGGGAGGAGAATTCCAGCAATGCGCCTTTGTACAGCTCTTCGAGCTCGCTGTGGTCATTTCTGACCGCCGTATAACGCTCTTTCAGCTCTTCAGACATCAGGGATTCACCCATATATCCGGGAAAGATAAATGTATGTCCTCCGTCATAAAAGAAGTAGTTGAGATAATTCATGCCCGCCAGATATTCGCCCATATCGGTGGACCGGATCAGCCGTTTCGTTTCTTCGCCGGCCGGCCCAAAATCCGTGAGCGCTCGATCCAGTCCCTTCTCCGCCACTGCATCGTTCAGCACACAGCGTCCCGGAAGTCCGTAGAAATGATCGATGGCAAAACACAGCTCCCTGTACGTAAAGTCCGCAAGGTCTGCCGGTCTCTGAACAGCCGTGTAATTGTTATTCTCATAGTCAGGATCTGTCATGTAAGGCGCATTGTCCTCATTCGTATCCTCAACGTATACCTTCGTCCCATCATAAAACGCAGAGTGATATACCAGATCCGAGTACATATCACAAAGTGTAGCAATCGGCAGATACAGTCCCTTGTCGTCCGCGCGAATATCGATCTGATATTCACTCAGGTCGTATGTCACAAGGCTTTTCTCCGGCGTATATTGTGTGTCTTCGACCCTCACATAAGGCGCGCCGTCCAAATATACGTTGTCCATACCTTCCTGCGTCAGTATCATCACATTTGTGAAAGCAGCCATATCTTCTGAGGAAATGGTCTCCTCTGCCGTATCCACTGTCGCGGATCCTGTGGCATTTACAACAGTATAGACATCCGTATCCGTCCCGCTTTCCTGAACAGTCATCTCCTTGTCCGGGAAAAACAGGTGATAATAATCGGCTATATTGATGTAAGCGACATTCGGCTGGTCCTCATAGAACCGGAGACCAACGGTCTCACCGGTGTCGGCATCTTTGAAGATCGGAACTTCCTTCTCTGTATAAGAAATTGAACCGCCTTCCTGCGCTTCCGGTTGGGCTTGCTGCTCTGCCTGTTCTACCGTTTGGCCTTGCTGTTCTGTCTGCGCCTCCGGCTGGCCTTGCTGCTCTGTCTGCGGAGTCGCAGAAGCGCAGCCAGTCAGCAGCAGCATTCCCAGAATGGCTGTGATTGATGCCAGAACAAAACACTTTCCTGATGTACGGAGAAGGGACCTCTTCGTCAATTCTACTTGCATTGTATTATTAGCTTTCTTTTCCGTTTCCATCTATTCTCCTTGACGGTATTGCGTATTTTTGTCTATACATGTACGTCAAATCCAAAATCACCCGTGCGTCTTCTTGTCCACTTCGTCCATTTCATCGAACATCTTTTTCAGTGCCGGTACGACCTCCTCCGGGAATGTCTCGCCGAATTCCGTGTCAAGGAAAGCTTTAACCATGCGGCATGCGAGATCATAGGCTACTATATTTCCGCCCAGCGCCAGCACGTTGCAATTTGTGATCGTGCGGGCCATCTTGGCGGTGTGCAGCGACTCACACAGTCCGCAGTAAACACCTGAATAGCGGTTGGCCACCAGATTGACGCCCATTCCGGATCCGCACATGACGATTCCGAACTGATACTCTCCCTTAGAGATGTTCTCACCGATGATAGATCCGGCCTCAATATAGCTGAGATCGTCGCGGGATGTGGCGTCCACAAAGTCATATCCCTCTTTGGCAAGAAAATCGACGATCACCTTTTTAAGGTGCACTGCTGAAGCTTCCGCGCAGATAATCACTTTTTTCATAGCATAATCCTTTCTTTATCAGTTATCTCTCTGATCACACGGCAGGGATTTCCTGCCGCAAAACAGTTTTGTTCCCTTCCATTGTTGTGAGAATGAATTGTTTCGGGAAAGCGCCATGTAATCCATACGGCAAATCCTACCACTCCGGAGCATCCAACTCCTTGCGCTCGCCTGATCCGGCTTCAATAACACTCTCCGGATCCAGATCTCCGAATTTCTCATCGATTCCTTCGCGGTCGTATGATTCCCAGCCGTCCTCTGAATACAGATAATAGATTTTTTCTTTATCCTCTTCATTTTCGAGTATGAGGGTCATCACGTACTTACCCTCAGGCACAACAATTGCCACCTGTCCGGTGCTGCCTTCCGGCCATGTATGGATACTATGCTCGCTGTCATCAATATCGTACAGCATGACGGCCGGATCATAGTCCTGATATTTTTCCGGCGCACTGTACGTAAATGTGATGAATGCCTTTCCTTCCCCTGCATTATCGGGAAGCTCACGATTCGAGTAGCCTGTCTCCTCTAATGCTTTTCTTACCGCGTCTTCATACTGGGGATAGCCCGCGGATTTCATGCACCAGGGCAGGATCTGCGCCATCTGCGCGAAATCTGTGCGCGGTGTCATCGCGAGCGCAACATTCATCCAGAAGTAACACTGATCGTCCGGGTCCATTCCGGCTTCACTTAATTTGTACGAAATGACATTGAGGAGCGAAGAGTTAGTGTGCACGCCTCCGTTGTCGTTATTGTCCGTGCCCTTGACGACATTCGGGACATAGTATTGATCCCAGAAATATCCCGGCTGTTCGTACTGGTTCGGATCTTTAAAGGAACGCCATCCCGAGGGTGAGTTTTCACCGTGGATCCATGCACCTTCCGGTCTGTCATCGATCGTCATCTCGATGATGTTGCCCATGATATCGCTCATTGCCTCGTTGATCGCGCCGTACTCATTCAGGTACAGGTTTGTCGTCATTGTCGTTCCGGTGACGCAATGGGTGAATTCGTGTCCGACCACGTCTGTGCAGTCTCCGTAACTTGCCGGATTGAATGCGAATACCTGAAATCCCCTTTCACGTCCTTTGTAATAGGCATTGTCTATGGGTTCTCCGTTTTCATCCACAAGATTCATCAGAATGAGCGAAGGCGTCCCGTCATCATCCGGTCCGGTCCAGCCTATCTCCTTGTAGTAATCCCAAACACGAATGAAATTGTAATAGATCATAAGCTCATCTTCATTCCAGGTGGTGCCGTCTTCCGAAGCCCTGGGCGTCAGAGTGTTGTTAAACTTGTAGTCCGCAAAATCGGCGCACAATATTTTGCGCTTTGCATCGCCGAGAACAGTCTTGCCGGTCTCGGTATCCTCCATGAGCGGAACAGTGATCTCCTCTTCGCTCCCGTCTTTATGATGAATAGTGCCCGTCCACGTGGCTTCCTCCATTTTGTCGAACACAAAGGCCGTCACGTCGCCTGCGAGCGCATCAGCATTGTGCGGCTCCGAGATTGGAATCGAGTACAGATATTCGCCATTTGACTTGACATAGTGCGCAAGGTAAGCGGCGTCAGAATGTGTGGAGAAATTCTCCGTATATACGACCCACGCATAGCAGCAGCACGCCGGCAAGAGCCAGTGCTGTCAGTCTTTTCATAGTTCTCCCTGCTCCTTTGCAATAATGATTAGTCGAGGCAGTCAAGACTCGCAAAACGAGCCGCTGCACCTTATTCCATTCTACCATGATTCTGATCTTTTGTGCCGGAGACCTCCGGGGGTGTTCGACCTCCGGGCGCTTGACCTCCGGGGGTGTTTGACCCCCTCCGGGCGCTTGACCTCCGCGGGCGCTTGACCTCCGGGGTTGTTTGACCCCCAGGGTTGTTTGACATCCTCTAATCCTGCAGAATATACTGGTATTGATTTAGTCGACATTTGTTATCTGAAAGGTCAGTATATTCCATGAAAGCTTTAATCGCCATGAGCGGCGGCGTTGACAGCAGCGTAGCGGCTCAGATCATGGCGTCGCGCGGCTATGAGTGCATTGGCTGCACGATGCGCCTCTATGAAAACGATGTTATAGGCAAGGATCTGCTGGACACCTGCTGTTCTCTCGAAAACACACAGGATGCGCGCAGCGTTACTGAGAAGATTGGCATCCCTTACTACATCGTTCATTATGAGAATCTCTTTACGCAGGAAGTCATCGAGCCTTTTATCGACGAGTATCTGCACGGCCGCACTCCCAATCCCTGCATTGAGTGCAACCGTCGCCTTAAGTTTGAGCACCTCTTCGAGAAGATGAAGGAGCTTGGCTGCGATATTTTGGTGACCGGGCACTATGCGCGGACAAAATATAATCCTCAGCTTGGCCGCTACCTTCTCTTGAAGGCGCTCGACCCTGCCAAGGATCAGAGTTATGTGCTCTATGTTCTGACACAGGAGCAGCTTGCCCATGTGCAGTTCCCGCTCGGCGACCAGGACAAAGCCACAACCAGAGAAATCGCCTCGGAGAGCGGATTTAAAAACGCGCAGAAGCACGACAGCCAGGATATCTGCTTTGTGCCTGACGGCGACTACGCGGGTTTCATCGAGCGCTACAGCGGCTCGAGGTGTCCGGCCGGCGATTTTGTGGACGCGCAGGGCAATGTCCTTGGGCGCCACAAAGGCATCATTCACTACACGCTCGGCCAGCGCCGGGGACTCGGAATTCCGGCGGCGCACCGCTGCTACGTAACGAAGATCGACCCGGAGACCAACACTGTTACGCTGGGAACAAATGATGACCTGATGAAGCGTACTCTGTATGCCCGCAGGATCAATCTGATCACTGTGGACCGCATCGACAGCCCGCTGCGTTGCAGCGCCAAGATCCGCTATCGCCACAAGGAGCAGCCATGCACAGTCACCCAGCCTGAGGATGACCTTCTCAAGGTCGAATTTGATGAGCCGCAGCGCGCCATCACGCCCGGGCAGTCCGTCGTCCTCTATGACGGGGATGTTGTGATCGGGGGCGGAGTTATAGTTTAGAAACTGTTGTTATACCACTCGGGGCTGTGACTTCCCTTTTGGGGCTATGGCTTCCCTTTGGGCTGTGACTTCACTAATGTTGGATCATAAGGGCTGATATTGACCAACCTGCCCCCATGAAAAAAAGGCAGACCGGCAAATTGTGTGCTCATTTCTGCCTTTTTTTCATGGGGGCAGGAAGTGATATTAATCCTGTAATAATCCAACAAAGGAAATCTATGCCCCAAAACGGATGCAGCCTCTCATGCAGGAAAACCGTCCACGGGCACATCATTTTTCGAAGAACTCGCGCTTCCTCTCATAAAGCACTTTGTCAATCCCCAGGTCAAATACCCGGATCGGGACTCCCCAGATCTCTGTCAGCGCCGAACATGTACAGCATACCGCCCCGCTGAATGCTGTCGCCTCCGATCAGGCGGCGGTTCGCGCGGTCAAGGAAGGTGCAGCATCCGCTCGTATGTCCCGGATTCATGACAGCTTCAAGCTTGACACCGCCCAAGTCAAAGATATCTCCGTCCCAGATGGGATGCAGGTTCGGATTTGTGCCGGTGTCGTTGTGGAATCTGGCATATTCCGACGGGCTCATCCACGCTTCTTCAAACTGTCCCAGGCAGTGGATGTGATCTCCGTCTACATGTGTGATGAGGACCACCACAGGTTTATCTGTGATCTTCTCCACAATCTGACGCATCTCTTTCGTCCCCTTGTCACAACTCATTTATAGTTAAAACTCGGAATCTTCTGCCAGCGATCTTTTATATAATGAGCAGCCAGCTTGGGCCTTCGGTCTCTAGTAAAGAGCCCTTTCTTATTGCCCTGCACCCTGCTTGTTCCCTGCCCTGTCGCGAAATCTGCGAAACTCCACAAGTGTTCTCCGACAACAAAAGAATAGTCATCCAGTACGCGGTTGTTCATCCGGTAATACTCCAGCTGATATTCTTCCGTAAACATGACGGGCGTAGTGTCGTGCAGCCCTGCGACTGTATCTGCCCCGTACTCTGTGATCATAAGAGGCTTCCCGAGTTTCTGCCACTGATTCAGTTCTTCCCGGAACCATTCGACCGCCTCATCAAGATGCGGACCTCCTTCATACCATCCGTAATACCGGTTCAGACAGATGACATCTGACAGGCGCGCGGACACGTCAGTGTCGGGACCGCCTGATACCTGGGCGCTTGCCATGCACAAGGGCCGCTTGGCGGGATCCTCTTCTCTGGCGAGATCAAACAGCGGCTTGAAGTATTCATAAGCTCCTGCGCCGGCGCCATCCGGCTCATTCGCAATATTCCACATGACCACACAGGCGTAGTTCTTATCCCTGCGGATCAAATCCCGGATCACATCTTGATGGTGCCCGAAGGTCTGCACGCCTGTCTCACTGTCATATGTCACCTTCTTCTTGCCGTCGAAATTCGCCCCTCCGCCAAAGGCCAGGTTGATTCCTACGCCGGGCGTCTCATCGATCACGACCAGGCCTTCCGCGTCCGCGAGCCTCATGATTTCTTCGCTGTACGGATAATGGCTGCAGCGGAAGCTGTTGGCCCCCTGCCACTTCATCAGGGAGATATCCTTCACATACATTGGTATGTTCTCCCCTCTGCCATTCGGGAAAGTGTCTTCGTGCTTTCCATACCCCTTAAAATAGAATGGTTTCTCATTGATCAGGAATCTGGTCCCATCGATCCGGACTGTACGGATTCCGTAAGGCATCTCGTAAGTATCTTCCCCGCAGTTCACCTTTACAGTATAGAGGTAAGAGTTCAACGGCTGCCAGAGAGCGGCATTCTTAATACTGATCTGTCCGGTCAACCCTTTCCCTGTCCCTGCCGGGTTCCCGTCTTCATCGAACACCTCTACTCTGCAGGAATTTGCGTCAAAAGTACCTTCACCGCCCATTTCAATCTGATAGTACAGAGCGGCATCTCCCCTTCCTTCGCCGGTATGCTTTACCTCTGAGACAATTGAGATATCCTCAATGTAACTCTTCGGCATAATAAGGAGTTTCACCGGCCTGGTGATGCCGCAGTAATTGAAGAAGTCAAAGTTCGGATAATTCGCTTTTTTCCGGGACTTGTTCTTCCCTCTCGAGCCCCATACGTCTTCCAAGTTGCCGATGGGAAGCGTGTGGTAATCGATCCGGTTGTCCACCGCCACTGTCAAAAGATTGTCTTCGCGCAGTTTGTCCCCGATCTCGATCTCAAAGGGAAGGAATCCCCCGAGGTGGCTCCCGATCTCTTCCCCGTTTAAATACACTCTCGCAAAGTGAGTGACTGCTTCAAAGCGCAGCACCACCCGCTGATTCCGGTAAAGTGACGCGGGACAGGAGAACCTTCTCTGATAAAAAACATAACCGTAATGATCCCTGAAGGATACATCTTCCTTCAGATCGTTGTAGGACGACGGAACCGGCATATTCATCGGATCCTTGAGCGGCTGCAGATATACACCTTCAGACAGTCCGCTGCCGTCATCTAATTTAAACTTCCAGATCCCCGACAGATCAATGACCGACCTGGAACTTGTCATAACCGGGTACAACATTATTAATTATCTCCTTGCTCTTTTTTTCAAATGTAAAAACCGCACACGGCTCGGCGCAGAACGCCTCTCCGTGTGCGGTTGTCTATAGGGTATTATATGAAATCTTACGCTGCTTTTCTGAACTTCTCCCTGATCTGAGGCCCTGCCACCTGCACGAGGATGACCAGGATCAGGATGATTCCCTTGATCGCGTTGTTGATCAGGGAGTCCATCTTCAGAGCCACGATGATCTTATCTACGATGGTGTAGGACATGGCACCGAACAGGACGCCCAGCATTTTGCCGCGTCCGCCGCTCATTGCGATGCCGCCCAGGACGACCGATGCGATTGCGTACATCTCATAGCTGCTGCCTGTGGTAGCCGGGTCTGCGCTTCCGTTCATGGCGATCCAGAGGAAAGCGCCCAGGCCGGTCAGGATCCCGCAGATCGTAAAGGCGGAGATCTTCATCATGCTCACATTGATACCGCTCATCTTGGCAGCCTTGAAGTTGGAGCCGATCGCGTAGATCTTCTTGCCGTACTTGGTCCATCCGGACAGGTAGACGAAAAGCGCAGTCATCAGGAGCATCACGATACCTACTGTGGGGATCGTCGCTATTTTGCCGTTGCCGAATCCGAAGAGAGCCTTATAAGCAGCCTTCGCGGTATCCATCTTGTAAACACTGCTGCCGCCGCCGATCAGCGCGCGATCCAGGTGCTGGCAGAAGTACTGGGCAAAAGAGCGGTAGATCAGCATCGTCGCCAGCGTCACGATGAAAGCTGGCATCTGCACACCGCCGACCAGGAGGCCGTTCACGAAGCCGCACACTGCGCCGAAACCGAGTGCAAAGAGGAGTGTCAGCAGGATGCTGCCCGTGATGTTGAATACAACTACGGAAAATCCGGCCGTAAGTGCCAGCATGGAACCAACAGAGAGGTCGATCTCACCTGTCAGGCAGATCAGGCCCATGCCCAGCGCCACAGTCCCGATGACTGCACTGTGACGGAAGATATTCATCACGCCGCTCCAGGTGAGCCCTGAGCTGGTGATCGCGTATACGATAAAAATAGCGATCAATACAAAAATGAAACTGTATTCCGACCATACTTTGCCAAATTTCTTCATGACTGTGTACCTTCCTCTCCTGCGGCCTTCTCTGTGATGCCGACACTGTAAAGCATTACATCCTGTTCGTTGATCTCTTCATGCGCGAGCTCCTTGATCATGCGGCCGTCGTAGAAGACGATGCACCTGTCCGCGACCTTCATGATCTCGGGGATCTCCAGCGTATTGATGAGGATCGTCTTGCCCGCCTTCGCAAGTTCCAGGATCAGGCGGTAGATCTCCGCTTTCGCGCCGACGTCGATACCCTGGGTAGGGTTGTCCAGGATCAGGATCTCCGCGTCTGTGTTGAGCCATCTTGCAATAAAGATCTTCTGCTGATTGCCGCCGGACAGCGATGTGATCAGGTCCGTGCTGTTCTGCGCCTTGATGTTCAGCATCTGCTTGTACTCGTCGTATCTCTTCTTATCTCTCCTGGCATCTACCGGGAGCTTTGCCGCTGAAAGTGTCTGCTCTGAAATGGCCATGTTCTCCATCAGGGACATATCCGGCAAAACACTGTTCTCCTTGCGGTTATTGGGGAGCATGGCTATCCCCGCCTTCATGGCGCTGTGAATGGAATTGTGAGGAACGCTCTTCCCGAAAGCGGTCACCGTGCCGGCCGTAGCTCTCGTTGACCCGAAGATCGCCTGCAGCATCTCACTGCTGCCGCTGCCCTGCAGGCCTGTCATGCCGACGATCTCGCCCTTCTTCACAGAAAGGTTGATATCGTGGAAACCGTCGCCTGTGAAGCCTTCGAGTTTCAGGACCTCCTCACCAAGCTGTCTCTTTTCATAGACTTCGGCGTTGGAATAGGACTCACCGACCATCATGATCGTGACTTTCTCGGGCGTCGTCTCACTGATCTTTCCCTCGCCGATATACTCGCCGTTCCTGAAGACCGTGTAGCGGTCCGCCAGCGCGAAGATCTCCGGCATCTTGTGAGAGATGAAGATGAAGGATGTTCCCTCTGCTTTGAGCTTTCTGAGGATCCCGAAGAGATGGTCCACTTCCTCGTTGTTGAGAGATGTGGTGGGCTCATCGAGGATGATCAGTTTCGCCTTGAGGTGCAGCGCCTTACAGATCTCCAGCAGCTGCTTCTGGCTGGTCTTGAGGTCAGATACTACGGCGTCCGGGTCGATCTCCACACCCAGTCTCTCGAACAGTTCCTTCGCCTCTGCGCGCATGCGCTTTTTGTCCAGCATGCCCATTTTATTGGTATACTCCCGGTTCAGGAACATGTTCTCAAAGACCTTGAGGTCATTGAACAGGTTCAGTTCCTGGTGCACGAACGCGATCCCCAGCTTCTCGGACTGCGTGATCGTGATGTGTTCGAGCTTCTGCCCGTCAAATTCGATCGTACCGCCGTCCCTTGGCAGGACACCGGTCAAAATATTCATCAGCGTAGATTTTCCCGCGCCGTTCTCTCCCAGAAGGGCATGGACTTCGCCGCTCTCTACAGTGAGCTGTACGCCTTTCAAAACGGAGACGCCGCTGAACGACTTCCGTATGTCTCTCATTTCCAGCAGACTCATGTGCCTCTCCTTCCCCCATTGACGAATAATCGGGCGCGGCCGGGCTCACCCGGACCGCGCCCTCATTAAGTACCGGAACGCCTGTTCAAATCAGTGATCTGTTAAGCATTCCATTAAGTTCTCAGCTGTCGATCAGTTGAATGCCTCGTAGTTGTCAACATTCTCGCTTGTTACGATCTCGCATGCGATGACGTGATCCTGCTCGACCTGCTTGCCTGCCAGATAGTCTTCCATATCCTGGATGGCTGTCTTGATCATGGAAGGGCTGTAGGTAACGCTCATGATGCCGCCCAGCTGTGCGGAGATGTCTGCATAGTTTGTGCCCTTGAGGACATCATAGAACTCGCCGAGGCCGCCGCAGCCTGTGATCACGGGCTTGTTGCCGAGGAATGCAGTCTTTGTAGCGTCATCGATTCCGCCGCCTGCAAGTGCTTCCAGGATGCCCATGCCCAGCTCGTCGTCTTCAGAGTAGAACCACTTGATGTCAGCGTTCGCGCTGTCGCCCATCAGGGACTCGAAGGAAGACTTGGTGTCGCTTCTGCTCCAGTTCATAGCCCCGGAGTATGTGACTGCCTTGAGGTCGTCATCTGTCCACTTAGCGTCGTCTGCGATCTTCTGTCCGGCATACTCAACGTCGCCCTTCAGGTAATCAACGAAGCCCTGGTCTCTGAGTGCTGTAACGGAAGATGTGTCACCTTCATAGACATAAACTTTGTCGCCGGGCTTCATGCCGAGGCCTACAAAGTAAGCTGCCGCTGCTGCGCCGATACCTGCGTTGTCGCCCTTGACGTTGGAAACTGCTGTGGACTCAAGACCTGCGATGATGCGGTCGAATGCCACGTAAGGGATGCCTGCGTCAACGATCTGCTGGATCGCGGACTGCACTGTGTCGTCCAGAGGCTGGACAACGATCGCGATGTTCTTCTCGCCCTTGGAGATGATGTCTTCGATCGTGGTGATCTGCTCTGCCGCGCTTGCGGATGTGATCAGCTCTGCTGTGTAAACGCCCTCAGCGTTGACTTCCTCAACCTTTGCCTTTGCAAATGTTGCAACGGAGCCTGTCCAGCCGTGATCCTCGGATGCTGTCAGAACATAGATGTGTGTCTGCTCGCCGGTCGCTGCGGGAGCTTCTGCCTGTGCCTCGCCTTCAGCGGGAGCTTCTGCTTCCTGGCCTTCAGCGGGAGCTGCTTCCTCTGTCTTCTCCTCAGCAGGAGCAGAAGAGCTGCTTGATGATCCGCCGCAGGCTGCAAGGCTCAGTGCCATAACGCCTGCGAGAACTGCTGCCATAATTCTCTTTTTCATAACTACCTCCATATTATGTAAAAAAGTGTTTCTGTTCTTTCGAACTGTAATAATTTTACCAACCCCGTCCGGGTTGTTCTTTTCAGCTGATTCATACAAAAGGCCGTCTGTTGCAATCTCTTCGGGCTTATACCCAGGGATTGCAACAAACGGCTGTGTTTTATTGCATTATTGGTCAAGGCTCGCGAAGTGAGCCTTAACTTTTACCGGTTCTCCGGCACCGTGACCATCCTTCCGATCTGTGAAGAAGCCATGGCCGCAAAGATCACTCTCATGGACTTCAGCGCTTCTTCTCCCGTGCATCTGCAGGGTTTCCCCGTCAGAATACACTCCACAAATTCATCGATAACGCCGGAATTGTAGCTCTTGCCGGTTCCGATCGTCTGGTCCGTATTCTTGATCATCTGCTCTGTGGACAGGAAGTTCTGTCTGCCGTCACTGCTCTCAACGATCAGACTGTATTCCCTGTCGTCGTAGCAGCGGATGGCACCTTTGGTCCCGTGGATCACAGTTGAATTGTACTCCACGCCGTAATCCGTCCAGCTCGAGTGCATCGTGCCGGTTATGCCGCTGTCCGTGCGATAGATGCACCAGGCATTGTCTTCCACATCGATCAGGTTTCCGTCCGGATACCGTTTGTCAAGTGTCGCGGTATGCGCGTACACCTGCGTGATCGGCTCGCCGATCAGATAGTGCACAAGGTCTGTCTTGTGGATGCCCAGATCCGCCAATGCGCCCATGCCTGCCGCGTTCTTTCTGAAAAACCAGGTGTCCTCCGTTCCCGTCCATCGCTCCGGTCCCGCATGCCCGAACTTGGTCTCAAAGGACAACACCTTCCCTATCGTTCCCTTCGCGATCAGGTCGTGCGCTTCTTTGTGAGCCGCTGAAAAACGCTGATTCTGCGCGATCATCAGAAGCTTTCCGGCCTTTCGCGCCTCATCGACCATGGCCGTGCATTTTTCTATCGTCACGTCCATGGGCTTTTCGCAGAGCACATGCTTGCCCGCCCGCAGCGCCAAAATAGTGTCATGCGCATGCATGGCATTAGCCGTGCAGACACTGACTGCGTCAATGTCCATCGCGACCATCTCCTCCACGCTGTCGCAGACTACGCCGCCGTATTTTTTCTGCATCTCTTCGGCTTTGCTTCTCGTGCGGTTATAGAGCGCTGCGATCTCTACATTTTCATTCTCTGCGTATTCCGGCAGGTGCCTTCTCACAGAGATGGCTCCGCAGCCGATCACACCGATCCTAAGTTTCTTGTTGTTATCCACCTCTGTCCTCCCTTTTTCATTCTTCGCTTCGGTTGCAACGGTTGGTCCTGTCAAAAAGTTCTTCTCTTGTATTTTACATACCTGAATCGCTCTGCTGCGCACCATATGTTCTTTTTTTTATTATATTTGTTGCAATTCGCATTACCGCTGCAAAAGAACACATAAAGTGCGGCGGGTCAGACGCCATGTATCTGACCCGCCGCTGGGGGAATAATTTAGAGAGTATTTAATGATTTATTCAGGCTTGTACTCGTCGAAATCATAGTGGATGGTTCCGAAAGGAGTCTCCTGGTCGCGGATCGCGATGGACTTAGCCATCTTCTTGATCTCGTCGACAGTTACGCTGCGGCCGAGCTCGTTGGAGAGAACGACACCTTCGGAGAGCAGTGCGGTCTGCATTGCGATGTAAGGGGAATCGATCCTGGTCTCGTCGGTCAGGATGCCGCGAACGTAGCTGTACCACTGAAGCTGGTTGTCGTTGTACAGATCCAGTTCGGGATGGATCAGGGATTCCTGCAGGCCATAGGTATCTGTAAGAGCGCAGTCAAGCTGTGTCGTGAAGAGCTGGTTGTCTTCATTCATTCCGTAGTAAGTCAGTCTGGGCTTCTGAAGGTCGCCGCCACCCATGATCTGGCCGCCTTCCGGAACAGCCATAGGGCCGCCGGTCTGGTCAACGTCTGTGAACTTCAGGCCTCCGAGGGAACCTGCGATGAAGCTGCAGCCGATATCTTCCATATGGATCGCCCAGTCTTCATAGATGTCCATGCAGATGTCGCCCTTGAAACGAGCCATACCTACGCCGAGGTCCTCAACAGGAGCGGTGCGGTTTGTGATCTTGTCAATAGCGGGATGTGTCCAATATCTGGAGCTCTGGAAGCCGTAAACGCTCTCCAGCTCGGGCATGCCCAGGACATAGAGCATCTGAGCCAGGTGATAGATGCCGAGGTCGAACAGAGGTCCGTGAACGCCGATCTTGGGGTCGATGAAATCACGGCTGAAGAAAGGCATATCATAGCCGGGACGGCCCTGACGTCTGTGGCCTACGCTTCTTACGTGATAGATCTCACCGAGCTTGCCTTCAGCGATCATCTTCTTGGCAATACGGGTCTGGGGGTTGTAGATGGAGCTGATCTGGATCGCCAGCTTCTGGCCGTACTTCTTCTGTGCGTCATAAAGGATCTTGGCATCTGCATAGCTTGCTGCCATGGGCTTCTCGGAATAGCAAGGGAAGCCTGCTGCCATAACTGCAGTTGCAACAGATGTGTGAAGGTTGTTGTGTACGCAGACCTCGACTTCGTCGATGTCGTCTCTCTTGAGCATTTCACGGAAGTCCTGATACAGGTTCTCTTCTGCGATGCCGTACTGCTTGCCCCATGCAAGGAGTTTGTCTTTGTCGATCTCAGCAGCAGCGACGACCTTGAGGTTCTGTCCGCGCTTGTTGAGGTTCTCGATAACGGTCATGTGTCTGTGGGAGATCATTCCGCAGCCGATGATGGCGATTCTGAGTTCTTTCATGATGGTTCCTTTCCTGAAATATCTTTGAATGTGTCGAAATATTGTTTGATTCTTATCCGCCATGCCGACAGGTTCGAAATTCATGCGTTCCGCCTGAATTTCTCACTGTCGTGGCATCGCTCCTCGTCGTGAGCGATTTCTACCTTACCAGCCGAGGATCTTAAGATACTCGCGGCTTCTTCTTGCGCACTCCAGGGGCTCCAGCTCGTAGTGCTCATCCTGCTCTACGATGACCCACTGTGCGTTCGCATCCAGGCTTGCCTCGAGAACGGGCTCCCAGATCATCTGGCCGAATCCGACGGGACGGAAACCGAAGTAGCCTGTATCGCCCTCGGACTCCTCTTCCTCAATACCGATCAGCTTGTACATGTTCTTGACTTCACCCTTCTTGATGTAGTCCTTGAGGTGAACAACAGGGATGCGGTCTGTGTACTTGCGGATAAAGCCGGGAGCGTCGCCTGTAGCGACATCGCACCAGCAGGTATCAAGCTCGGGCATCAGGTTGTCGTGAGGGATGGAGTCAAACATTACGTCATATCCCCACTGGCCGTCTGCCATCTTGACGAACTCGAAATCGTGGTTGTGATACAGGAAAGTCATGCCTGCGTCGTGGATCTTCTTGCCTACTTCGTTCAGCATGGGAAGGAACTTCTTGAAGCCTTCCGGATTGACCGGGCGATACTCTTCTGCCATATAAGGCATTACCAGGAACTTAACGCCGATCTTCTTGTAATCTGCGATGATGGTGTCGAGATCTTCCATCATCTCTGCAAATGCTACGTGTGCGCTGATCGGGATAAGGCCGATCTCATCCAGCACTTCTTTGACATACTCAGGAGTAAGGCCGTACAGACCAGCCAGCTCAACGCCGTCATAGCCCAGGTCCTTTACCTGCTGCATTACGTTCTTAAAGTTCTCCGGAGTGTTCTCAAGGAGATCTCTGAGGCCGTAAACCTGAATACCAACCGGAAGCTTCTTACTCATTTTGGGTTCCTCCCTTTCTACATTATTATGATTTTTCACTGCAGCAGAGGGTGCCTTACCGATGCTGTTCAACTGTTTCTCCGCTGCAGTTTTTTACTGTTTTTTGTTTCTGTATATATAGTATCTATTTCCAGTGTTTCATTCTTTTCCGAGGTTTTAGTTTGCGCCACATCTATTGCAGGATCAAACCTCGTGTTTAAAACTCGTGCAATAAACATCTTCATTTTGTTGCACAAGGCATCAGGTATTTCTCTGCTGCAATTCTGATCGCCGATCAGATATTGGGAATCTTCCCCAGCGCCTCATTCATCTCGTCCAGTTTATCAGTATCAATTCCTCTCTCGATCAAAAGCTCTCTGAGTGTCATCTTTCCCAGCGCCTGCATCATATCTTCAAATGTCATCTCAGGAGCAAAGGGTGTGATCCTGCTGCGCATCTTCTGTATCGTTCCCGAGAGCACTTCTTTGGCCATTGGATTCCCGAAGATCCTGGAAATACTGCAATCCAGACTCAGCCACGCCATGGCGTCGTCATTGACATGCGCCCGGAGTACAGGTCTTGTGAGCCCTTCATTTCCAAAGTCTCCGAAGAGATCCTTCAGCCAGCTGATGCTGTCTTCCACCCATCCGGACGCGCGGGCCGGGATCAGAGTCTCGCAGCTCTGCACGGAATGATCGCCGATGGAAAATCCGTGGGGACCGTATGCATAAATATGGCACTCAAATGTTGTATGAAAGCGGTTAAGAGCATTTATCATATCAATGATGTTCTGAACCGGCACTACGCTGTCTGTCCGTGTTCCAAACAAAAAGCATGGGCAGGTATTTTCATCCACGTGTTCCGGGATTCCGGGCATGGTTGTTCCCAATTCCAGCGCTGTCTCCTCCCTCAGGACCGGATACCCGAGGATCGCGGCTGCCGGGCGATGACGGCTCATCGTCGCGGCCGCCCCGGCGAGATGACCACCCGCTGAAAATCCGATCGCGGCAATCTTGTCTTTTATCACGTGCCATTTGTCAGCGTTTTCCAGAATGCATTCCATCGCCTGCTCATAGTCCTCGAGAGGCTGGGGCCACTCGCTGTATTCCCCTACTGAGTAGCGCAGGATGAATGCGTGGTATCCCGCCTTCATGTATGCCAAAGCGACGGGATCCGCCTCCCGGTCTGAGCAGAACAGGTAGCCCCCGCCGGGGATCACAAGTACCGCCGGGCGAGCCGTAATTCCTCTGAACTCCCCTCCGACGTCCTGGATCATCGCAGTTAATGTCACGTTTCTCTCTTCGGATATAGTAATTATCTCCTGTTGCATGTCTTCCCTCCGATCTTACTGTCTGCCCAAAATGAAAGGATCCCGGCTACCGCGCTGCGCGCCGGAACCGGGATCTGTTAAGAGATCAATTTATTCAAAATCAATGGACTTTCCGGTCCGTCCGGACTCTCTGACCGCATCCATCAGGCGCAGTACACGGCGTGTCTCCGGGATCTTGACCAGGAATTCCTCTTCGCCGTGCCATGCCTTGACATAGTTCTCGAAATAATTTCTGTGATTGGTGTCGACCTTAGGAAGCTCTTCTGTGAGGATCTTGCCTTCCGGCGGCGGTCCGAAGGATCTTGTGGGGCCTGCAGCTGTCATGGTGCGCTTGCCGCCGACATTCTGCAAAAGGCCGGCCGTACGGACTATTTTGCCTTCCGGTCCGAATCCGTCAACATAGGCGCTGCCTTTGTTGCCGCCGAGGAACCAGTGGCGCTCGAACCACTTGTCGTGCATCTTGTCGGTAAGGAAATAAGTACCGAGCTCCAGAGTTGCTGTCACGCCGTTGTCAAAGCGCATCATGATCTGGAAGTAGTCGTCGACTTCCTTGTTGATTACGTTTCTGATGTCGGCAAATACGGATTTAAGCTTAGCGCCGGGGAACATCCAGCAGAACTGGTCCAGAAGGTGTACGCCCCAGTCATAGAGCATTCCGCCGCCTTCGCTTACGAAGACGTGCCAGTCGTGCATGTTGCCGTTAAAGCCGTAGAGCATGCTCTTGACGCAATAGATATCGCCCAGTGTGCCGGAATCATAGACAGCCTTCGCTGTGCGGAAGTCGGGGTCGAAACGGCGCTGATGGTGAACGGTGAACTTAACGCCGTTGGCCTTGACAGCTGCTTCCATCTCATCGAGCTCCTCGAGGCTCATAGCGATGGGCTTCTCGCAGATGATGTCTTTCTTCGCATTCGCAGCCTGGATGACCAGTTCCTTGTGGAATCTGTTGTTTGCGGCGATCAGGACTACATCGACTTCGGGATCCGCCATCAGCTCTTCGTTGCTGGCATATCTCTTGAGTCCTTCTGTTACGTCCTCGAGCTGCTTGGGATCGATGTCCGCGAAGCCGATCAGTTTGATTCCGGGGAAGTTCAGAAGCATTTTCTCGTGCTCATGACCCATGAATCCATGTCCGATGATCGCAATTCCGATGTCTTTCATGTGTGTCCTCCTTTTATAAATAGTTTAATTGAGTTCATCTGATGAAACTATTTTATTGAAAAAGGGGAGCTTAATCTTTTCATGTGTTTCTGTGATGGGTGCTTTCGTTGCAATTAGAGTTTTATTGCCCGTCATCTCTGCAACAAATAGATGTGTTCGTTTGCATCATTTGCAAAGCGGGAAGTGTTGCATCCGCTCAAGGCTCGCCCTGCAAGACTTGACTTGAGAATACTCCTGCTAGAGTCATTGGTTGGATTATAACAGCTTTAATAACAGTCTTGGCCTCCATGCAAATTTTCATTTTCCGGCAAAACCAGCAGATATAAAGCAGAATTTTACAGCAGTTGGATCACAGACAAGAATTCAAAGGAGGCGGCCTCCATTACACTGCATGTCATCGCATGTGAATGGAGGCCGTCTCCCTTATATTTAACGTATTAATCCAACTCATCAGGAAAAGGGATGAAATACGAATGAATTTCGCCTGTTCCATATTTTCCTATGGGGGCAGGCTGATCCAATACAGCCCCTATGGTCCAACAGCAGATTTCACAGCATGGAACCACCACACGGGCCGGTGCCCCGCACGCGGCGCGGCGGCCCGCCCTGCGAACCTTGCAAGAAAACTTCTGAAATGACTCCCCCAAAAATGACTCCAAAAAATGGCTGCCGCTAAATGCGACAGCCATTCTGTACACAGGAAATCTAATTTTTACTTCTGCCCGTAATACGCGTTCGCGCCGTGCTTTCTGTAGTAGTGCTTGTCCTGGAGCTCCTGCGGCGCCTGAGCGACCTTGGGATTGATCAGCTCTGTCCGGAAGGCCATCTTGGCGACCTCTTCCAGTACAACTGCGCAGTGTACAGCGTCTTCGGGATCCTTGCCCCATGCGAAAGGTCCGTGGTTCTTGCAGATGACTGCAGAGACCGCCTCGGGATCCTTGCCAAGACGCGCGAACTCGTCCACGATCAGCTTTCCTGTGTTGAGTTCATATGCGTCCTCGATCTCCTCTTCCGTCAGGCAGCGCAGACAAGGCACCTCGCCGTAGTAGTAGTCCGCGTGAGTCGTTCCGTAGCAGGGGATGCTCCTGCCGGACTGCGCCCAGCTTGTCGCATAGGCGGAATGCGTGTGCACGATCCCGCCAATCTTGTCAAACTTCTTGTAAAGCCATGCGTGCGTAGGCGTGTCAGAAGAAGGGTTCATCGCGCCTTCCACTTTGTTGCCGTCGAAATCGACGACTACCATGTCTTCGGGTTTAAGTTCTTCATAAGGGACTCCGCTGGGCTTGATCACAAAGAGCTTTTTCTCTCTGTCAACTCCGCTTACGTTGCCCCATGTAAAAGTTACAAGTCCGTACTTGGGAAGCAGCATATTGGCTTCGTAGACTTCTCTTTTCAGTTCTTCCAGCATTTAATGGCCTCCTTCTCGACCTTGAGGCAGCTCTTGTAATCTGCGATGAACTTGTTAAAGCCGTCCACTTCTTTCTGCTCTGCCATGACAGTTACTGCTTTGCAGCCGTGGAATACTTTGTCATCCAGATAGTCTTCCAGAGTTTCGTCCTCTTTCCACAGCATGTAAGCGCACAGAAGCGCCATGCCGTAAGGGCCGCCTTCACCGGCCGTCTCCATGACGGATACAGGTGTGTCGATCGCCGCGGAGAGGACCCTCTGTCCCACTTCAGGTGTCTTGAAGAAACCGCCGTGGCCGTAGATCTTGTCGATCGCCACATTTTCCTTATGCAGGATATCCATGCCGATCTTCAGCGTAGCCATTGCAGAGTAAAGGTGGGTCCTCATGAAGTTGGCAAGCGTAAATCTGGAATCCGCTTTTCTCATGAAGAGGAGCCGTCCTTCGTTGAGGTCCGTCACGCCTTCGCCGGAGAAGTAGTTGTAGCTGAGAAGGTCGCCGCAGTCGTCGTCGCCTCTGAGGGCTGCTTGAAACAGCTTGGTGAAAAGTGTGTTGGTGTCGACCGTGAAGCCGAATTCGCTCAGGGACTCCCTGATCAGTTTCACCCAGGCGTTGATGTCGGAAGTGCAGTTGTTGCAGTGCACCATCGCGACTGGCTTGCCGGCAGGCGTCGTCACCATATCGATCTCTCTGTGTTTTTTCAGCTTTTTGTCAGTTACGACCATAGCGAAATCGCTGGTCCCCGCGCTTACATTGCCTGTCCTTACGCGGACAGAATCCGTCGCGACCATGCCGGTCCCGGCGTCGCCTTCACAGGGAGCGACGGGAATTCCCGCTTCCAGTTTTCCGGAAGGATCAAGATACAGCGCGCCGTCCTCAGTCAGCACGCCGGCGGGCTCGCCTGCCAGCTTGATCTGAGGCAGCATGGAGAGAAGGTCGAGGCCTGTGCACTCGTTGAACTTCCTGACCATCTCTTCGTCGTAGCAGAGTTTCTCGGAATCGATCGGGAACATGCCGCTCGCTTCGCCGATTCCCATTACTCTCTCTCCGGTCAGGACAAAGTGGACATATCCCGCCAGAGTAGTGATATAGGCGATATCTTTCACATGTTCTTCCTTATTCAGGATCGCCTGGTAAAGGTGAGCGATGGACCATCTCTGTGGAATGTTGAAGTCGAACAGTTCACTCAGTTTTTCTGCCGCTTCCTGTGTAATGGTGTTTCTCCAGGTTCGGAATTCACACAGCTGCCAGTCATCTTTGTCAAAGGGCAGATAGCCGTGCATCATAGCGGAAACGCCGATCGCCCCGGTGGTCGTCAGCACTGTATCATACTTTTGCAATACATCCTTTTTGAGCTCCGCAAAGCAGTTCTGAAGGCCGGTTTTCACGTCTTCAAGGGAATATGTCCATACGCCGTCTCTGAAACTGTTCTCCCAGATGAAATCTCCCTGGGCCAGCACTTCATGGTTCCTGCCGATCATGACAGCCTTAATTCTTGTGGAGCCGAGTTCTATTCCGATCGCTGTCTCTTTTAAATTCATGTCTTACATCCTCCTATGGTGAAGCCAAATGCTTTTTCTGAATCAGGATCAGCGAAGCTTCCAGATCAGGTCGTTCACCAGCAGCTTATCTTCAAGTTCCTCAACAGTTGTGTCTTTGGTGATATGTACAAATTCAAGATCCATAAACTTAGCGAAGTCGCGCATCATCTCCGCAGTGACATCCAGGCTGAGCACTGTGTGGTGAGCGCCGCCTGCTGTGATCCAGCACTCCACGCCTGTCTCCAGGGAAGGCATAGCTTTCCACATGACCTTGGCGACGGGAAGGTTGGGCATGTCCATGATGGGCTTTACGCACTCGATATCCTGTACGATCAGTCTCATCCTGCCGCCCATATCGATCAGGGAGACAACGATTCCTTTGCCCTCTCTGCCGTCAAAGACCAGACGGGCCGGATCCTTCTCATTCATGCCGATGCCCAGGTGATGGGTCTCAATTCGGGGCTTTCCTGCCGCGAGAGACGGGCAGACCTCCAGCATGTGCGCGCCCAGGGAATATTTCGCCCCGTCGACCAAGTGATAGGTGTAGTCTTCCATGAAAGCGGAAGCGCCGTTCTCGCCTTCGCCCATCTTCTTGAGGATGGCTGTCATAGCGCTGACTTTCCAGTCACCTTCTCCGCCGTAGCCGTAGCCCTGGGCCATCAGGTGCTGGGATGCGAGTCCGGGGAGCTGCTCCATGCCGTAGAGATCCTGGAAGGTGTTGCTGAACGCCTTGCAGCCGTTCCTGTCCATCATCTTCTTCATAGCGATCTCTTCTCTCGCCTGATATCTGATGGCGGCTGTGTTATCTGTGGCCACATCGTACTGGTCAAAATATTCCCTGCAGAGCACATCCACCTCTTCCTCGGTGACTGCCTTCATCTCTTTTACCAGATCGCCTACCGCCCAGAAATTGACTTCCCAGCCGAGCTTGTTCTGTGCCTCGACCTTGTCGCCTTCGGTAACAGCTACGTCTCTCATGTTGTCGCCAAAGCGCATGACCTTAAGGTTTTTGGAGAAATCGATGCCGACGCAGACCTTCTGGAACTGCGCCAGTCTTGCGATCACGTTCTCTTCTTTCCAATAACCTGCGATCACTTTTCTGGCTTTTCTGAGACGAGCACCCATAAAGCCGTGCTCTCTGTCACCGTGAGCCGCCTGGTTGAGGTTCATGAAATCCATGTCGATCTCTTCGTTCGGGATTTCCTTGTTGTACTGGGTCGCCAGATGGCACCAGGGCTTCTGCAGCATTGCAAGACCCGTCAGCCACATCTTGGAAGGCGAGAAGGTATGGCACCATGTCACCACGCCAAGGCAATCGTCGTCATAGTTAGCTTCCTTGATCACCTTTGTGATCTGACCGGAAGACATAGCCGTAACCTTATATACCAGAGGATAAGGAAGCTTTTCGCTCAGCCATGCGGCCATCTCTCCCGCTCTCTCTGCCACTGTCTTAAGTACTTCTTCTCCGTAAAGATCTTGGGATCCTACCACAAACCAGAACTGCTTCATAATTACCTCCATATCAATGCGCTTTGCGCTGAAACCGTTGTTAAGTGCTGTGTTGTTTCCTAAACTGAATTATAGGAAAACGCCCTTGCGGATTAAAGAAATCTAATCCCCCATTCTGGACATTTATTGACCTATACCGTAAACTTGAAATATGTTAGCAAATCATGAGCACCGGATCTATCCGGACCACACCCTTGTCTGGGTGGGAAAATATCGAAACCTGAAAAACATATCACACTGGCACTTTGATCACGAGATCGCCGTTTGCGAGAGCGGAGAAGCGCTGATTTCCCTCAATCAGGAGACCTATACACTGCGGAAAGGACAGTGTATTTATCTGAGGGGACAATCCGTCCATTCGATTCTTTCCGCCCCTGGGGCAACCCTGTATGTTTCTCTCTTTTCTGAGGAACTCATACGCCGTATCACCGACAATTATTGTCTCTGTGATGCAGTCTTCACGGACGACTTCCATGTACTGGAAACGCTTGAGAAGATCCGTGCGGCCTGTTTTAAAAAGGAAAGGTTCTATGACGAGATCAGCAACGCCCTGATGCAGCAGATGATCGCCGAAGTCTTCTCTGCTCTGGAGATTAAGAAAGAGGCTGTATCGACCTCAGCGGCGACCGAGCGGTATAAAAAGCTTCTGTATGATATCGACGAGCACGCGGAAGATTACAGCTTTTCCAGAGCTGTAGAGTATATGAACATGTCGGAAGCCTATTTCTCCCGTTTCTTTAAGAAAATATCAGGGATGACTTTCTCGATGTATCTGAATCATATCCGAGTAAATAAAGCGATCGACCTGATCCGGAATACAGAAATGAGCATGACAGAAATAGCAATGAACTGCGGTTTTGACACGATCCGGAATTTTAACAGGGTCTTCAGACAGATCACCGGGCATTCTCCCAGAGAACTGCCGGACGGCTATGTTTTGAACCTTCGCTCCAACTCGGGCAATAATTCCGATTTTGATCCAACGTTAAACACTTCGGAATTGATGGTTGAGTAATCGACAATAGGGACCGGCGATCTTCCCAGTTGATCGCCGGTCCCTATACCGGTTAAGTCAAATACTGATCAGACGATCAGCAGTCTTCTTTCATTTACGTGATGGCCGAACTCAGGCATGAACACCATGCTCTCCTGATCAGGATCGAGGTGTGCCTGGATGATGGGCGGCATGTAAGAGGAAGTAAAGCAAAAGCCGTACTTCAGATCGTGATAACCCTGAGCGAGTCCACCGGGCTTTTTCACCTTCAGAACAGCGGGGCATGTGACTGCCCAATGTGTCTGGAAGTCGGTTCTCATCTCTTCGTTCGTGAAATCTTCGCCCTTGATGTTCCAGATGATGTCCTCTTTCTCAATCTTCTCACCGTCGATGAAAAGTGTGCCGGGACGAATCTGAGAGAGGAAAATGCCTCTGTAATAAGGAAGTCTCACCTTGAACTGAAAGCCGGTGACATTTCCGTTCTCATCTTTGATATTTCTGAATCCTACAGACTGGATAACCTGTTTTTCCATAATTCTTACCTCCTTGAGCCGGTTCTTTAGTCACCAAGCAGATTCTTGAGCATGATGTGCTGTTTTCTCAGTGTCTGGCCTACTTCGTAGCCGTCATCATACTTGTCTGCGCCTTCATATTCGCTGAGCAGATAGCCGTCGTAGCCGTTCTCCTGCATGACCTTGATGATCTGAGGATACGGGATTGTGGTCTCCTGGAAGTCATCGCTCATGTTGATGAACTTGGCGTGGCAGCAGTAGATGTAAGGAAGAAGCGGGATGATGTCTTCGGGCTTGTTGGGTGTGTAATTGGGATCTACCCACTCGCCTTCCTTGAACTCTGTGCGGAAAACGGAGAAGTCGATGTTGAGGCCGAAGTTCTTCGTGCCGGTCTCCTTGATGAAGTCGACGAACTCTGTGACCAGTTTGCCCTGCAGGTTGGAAGGAGTGTGGATCTCGGGGCACATCTGGATGCCGAGTTCCTCAGCCAGCGGAAGGGCTCCCTTAATGATCTCTCTCCAGTTAAGAACGGGCTCGAGCAGATCATTGATAACGGGCATCTTGGTTCTCATAACAGTGAAACCAAGGCGGTGAGCCAGGCGGATATCTCTCTTGAGCATTTCAATGGACTCTTCCGTTGTGAGGTCCCTGTCGCCGAGGACATGGGAATCGATCCAGTTGCCGTACTCTACCGGAACGACCTCATATTTGTCGCAAAGCCTGAACCAGTTCTCTACCCACTCGTCTGTAGGATAAGGATAGTTCTCGATATGTGTGTTAGCCAGGATCTCAATTCCGTGGGCGCCCATATCGTGGACATCTTCGAAGCAGTCCTCAAGTGTCTTCGTCAGACCGAATTCTGCAGAGTAGCTGTACAGTGCCACGCCGCGCTTGGGTCCTTTTCTGTCATATTTGTACATAACAATCTCTCCTTTCGTGAGACGCCCTGTCGGCGCCGGGAATCGATTAACATTGGTGTCTGTGTTGTTTCCAAGTATTATTTTATGGATTTGGAAGCCTTTATTCTTTTCAGTGGTTTTAGAAGAAGTGTCAATCGTTGCAAATCCATGCCGTTTTTTCTTTGGGCGAGACACAGCCTGCAACAAATAGCTCTTTCTGATTGCAGGCTGCAGGTTCAGGCAGTAAGTATGCAGATTATATGAAGCAATTGAGTCATATAGGGCAATCTGTTGCATTTATGTGTAGTAAGCGGTGCGGGAATGTCAGTGCCGGAAACCTGGTTTGGGCTTCTGCACTGTCGACTTGCGCGGGAATTTCAGTGCTAAAGACCGGATTCGGGCTTCTGCACTGTCGACTTGTGCGGAAATGTCAGTGCAAAAGCCGCATTTCCCCAATCTGCACTGACGACACTCGCCGAGACGTCAGTGCTAAACCCTCATTTCTACCATCTGCACTGACGGACCACGCCAAGGTGTCAGTGCTAAAGCCCCTTTTCCCCCATCTGCACTGACTCCACTCGCAACAATGTCAGTGCAACAGTCCCGAAACGGGCAATTGCACTGACATCACACTCTCTTGTAGAAATAAACACCTCTACCTTATATAAATCCCCACATTTCCGCACATTCCGGTCGGCTCCAGCGCTTCATGGAAGAAGTCAAAAGGCGGCTGCGGATACGAAGCCGCGTCGCGGGCCGGCGTCGTCGCCACCTCGATCTCGATCGTATTGTCACCTGCCTGCAGGAACTTTCCGATCGAAACCTGATAAGGCGGGGTCAGCACTGTGCCGGCTTCTGCACCGTTGACTGTGACCCGCATGACTTCATATACCTGCTCTGCTGCCAGATAGGCTTCCTCCGGCTTTTTCGCAAGCTGCACGTTCTTCCTATAGCGAATCGTACCTGAGAAGCAAGGATCCTCATCACTGATCGGAGCGAGCTGCTTCATCAGCTTCCATTCTCCGGCAGGCGTGTCCTTCCCGGCCTTCGTGCACTGCACTTCCCAGTCTGCAGCAATATCAATATATTCGCTGCATCCTGCGATCCGCTCGTTGAAATCAACATGCGCACACTGAGCCTTAATATCTCCGGTCTTCTCTACGAGCAGGCAGCTCTCTCCGGGCTGAAGACAAATCCGGATCTCAGCAAGACCTTCGCAAATCTTGCACTGCGCTTCTTCATATCTGTCCCTGAAGGCGTCGTAGTATACAAAACCGTTCCCTGCCGCCAATTCCAAAGTTCCCTCATAGGCGAGTTCCGCGGACTCGTTCATAAGCATCAGGATCTGGCCGTCTTTTCGATAGTGGTAGACAGTGACGAAAGGTGCTGCAGGCGAGAGCCTGAGCTTTCTCGAGCAGATCTCTTCAAGATCTCCGGCAAGAGAATTGAACCTGACGGCCGGAATCCAGACAAGAGCGTCTGTATCTTCCGCGTTCCCACTCTCATCACTGAGTATGCCTGCAGGTTTGCGGTCCACAAATAAGATTGGGAAAGAACTGTGCTCCTCTGCAAATGTCAGAAGTCCTTCCGGCACATAATCCGCGCCCGGCACCAGAAGGGCGTCAAAAGTTATACCGTTGATGACCAATTTGCCATCTTTAAAGCTCCCATTATACGCAGAGAGATTTCTTAGCATATCCAGGCAGACGATATCGAACTCAATCTGATTCTCGGTGAGCACACGGCAGACCTTCTGCATGGGCAGGCGGTCCCCCGTCCAGTCCAGCTCGCCGTCATATAAGACTGCAACAGACGCAATATGCTCTCCGCCGTTCAGCATGCCGCACATTCTGTTCGCGTATTTCATCAATTCCGCGAAGTACGGGAACTGCGGATTATTTCCGCGCGCGTAGAAGTGCGGCGGGCAGTCCGGGTCAGGATATTCCGCCATGGAAAAGGCGTGGGGAACCAGATGATTTATCCCTCTCACAAGAAGGTGGTCCAGCAGATGCTTCATATCGCGAACGCCGAATCCCCAGCCGTAAGCGCCGAAGAGTTCGCACATCGTGCGTCCCTTTTTCTTCGGGTCCAGGTGTCCCCCGGAAGCGCCCATTTTGCCCAGCGCATAGTGGAAGAATTCGCCGTCTCCTTCTGCCATCAGTTTTCTCTCCTGTACAGGAGCGCCAAAATAGTACTGCCCGCCGATCACATCGATGCCGGCCATATCCTGCCCTTCCATCGCGCGGAACCAGTGAGCAGCGCCCAGTCCCAAACGGCTGTGGACGCTGTTGTCCTCTACGACATGCCCGATATACTCCACTCCGTGCTCCCGGCACCACTCTCCGATCGGGCGGGCGAAGTTCTGCGCGTACAGCTTGGAAATGCAGTCCATGTAGTCGTAGCGGATCTGCGGCTGCAGCTTCTTCTCTGCGCTCTGCGCAAAGAGGAAAGGGAGGAGCGTGCGATATTTTGACCCGTATCGGTCAGTGAGCATCTCCTCGAGCTCATCACTCCAGGGAAGCGGCATTTTCTTCTTGCCCAGCTTCGTGTCAAAGCTCTGCTCACTGATATTTCCAAACTGCGGCTCATCGGAGAAAAATCCGGCGATCGTTTTACCGAATTCATCGGCATATTTGGCATAGTGCGCCTCGTAGACGCCTTCAATCTGCGTATGGGCGGACACCTTATCGATCATGTTGATATAGGTCGGATCTCCGCCGTCGGTTCTTGTGCGGTAGATCACATGGACGCGCCACTGCCCCTCCGGGAGCTTAAAGGAAGCTTTTCCGTCCTTACACAAATCTGTCAGATCCACGACGTCCTCATGGAATACATGTCCTTCCTCATAGCGAAGCGCCACTGCAGCGACGAGCGTATTTCTAGCCTGTTCCGCGTAATCGACCGGATTGCCGATCTCCCAAAAGCCGATCGTAGGTTTGAGCATCCGCTGAATATTCAGCGAAAGAGGACGACTCGCGCCGTAAATATCAACTGTGGTGCAGGCAATATACTGCTTTTTCCGTTCCGGGTGCTGCTCGATCAGGCCGTTTGCATAACCGGTGGGGAAATGTTTGTCGTCGAGGATCCAGATCTTCATGTCTCTCTTTTTTGCCTCGTCCAAGACGATGTCCATATCGTGCCACCAACCCGGTCCGCAGAAATCCTTGTGGGGTCTCGCCTCCACGCACACGGCGCGGATCCCGCACTCGGCGATCTTGGCGATCTCCTCGCGGATCACTTCCTCCGGCTCACCGCGCATCCATAAGAAAGGGAAAATATAGTTGTTGTCCATAACCACCTCTTTTGCAAAGAAAAGAGCGGAGGGTCACTCCGCTCTTAATCATTTCAGATTCTTATACAGCTGCCCCAAATATGAGTCCAGTATGTTAAAAATCAGTTTCTATTCTTATTTATCCCAAGCATGTCTGCCTGCCTCAAGTTCCGCACGGATCTCGGAGACGCGCTTATCAGAAAGCTTGTACCAGATCAGCGGGATGCAGGATACGAGTGCGAGGATCGCGGGCAGCATGTTGACCATGAAGTTGATGCCCATCTTGGTGGAAGCAGCCTGCTCGACATTGGGAACATAACCAACTGCCTCAAGAAGCAGGACAACAGGTGCGCAGATCGCGGTTGCCAGCTTAACGCCGAAGCTCAGCATGGAAGCTGCAAGACCTTCCTGACGCTTTCCAAGCTTCCAGTCGCCGTACTCGAGGGAGTCGCCGACCATGCCGTAGCAGATAGCAGGAGCGCCGAATCCGAGAGATCCGATGAAGGATGCGCCGATCAGGTATACAGGGTTGTTTGTCGGATTGAGGAACAGAGCGACAAAGCCTGCTGCCATGACAACGTTCATGATGATCATGTAGTTGCGCTTTCCGAATACCTTGGTGCCCCACGGTACAGTAAGTGTTCCGCAAAGCTGACCGACAGTCATAGCTGTAAACATTGTGGCGATGTACTGAGGGCCGCCTACAACGTAGATTACGTGATAAACAAGGATTCCATAACGGCCGGTAACGCAGATGGTACCGATAACTGTTGCGATAACGACCATAAGCAGCTGGTCATTCTGGAACAGGCCCTTCATGTTGTCAATGAAAGTAGCTTTCTCAGCGGGAGCGTTTCCGTGAAGCTGGTCTGTATAAGTCTCTTTACAAATAGCTGCGCAGAGCCAGAAAATGGGGATCAGGACCAGTGAGAAAATAACTGTTGCAACGAAATAGCCGTGGCCGTCCGCCATCTTCTCTCCGTTTGCGTTAACAGCGGAGCTGAAGTGAAGGATCATGGGCATAGCGACCATCGAAAGGATGATACCGATGATGGAAGCGCCTGTGCTTCTTGCTGTTGCAAGGAGCTGACGGACTCTGGAATCAACTGCGATAACATTGAGCAGTGCCTGATAAGCGATGGAGCAAGCCGTGTAAGCCATACCTGCGCCGATATAGCAGAGTCCGCAGAGAATAACCTTGGCAAGACCCTGAACAGGGAATACCGTAAAGGTCAAAATATTGAAAATTGCCAGTACAGGCGGAGCAAACATCAGATAGGGACGGAACTTACCCCAGCGGGTGTTTGTGCGGTCCGCGATCTGTCCCATCATAGGGTCATTGATAGCATCCCATACTCTGGCGATCAGAACGATTGCGGAAATGGCAGCTCCTGTCAGGCCGACAACGTCCGTATAGAAAATGTTCAGGTAGTTATTGATCATGTACCAGCTCATCTGGCAGCCGATCTCTCCAAGGCCGTAACCTACCAACAGCTTCGGGCTTGCTTTTTCATGCTGTACTGCAGCTTTGTTTTCTTCCATTATTACATTCCTCCTTAAAGTGGCGCTTCGAACATCCCCGTTGCAATAAATGCTTTGCCGGCAAGTCCTTTGCGCAATGCAGATACCTCTGTGCGGGTCTTGGACCCTGTCTTGGAAACAACACAGGACACTCTGCATTTTTTCTAATTATCCCTTTTTAAAGCATTTCCCGATATGATTTAGCTGACACAATCTCTTCCGTTCCTTGCAAAAAAGGCAAAAGCATTATTGCGGCGCGAAATGAATAGATGTCGTATTGTGCACTTCTTTGCAAAAATGGAGTATATTTGTTTCACACGATCAGAGGTCTTCATACTCTGACCAATAAAACATTGCATTATTCTCCGAATTCATGCCGTTACCGCTTGCGTACATGCCGATCATTTCTCCCACCATGCATCCGACTTTCTCAGGATTGATGACAGATCCGTCCGCGCAGGCAAGCTCTTTGAGATCATTCTCTTGTGTGCCGCAGCGGAATACATAGCGATTTTCATCGAGTTCCATTTCCAGGACGATCTCTTCGCCGTCAAAAGGCGCACCGGCCAGCAATTTCCTGTTCGTAGTCGAAGTGAATCCCGGGATATACGGCGGCAGATCATAATCTGCCGTATACTGCAGCAATTGTACGACAGTCCGGTTGTTTTCACGGGCAAGTTCCAGATGGAACTGATGGTTCATCGCCTGTACCACTGCGATTCCGGCGCTCTCCTCATTCACGGGAGCAAACCTCATCTTGCAGGAAAAGCGGCAGTGGGGCTGCCGGCGTCGGCGGCAGACAAAGGCCAGAGAATTATTCTCCGGTCTCTCCGCTTCCATGGACATGGGACGAAGCGGATCCGCAAGAGCCTGAGGCAGGCACGGAAGTCTGAGCCCCTCCTTTGTGCGGACAGGGAACTGTTCTCCGTGGCTTCCCCAGAAACACCAGTCCATGCTCAACTGTGGACCGTCAAATTCATCGCGCACCGGATCTTTCTTCACAGGTGTCCACACAAGGCCTTCGGGAAGAGAATACTTCCATTCCACTTTGCCGGACTCAGGGGAAAAGAGCGGCCATTCGTCTTCCCACTCAACAGGTACTATGAAGGTCTCTCTGCCCAGGTTCTTACTGACGCCGCCGATCAGACGGGAAGCAAGGAATACGGCATACCACTCACCGGCTCCGGTGTCGATCAGATCGGCGTGGCCGGCGTTCTGGATCGGCGCTTTTTTGCCCATGTGCCGCGTCGTGAGGATCGGATTGGATGGATCTCCCTCATAGGGACCCAATGCCGAGCGGCTTCTCGCCACTGTGGCGCTGTGGTACATCTCCGTGCCGCCCTCCGCGATCAGAAGATAGTACCAGTCCCCGATATGATAGATGTGCGGCGCTTCCGGTGAAGCGACGCCCGCCATAGCGCCTCCCCACAGAGCAACGGGTTCAGAGATTAGGCGGAAGTTCTGAGTATCATATTCCGCCGCCCAGATTCCCTGCCGCATCCCGCCTTTTCCGTCAGGCCAGATATTGGCAGTGCCCATGATATAGCAGGTGCCGTCTGTGTCAAAAAAGAGCGAGGCGTCGATTCCGGGCACATCGTCAAGGAAATGCGGCGCCGACCAGGGGCCCGCCGGATCCTTGGCTGTGACGATAAAATTGCCGCGGTCGCTGAAGTTGCAGTTTATAATGTAGAAAGTCCCGTTGCAATAGCGGATCGTGGGGGCCATGACGCCGCCGTTGCCCGTATTTTTTTCAACATAAAAGCCGTTCTGAGGCGTCAGCACATAGCACAGCTGCGCCCAATTTGCAAGGTCTTTGCTGTGGAAGAGCGGGATCCCGGGCCTCAGTTCGAAGCTGGAACACACAAGATAATAATCGTCTCCCACCCTGCAGATCGAAGGATCCGGATAAAAACCCGGGATGATCGGATTTTTAATTGTATTTTTCACTGTGACCTCCTTCTGTTCTCCGGATCGAAGTCAAGGTTCAAAACGCGACCGTGATCTCCGCATCAAGCGCATCTCTGGAATTTGTTCCCGCGAAGATTCTGAAAAGTCCGTCCTCTAAGCGATATTTTCCCGTATTGTCGTAAAAGCCCATGTCCTTTTTGTCGAGCACGAAAGATACTTCTTTCTCTTCTCCGGGCGCAAGCTCCACTCTCTTGTAACCCTTGAGTTCTTTGACCGGACGGACAAGGCTCGCCGCGACATCCTGCATATAGAGCTGCGCGACTTCGACGCCGGCTCTCTCGCCGGTATTGGCGACCTTCACGCAGATCTCCAGATGGTCTTCCTTCTCCTCCACGCGAAGTCCGTCATATGCGAAGGTCGTATAACTGAGGCCGTATCCGAAGGGGAACAGCGCTTCTGCCGGTGCATCCAGATATTTGGACGTGAATTTGCTCTTTCCGGCGGGCCTTCCTGTGGAAGGGTGATTGTAATAGATCGGGCACTGGCCGTTTACGTAAGGGAAGGAGGACGACAGCTTCCCGCTCGGCGCTTTGTCTCCGAACAGGACACTCGCGACAGCATTTCCCATCTGGATGCCGAGATGCCACGCTTCGACCATCACCGGAAGGTGCTCCGCCTCCCATCCCATGGCCAGCGGCCTGCCGTTCATAAAGACTGTGACGACAGGTTTTTCCGACGCCATAAGTTTTGTGAGCATCTCTCTCTGCCTGCCGGGAAGCGTGATGTCCGCCTTGGAGGAAGCTTCTCCGGACATAGCGGTGGTCTCACCTACGATCGCTACGATCACGTCGCCGTCCGCGCAGGCCGCAGCGATCTCCTCTTCGTTGAGGTCTCCGGCCGGTCCTCCGCAGGGATAATAGGAAACTTCTGCGCCTGCATTATTAAATCCGTCCAAAATAGTGACGCAATCCTCTTTCTTCCACCCCATCGCCCAGGCGCCGGTCACTTCATCCGCCGAATTTGCAAGAGTGCCGACCAGGCTGATCTTCTTATCCTTAGAAAGAGGCAGTATATTATCTTCATTCTTGAGAAGAACGATCGACTCCTCCGCCGCTTTGCGCGCGAGCGCCGCATGCTCGGCGGGAATGCCCTTCTCATAGGCCTCGATCACTTCTTCCGGCACATAGGGGTGCTCGAAGAGACCGAGCCATACCTTGACGCTCAGGATCCTGCGGACTGCCTCATCGATGACTTCCACAGAGACTTTTCCGCTCTCCACAGCCGCCTTCAGGTGATCCTTATAGATATGGGTTCCCATATCCATGTCCATTCCCGCGATCGCCGCCTGTACGCCGGCGTCTGCATCGTCTGCCGCAATTCCGTGGATCACACATTCCTTGATCGCGTTCGCGTCGCTGACGACAAAACCTTCAAGTCCCAGTTCCCCCTTGAGGACGTCGCGCAGCAGATATTTATTCACTGTGCAGGGCACACCGTTAAGATCGTTGAAAGCTGCCATCGCAGTTGCGGCGCCTTCTTCCATAGCCGCGCGGAAAGTCGGCAGGTAAACATTGTACAGCTGCGACGTCGCCATTGACGTCGTGTTATAGTCTCTTCCGCCTTCGCAGGCACCGTAGCAGATATAGTGCTTGGTGCAGGCCGCCACATAATTCTCTGTCGAAGATGTATCTCCCTGCAGTCCGCGGATCTTGGCGCGGGCGAAGCGGCTTCCCAGATATGTGTCTTCGCCGGGCCCTTCGGAAACCCTGCCCCAGCGCGAATCACGCGCCACGTCGATCATGGGGGCGAAATTCCAGCTGATGCCGTGGGCCCTGGACTCTTTTGCCGCCATGCGGGCTGTCTCTTCAAACAGAGCGTCGTCAAAGGATCCCGCCTCAGCGATCGCGATCGGAAATACGCTGCGAAGTCCGTGAATAACATCAAATCCTATGATCAGCGGAATTCCCAGCCTCGTCTCTTCGACAGCGATCTTCTGCAGTTCGTTTGCTTTTCTCGGGTCGTTGCCCATTACGGATCCTACCAGCCCTGCGCGGATCTCCTCCTCATGAAAATCCTGCTTGGCTGTAGACATAAGGCGCTCAAATTCCTCCTGGGCAAGCCTTCCGTCCGTGAGCATTTCAATGAGCTCCGAGAACGGAACATCAAAACCTCCGACAATAGACGGAGACTCCTGATTCATCTGCCCGATTTTTTCCTCCAGGGTCATCTGAGACAGAATAGATTCCACTTTCGCCTGCTGTTCTCTGGTCAATTTCATATGAATCCACCCCCATACACTTCATTAATTGCGAATTGTTCCTACATATTACATTTTATAGAGCAGAAACCCATTATTCTTTTCATCGGTTACGGAAGATCCGCCACAGCTTGCAACAGCCATCCCGATTTACAGGCAAAAAGAAACAGGCTGCAACAAATATCAATCCTTTGTTGCAGCCGGTTATATGGAGAACGCTGATTGTCAAACTTTGTAGATATGAAGCAGCACTACTTCCTGCGGCTCAAGCTTTATCTTGATCTCCAAATCCCTGTACGCATCCGTCGCCACTCTCTCCATCTCGATCCGCGGCACACTGATCGCCTGCAGGTATTTGACATCTTCGCGGTTCAGCTTCGTCTCGTATCCGAGCCTGCCCCACTCATCCAGGACACTTCCGCTCTGCTTGTTGAGAGACCGCTTCTTGACCGTGTATTCCCCTTTCTCCGCCATGCCTCTGAGCAGGAATTTCATCTCCAGCTTTCGCTCGTCGTCATAGCGGATCTGACGGATCCTGTCCAGGTCGACCTCATCGCCGTTCACAAGCCCATTCTGCCGGAACCAGCAGAAGTTGTGACACAGGAGGTACAGATCCCCGTTCCCTTTTTTGGTCAAAAGATAGTGGTCCCCTTTTGACAGGAACTGGGTTCCCATATGTTCCAGGAACGAGAACGCATAGAAAGCAGGTTTCCCTATCGTGTCCTTTGTCAGGAGTCCAACGCCTCCGTTGAGGACCTTATTGGTGTCAATGTAGCTGCTGACCCAGTCCGTTCCGCCCATGGTAACCATCATATCGGCCATACCCCACAGCTCCGCGGTCTTCGCGGTCAGATAAGCCGCCCTGAAACAGCTGTCGTTTAAGTAGTTCCTGTTTCCGATCGAATTGTTCCACTCCGAAAGGAACAGTTTGCAGTCTTCCAGCCCCACTTCCTTCATCAGCGCCTTCATCTGCAGGACCTTTTCCTGCTCAAACCGCTTGTTGGCCGTGGCGACTCTCTGCATATTCTCTCCCTGTGTGCCTTTCATGTGCTCGTAGGGATAGAGGAAAAAGGACACAAAGTCAGGAAGGTAGTTTTCCTTTACACATCTCTTAAAAAGATTAACTGCAAATTCGCGGTCTGTCTGAATGGCTGTCGAGATTCCGCCGAACAAGGCGCCCGGAACTTTCTCACGGACCGCACTGTGCGCGATCTTCCATACATCAAAGAAATCATATTGTTCGTCTTCGTAGATCTTATTCTCTTCTGTGTGGAAGTCCCGCGTGAGCTCAAAGATCCATCCTGTGACCTCTTCGATTCCGTACCTGCTGACCACATTGTCCAAAAACGCGCGCAGTATATCTCTCCAGATCTCCTTGGAAGCAAAGTGAATGTACTCCTCTTTGTAATAGATCTCTTTCCCCTGTGAGCGGATCGCCGTGTCGGGCCTTCTCCCCAGATCCAGGAACGGCTTCAGGTGATGCACCACCATAAAATCCAGCACCTGGTTGATCAGGTCAAAATTGTATTGTCCAAGTGTCCGTCCGTCCGAGACCATCATCTTCTCGGAAAAAACATTCCAAAGTCTTATATATTTGTAGTGCAGGTGCTCCTGCAGGTACACAACGTGAAACTGCGTGTTGGCCCGGCTCAGTTCGTAAAGGCTTCCTACATTGATGCACTGGCTCCAGACCTGTTTATAGGATGCGGGGCTGAGCTCACTCAGGTTCAGATCATATTCCTTCCGATTGTCCTGCCGGCTGTACTGGTAGCCCTTTTTGCGCAGCTCCTCCCTGATCTCCAGTTCGTCCTTAGTCTCCTGCTCCTCGCTCTCCACTGAGACCTGATGCTCTTTCCTGTATTCGGACGGCATCATGCCGGTCACTTTTTTGAAAGAGCGGTTGAAGGCCGCCGACGTCGAAAACCCGCAGTTCATGGCGATCTGCGTCAGGTTCTGCTCCGATGTGCGAAGAAGTCCCAGCGAAGTGCGGACGCGAAGGCGCATCACATAATCCGCGAAATACATGCCCGTGCTCTTCTTGAAGATCCTGGACAGGGTCGACGTGGAAACAAACATCTCGTTGGCGAGGTCGGAAAGGCTGATCTCATCGTGAATATGATTGATGATGTACTGCATCATCTGCCGCATACGCGCGTCCGTGTCGTTCTCGTCCGCCTCGATCTGCCCCTGCCCGAGTTGGTAATTCTCGATCAGGCAGTCCAAAAGCCGCAGCATCAGGCTGTCCATTGCCGCACGCGTCTGATGCGCATGCAAAATATACTCCGCAGTCATCTCCTGCAGAATATCCCGAAGGTCCTGATAGGTATGAAGGACGTCTCTGGCAGAGTCCGCATACAGCATCAGGCTCTTTTTATCCATGATCTGCGAAATGATCCCGATGGAATATGACGCTGTACCGTAAATCGCGTCCCTGATCCCGCAGATTCCGTATTCCATGCCGGAATTGATCAGAAGGATGTCATCCTTTTTCATACGGATCTTATCACCGTAATATCTCACGCTCATCTCGCCTTCCAAAACATAGAGCACGATCAGATCCGTCTGCATAAAGCTTTCTTCAGAACCGGCCTTTACTATTTTGTATTCCAGATGATTCAATCCCATTGTAACCCTCACTAGACTATGTCCCAAATATGCAGCATCCCACTTCTATATTCTATTCTCACCCCATTCCGATTACTTTTCCGTTGTTCCCCTATTACTTACATTCTGTGCAAATTGGTAAACATTTGTGTGAGTGTGCGCAACGGACACCTTTCATCTGTTGCATCTTTGATCAGAATGAAACGAATAAGAAAGAGAACCGCCGATTGTGTAATGATCGAACACATCCTTCGGTTCTCTTTTGATTCGCTTCGCTATCTGTTACGCCTCATGCGAGACAATCAATATTGATACAGCTCCACCATCATCGCGCTCGGCATATCACCGAAACGAAGATTCATCTTCTCATCGCCGTTGAGCACGCGGCCGCTTACCCACTCGCCGTTTACTACGCGGCCTTCTTCCAGGCGCAGCATGTCGAGTTTCTTATTTACGCCGGGCTTATTGTGGAAAGCCGGCGTGCAGTTGAGGCCGACCAGAAGGAATTTCTCAGGTGTCAGCTCGAATGCAAGGCAGGCGCCCAGAGGCTTTGCGCTCATGCGAGGGCCATAGGAAACAGCCAGATCGCACTTGGAGAAACGCATAAATGCACTGTAGTCGGTCTCGCCGTGACGGACGCAGGCCTGCTGGTTCTTCGTCCCGCGATACTTCAGCATCAGCGGCTCTAACTGTTTAAGCAGATCATAAGTTGCCGACAGGCAGTCCTTGCTTCCTGTGATATCGAATGCGGAAGGATCAATGTTCAGAGCGATCATGAGCTCCATCGGAGGCTTGTCCAGCTGCTCCGGGCTGAGCGCGAGATCTTCGATTCCGAAAGGAGAGAAGCAGATCGCGTTCTTCTGTCCGAATGCGTACAGGGCATAGGAGGATGCGACCGCGTCCTTCCTGATCTCAGGGATGAAAAGCGGATTCTCGTCAGTTGCATAGGAATCCATTACATCCGCGCAGTAAGGGACATAAATGTCAGGGCCGAATGCGAACAGAGAAGGAGCCGCCGCGCGCCAGATGTGCTGCACTCTCTCCACAGGTCCGCCGGACGGATAGGAGCCGGGGAACCAGGGGCTCTGTCTCAGCCATGCATTGGCGTAGCAGGGAAGATCGTACTCTGCCTTGCCGGAAGAAGCGATCGTCTCCACTGCGGAGGCAAAATACCAAGCCATGAACGCTTCACCCGCGTCCTCTCCGTATACCTCTTCCCATGTGCCGCTCTTCTGAACAGCTTTCGCCAGAGCTTCAGGTATAGGAGCTGCAAATGCGGTGTTAGCTGTCTCGCTGTAATCTCTGTCTGATCCGAGGAGACCGATCTCATTCTCCACCTGCATGACGATCACAGTGTTCTCTTCTGCATCAATCTCACGGATGCGGCGCATTATGGCAGAAAAGGCCTTTCTGTCTTTTTCCACAGCTGCAGCGCACAGAGGAGAAATGGTATTCATCTTCTCTCCCGTGACCTTCTCGGTGCGGAAGTAGGTCTCGGTATCTTTCTTCATCCAGAAAGGAACGTAGAAGGATTCCGCGTTTTTCCAGAGGCCGAACCAGAGGAAGCAGAGCTTCAACCCTTCGCGTCTCGCGGATTCTATCATTTTCTCGAGCAGGGTGAAATCATAGGTTCCTTCTTCCGGCTCAATCAGTTCCCAATAGAGGGGCGCGATCACGGAATTCATGTTCAGGCCGCGCAGAGCAGGCCAGAGGCTCTCCTCAAGAAAAGCCGCATCGGATGCGCTGGAATTGTGGATCTCTCCGCTTCTCATGAAGAAGGGCTTATCGTGTACATACAGTGTGGCAATACCTCTCTCATCGCGCTTAACTACAGGAAGACTCATAAGGCTGCTCCTTTCTCATAAAATGAATCTGTTTAGTAAATATTTTGTCTTATTGACCTGTTTTCTATAATAATTGTAGCTTGACGGCATCCCCGGAACAATCTTAGTATATTAATAATCATATTAAATTCTTAACGTATAGGATAACAGATATGCGCTATTCGATAAGTGTGACAAAACGCCAGCGGGAGCGGATCCCTCTACTGCTGCGCAGCGTCGGAATCAGCCACCTGCAGGAGCCGATCCGGCGCCCGAACGGCTTCCCTCTGTGGCAGATCTTTTACGGCTTATCAGGCAGCGGTGAATTCTTTCTCGACGGCGAGCGGGCCGTTTTACACCCGGGACAGATCGCCGTCCTGGAGCCTCATACGCGGCACGGATACCGGAGCCTTGGCGGCGACTGGACCGTCCATTATGTCGGATTTGAGGGTGACGCCTGCATCAGGATCCTGAACTGCCTCAGGCTTAGCAGACAGGGAATTTACTCGCTCGCCGATCCCGGTCTTTTCCTGTCCCGACTTAGCACGTTGGAGCAATTGGCATCTGTCTCCAAACCGCAGCCCATCCTGTGCTCCAAAGAACTTTACAGCCTGCTCCTGGATCTTTCCGGCGGCGTACGCCGCCTCCCGATGAGCCAGGCCGCGGAAGGATCCGGTCTCGTCAAGGAGATCATCCTCTACTTGGAAGACAACTTCGCACAGGACCTGTCACTGGACGATCTGTCTGCGCACTTTCATAAGACACCGGAATATCTATGCTCCGCGTTCAAGAGTGTCACCGGCGAGACCATCATGCACTACCTGCGCCGCATCCGTATTCACCACGCCAAAGTACTTCTGATGGAAACGCCGGATGCCGGTATTAAAGACATCTCCCGCAGCTGCGGCTTTAGCAGTGTAAGCTATTTCGGCCGCGTGTTCAGAGAAACTACGGGGTATACTCCGCAGGGATACAGGCTGGGAGTTAAGGATTCGTCACAGGTGTGATACTTGCAGTGCCGACGTTGTGTCATGTATCAAAGGGGCCGCATAAGCGCAATGGTTGATTTTTGGTCTGCTCCCCGTCAAGCAGGCATTCAAGGCTCGCAGAGCGAGCCGCTGCGCCGCGTGCGGGTTGCCTGAAAGGCAACATCTTCCTTTCCGCACGCGTGTGCATCATTTATCTCAGAAGGGGATTGGACCCCACTGAGAAAAAATTGTTACTTTGATCCCCCACTTTAGATGTGGGGGTCTTCCCCTGAGATAAAAAACAATAATTTCTGCCATGATACAATGCGGCACCACCTTTATCTGATATCTTCACTGTACTCAGTCCCCCGAAAACGAAAAATCTTCCATCTGGTGGGGTAGCTTCAACTGGCACAAGCTCCGGCCAGCCCCCCGAAATTGAAAATTCTTCCGTCTCGGGGGGCTGTCTGGCTATCACAAGCCTGAAATAACCCCACTAAAACGAAAATTCTTCCGCCTCGTGGGGTAGCTTCGACTCGAACAAACTCTGCACGGCCCCTCGAAAACAAGAATCCTTCCATCTCGGGGGGTAGCTTCAACTCGGGCAAGCTCCGCAAGGCCCCCGAAATTGAAAATTCTTCCGTCTCGGGGGGCTGTCTGACTATCACAAGCCTGAAACAGCCCCTCTAAAACGAAAAATCTTCCATCTCGGGGGGTAGCTTCAACTATCACTAGCCTGAAACAGCCCCCCAAAAATGAAAGTTCTTCCATCTCGGGGGCCTGTCTGGTTAATCAGCATATCTCCTGCTTATAATCAACAAGATGCGACGCCCTCCTTGTCACCCCGACTGATCGCGCTATAATAGTTGATGCACAATATAATCAGTATAGTCACAAAAGAGGTTTATATGTCCGCAAAGAATTCATCCGAACCCGCAGCCACCGCAAATTCAAAAGCAAGTACAGCATCACAGACCGGCAATCGCCGCAAAGGGATCATGTTCATCCTGACTTCTGCCTTTTTCTTCTCCCTGATGACCGTCTTCGTGCGTCTCTCAGGGGATGTGCCTACCATGCAGAAAGCATTTTTCAGAAATATTGTCGCTGCCATTCTTGCCGCAGTCCTGCTGGCCCGTTCAAAGGGAGGGGTTACTTTCCAAAAGAAAAATCTGCCGGATCTCTTACTGCGCAGCAGCATCGGAACTGCAGGTATCCTCTGCAATTTCTGGGCTGTGGACCACATGAACATCGCGGATGCCAATATACTTAATAAACTCTCTCCGTTTTTTGCCATTTTGATGTCCATATTCATTCTGAAAGAAAAACCGAACCGGGTTGAGTGGCTCAGTGTTCTTCTGGCTTTCATCGGAGCGGCCTTTGTTGCCAAACCCGGTGCAGGAATTGCCTCCTTCCCGGCATTGATCGCAATCCTGGGAGGTTTCACAGCGGGCACAGCATACACTTACGTGCGCAAACTGGGACTGGCAGGTGAGCGCGGACCTGTGATCGTTATGTTCTTCTCCGCGTTTTCGACCATCATTCTCCTGCCCAACCTGCTGCTTAACTATCGTCCGATGACTTTGCAGCAGCTGCTCTTCCTGGTGCTGGCAGGCTCTTCCGCCGCCTGCGCACAGTTGGCAGTCACGGCCGCTTACCAGAACGCGCCCGCGCGGGACATTTCTGTGTTTGATTATTCTCAGGTTGTCTACGCAGCGATCTTCGGATCAATTTTGTTCGGCGAGGTGCCGGATGTGTGGAGCTTTGTCGGTTATTTCATCATTATCGGGACAGCGTTCGCGAAGTGGTATCTGCTGACGCGGAAGGGGTAAAAGCAACATAAAAATCCGGCCGTTACAGCCGGATTTTTTATTGCTTTTTTATTGCTCTGAAATTGCGCATTTGGCTATATTTATATTTATTTATTGCTATTTTAAGGTTATAATTTTACCATAACAACCACAGAACAGGAGGCGTCGGCAATGACAATTGAAGAATTAAAGAACAAGAAGACAACTCTCGGCCTCACAAATGAGATGATCGCAGCCTCAGCCGGCATTCCGTTAAGTACAGTCCAGAAGATCATGAGCGGCGCTACCAAAGCACCGAGAAAGTCCACTTTGGTGGCGATTGAAACTGTTCTGTCCGCCGAAGAGCGCCGCAGAAGCAATATGGCAGGAATGAACCCTGACAGAAGCCGGAGCTATACCTATGAGGATCTGCCCGAAACGTGCGGCACAGTAAAGGAACCCGCTGCCGGTTACAATCTTGCACCGAAAAAGACACCGGAAAAGAAGAAAAAAGACGGAGAATACACCTTAGACGACTACTATGCGCTTCCGGACGAGCGCCGTGTCGAGCTAATCGACGGCGTGTTCTACGATATGTCTGCGCCGGCTGTCATTCATCAGAAGATTCTGGGAGAGCTGTTCATGCTTTTCCGGGAGTGTACAGATGCCCACGAAGGCGAATGCGAGGTTTATCTGTCGCCTTGTGATGTAAGGCTGGATATGGACAACAAAACTATGGTGCAGCCGGATCTCCTCGTGATCTGCGGTCCTTATGATCTGGGTGCGAAACGCTTTGAAGGCGCACCGGATCTTGTATTGGAGATCCTTTCACCTTCCACCCGCTCCAAGGATATGCTCCTCAAGCTATACAAATACCAGAATGCCGGTGTTAAGGAATACTGGATTGTGGACCCGGAACGCGAAACGGTCATGGTTTATGATTTTCGCGATGACAATTTCTATCCCGAGAAATATGATTTTGACTCTGTAATTCCGGTCCATATATCGAACGGACAGTGTTCCATTGATTTTTCCAGGGTCAACCGGGCGCTCAAGAAAGTCCGGTCCGCAAGGAAAGAATAACGCAGCAGTGAAAAAGCACGGCGTGTAAAAGAGCAGTCATGCCAGAGAACAATTTCCGGCATGACTGCTCTTTGTAACAACTGTTATACGATCAGCAGTCTTCTGGTATGAACATGATGTCCGAATTCCGGCATGATGAACGGAGGCTCCTCATCCGGGTTCATCATCTCCTGCATGATCGGCGGCATGTAGGAAGAAGTGAAGCAGAATCCGAAAACCAGATCATGAAATCCCTGCTCCAGTCCGCCATCCAGTTTTACTTTAATGGTTGCCGGTTCTGTAACAGCCCAGTGATCTTCTCTGTCACTTACCATCTCTTCTGCGGTAAAATCCTTTCCGCCCACATTCCATATGATTTCTTCTTTTTCAAATTTTCTGCCATCCACGTAGAGACTTCCCGGTCTTAACTGGCAGAGATAGATTCCACGGTAGTACGGGATTCTCACCCTGAACTGGAATCCGGTTATTTTTCCGTCTTCCTTGATATTTCTGAATCCGACCGACTGAATAACTTCACGTTCTATCATTATGTTCCTCCTAATCTCCCAGGTAGCGTTTCAACATGATATGATGTTTTCTAAGTGTCTGGCCTACTTCATATCCCAGGTCATATTTATCACGGCCTTCATACTCACTCAGCAGATATCCGTCCCAGCCATGTTCTTTCATGATGTCTACCACTTCCTTGTAGGGAATGGTGGTTTCCTCAAAGTCATCGCTCATATCATTGAATTTTGCGTGGCAGCAGTAAACATACGGAAGCAGCGGGATGATCTCTTCAGGTTTGCTTCCCATAAAGTGTCTGCGTTCAGGCGGTTCTTTATCAAAGTTGTTCTGGAATACGCCGAAGTCGATATTCAGGCCAAAATTCTTTGTTCCGGTTTCTTCAATAAATTCGACAAAATTCCGAACCATCTCACTGTCAAGATTTGTCGGTGCGTGGATCTCCGGACACATCTTGATATTCAGCTCTTCTGCCAGCGGCAGTGCCATCTTGATGATCTCTCTCCAGTTTTCTACCGGATCCAGCTTGCTTGAGATTACCGGCATCTTAGTTCTCATGACCGTGAATCCCAATCTGTGCGCAAGGCGCATATCTCTTGCGAGAAGCTCATAGGACTCTTCCGTTGTCAGATCACGATATCCCAGCATGTGAGAATCAATCCAGTTTCCGTATTCGACCGGTACGATTTCGTACTTGTCCAGCAATCTGAACCATTCTTCGACCCACTCATCTGTCGGATTGGGATAGTTTTCAATATGTGTATTCGCAAGTATTTCCAGGCCATGTGCGCCCATATCGTACATGTCTTCAAAGCAATCTTTCAAATCCTTTGTCATACCATACTCCGCGGAATAACTATAGAGTGCAATTCCACGCTTCGGTCCTTTTCTGTCATACTTATACATTTGTTATCTCCTTACAAAATCTAATTATTCTGCACTTGAATTTCTGACTCTAAGGCGTTCTCTGATATCATCCGCGTCCTTGTCAGTCATCTTCCAGAACAGAAGCGGAATAGCTGCTGCTACGAGGTGAAGAAGTCCGCAGAAGAGGTTTGCCGTGAAATTGATTCCGGTCTGTGCGCTTGCTGTAACAGCCTGACCTGCCACATAGCCAAAGGCCGTGATGATCATGATGCCCACTGAGCTTCCGATTGCTCCGCCGAGCTTTGTTGCAAGACCGTAAACCGCGAATGCAATACCATCTGAACGAACGCCTGTCTTCTCTTCCTGGAAGTCAATTGCGTCAGCAATCATAGACAGCTGCGGTGCAAAACCAAATCCTGTAATCGCGTTCAGGCAGGTAACGAAGATGAGCATGCCGATATTCTCATACGGAATGAAGAACATCCAGATAAATGTAATACCTTTCAGGAACATGGAAAGGATAAGAGCATTGCGGTTACCATGCTTGCCAAGGTGCTTAACAACTGCCGGTGTGACAATATTTCCGATCAGCGCGCCGAACGAAGGAATCGTCATCAGGATGGACATCCATCTGAAGTCACCGAGGCAGTGTCCGACATAGAATGCCATTATGGAAATACGAGCCATGTAAGGAACCATCTGGAAAATGGTTACTCCAACGATGATGAGGAGATATTTATTAGTTGCGATAACTCTCAGTGAATCCTTAAGAGAAACCTTCTCTCCGCTTACCTTAGGAGAAGTAACTTCCTTTGTATTCTTGAAAACAAGGAAGAACATCGGTGTAGCGATGGCAGCAAAGATGATAGCAACAATTGTATAGCTCTTTCCTGTAATGTGCTCCGGATTTCCTGAAATTGCTGAGAGCAGAAGAGCTCCGGCAAAGCTGACGATCATGATGCCGATCTGCATGCCGACGCCTCTTGCAGAGTTCAGCTTGACGCGTTCTTCAGTATGTGTTGTCATAACGCCTGCCAATGCTCCGTAAGGGATATTGGTCAGAGTGTACAGCATACCGGCGCCGATATAAGTAACTGTTGCCCAGATTGCACCTGCGGCTCCGTTTCCGAAAGGTGCCGTAAATGTCAGGATGCTGAAGATTGCCAGCAACGGAGCTCCATATAGAATGTAAGGTCTGAAACGTCCGTATTTAGACTGCGTGCGCTCGCAGATGGCACCCATCATGGGGTCATTGACTGCGTCCCATACTTTAGCTACCAGCATGATCAGTGAAGCAACCGCAGGAGCAAGACCAACTACATCCAGATAGTATACTGTCAGATACATACCGACATATGTCCATACCAGCTGACTGGCCAGGTCTCCCAGAGCATAGCTGACTATACTCTTTCTTGAAAGCTGTTTTTCCATTTCCTCGCCTTTTTCTCGTCATGGCTGTGATCCAGTCCAAAACGATACTTCCTTTCTGTTTTTTCTTTGAACCTTCGCAAATTGGATGGCTTATTTCTCAATTGTTTAACCTGTCAGGAGCTTTAAAGTAAAAGAGCGCGCTTCTTGCTGAATCCTAATAGCTCCGTGGATCAGCTTCTGTGATAATTCTATACATTTTTACGGGTTCTTACTTTCCATTGTCCCTACTATATTGTGCGTATTTTTTATCCTTTTCGCAGCAAAAGAAATACCGTGTACAAAAAACGGCAATCATTTTTTGTACACGGTTTATTCCGTATCACCTCGTCAGTCATTTTCCATTAGTACGGGGATATATGGATGAGCCTCATCTCGTGAGGTTCCAGCTCAATATGAAAACTGAGTTTTCCTTCCACACAAGTGAATTGCTTCATGTATATCTTGGGAATACATACATTTCTTAAATACTGTATTTCAGACTTTCCCAGTTCCTCCTGGTTTCCCAGTGTTTTCCACTCATCCTGGATACTGCCGCTTGTACTGTTGACCACTTCTTCTTTGATCAGATACTCTCCGTCTTTTTCCAGATTCGTTATCTCCATTTCCAGGATCACTTTTTCTTCGCTTTGAAAAAGCTTGAATAAATCTTTCTGTTCCGTTACGTCTTTGAAATAGTAATAGTAGCTGTATGCCCTTTGGTTATAGCAAAGACAGATGATCCTTCCCGAGGGATCTTTGGTCATTATGTAGTTATTCCCTGTTTTCAGCAGTTCTCCCCCCAGCTGTCTTAAAAACCGGAACGCGTAAAAGATCGGCTTTTTGATCCCGTCTTTGGTAAGTATTCCGGCACTGCCGTAGATCAGTTTTCTTGTATCGTAAAAAACATCAATAGCATCAGTCCCATGCCAGATTCCCATCATATCAACCAGGTTCGATATGCCAGACACAAAGTTGATCGCATTTGTTCCTCTGGCGCAGCTATCCTGGATCGCCGTCCTGTTTAACACGGTATTCGCCCATTCCGATATACAGAATTTGCAATCTGTGTTTTCATCCGTAACCATTCTTATTATTTTTTCGACGAACTGCCTGGCGCATATAAACCCGTTTTCCGTCTTGGAATCAGCTCCCTCCACGAGCTTGTGTTCCAGATCCATAAAGACACGCATTGTCACTATATCCGGAAAAATATCCTCTTTTTTTAAGGTCCTGATCACTGCTGCGAATTCTTTCTCATTGACCGTCACATTCGGGCTTAAACCTGCGACAGTCCCGTTTTTCAAAAAACTCCGCACAGTATTTCTGCCAATCCGATACGCGCTCACATAATCATAGTCTTCACGGTAATACGGCTCCAGGTTCCACGGAAATTCAAAGATCCATTTTTCCAGAACAGTATCTCCATATCTGCGCAAAAGGTGCCTCATAAAATGGCTCAGCAGTTTTTCCCACTGCCTGCTGTTGACGGGCTGATTGCATTCCGTCTCCAGCCGCAATTCATTCTTGCTCGTAGCCTTGATGACGCGTTTTCTCTGCCCCAGGTCCAGGAAGAGAGCGATATCATTTTGCACAAAAAAGTCTAAAACCGTGTCCAAATAGAAGAAATTGAAGCTGTCTCCGTCAAGATCGTTTGTGATCATAAAACGATCGGAAAAGACATTCCATATGCGGGCATAAGATACGCCCAGCTCATTTTTGAGAAGAAGAATATGCTTTTGAATTCCCGCGTCACAGACCGCAGGAGTCTCCCCGATATTAATAATGGTATTCTTATTATTCCACTTAACCTCGCCCCGGCGCGCGCTTACCTGCACAACCTTCGCTTTAATGCTGCTGTTTGCTTCCAGTTCGATCTTTTCACTTATTCCCTGTTGGATCTTTCTGATTCTTTCTTCCCCGATCTCCTGGCTCTTTCTGCTGCCTAATACTTCTTTTCTGTACTCGGACGGCGTTTTGCCGTATTTGCTCTTGAAGTACCGGTTAAATACGGAAGGAGTCGAGAATCCGTGGTCGAGAGCAATTTCAGTGATCGATTTATCAGTTTGGCTCAAATCCGTTACAGCGTTTTTCAGTCTGACATCATTGAGATAGTTCACATAGTTTTGTCCGACCTTTTCTTTAAAATAGCGGGACAAATATGTCTCTGTCATATTAAAGCGCTCTGCCATTTCTGGCAAACTCAGCGGTTCAAAATAGTGCAAGTGAATAAAATTCAGGATCCTGTCTATTTTGTCCCCCTGTTTTTTCCCGGAATACGCCCCGATCTTATTCCTGTCTCTTCTAAAATTCTCAAACAGTTCATGGATGACCTGAAACAGCATACTGCTGATCCCGCTCAGATCTGCAGTGTTCACCTTCAGATAATCAAGCAGAAGGCGTTCCAGCAGTCGTTCCAGGTTACTGTAATTATAAGACGGGTATAATACTGAGTTGCACTGAAAGTAAATGTTCTCATCCGATGAAAGCTTTCCCGCTAAGCGGTATGGAATCAATAAGCGAAAGGCGATCGCGTCCCGCCTGCACCGTATCATATGCTGCTCGCCCGAATTGATAACGGCTATGTCACTTTTCTTCAGCGTAAACGGATTCTCAGTCAGATATTCCGCTTCACTGTCGATCATGTACACCACTTCAATGTCCTGATGCGAATGCATGGACTCATTAGTCAGATAGATCAGCTCTATTTTGCAATCCTGAATCTCCAGCTTCTTCATGTTTTCCCCCCGATGTAGTTATGACTCGCAGATTCACTCCCTGTAAATGTGCAGCAGCACAACGTCCTCCGGGCGCATCTCCACGTCGAAGGAAAGCTCCTCATCGATTCCGACGTACTGCTTCTGCATGCGGATCTGCGGGATACACCTCTCTCTGAGATAGCGCACATCATCCGCTGTCAGGTCCTCGGAGAACTGGAAATTCTCCCACTCATCCAGGATACTGCCGGATGAGGATGACAGGATCCGTCTCTTCACAATGTAATAGCCTTGATCCGTAATTCCTGTCAGCCTGAAGCGGAGTACTTCAGAAGGATGTCCCTCGAAACGCAGGACGGACAGATCCGGCTTGTCATCGGCCTTGACGGGATACTGTCCCGCTCCAAACGGAACGAAATGGCTGCAGAGCAGGTAATAGTTTCCGCTCTCCGACCGGGTAAGGATATATCCATCCCCGGAAGCGATCACCGTGCTGCCCAGCCGGTTCAGGAATTCGAAGGCAAAATATGCCGGTTTGCGGATAGTATCCTTGGTAAGCAGGCCGATCCCCCCGTGCACCACCGCGCCCGAATCCAGATAACTGCTGACCCAGTCGGTGCCGGCCATGACACACAGAAGATCTGCCTGGTCATGGATCAGCATCGTTTCGTTTGCGAAGAAAGCCGCGCGGAAGCAGCTGTCATTGAGGTAATCCCGGTTGGCGATCGTATTGTTTGACTCAGTGAAATACACTTTGGAAGAACCTACGCCCGTAAAATCCATGAGTCGTCTGATCTTATCCAGCTGCAGCTGCGTAGATCTGTCCTTCTCCACAGATTCGCTAATCGTGCCGTTTTCCCAGTAATACTGGTCCGTGTAGGTAAAGAGCAGATAAGAGCAAAAGTCCGGAATGCATCTGTTCTGCACACATTTTTTATAAAATTCGTTCAGGAAATGATAATCCCCGCCGATCTGCGCTGAGATGCCGCCGATCTGCGCTCCGGGAATCTCTGTTTTCACGCAATTGTAAGCGAAATTCCAGGCATCCCAAAAGTCGAAGTTTTCATCCTCATAACACCTCTCTCCTCCCGCTCCGTGGTAGCTGTCTCTGGAAAGCTCGAAGATCCAGGTGGAAACCTCCGCTTTGCCGAACTTGCGGCGGACATGGCGCAGAACCTCCCGAAAAGCTTCTTCCCACAGTTCTCTGCTCTCAAAATTCGTGTAGATGTCCTCATAATAAACGATCTTGCCGTCCGCATCCATGGCCATGGAAGGCCTTCGGCCGAAATCCAGGAACGGTTTCATCCTGTTCTCCAACAGGAATTCCAGTACCTGATCGAGCACACTGAAATTGTAACGCCCTGCCGTCTTTCCGTCCGTCAGTGTCAACCTTTTTGAGAAGACATTCCAGATGCGCACATACTGAAAATGCAGATGGTCCCGCAGATACAGGCAGTGCTTCTGTATATTCGCTTTAGTCAGGTCGTGCACTTCACCTATATTGATGACCTTGTTCCAGATCTTGCGCAGCGGCACCGGCGAAGAATTGCCCAGGTCCGCGGTCACCAGCCTGTGCACTTTTCCGTCATCCGAAATACGGCCGCTCGCAAAGAGCTCTTCCCGGATCTTCTTCTCCTCAATTGCAGCGTCCTGAGTACCGGCGTCTTCCTCGCTCCGAATCCTCTCTCTGTACTCGACAGGAGTCTCTCCCGTCATTTTTTTGAATGCGCGGCTGAAAGCAGATGAGCCGGAAAAGCCAACGCGGAGCGCGATCTGTGTGACATTTTCTTCGGTTTCCGATAACAGCGCCATAGCTTCCTTAACGCGCAGCTGCAGCACAAAGTCGGCAAAATACAGCCCCGTCCGCTTCTTGAACGCGCGCGAGAGTGTGGAAGCTGATACGAACATCTGCTCCGCCAGGGCCGTCAGGCTGATCTCGCCGTGCAGGTTCTGCAGGATATACTGCATGATCTGCGGGATGTAATCATCGCTTTCCGTCTCTATGTCTCCGGCATCGGCGCCCCGGACCTGAAAATGCTCGATCAGACAGTCCAGGATCTTGTAGAGATATCCCACCATCAGGCTGTCCGTCTGATGATCTGCCGCGGCGTAGACTGCCGTCAGAGTTTCCAGAGTCTTTCTGAGTTCCCCGTGCCAGCGGGAATACCCGGAAGCTGTATTGCAGTAAAAGTAGGCGTGGCTTCCCTTTAAAAGCTGTGTCAAAACAGCGACCGTCCAGGTGCATTTGCCCATCAAAGTGTCTTCTGCCGCGCTGACCTCATATTGGGTCCCCGGGTTGATCAAAAGGATCCCGCCTCTCGGAAGCGACACCTTCTGATCCTCCATCTGAACTTCTATTTTTCCCCTGAGTACGTTCAGAAGGACGAGCTCTGCCTGTAGATAGTTTTTCCGGGCGCGAACGCGCTCAACATGATAGCTGACTCCTGTTCCCCTGTCCATTCAATACCCCCTGAACTTTCGAGTCTGTTGTCAAAAGATGCAAAAACCGGAGAGGCCGCAGGCCTCCCCAGTATGGAATATGTTTACAGTATTATCTCATATTATGTGAAATCGTCAAAACGTCAATGTGTTCTGCCGGTCAGGCGATCTCCACGTCTCTGGTCATATTCCCCTCGAGCGGAACGGGAATGTATGCTGTTCTGGTGCATACTGTTAGCTTCACCTGATGATGGCCCTTGGAGAGACCGCCCTCTTTGAGCACGCGGACTGTTCCGGGCGTACCGTACTCCCACTTGATCGCGCTGACTGTTTCCATTTCCTTAAGTGTGAACCAGTCGATCCCGTCGGGTGTGAAGCGGATATCCTCCTCCGGAACTTCCACTCCGTCAACTGCCACCTTGAGGTAGTTGATCATGGAGAGCGGGATTCCTCTGTAATAGGTGATATGCGTCTGCATCTCGTATCCGATCACTTTTCCGTTTTCAACTACATTTTTGCATGTATCCTTGATAAAAACATTTCCGTCAAACATATTTACCTCCTTGTCGAAGCGCTTAGCCCTCAATTTCTTTGATATATCTCTGGATCATCTTCTGGTGCGCCGTGACCTGCTGCACCTCAGGAATCTCATGATCCGGAAGCACCCAGCGGTTTCCTTCGTACTCTGTGGAAACATAACCGTTGTAGCCGTGGTCGTGCAGATACTGCAGGATCTCCTTGTAATCGATGCTGTACTCGTCGCCCTCGTCTGTCATCTCGTAGAGCTTGAAGTGTACATGCTTGATATATTTTGCCAGAGAATCCAGTTCTTCGAGCCTGCGATTCTCGTATCCGCTGATGTTTGCCGCATAGAAGCCGTCTGCCGGGCTCTTGATCAGGGATCTGAGCTTGGGATCCATGCCGTCTTTTGACTTGAGGTTGAGCTGGAAGAAATCTGTCCCGGATGCAAAGACTTCGTCAGTATACTTGATGATATCGGGGTTGAGATTACCCATAACAGCCGCAATGTAATTGGTCATGACGCGGGGCGCTCTCTTCATGTAAAGGCTGGTGTCAGGTACGATGCCGACGTAAGGGGAATCCAGGCGCAGCATCTCCTCGATATACTCATCTGTCTTTTTGACGCCGAAGCCCAGGCCGGCGTGGATCTCGATGTTGAGGGATACATCGTTCTCGATCGCGGTCTCAAGGCAGGGCTCGATGATCCAGGCGGGGACCATGGATACGAGACGGATGGTCTTGAAGCCGAGGCGGTGCGCCATGACGATCTCTTTTTTGATCAAGGAGATGCACTCGCGCTTTGTGAGTTCCCTGTTCTTGAACATGTTGGTGTTGAGGAATACGTCGTCGCAGGCAAGGCCGATGCCGTATTTCTTTACCAGCGCGTTCCACATCTGATAAGTCTCTTCTGTAGGTTCCGGCGTCCCGTGGAGCATCTGGTCGGGCAGAAGCTCGATGCCGTCAGAGCCGAGGCTCTTCACAAATGCGATGATCTCTTCCAGATTCATCTTTCCCTGTAAATACTGATACTGTAAGCTGTAAAGACTTACGCTTGCTTTAATTCCCATGATACTGCCTCCTTATTCTTGTTATATTAGTGTTCCTTATTGCGAAGTCGTTCGCGAATATCGTCAAAATCCTTGTCGCTCTTGTCCCAGAGGATCCAGAGAAGAACTGCCGCGCAGGCCAGAAGGATCGCCGGGATCAGGTTAACTGTCGTATTAATCCCTCTGAGCGCCTGCTCTGTCTGCTCCTGGCTTCCGGCTACATAACCAAAAGCTGCCATGATCAGGACTCCGAAAGCAGATCCGATCGCATTTCCGAGTTTTGTGGAGAGGCCGTAGGTAGCGTAGTAGCTGCCATCCTGGCGGATACCGGTCTTCTCCTGCCAGTAGTCTACGCAGTCGGCGACCATTGCCAGACAGATCGGGAATCCGCAGTTAAAAATGCCGTATACCCAGTGTCCGATCATGATCTGCGTCATGTTGGTGAACGGTGCAAAATATACAATGAACAAACCGATTGACTGGCCGATCAGTGTCAGCGCGATAACTTGCTTCTTGCCGATCTTGTTGGCCAGCGGTGCAACTACGAGAGAACCGATGACACCGCCTATGGAAGGGATCGTCATAATCAGGGCGATCAGTGTGAAGGCACCGAGGCAGTAGATGACGTAAAACGCTGTGATGGAAATACGTCCCATGAAAGCGATCATCTGAACGGTGGATACCAGGAAGATAGTCATCAAATACTTATTCTTGACCATTCCGCTGAGTGTCTCTGCCGGGTTGAGCTTTCTGGCCTCGTAATCGGGAACGATCACTTCCTTGGAAGTGAGGAACACGATCCAGAAGAGCGGTACGGCGATCAGGGAATATACGATCGCCGTCATCATGTAACCGTGTCCGGTCGCCACTTCCGCGCCGCTTCCTGAGAAGTGGAGCGCCAGGCCTGCGGAGCAGGAGTTGACGATGATCATACCGATGTTCATACCTACGCTTCGGGACGTACCGATCAGGTTTCTCTGTTTTGGATCCTCCGTCATAACTGCTGCCAGCGAGGAATAAGGAATGTTGACCAGTGTGTAGAGCATGCCTGCTATGATATAGATGACTGTGGAGAAGATCACACCGCCTGTACCATTGCCCATATTGACAAAGGTAAGCACTGAGAATACTGCGAGGAAGGGGCTTCCGAATGCGATGTAGGGACGGAAGCGTCCGAATTTTGAACGTGTATTCTCTGCGATCGATCCCATCATGGGGTCATTGATCGCGTCCCATACACGGGCCAGCAGCATTATCCCAGATACAATGATCGGCGCAAAACCGACGATATCAGTATAAAAAATGGTGAGATAGGAACCGACGAATGTCCAGATGAACTGCGACGCCAGGTCGCCGAGGCCGTAGCAGATCACGCCGAGAGTCGACGCTCTTTTGATCGTGTTTGAGTTTTCCATGTTACCCTCCTTTTTTCAGGTCTTAAGTGTTTATTTCCTGTTTCGTAAAAGGACTGTGCACGTCTTTCATCTGTCTTTATTCTAGAAAAAAGGAGGTTTTCGCTCTTTCCGCGTTTTGCACGGGCGGTGTTTTTGTTGCAGGGTTTGATTTGCGGCAATAAAAAAGATGCAAGAAAAGATATCTTCTCTTGCATCTGTAGTGTCAGGGGGACGGTTCTTTTGACACCTCACTCGCCATATACGATCTTGTGTGCCAGGCCCATAAAAACAGGAACGAATATAAAGGATAATACCCAGCCGAGAATGATAAATATCGGAAGCATTCCCACCAGTGCCATAAGCCATGCACTGAGCGGCTGATGTCCAATCAGGACCGTTCCTATAAAGCTCATTCCCAGGCACATCGCGATCGCGAAAGGAATCGCTGTGCCGGTCGTCATCAGGAGCCTGTACTTAAGGGTTCCGGGCTCCGCATATTTGTTGGCTAAGGACATGCCCCACTTTGAGAAAGGAAGCCCGAGAGCGATCACCATCTCCAGAACATACGCGATCAACATATCCAACAGGACTGCCGGCCACATCACTGTTCCAAAACTCATGATCTGTGCCACGATGGACAGAACGACCACAAGCAGCAGATTATACATAAGGTTCATTACAAGAATTTCTTTAAACTGTTTATTCATTTTACCCTCCCTTGTGTCAGTTGAACGTATTCATTCGTTATCATCATCTACAAGAAGAGTCTAACAATTAAAGTGTCCCCCTTCTTTACACAGGTTTCAGTTTGCGGTGTGTTCTGTGCAGATTGGCGGAGGCCGTTTCATATCTGATGCAACAGATAGCATCCGCCTATTGAGGCAAGAGACATCTCACCTGTGTTATACTGAAATCAGATATACTCAGTTCCGATTCTTGATAAGGAGAATACGATGAGCAAAGCAAAACCTCACGAAATAAAGAATATCAAGCGGCTGCGCAGCCACTTGGGCGAGTGCACTGTCCTGCTGAAAAAAGACGGCTCTTTCCCTCTGGAAGAACCCGGGACGATCGCGGCCTACGGAAGCGGCGTCCGCCACACTGTCAAAGGAGGCACCGGCTCCGGAGAGGTCAACTCCCGCTACTTCGTCACTGTAGAAAAAGGACTTTTGAAGGCCGGTTTCACCATTGTTAACGGCGGCTGGCTCGATGAATACGACCGTATCCGTGAGAATAACAAAGCTGCTATTTACAAAGCCATCAAGGCCAAAGCCAAAAAAGAAAAGAAAAACGTCATCGCAGTAAGCATGGGCGCCGTCATTCTGGAGCCAGAATACGAACTCCCGCTGACTTTCGGCGCGGACGCCGCCATCTATGTGGTCGGCCGCAATTCCGGTGAAGGAAATGACCGCCTTGACGTCAAGGGCGACTACCGCCTCACAGACACCGAAGTGCGGGATATCCTGGCGCTCAACAGCAAGTATGAGCGCTTCATGCTCGTCGTTAACGCCGGCGGCCCGGTGGATCTTTCCGAGGTCATGGAAGTCCGCAATATTCTGGTCCTCTCCCAGCTCGGCGTTGAGACCGGCCGCGCACTGGCCGGACTTCTGCTCGGAAAGCTCTACCCTTCCGGCAAGCTCACCACGACCTGGGCGCCCTATAAAGACTACGGGATCGCGAGTTTTGGCGAGCAGGATGACACGCTCTACTCAGAGGGGATCTTCGTCGGATATCGCTTTTTTGACAAAACCGGCACAAAGCCCGCCTTCCCCTTCGGCTACGGTCTCTCCTATACGGAATTCACTCATTCGTTCACAGAGCTCACAGCTTCCGGTCCCGTCGTGCGCCTCACTGCGCGCGTGAAGAACGTCGGCGGCTTCCGGGGCAGAGAAGTCCTGCAGGCCTACCTCTCCTCTCCCGCCGGCAAAATAGAGAAGGCCGTCAAGTCTCTCGCCGGTTTCGCCAAGACAGCCCCCCTTGCGCCGGGCGAAAGCGGAACAGTCAATATCTCCTGGGACCTGCGCGATATGAGCAGTTTTGATGCGTCGCGTGCGGCTTATGTGCTCGAAGCCGGACGCTATCTTGTCCATTTGGGAACAAGCAGCGCAGACACCGCTGTGGTCGCCGCTCTTGATCTGGACGAGGAATTTGTTGTGCGCCGGGTGAAGAATTGCCTGGCAGGAGATGTGGAGGAAAAGGTTGGCTCGGATGGCGCGCCCGATGACGCCGAAAATTCTGCTGCTTTCAACGAACTTCCTTTGATTAAAATAGACCTCAGCGCTTGCGAGACCGAAGTCATCGACTATGAGCGTTCCTCCTTCGTGGATCCCGTTCTGGACAATATGAGCGATGAAGAGCTCGCCTATCTGAACATGGGAGGTTTCAATCCCAAGGGCGGCATTCTGAGCGTCATCGGAGACGCCTCCGGCCGCGTCGCCGGCGCTGCCGGTGAGAGCACTTCCGCTCTTGAAAGTAAGGGAATCGGCTGCATAGTTGTCGCGGACGGTCCTGCAGGCCTGCGTCTCGCGCGGCACTTCTATAAGGACAAGAAGGGGATCCACGCCATTGGCTCCACCATGCCCGAGACTATGCTGGAACTACTTCCGGGGCCTGTCTCTTTACTGATAAACATAACTTCCCGGCCGCCCAGAGGCGCCAAAGTATACGAGCAGTACACCACCGCTCTCCCCATCGGGACAGCCATCGCCCAGAGCTGGGATCCGAAGTTCGCTTACCTCTGCGGCGACATAGTCGGCAATGAAATGGAGATCTTTTACGTTGACCTCTGGCTGGCGCCGGCTCTCAATATTCACAGAAGCGTTCTCTGCGGCCGCAATTTCGAGTACTTCTCGGAGGATCCCCTCGTCTCCGGCAAATTCGCGGCAGCACTGACCCGGGGTGTGCAGTCCCACAAAGGAAAAGGTGTCACCATCAAACACTATGCCGCCAACAACCAGGAAACCAACCGCTACGGCAACAGCTCAAATGTTTCAGAGCGTGCCCTCAGAGAGCTCTACCTGCGCGGCTTTGAGATCTGCATAAAAGAGAGCCGCCCGCTTGCCGTCATGTCCTCCTACAATCTCATAAACGGCGTCCACACCTCTGAGAGCGAGGAACTCTGCCAGGACATCCTGCGCAGCGAATTCGGCTTCAAAGGACTTCTGATGACGGACTGGATCGTCGGAGGCGACATTCTGGGCGGCAGCGGCAAATACAGCGCTCCTTCCGCGCCTCGCGTCGCGGCTTCCGGACATACGCTGTTCATGCCGGGCAGCAAGAAAGACTATGAAGAACTTGTTCAGGGAATTAAAGATGGGATCGTCTCCCGGGCGCAGCTGAAGTGGAATGCTCATTGGCTGTTGGAGACGCTTAAAATCACACGGGGCGTAATGGGTAACTACCAGATGCCGGACTGCACAGATAAGTGAATAAAAACTTCAGGATTTCACGCATGAATTTGTCATTAAGTTAAAAAAAAGAGTCTCCCGTTGTCCTACACGTCTGCAGGACTTCGGGAGACTCTTTCATTTCGTTCGTGTGTGCATCATTTTTCTCAGAAAAGATTCCCCTATGAGAAAAACCACTCCGGCTCTCTTCTCTCAGTGAAATTCTTTTCCAGCATTCGGACATGGGACAAAAAAGCTTCATCATCGAAATATTTTGCCTTTTCCGGACATTTCAGTATGCAGGCCTGGCACTTGATGCAGATGCCGGGTACATCAGCAAAGTTTTCTTTTGAAACGGAACCCATCGGACATACCTTGGCGCAAATTCCACAGTTCGTGCACTTGCTTAAGTCTGTCTTGGGCTTTGCTTTCAGGAACTTTGCAGGCTGTCCGTCGTCGCCCTTGGGGATGTAATAGGGGGCGACCGGTTCGCCTCCGCGGATCACTGGTGTTTGGATGCTTGAGTTGGTACTGCCAAGCATTTTGACTGCTTCCCCCGCAAATTCATCCATCTTCCTGTAATCATCTGCGTCCGGTCTTCTCGCTGCGATTTTGTCTGAAAAGACATGTCGGCAGACAAATGCTCCCGCTGCAAATACTTTGAACCCGTCTCCTGTCATTTCCTGCACAAGCTCGGTCAGTGAACTGTCATAGTTCCTGTTTCCGTAAGTGACCACACAGACGGCAGGTGTTTCCTTCCCCTCAAACAGTGTCTGCACAAATGGCAGAATCTTATTGGGAATTCTTCCGGCGTAGGTCGGCACACCGAATACAACAAGTTCATCCGGTTGGAAGCTGTATTTATTTGTTCTTGCCTCGGGCAGTGTAAAGTCAATGATGTCGCACGGAACATCAAGTGCTTCTGCTACTTGATGTGCGATGTGCTCTGTCACGGCTTTCGTGCTGCCGGCCGGACTGAAGCAAATGGAGTTAACTTTGTTAACATGCATGGTGGATTCCCCTCTTTTTCGGCTTCTGCAATGACGTCAGTGTACTTGCCTCTTTTCCGGCTTCTGTACTGACTTCTCGCCAACAGGCATCAGCACATATGCCATTTTTCCGGCTCCTGTACTGACTCCGCGACCTGGAGCGTCAGTGCGCCTGCTCTTTTTCCGGCTTCTGCAATGACTATCCCGGCAATGACGTCAGTGCACCTGCCCATTTTCCAGCTTCTGCAATGACTCCGCGCCGCTCACCCAAGTCATGCCCGCTCCGTCACCAGATTCGCCTTCTCCTTCCACTTCCCGCGCTTATACACGATAAGTGTAATGACAGCGCCCAGGCTCCAGGAGATCAGCATGGAAACATACATCATGGCACAGTCCCCTTTGGGGAGTTCCGGCGTCTTGGTCAACGCAACCAGGCCGTAGGCCAGAGGGATTCGAATGGCAACGGAGGTCGCAATGGAGATCCACATGGGCCGCACTGTATCGCCGGCGCCGCGCATGATGCCGCAGAGGCACTGGGTGATCTCAATGATGATGTAGCCCACCGCTATGATCTGCATCATGCGGTAGCTCAGGTCGATCAGTTCCTGCGTCGTTGTGAACAGGCCCATGATCGGCTTGCCAAACAGAAGGATCAGTCCGGTGACCACGGCTGAGATTGCCATGGCAGTGATGGTGCCCTTCTTTGCGCCCTCAACGACGCGGTCCATGCGGCCGGCGCCAATATTTTGGCCGGCGTAAGTGGTCATAGCTGCGCCGAAGGACAAGGCCGGGAGCACTACGAAACCGTCGATTCGCATGACGATGACGTTGGCTGCGATGAACTGCTCGCCGAAAGAGTTCGTGAGTGACTGCACCACGATCATGGACATGGAGAAGATAGCCTGTGTGATGCCCGACGGGATTCCGAGGCGGATCAGCTGACCGATATAATCGCCGTCCGGCAGCAGATATTCTTTCTTCATATCAAAATAGTCCGTCATCTTCGTCAGCCGCCTGAGGGACAGAAACGCGGAAACGAACTGTGCGATGACTGTCGCCAGAGCGACACCCGCGACTCCGAGGCCGAAGTAGGCCACAAAGACATAGTCCAGCACAATATTAGTTCCTGTCGCCACCAGAAGGTAGATCAATGCGGACATGGAATCGCCGAGTCCGCGGAGCACGCCGCTAAGGATATTGTAATAACCGCCTCCGGCGATGCCGAGGCAGATGATGATCAGATAGCTGCGGCACCAGCCGATGATGCTCTCAGGCGTTCCCAGAAGGCGAAGGAGCGGCATAGTGACGATGGGTCCGACAATCATGATGATCAGCGAAGCGGCACCGGTCAGAATCACACATGCGCCTATGGACCTGGACAGGGACTCCCTCTGCCGCGCGCCGAAGAACTGGGAGACCATGATACTGGCACCCACGGAAATGCCCATGAAAAGGACCAGCATCAGATTCAGGATCGGTCCGGCGCTGCCGACCGCCGCCAGCGCGTTGTCACCCACAAATCTCCCGACTATAATGCTGTCAACTGTGTTGTAGAGCTGCTGCGCGATATTTCCGAGCAGCATAGGAATTGTAAATTTGATGATCTGAATGACCGGATTGCCCTCGGTCATATCCACCGGTGCAAATAGCTTGGATCTCATTTTCTTTCACCGCCTGAAAATTAAGTTCAATACCCGAACATTACTTCTCCGTCCGCGTCCACATAGAATGTTACCGGATCTGTCATGTAATAGTCGCCGTAAACGTCGTCAATGCAGAAGGAATAGAGGTACTCGCCCTCATACAGCGGCGAATAATCAACTTTGAGCTTCCCTTCCACATCGTATTCCTCTCCGTAATACACGCTCTCCTCGTCATCCCAGTCGTAGCTGTAATACATAGGGACGATCGTGTCTCCGGTTCCTATTTTGACAATGCTTCTGGAAGAGATGCCATTGTTTCCGATGCCGTCCCAGGCGCCTTCCACTGTCGTCTCTCCGTCATATGTCCGGCGGATCCTCAGGTTCGTCTCCTCGTCGTTGAGGAGGATCGGCGAGCTGTAGATGATATAATCGTCCGTCGTATCGACGATGTAGGTCGCCAGATTCTGTCCGTCAGGCAGGGACAGCCAGTTTCCGTCAAACGCGTCGGCAAAATATCCCTCGTCCCAGTCAGCCTCCAGATCGTAGGTCTCTCCGAACTCTATGTATCCTTCGCCGTCTTCCGTCAGGGTGTATACATACGCGGTCACATCCGCGGTGTTCTCATATCCCTCATCATCCAGGACAAAATAGTAAACGCCATCCTCATCGACCTGCGGTTCCTCATAGAACGTGATGTACGGGCTCTGCCCTGTCTCTCCACTGTTTCCGAGATAGGACCAGTACTCGTCGTCATCCTCCTCGTACACGTAATCGCCCTCTTCGTCCTCATCATAGTCAGTGAGCCAGGACCAAAATCCACCGGGGAACCAAGTGTCATCATCGTATTCATAGTCCTCACCCGCGCTGACAAAGCCCTGCGCCCTCTTGTCCACATAGGAGAGGTAGTAAGGACTCAGGCAAACGCTCTCAAAGGTCTTGAGTTCTTCCTGGCTCTGCACTTCAAGGGGATAGTAGATCGCCAGTCCCGACGCATTCGGATGGTCCGAGCCGTGCACAGAGTAGATCACGCATTCCTTCAGAGCTGAAAGCGCCTCTGCGCTGCCCGTCGTATAATCCGCGCAAGCGTTCAAAAGGCCCCCGTAGTCCACCATGTTGGTATAGCCTTCCGACTTGTTGTTGCCCCCGAAATTGTCAATTCTCTTGATCTTTTTGGACATCGCCGAGAATGTCTCAGAGTTTGCCGCCGAATCGTACATACTCTTTGCAAAGGTGTTGAAGCTCTCAACCATTCTGTCCACTTTGCCCAGGTCAATAACGGACATCGTCGCGATCTCGCCGTCGCCTTGCTTTTCACATGCCGCAAGGTAACTGTCGGACACTATTTTGCCAAGTTCAGCGCCGTTCGCGCCCGGATTGCGCGCCAGATAGTTTCCGATCTGAGTGTAATCCCATCCGCCGCCGGGCTCCATCTCCTCTGAGCCGTACATGTATCTGGCGTAAGAGGCGGCAATATTGGCCATTTCCACAGTACCCATCAGGCAGGCGTCCATCCCGACGAACTCAAACTTGTCGGTCATGGTCTCATATACGCTGAGGAGAGCCGCGTCGATCTCACGCAGCGTCAGGCACTCTTCTTCATATTCGTCGTAGCAGACTCCCTCGATACTGCCGCCGCCGTGGTCCCACAGGACGACGCCCATCTTCTCGGCCGCGAAATTCTTCACGCCCCACTTGAGGAACTCTGCCAGCGTCGAGGACTTGCCCATGCTGACGCGCGCTTCCTCGTCGACCTTGATCAGCTTGCCTCCCTCAATGACAAAGCGCTGGTTCAGGTCTTCGTCCATATCCCCGTTATGCCAGAAAGTCGTTCCTCCTGTCTGGATAACAAAACGGATCCTGTCGTCCGCAGTCGCCGCCTTCATCTCTTTGATGTCATCAGTGGCGCTTCCTCCCCTGAACATCGCGGACTCCAGGTCCGTTCCGCACAGATAGACAAAGATCGTCCAGCTTCCTTTCTCGCCCATCGTGGCGGAGGTCTCCTGCTTCGGCCTGCGGATCAGCATCTCGCCGGTGGCCTTGTCGACCTGCATGAAGAGGCCTTTGGATTCTTTCCTCTCTTTGGAGCCGGTCACGGGTGCATCGTCACTCTCACTCAGAGCGGTCTCGCCGGACTCCGGCTCTTCGTCGGAACAGCCGGTCAGTACGAATGTGCCTGCAAGCAGTGAAGCGATCATTAACCAAATCATTATACGTTTCATAGGCAGATCCTCTGTCAAAACTAAGATGTGATTCTATTTTACTATACTTTGCCGGTGCAAAAAAGCTGACCGCGAATTGACTCTGTCCCAACCCAAAATAATCGGAGCACCCTTCAAGGCGCTCCGATCAGCATGCATTTTCTTAATCAATTGTTTATGATACCACAAAAGTGTGTTTCAGGCAGTTCACGGCGCACTCCGCCCGCTCAGCGTTCACAGCCCGCCTTGCTCGCGCAGCAGTTCATCTACGATCTCAGCTGCTTCTCCCACATGGCGCAGGCATGGACGGGATTCGTAATACTCCTTCGTCCTCGCTTCCGGTTCGTTTCCGGGCTTTGTTTTTACGCTGCTCAGGAGCTCTCTGCAGATGATCGTCCCGTTGATCTCCTTAAAGCGCCGGGCAAATTCCTGTACCAGGTGGTAATGGTCTATTTTGGCCTGCGGATCTTTGGGATCCGAGTATCCGCAGAGCTGCCCCAGTACGAGGAGCGCGCCGCTCACTGTGCCGCAGACTTCCCTCATGCGTCCCATACCTCCACCAAACGAGGAAGCAAGACGCGCGGAGGTCTCCCGGTCCAGTCCTGTCACATCTTCAAAAGCGCAGAACACAGCCTGCGCGCAGTTATACCCTTCCAGGAACAGGGCCCTGGCTTTTTCTGCATGGTCCATTTATGCTGCCTCTCCCCATTAAGTTCATAACGAAACAAAGACCCCCGAAGAAACTTCGGGGGCCTTCTTGAATTGTCGCTTTAGATTATTTGGACATTGCCTCCTGTACAGCAACTGCAACTGCTACAGTCATACCGACCATAGGGTTATTGCCTGCGCCAAGGAAGCCCATCATCTCGACGTGTGCGGGAACGGAGGAGGATCCTGCGAACTGCGCGTCGGAATGCATACGGCCCATTGTATCTGTCATGCCGTAGGAAGCAGGACCTGCAGCCATGTTATCGGGATGCAGTGTACGTCCTGTGCCGCCGCCGGAAGCAACTGAGAAGTATTTCTTGCCGGCTTCCCAGCGCTCTTTCTTGTATGTTCCTGCTACAGGGTGCTGGAAACGTGTGGGGTTCGTGGAGTTACCGGTAATGGAAACATCCGCGCCTTCATGCCACATGATCGCAACGCCTTCACGAACGTCGTCTGCGCCGTAGCAGTTGACCTTTGCGCGATCGCCGTTGGAATAAGGGGTCTTGCTGACAATGGTCAGAGCGTGGTCTTCTTTGACATCTGCGGACAGATAGTCATATTTGGTCTGTACATAGGTGAAACCGTTAATACGGCTGATGATCATAGCTGCATCTTTTCCAAGTCCGTTCAGGATGACGCGGAGCGGTTTCGTACGAACCTTGTTTGCGTTAAGAGCGATCTTGATCGCGCCTTCAGCAGCTGCAAAGGACTCGTGTCCTGCAAGGAATGCGAAGCACTCGGTCTCTTCGTCGAGCAGCATTGCACCCAGATTGCCGTGGCCGATACCGACCTGACGCTGATCTGCAACAGATCCGGGAATGCAGAATGCCTGCAGTCCTACGCCGATCCACTTAGCAGCGTCAGCAGCCTTCGTAGCGCCTTCCTTCATAGCGATCGCTGCGCCGAGCTCATAAGCCCATTTTACGTTCTCAAAGCAAATCGGCTGTGTGCTCTCTACGATGCTGTAAGCATCAACACCCTTGCCGTTTGTAAAAGCCTTTACATCCTCAAAGCTCTTGAAGCCGTACTTGTCAAGAACGGGCTGCAGCTGAGGCATACGTCCTTCATAGTTTTCAAACAAAGCCATAACTGCA
>JBGUJH010000017.1:0-4424 GCA_045113775.1 Lachnospiraceae bacterium | reverse complement strand
CGAAAGGATCTCCATGAGCTCCTGCTGCATAGCATCCTGCATATACGCATCCAGCGCGGAAAAGGGCTCATCCAGCAGGATCACTTCAGGTTTTCTCACAAGAATCCTGGCCAGCGCGACCCGCTGCTGCTGGCCTCCTGACATCTGTGACGGAAGGCGCCCTGATAGTTCCGTGAGACGGAGCCTCTCCATGATCGTTTCCACCCTCGCCCGAATCTCTTTTTTGCTCCCGCGCAGACCTGCGCCGATGTTCTGCTCGGTGGTCATGTTCGGAAACAGCGCGTAATTCTGAAACAGATAGCCGATTCCGCGCTCCCTGGCCGGTACATTAATCCCGGCGCGGCTGTCAAACAGGACCCGGCCGCCCAGCTCAATCCTTCCTTCATCCGGCGTCAGGATTCCGGCGAGGGCCTTCAGCGTCATGGACTTTCCGCAGCCCGATGCCCCCAGTATTCCGTTTCTCCGGTCCGCAGTATCCATCTGTGCCTGCAGCGAAAAGTCTCCCGCGCTTATGCGGAATGACGCCTTCATTTCCATAGCTGTTCTCCCCGCCCGGCATCACTTCTCTGCGAAATATGTCCGATCGCCGCCAGTACGATCAGCGCAATGACCAGCATGACCGTGACCCAGACGCCGGCCGTTATGTAATCCTGGTCCTGTATGACCATTGCGATCCTCTGCGAAATGGTCGCCGTTTTTCCCGGGATATTGCCGGCCAGCATGGATGTGGCGCCGTATTCCCCGATCGCACGGGCGAAAGCCAGCACCGTTCCGCTCGTGATCCCGGGTCTTGCGCACGGAAGGATCACCTTGAAGAAAATCTCCGGGTCTGACATACCAAGCGTTCTTCCTGCGTATAAAAGATTGATGTCCACTTGTTCAAAAGCGGCGCGCGCACTCCTGTACATGAGGGGAAACGCGATGACCGAAGCCGCGATCACGCAGCCCACTTGCGACTGTACTATTTTGATACCAAAATGGTCAAACAGAAATATTCCCAGCGGTCTCCTCCTGCTGAAAAAGAGCAGCAGGAAGAAACCCGCAACTGTGGGCGGCAAGACCATGGGAAGCGTCAGTATTGCATCGAGGATAGACCGGTGCTTTCCGCGGCAGTACATGACTCTCCAGGCTGCCAGGATCCCCAGCACAAAACACACCGCTGTGGCGAGCACACCGGTCTTGAGCGATATCCATAGCGGACGCCAGTCAAGGGTCCTCGCGACTTCGATCAACTGTCTCACTTATTTGTTCCTTTACTCTACATTTGTGTCAAAATAGTATCCTTCGAACACCGGCTTCATCTGATCGGAAGCGACGAACTCCACGAAATCCGCTGCCGCTGCTGCCTGAGCATCCGATGCCTGGTCATTCTTGACTTGCGCGATCGGATAGATGACATTGCCGGTCAGATCATAGGAGACCTTTTCGAGAATATCCAGCTGATCTTCATAGCCGTATGTGTCGGAATAATAAGTCGTTCCCACCTCGCATGAGCCTTCCACGACCGCTGCCAGGACCTTGGAGACATTGGACTGCTCAGAGATCTCGACGCCGCCCAGCGCGTCACTCACTTCCTGCGTTGTATAAACGGACGGGTCCTCCGTCTCGGGAAGAATGCCGAGTGCCGCCATGGCGACTCTGGTATAGCGGCCGACCGGTACGGAACCGTCTGCAAGCGCTATACTCTCCGCATTTCCGATATCCGCAAGTCCTGTGACGGAAGTGCCGCTGTCTTTTCTTGAAACCACCACTACCTGATTGTTGACCACGTTATGCCGTGTTCCCTCCACGACCAGTCCGTCCGTATCCTGCAGCGTATTCATCTGCTTCTGCGCGGCGGAGAAGAACACGTCACATTCATAACCTTCTTCAATCTGTGTGAGAAGTTTTCCGGAACTGTCGGGATTGAGGACGATCGTGACATTCGGGTGATCCGCCTCGTAAGCTGCCTTCACATCCTGCATGACTGTATTGAGGCTTGCGGCAATGAATACCTGGATCTCGACCGGTTCTTCCTGCGCTGTTTCCTGTACTGCCTCCTGCTCCGTCTCCTGTGCTGTTTCCTGTACTGCCTCCTGTTCCGTCTCCTGCACTGTTTCCTGCTTTGCCTCTTCGCTCTCTGTGCTCTGCGCAGTGGTTGCGGTATTTCCGCCGCAGCCTGTCAGAAGTGCGAATGCGACAGTAAAGGCTGTTGCAGCTGTTATCAGTTTTTTCATAACTATTCTCCTGTTTCATTAGCAAAATGATTGTCAATTGCATCTATCTCTGAAACGGCGCATGTGTGCACTCCATATGCCGATCAGTTCCTGCAAATACCGGCGAATCTGCCATCAGTTGTCATCCGTCCCCCGAAGAAGTCCCAGACCGTGCCCGAGCGCCGGCAGTACAACATCCAGATTTTCCCTGCACGCCTTGGGACTGCCGGGCAGATTGATGATCAGCGTGGTTCCGCGGATCCCTGCCGCCGCGCGGCTGAGCATGGCGTGTTTGGTGATCTTCAGGGACTCCGCCCGCATCGCCTCGGCGATGCCCGGCGCCATGCGGTCACATACAGCACAGGTCGCCTCAGGAGTCAGATCCCTCGGCCCGAATCCGGTGCCGCCGGTTGTAAAAATAACGTTTACCTGCCGCTGGTCGGCCAGACGGATCAGATTCCGCTTAAGCAGCGCCTCTCCGTCCGGCAGAAGGATCATCTCCACGACATCATATCCGTTCTCACTGAGAATATCCCGGATCACGGGACCGCTCCGGTCCTCCCTCTCTTTACGAAATGCCCTGTCACTGAGCGTGATCACTGCGGCAGTGAAAGGCCTGTCCGGCGCCGCAGGTATAACGTCAAGCGAATCGCCCTCCCGGACTATGCCTCCCCGCAATACTTTGGCAAAAACGCCCTCCCTGGGCATAATGCAGTCACCGGTCACATTGTAAATAGCGCAATGGTCATGGCACTCCTTGCCGATCTGCGTCATCTCCAGGAGAACTTCTCCAATCGCGAAGCGCGTGCCTACCGGCAGAGAGCGGAGGTCACACCCCTCTACAACGAGGTTCTCGCCAAAAGCGCCGTATTCGACCTGTACGCCCTTTTCTCTGAAGGCTTCGATCTTTTCCGCGCTCAGAAGGCTGACCTGCCTGTGCCATTTCCCGGCGTGCGCATCGCCTTCAATCCCGTGATCCTCTATAAAGGTTCCTTCCGGGATCCTGTATTTCTGCGTGCCCTTCTGATCACTTATGCAAATTGCGCGAATAACAGCCATGTGTCTTTCCTCCTCTTATCCTCCGATTCCGGACATTCTGTGTTTCTCCGTGATGAGCTCCGGTCTGTCAAAAGAGTGCGCTTCCGGTTTTCCGGACGCAGCAGACCGAATAGCCTCTGCCAAAAGAGTGCGGCGTCCGGTCTCTTTCCCGCTTCGGAGAATAGCGCGAAGGTCCGCTCCGTCCTCATAGCAAAGACATTGCTTGAGAAATCCCGTCGAAGTCAGGCGCACCCGATTGCACGAATCACAGAATTTTCCGTGGATCGCGCTGATAAAGCCGATCCTGCCTGTAAACCCCGGAACGGCGTAATAGACAGCCGGACCGTTTCCCCTCGGCGCGGGATCCGGCACTGTTCCCGGAAACGCGGCGTAAAGTTCGCCGATCAGTGTGCGGTTATCCATTCCTCTGTTACTGCGCCCTTCCCCGATCGGCATCAGCTCGATAAAACGGACGTCTACCGGCAATTCGGACGCCATTTGGACCAGCGGAAGGAACGCATCCTCATTGCAGCCCGGAATAAGGACCGCGTTAATTTTTGTGCGGATTCCCGAATCTACAGATGCCCGGACTGCATGCAGGACCTGCGTCAGACAATCTCTGCCCGTGATCTGTCTGTATTTTTCCCTGTCCGTTGTGTCAAGGGATATATTGACGGCGTCCAATCCAGCCTCCATGAGGGCCGGCAGCTTCTCTTCCAACAGAACCCCGTTTGTGGTCAGGGTCACCTGTTCGGTCAGCGGAAGCTTCTTCAAGGAACGGACCAGAGTCTCCACGCCCTTGCGCACGAGAGGCTCTCCGCCGGTTATTTTAAATCTTGTGATGCCGCAGTCCTCCGCCGCCTGCGCGATCTCTATGATCTCCTCGTAGGTCAGGATCTCCTGCATCGAACATTTTGTGATCCCGTCCGGCATACAATACCTGCACCGCAGGTTGCAGCGGTCCGTCACGGAGATGCGCATATAATTGATCGTACGTTCGAATCTGTCCCGCATGATTCCGTTCCTCTTCCGGCGCGGTATCTTTACCGCGCTCTGTTACAGGTTTCTGCCGCCCTTGCCAAACCCGCAATTGGGGAAAGTACATACGGTACAGCCAAGGCACAGTCCCCCTTCGCCCAACACATCGATCTCTTCTCTGTTCACCGGATCATCCGCCAGGAGCCTGGGGAG
>JBGUJH010000016.1:0-7365 GCA_045113775.1 Lachnospiraceae bacterium | reverse complement strand
AAATGATGCACACGCGTGCGGAAAGGAAGATGTTGCCTTACAGGCAACCCGCACGCGGCGCAGCGGCTCGCTCTGCGAGCCTTGAATTGCTTACAATACATCGACAAGACTTTCATATACAGGAACGCCTCTGTCAAGGATCTCCTGCGTGGGCTTCTGTACATCCGGCACCATGATTGTTCTGTCCGCTGGTCCCGACGATATCCTGCAGAAAGCCTTCCTGCGCTGTCAGCATACACTGCATTATGTATTCTTCCTCATTCTCGTCTATGATCTCGAAACCGACATTTTTGTACATCCGTACTGCATAGTTCGCTTTCTGCACAGCGAGGGAGCCCCTTTTGTATCCCTGCTCTTTCAACAGGAGCAGCATTTCCCTCATCAGTCGGGTCCCGATCCCTCTCCCGCGGAACTCCGGAATAAGGGATATGGCAAAGGACGGCGTCTCATCATCCACATGACCGTAGTCGTTCATGATCCTGGTCCATACGGCTCCCACCACATGGCCTTCTGCCTCGGCCACCAGACAATGGTCCGCTGCGCCGCTGCCAAAATAGTCATAATAGATCTTAAGTTCAGGCCGCTCCACGATATCCCTGGCCGGAGGCTCCACTCCTTCCGGAATGAAGATCGCCTCGTACAGGAAAATCTTCAGCAAGTCCTTTTCTTCGGCGCGCAGTTTCCGTATTAAGACTCCTTCGCGGACTAGGACCAGATCTTCCGCATCAATGCACCGGAAACCATTCTCCATGAGGAGTTGTGCTGTCACGCCGGCTCCGGCAATCAGTGTTCCTGTAAATGAGCCGTCATACCGCTGCTTCACTCCGCAGCTGGGGCTCCTGGGCTGCAGCACGATCAGGTCCGGCTTCTCTCTTTTGGCAATTTCCAGACATTTTGCGGCGCCGGCGCGGAACTGCGCATCCACGATCCGCCCGTCCTTGGCCGTGACCACGCCGTCCCTGACTTCTGATGGAATGCGCGGCGTAGGCAGACCGCCCATCTGCTCCGGACAGACTGTGAGCACTTCGTTCTCTTTCATCAGCTGCAGGACCTTCTCATTCCGGTTGTTCCCGCCGTTATACTTGCAATTCTCACCTGCCAGGCAGGCGCTGACCATGATCTTCATCTACAAAGCTCCTCGGGCTATTCTTCTTGTCCGGATTCCTCATTGCGGAGTCCCTTATCTCTCCCCAGTGCCTCGCTTAACGAGTTCGGAATGCCGCGAGGCCCACGGACGGCATAGATCCCGTACTCCGCCTTAAGGACCTCAAAAGTAAATCTGTCCGGCGCAAAGCGCTTCTGAAGCTTGATCTTCATCAACGCTTTGATCGTTATATATTTGTTTGCGTGGTTATAAGGGATGTCGGTTTCCAGCACCTTGCACTTGTACATTACAGCCGAGACCGGCGCCGCCACGTACATATAGACGGTATCCCCTTTTTTTATCCCGGCTCCCTGCTTCCAGTTTATGATATCCGCTTCTTCAAAGGCATGTATGACATCATAGTACTTCGGGTTCGACGGAATGATCCACTCTTTAGGCGGACGGATTTTCTCTTTCTTCTTCGCTGATGCCGTTGCCAGATAACTCATATCGATCAGGTCAAGGACTTTGTTCTCCGGCACTGTGCCATCCAGCAAAACAGAGATCCAGTGCATCTTGTTCATATGGTAGGCGGGCATGATCCCGGCTTCCTGAATGATCATATCCCGGAAGATCAGATCATCGATCTTGAGATTGATCACATCGACATAATCCGCGCTGCGGAGTCCGACTTTGTCACCCTGCACATCCATCACCAGAGCAAACCACTTGTTATTATCCGCGTGCCGGAAAACGGCACTGTCCGGGGAAGTACGCCAGGGATACTCAGGCTGTACCTTATATTTCTTTTTGATGTAGTCAAATACTTTCTGCCTATCCATAGTAATGTCCTCTTTCAGATTTTTATCCAGTTAATAACAGAATCCTCCCGCCCCTTATGCGAAGCGAAGGCGGTGGGCAGTTCACCGGTTCATATATCTGCCGGTATCTTCGACAACGCCCGTTATCTGTATTTTGTCTGCTTCCACGTGACATCCATAGCAGACAACCTGTACCCCTGCTTTCACGGCACGACTCAAAGCTTGTCCGAACTCCGGCTGGGTATCATCATTTGGAAAAACTGTATGGATCCCGTTCATCTGGATCACAAAAGCAATCCGGCAGTGATACCCTTTTCCCGCTGCTGCGGCCAGTTCGTCCAGATGCTTTACGCCGCGTTCCGTCGGCGCGTCCGGAAAGAGTCCTGTTCCGCGCTCCAAATCTGCTGCCAGTGTGCAGCCCTTTACTTCCGTAAGATACTTCTCCCCATCGCGTTCCATGTAGAAATCGAATCTGGAGTCGCCAAAGGTATATTCCGGCTTTACTACATCATAGTTCATGCTCATTAGCTGCAGCTTCATAAGCTTATTCGGGACAAGGCTGTCGATGTTGACCCATTCCAGCTTCGGCTTATAGACAGAGATCAGATCATACGCCGTCTTCCTGTTCGGATCAGATGCCTTCTGCAGGGTAACCTCAGCGCCGGGAACCAGCAGTTCCCGCAAGCGGCCGGTATTCTTTACGTGGACCTTCTCGGTGTTTCCGTTGATTGCAACTTCTGCGACGAAGCGGTTTATTCTTCGTATGAATGTGCCGGGAACGGTATTGTCGTATTTAATGGTCGGAATTGCAGGGGTCATTTTAGTTCTTGATTTTTCTTCCTTTCAAGGCAGTTCTTGCACAAACTATCCCATTTGAGGTTTTTGCGGAACAAACTACCCCGGAGGTCATCTGTGCATGTACTAATAATACAAGATATTTAAGTCAAGGACACGTTCTGCGGCCTGCCAATTGAAAATTTACTATAAATGCCGGCAGGCCGAACTGAATCGCGGGTGAGTTGGATCAAGTTCTGGCTGAGTTGGATCACATAGGAAATTTTTATGGGGCCGGCCCCCATGAGAAATGCCTGATGGCAGCAAATATAGCTGAAGAAAAGCGACCTCCGGGGTAGTTTTATACTTGACAAGCTAACAATCATTAGCCAAAATATAGCTAATACCCATTAGCTTCACGGAGGACGCAATGTCTACAAAAGAAAAAATACTGGACGCAGCCTTAACGCTGTTTGCGGAAAACGGATACAACGGAACAAGCGTCGAGCAGATCGCGAAGGCTGTCGGGATCAAGGCTCCATCGCTCTACAAGCACTATCAAGGCAAAGAGGATATCTTGAACGCGCTGATCGATTCGGCAGAAGTCCGTTATGAGGAAATGTTCGGATCCGAGCGGAATATCGGGAAGATTCCGGAGAGTCGGGAAGAATTCATAGAAATGACTATGGGGAGAATCTCGTTTACGATGCGGGATCCGATCATCAGGAAAACGCGGATGTTTCTTGTTCAGGAGCAGTTCCGGAATGAGAGGACCTCAGAGGTCACTACCAGACACCAGCTGGACGGAATTCAAGGGATGTTTGCAAAGATCCTCAAAGGAATGATGGACAAGGGACTTGTCAAACAGGATGATCCGGAGCTCCTCTCAGCAGAACTCACGGCGCCGGCCGTCCTGCAGATCGCCAGAGCAGACAGGCAGCCGCAGTGTGAGAAAAATGCCTTAGAATTCATCGAAAGGCACCTGCAGCATTTCTGTGATGTATATATGCACTAAGCTGCCTCTGGGGTAGTTTGTCCCCAGATATGGAAAAACCACCCCAGAGGTCGCTTTGTTTCGGAGGATATCATGATCAAAAACATAGCCATCGTAAGTCTGTCGCGTGGAATCGTCGGCGAACCCTTTATGCAGTTTGAAGTGGAGATCGGACTTCGCAGGCTGCGCGAGCTCGGTCTGAATGTGAAGTTCATGCCGCACGCGCTGAAGGGTTTGGAATATGTGGAAGCACATCCGGAAAAACGCGCTGAAGATCTATTGCAGGCATTTCGCGATCCGGACATTGACATGATCCTGTGCGCTATAGGCGGGGATGATACCTATCGGCTGCTGCCCTATCTGTTTGATCACAATGAGCTGGCCGATGCTGTAACGGACAAGGTGTTCTTGGGGTTCTCAGATACTACGATCAATCATCTGATGCTCCATAAGGTCGGACTTCGGACTTTCTATGGACAGGCTTTTCTTCCCGATATCTGTGAACTTGGGCCGGAGATACTTCCATATACCCAGAAGTATTTTGAAGAGCTGATCAGTACCGGAACCATCCGGGAAATAAAGCCCAGTGATGTCTGGTATGAGCAAAGAGATTCTTTTACTCCGGAACAGGTCGGAAAACCGCTTCCCGTTCACCCGGACCACGGATTTGAACTGCTGCAGGGTCCCCCTGTATTCTCGGGCAAAATACTCGGCGGCTGCATTGATTCAATCTATGATTTCTTCGACGGTGAGCGATATGCCGACATGCCGGTGCTTTGTAAGAAGTATCATCTGTTTCCTGATCCGGAGAATTGGAAGGGGCGGATCCTGCTGTTGGAATCGAGCGAGGAAAAACCGGCGCCCGCCAAATTCCGGCGCGCACTTGAGTACCTCAAGGGCGTGGGTGTGTTTGGGGCGGTTTCCGGTGTTCTGGTCGGAAAGCCGATGGACAACACTTATGCAAAAGAATACAAGGAATTGCTGGTCGATGTCATTGACCGGCCGGAGCTCCCCATTGTGTTTAACATCAACATAGGGCATGCAATGCCCCGTTGCATTATTCCTTTTGGGGTTGACGCGGTTGTTGATGTGAAAAATCAAGTCATTCGATTTGGATAGTGACGAAGCGACCTCAGTAGTAGTTTGTGTAGGAGGTATGTAAAATGAATAAATACATCGCTTATTGCGGCCTGGACTGTGAAACTTGCGAGGCCCGTCAGGCAACAATTAATAATGATAATGAGCTGCGAGTCAAGGTGGCCAAGCTCTGGTCAGAGCTGAACGGCGTGGAGATCACGCCGGAAATGATCAACTGTACCGGATGTCGGATTCCGGGCGTCAAGAGTCCTTACTGTGACAGCCTATGTCCGATCAGACAGTGCGCTATGCAAAAACAGGTGGAGACCTGCGGCAGCTGTCCGGAGATGAAGTCATGCGAGAAGGTCGGGGCGATTATTGCGAATAATCCGGAGGCGCTCAGCAGGCTGGAAAACGCCGGAACACAGTAAAACTACCCCAGAGGTCGATTATTGCCGATGACACGTTTCGTGTCACGGATGTGAAAGCTCGTTTCTTGTGGAACTGAGTGCTCATCAGTACCATTTATTCCGTCAGATGTACATGAAGTACCGGCAGAAAGGCGGAATAAATAATGAAGATGAATAGAAACAGAAAAAGCTGTCTGCGGGCAGGAATCAGTTTTTTAACTGCTTTCCTGCTGTGGACGCTTCTGATCACGCGCGTAGATGTGCAGGCAGTCGGCCCGAACGGAACAGCAGTTGGCTTTGCGGCCTTCAATCTGTGGTTCCATAATCTTACCGGAGTCCACTTGACCCTATACACGATTACAGATTGGCTCGGGCTTGTCCCAATCGCAGTTTGCCTGTGTTTTGCGGCTCTTGGAGCGGTCCAGCTAGTCAAACGGCGAAGCCTTTTCAAGGTCGATCCGGATATTATACTTCTGGGTGTTTACTATATTCTGGTAATATTTTGTTACCTGTTCTTTGAAATGGTGCCCATCAATTACAGGCCGATTCTGATTAACGGCGTTTTGGAGGCTTCTTACCCCTCGTCGACAACGCTTCTGGTTCTGAGCGTAATGCCGACCTTGAAGTTCCAGATTGACCGAAGGATCGAGAAACCGTATGCTCGGAATGTGACCACCGTGTTTGTGTTCGCATTTTCGATGTTCATGGTGATCGGGAGACTGACAGCAGGTGTTCATTGGGCAACAGATATTATCGGGGCTGTACTGTTGAGCTTTGGGCTCTTCCGGCTCTATCAATATTTTGCCCAACTGACTGATTCGCATGAGGGAAAATATGGAGTTCAATGAAAAGCTTCAGGAATTAAGAAAAGGCAAAAAATTGACACAGGAGGAACTTGCGCAGGATCTGTTCGTTTCGAGGACGGCCATTTCCAAATGGGAATCCGGCCGAGGATATCCGAGCATCGATTCGTTGAAAGAAATCTCGCGTTACTTTTCAGTCTCGATTGATGAACTTATCTGCCCGCAAGAGATCATTTCCGCGGCGGAAGAGGAAAAACAGGAATATACCGGCAGAACCGTTTCGTTCATTTGCGGCGCGTTGGATCTTTTTACAACAATTTTGCTGCTTGTGCCTGTGTTTGGAAACGGTGCAGATTCCGCGGAGGCTGTATCCTTGTTTGGGCTGACCGGCGTACAGTCCTGGGTAAAGAATATATTTCTGATCACGATTGCGGTCACAGCGCTTAATGGCCTATGCGGACTGATCATCTTGAAATTCGATCGTCCGGTTTGGAACAGGCATCGACTGATCACAGGGATGGTGCTGTCCACTGTGGGAGTGGCTGTTTTCATTGCCGCCAGGCAGCCTTATGCGGGAATTATATATTTTGCCTTATTGGTGATCAAAACGCTTGGAATAATGAGGCTTTCTAAGGGCGGTAACAAATGATAAGGACAGCAGCAGAATTTCGAGTTAGAACAGCAGATAAGGAAAGAAAAACACAGGGGACTTTATGAAATACTTCAAGACTATAACTCTGAAAGACGGCAGAAAATGTATTCTGCGGAACGGAGAGGAGAAAGACGGACAAGCAGCCCTTGCCAATTTCATCCTGACCCACGAGCAGACCGATTATCTTCTCTCCTACCCGGATGAGAACACCATGACCGCAGAACAGGAAGGCCGCTTCCTGCAGGAGAAAACGGATAGCGACAATGGCGTAGAGCTTCTTGCGGAAATTAACGGCGTGGTCGCGGGACTTGCCGGCTTTGACGCCGTCGGGGGCAGGGAGAAAATCCGGCACCGGGCGGATTTTGGCCTCAGTGTGGACCGGCAGTACTGGAACCTCGGGATCGGAACAGCGCTGATGTACGCCTGCATCGAATGTGCCAGGGCTGCGGGATATGAGCAGATTGAACTGAGCGTGGTCGCGGAAAATGAGCCGGCGATCGCGATGTACGAAAAGGCCGGGTTCGTGGAATTCGGCCGGAATCCGAGGGGATTCAAATCCCGGTTCACGGGGTATCAGGAACTGGTCTATATGAGGAAGGAACTTTAATCTGGATAATTGAGTCGGAAAAGGCTTGATTAAATATATTTTTAAGGAGCGTACTGTGTCAGCTTCTCGGAGATTGAATCTCCGAGCTTGCTGTTCCGCCGCGGGAGGTATTCCCCAGGCCGCAAACGGAAAAGCAACCTTAT
>JBGUJH010000015.1:0-35438 GCA_045113775.1 Lachnospiraceae bacterium | reverse complement strand
CAGTATAGCCGAAAAGATGTGCGGAGGTAAAGTCAGCCCACATGGAATTTACTGTTGCAATGCGGAATTAAGTTTAGCACTCAACCGAAATGGTTTTCTCTGTTGATTACAGTATAACACAACATCGTAACTCGAACAAGTGTTCTGTTTGCTTTTCACTTCTAATTTTATGATAATAGAAACCGCAGGCGGTAGTAGAAGATAGTAGAGGAACGACATTGACGAAAGCAATTCATCCCAGCCACCTTAGAGGATGGGGGAATTCCTGCTATAATATGTTAAATATTAAGTACAAGCTTTTTTGGCACGACATAGGAGATGTCGCCACGGACAGGAAAACCATAGAGAACGGAGTGACGCGTGAACGAACAGGATAGAGAACAAAAGAAAATATTTGAAGAGGAGCAGGCCCATTTGACCTGTACACACGGGAAACTGCGCGTGATGGAGAAAGAGCTGGAGGAGAAGATCAAGTCGATCTCCGAGAAGGCCGCGCAGGAGAAGAAAGATATAAGGAGCAACCTGTCGCTGAATTTTGACAGCGATACGGACGCGATGGAGACTTATATCGAGTTTGAGGCGATGAGTCACTCTATTGATCAGTACAATATTGAGCAGGACGCGGCAAAAGAGAAGCTCGCGAGGGTGAAGAGGCTCCTCAAGGCGCCGTATTTCGCGAGGGTGAGACTGCAGTTCGATCCGGAGGAAGAGCCGGAGGACTACTACATCGGAAGCGCGGGGGTGTCTGAGAACGCATATGAACATCTTGTGATCGACTGGCGCTCGCCCATTGCGGAGACTTATTACAACCAGGAAAACGGCAGGACTTTTTACATGGTCGACGGCAGGCGCGTGGACGTGGACCTGCAGCTGCGCAGGCAGTATAACCTGGAAGAGGACAGGCTTTATTCCTTTTTTGACACGCAGGTCGCGATCGAGGATCCGCTGCTCCTGCAGTCGCTGGCCAGCCGCCGCACGGACAAGATGAAAGCGATCACCGCGACGATCCAGAAGGAGCAGAATGCGGTCATCCGCTGCAGCGACGTTCCGGTGCTTCTGGTAAACGGGATCGCGGGCAGCGGGAAGACTTCAGTACTTCTTCAGAGGATCGCCTATCTGTTCTACCGGCAGAGGGAAAATCTTCGGCCGGAGCAGGTCTACCTGCTTACGATCAACCCCGTGTTCCGACAGTATATTGACCAGGTACTGCCGGATCTGGGCGAGGAGAATCCCAGGACTATTACGTGGAGGGATTTTGTCCATATCGCGAAGGCTCCCGACAAGGGGCCCTTTGAGCCGGCGAAAGAATCTGACCTGCGCAAAATAGAGCAGAAATTGAAGACTCTCCGCCTCGAGGAGGGGGATTTCAGGCCCGTCATGCAGCATGGCAGGTGTGTCCTAAGCCGCAGGGAGATCATGAAGGTCGCCGAAAGCCTGACAGGGATCGAGACAGGCACAAGGCTCATACATATACTCGCTGACCGGCTGGCGGAGATCGCGCGGGTCAAGATCCGCCGGATGGAGCGGGATGACAACGAAAAGAGGAATGGCGCCGCAGAGCAGGTAGGCCCGGCAGAGCGCGACGGCCTGTCCGGGAACGCCGGGTTTAACAGCATGGATCCATACGCGGAGACTGATGAGCCGGGCTTCAGGGAGCAGAACCGCATTAGAAACGAGTACGGCGGCGCGTTCAGCGCGATCGAGCACTTCGCGTTTCTGGATGTGGAGCAGATCGGCTTGAGGCTCATGAAGAGAAAGAAGCTCTCAAGCGCGGAGTGGATCTGGCTCAAAATACTGCTCACCGGTATGGGCGACAGGAATGTCAAATATGTCATGATCGATGAGGTGCAGGACTATACGGCGGCACAGCTGATGGTGCTCAGGCGATATTTTGGCAATGCGAAGTTCATGATGCTCGGAGATGAGTTCCAGGCGATCCGTCCGGGGACAGTGTCATTCGTCCGGATCAGGGAGCTGTTCGGAGAGGTAACGGAACTGCCGCTGCTCACAAGTTACAGGTCATCGCCAGAGATCACGGAGATCTTCACGGGACTTCTGCCGCGGGAGAAGCAGATCGCCACTGCTTCCGTGCAGCGGCCGGGAACCGCGCCTGTAAAAATGTCCTGCGCGAACAGAGGGGACTACTTGAGGAGGCTCAGAGCGCTTCTTAACTCAGCGCAGCAGGAAGAAGGACTGACGGCTGTCATCTGCGGAAACAGGGGCAGTCTTGAGAAGATCCGGGAGCTTCTGGGAGATGAGGCGCCGAAGGTGATCCAGAGAAATCAGGCGCTTCCGGGGAAAGGAACATTTCTGATTACTCTGGACCTGGTGAAAGGACTCGAATTTGACGGCGTGATCCTGCCGGATGCGGACGCGAAGATGTATCCGGATGATATTTTGTCCAGGCACCGCTTTTACACGACGGTATCGAGGGCGACACGAAGGCTGAGCATTCTGGCGGACGGAGAGCTGACGGGACTGCTGCAGGGTTAAGGCTCATGAAGCGAATCCGCTGCGCCGCGTGCGGGCGGCCTGTAAGGCAGTAACTGTCTTACAGCGCGCTGAGTTCAATAAAGAGGAGGGAAAATAATGGTATCCATCGATAAGATCACACAGAAGACAAACAACAAATTTGTTAATCTCTACGATCTGGACGTCACGCACAAGAACGGCAAAGCGTCCCACTACTATGTCGCGTCGCGCGCGAAAGATGAGAGCGAGCTCAAGATCCGTACCGGAGAGAACCATCCGGACGGCGTGATCATATACAGCATTTACGGACCAAAGCGCGACAAGGTCGTGCTGATCCGCCAGTACCGCTTCTGCATAGGCGAATATGTCTACGAGTTTCCGGCGGGACTTGTGGAGAAGGGGGAGGACTTCCGCGAAGCAGCCGTGCGCGAGATGCACGAGGAGACAGGCCTGAAGCTTGAGCCCCTGGATGTGGATCCCATGTATGAGGAGCCGCGTTTTACGACGGTCGGCCTTACCGATGAGTCCTGCGCGACCGTTTACGGCTATACAGACGGCGAGATCAGCGACCGTTTCATGGAGGACAGCGAGAACATCGAGATCGTCCTGGCGGACCGCGACGAAGTGCGCAGGATCCTCAAGGAGGAGAAAGTTGCGATCATGTGCGCCTACCAGCTGATGCACTTCCTGGTTGACGAGGAGCCTTTCCGTTTTCTTAAGGGATAAATTCAGGGGGATGTCCCCGCATGAGCAGTTTCGGCATAAGGGGATTCATTACAGGAGATTAAAAAGTGGCACAGACTAAGTGGTATCAATTGGACAACGCCGCCAAAATAGTGCCCTCCACGACCGGCGGATCCGATTCCAGAGTTTTCAGGATAACCTGCGAGCTCAAGGAGGAAGTGGATCCGGAGGCACTGCAGAGCGCAGTGACATCCGCGGCAAGGGAGTTTCCTCATTTCAGCAGTATTTTGAAAGAGGGCATGTTCTGGTACTATCTCGACCAAAGCGATCTGGAGGCGGAAGTGACGCCGGACAACCAGCCGGCTCTCGATACGATCTATCGGGAGGGGCGCAGGAACCTTCTCTACAGGGTCAACTATTTCGGGCGGCGGATCAATCTGGAGATGTTCCATGTTCTGACCGACGGGACAGGGGCCTTTGAGTTCCTCAAAGTGATCCTGGCGGAGTATTGCAGGAAACGCTACGGACTGGAGCAGCTGCAGATCACTGTCAGCAGGGCAGCCGGCAGCGACCGGCAGGACGACGCCTTCGGGAAATATTACAAGAAGGGCAAGGATAAGTCGGAGGGGCAGAAAACCGCTCCGGTGAGAGCCTATCATCTGCGCGGCGACCGGGACGAGAACCTGCAGAATCATCTTCTGGAGGGGACGGTCTCAGTGGCGTCATTTCTGTCGGCTGCAAGGGAGAGAAATGCGACGGTAGCTGAGCTGAGCACGGCTCTGTTCATTCAGGCGGCGCTCCGGGAGATGTCGGTCCGGGACAAAAAATACCCGATCGTGCTGAGCGTCCCGGTGAACCTGAGGAACTATTTTCCTTCGGACACAGCCCGCAATTTCTTTGGCGTCATCAACGTGGTCTATGACCCGGCGCTGTACGAGGGCACGCTCGAGAGCATTATACCTGTCGTGCGGGAGTCCTTCAGAAAACAGCTCAAGCAGGACCAGGTCGAGCTGATGATGAACTCCTATGCGGCCCTTGAGCACAATATCGCAGTCAAAGTAGTGCCGCTCCTGATCAAGAACCTGGTCGTATCGGCCATCAACGCGAAGATGCAGCGTGGGATCACCGGGACGATTTCCAATGTGGGAAAGATCACGGTGCCCGAGGAGATGGAACCCTATATTCAGAAGTTCAGCTGCTTTATGGCGGCGCCCGAGGTGCAGATCTGCCTGTGCTCTTATAAAGATGAGCTGGTTTTCGGCGTCGCTTCCGCTTTTATACAGCAGCCGGTGATCCGGGATTTCTTCCGGGACATGGTGGATATGGGAATTGAGGTCGTTCTGGAGAGCAATGACTTTGACCGGGGAACGGAAGTGAGGCCGGCCGCAGACGCATCCGGGGACCCTGCCGGAAAGGAGGCTCCGTAATGCAGTATTGTTCCAAATGCAGGATCAGTATAAGAGGGGACAAGACGGAATGTCCTCTGTGCGGCGGCAGGCTCACGGGCGAACCGTCGCCCGGCGGTTTTCCGGTTCTGGCCAAAAAGAGATTCACGCACATGTCGGTGGTGAAGGTGGCGACTTTCTGCTGCATCACTTTCTTTATAATAATGATGGCCCTGGAGATCCTCTATAACTTTGAACTGGCTTGGGTTCCGTTCGCGATCATGGGTGTTCTGATCGCCTGGGGTGACCTGATGGTGGGCATTTACTTCCGAAATAACCTGATCAAAACATTGAGCATTGAGACTTATCTGGCCATGGCTGTCGCTCTTTTGGTAGATACGCTGACCGGCTGGCACGGATGGTCCCTGGCTTATGTGCTGCCGATCGGATTTGTGCTGCTGGTCTTTGTTACGATCGCCGTAGGGAGAGGGGCGCATCTGAGACTGGAAGAATATATCATCTATATTTTTGTGACCATGCTGCTATCTATGCTGCAGATCATTCCTGTGCTCACTCGTGTGAACCCTGTCATAGCGCCGGCTGTGATCAGCATGGCGGTTCTCCTGATCGAAGCCAGCGCGGCGGTGATCTTCCGGTTCAGGGACCTGGTGAGCGCGGTACAAAAATTGTTCAACATATGATTTAATCCAGCACCTCACGTCCCGAATGCGGAGCATTTGGGACGTGAGGTGCTGAATAACAAGGGAGACTTAATTTATGGAACCCGGCAAGAATAAAAAGAACTGGATGGTCCGGATCGGAAATCTGTTCGAAGAATCTATTTCCAAAGGCATCTATGAACTGGGGCAGGAAGCACCCGTCCTGGTCGGAGAGCCTGCCGAAAAAGTGTGGTATAAAGTGCTGATCCCGGAGGGAAAGTGCGGCGACGGCTCTGAATATCATATTTATGTGAGAAAAGGGAGCACGGACAAGCTGTGTGTATTTTTCTCGGGCGGCGGGATCGCCATCAACGAGTATATGGCGGCCCGGCCTGTTAACGGCGGCGCCGTCGCGGCGTGGCTTCCCAATTATTATTGGAATAACCTTCGGCTGTTCACGCAGGTCATGAACATCAACGTCGGTATCACGAAAAATGGGGCCGACAATCCTTTTGACGACTGGAATTTCCTGGTCATTACCTATGCGACCGGCGACATGCACATCGGAAACAACAGGTTTATCTACCATGTTGCGGAGGACAGCGAAGACGGGACGGCAAAAAAGGGAGACGAGGCTGTTCTTCATTTTCACGGATATGAGAATTTCATGGCGGCGATGCGATGTGGGAAGAAACTGTTTCCCACTGCGGAAAAGCTCCTGATCGCAGGGGAGAGCGCCGGGGCATTTGCGGTGCCCGCGCTCGCGGAGCAGATCGCCTCGGAATTCTATCCCGCCTGCCATGATGTGACGCTTTTCTCTGACAGCGCACAGCTGTTGTACAAAAACTGGAAACACGTTCTGCGCGATGTCTGGAATGTGCGGGAGGAAATGTGGAAGGATGTGAACGGCAAAAATATAACCCTCGAGTGGTATCGCGGCGTCTGCAAGAGACAGGGCAGCCGGTTCCGGTATCTCTATTCGGGTTCGGTGACGGACTATCTTTTGAGCGCGTTTTACAATGACATGACCAATAAGGTTTATGACACGGACTCGCAGATCCAGGAGGACTATTTCCGGCAGATGCAGAAGATGATCGCGCAGCTTCGTGATCTTGATCCGGGATTTACTTTCTTCATTCACGAGTGGCACAGGCCGCTCTCCATGTACAAAGGAGGGACGATCCATACGGTGGTCCGCCAGCCGGAATTTACACTCCGGACTCAGGATGACGTGACGATGGCGTACTGGCTCAGTGAGTGCGTAGAGGGAAGGCTGTTTGACGTGGGGCTGCGTTTGATGCAGAGGTAATGTAGGGCTGCGTTTGATGCAGTGGTGATGTGGGGCTGCGTTTGATGCGGTGGTGATGAAACAGTTGTGTAACATGCAGAGGTGAAATAGCTGGTAATGCGCAGGGATGAGAAGCGGGGCTTCTCATCCTTTTTTGCTGCTGCTAAATATTTTTCGAACACGAAATTATGGGAATTAATAATAATTGCATATATTCAATATTTTGAAACATGCATACATATTTAAAAATCCCTATATTCCCGAAAAGGGGTGGAAAACGCACCATCAATGCATAAAAATCAAAAATATGCACATATTATGCATTTTGAAACGATTAAGGTGAGGGCGGGGTTATCAATTATTCGTTTGGAAAACTCGGCTTGACTTTAAGGCGATCTCTATTCGATAATATACATATCTCGCCGGTACCCGTCGGATACCGGCACTCGGGCGCCGGCTCATTAGAGATATATGAGCCGGGTATCTTCGGAAACTGATTTGCAGCTTCCATCGTTCCGCTGTTCGCGGGCTTAATCATGGAGTGATTTGAAAATTGAATGAAAGTACTAATGAGAAGCTGAGATCTATGGATCAGTATGAGATTTTGCGCGAGCTTGGGCGCGGCGGCACAAGTGTCGTCTATCTTGCGGCTGACAGGTCAGACGGAAGGATCTATGCGATGAAGGTCCTTGGGAGAGGCGGCAGTGAGCCGGAAATATTGAAGGAGGCCGAAGTGCAATTGCGAGCGGAGGCCGAAGTGCAATTGCGAGCGGAGGCTGAAGGGCAATTGCGGGCGGAGGTTGAAGGGAAATTGCGCGCTGAAGCCGCAGGGAAACTGCGGGCGGAGGCTGAAGTGCTGAAGGCGCTGTGCAGGAATGGACAGGGGGTGGAAGCCGGTAATTCCGGAATTCCTGCGTTCAGGGAGTGTGTCTGCGATGAAAACGGTGACTTTGCCGGGTTTGTCATGGAATATGTGGAAGGCCGGTCTTTGCAGCAGATCCTGGAGGAGGGGAAAAAATACAGCGTCCGCGAAGCGGCGGAAGCGGGAGTGAGGCTGTGCAATGTTTTGGCGAGGATGCATCGGATGGATCCGCCTATGATCTACCGGGACCTGAAACCGGCGAACATTCTCGTCCGCCCGGACGGGACGTGGGTTGTGGTGGATTTTGGCGCGGTGAGGAAGTACAGGGAAGGGGCCGGGAAGGACACAGACCGGCTGGGCACTGAGGGTTATGCGGCGCCGGAGCAGTACGGAGGATGGGAACAGTCTGATGTGAGGACGGATGTTTACGGGATCGGCGCGGTGCTGCACCATATGATCACCGGCCGGACGCCGCTCGAGACGGGCCTGAGGCCGCTGGAGGAATTTGCGGTGCGGCGGGCAGGTGACAGGCTCCCGCGCGAGTACACGTACATGGCCAAAATATTGCTGCGCTGCTGCAGCGTCGCCCCGTCCATGCGCTGTCCGTCCTGTGCGGAATTGGAAAAAGCGCTCAGGGGCGTCATCAGAATCTGTGATAAAGCTGTCCGAAAAACGAATGAAGCGGGAGCCTATGCGGACAGGGTATGGAGGAAAATCACAATTCTTGTTGGCGCGGCGGCGGTCTTTCTGGTCTGCTCCGGAATGCTGGCAGCATCATCGGCGGAGGCGGGGAAGAGAGAATATCGGATTTTGATCAGAAATGCGCAGGAGGAGAGAGGGCTGGATAAAAAGACAGAGGCCTACAGACGGGCTGTTAGAGCGAGGCCGGAGGATTCGGAGGCGCATTTGGCTTTTCTGCGGGATCTTGCGGGGGATTATGAAATCACGCAGGAGGAGAAAGATGCCTTGGAAAGTGCCGCATATACGGAAAGCAGTCTGGAACGCCTTCGGGAGAAGAGGCCCGGAGAATATGCAAGGTTCGAGATGGAACTTGGGTGGGTATATTTTGCCTGCTATGAAGGGGGAACGGAGGCGGCGAGGGCGGCTTTTGAAAATGCGGGGCGGACAGCGGGGCTGTGGTCCGGCCGGAGGGAGACTGCGTCGGCGATGGGGGTGGTCCTGAGTGAAGTTTGGACGCGGGAGCGAATTGAGGCGTGGGGAGCGTTGGAGCGGATCTCGATCAGGGAAGCCTGGCGGACAGGAGAGGGGGCCTTTGCAGGGGCGGTCTGCAAGGCGGCGGTGACAGAGATCGCGCTGTTCCCGGACCGATATGAGAAGGCCGGGGCAGACGAAGAGGCGGTAAAGGAGGTGACAGAGACAGCGGTGGAATTCGCGGATGAAGTGAGGAAAGGCCGGCTGCAGGTCCCGGACCGGATTCGGGAAGAACTGCGGGCGGCAGTGGAGTGTTTGCGGCGGGACGAGCAGCCTGCAGAGAGATGAGTAACCGGAGAAGTGGAAGATCGGAGAGGAGGAAACAGGAGTATGAATGTCAATTTGGAGTGCGTGGGAAGATATAAGCAGGGTCATGGCTGTTTTGTGCCTGGTCACGGCAGGCGCGGCCTTTGTGGCGGCTGGTATCCTTTTGGTGCGCGAAGAGCTCACAGGGAGGTTGTGGGACACACTGAAATCTGAAGCGGGAAAAAGAAAAGGAATCCTGATTCTAGCGGCGGCGGGAGTGTGGATCCTTGTGATCGGTCGGAGCGTGTCGGCGGCAGAAGTGACTCAGGCGGGCAGTACAACAAGTACGGCTGCGAGCACTGAAGCGGGGACGGAAAGTGAGTCGTCGCCGGGGCTGACAAGCGGGCCTGCACCGGAGGATGTGAGCGAGACGGCCGCGGAAAGCACAAGCGATGTGGCGGTCGCAACGGCCGCGGAAAGCACAAGTGAGGCGGAGTCCGCGACGGCAGGTGGTTCAGAAGCGGGTGGTCCAGAAGCAGATGGTCCAGAATCAGGTGGTTCAGAAGCTGATGATCCGGAGGCGGAGAAAAGCGCCGAAGGCAGCGATACAGCGGAGGCAGCTTCAGAAGGGAAAACGGAAGCTGATCTGGAGATATCGGACGAGGAATCTCCTGCCGTCGCCATTATGATGACAGAGGAAACGAACGAAGATGAGGAGGGGCTTATTTACTGCAGGAAAGATAATGCCGGGATCCGCATTCGATTTGTTGATGACCGGGAGGGTGACACGGGTATTATTTCATACCGCGTTGTGGTTGAGGACTCCGAAGGCAGGGAAATTCGAAGAGAAAGCAGCGGCGAAAGCTCCGAAGGAACGGAAGGAGAGTCGGCAGCAAATGCGCAAGGGAGTCCGGCAGAAGGTGCGGACGGGAGTCCGACAGAAGACACAGAAGGGGAATCGGAGCCCTCTGCGGGCGAGTTTTCTCTGGGAATTGTGATCGGAACGGAAGAGATCGCTCAGCTGGCAGACGGAACGATCAATGTGACGGCGTGGGCCGTGGACGCAGCCGGGAATGAGGGGGAGGCCCGGTTCACTTTTGTGCTGGATACGGAGTCCCCTCTTCTGACTGAGATCCGCACTTTCAGCTGTAAGGGAGAAGCGGAGACTGAAGTGCCTGCAGAAACGGTGTATGACGGGAAAGACCTGTATTACAACGACGAGAGGCAGGTCACCCGGGTCAAAATAGAGGACGACAGCCCTGTTTTCTGGCGCATGCAATACTATTTTCTGCCCGGGAAAGGTGAAAAAGAGCAAAGCAATATTGTCAGCAGGCAGATTGAAGGACAGGGAGCTGAAGGGAGCGCCTCTGTTTCGGAGGAGGGGATCTACAGCGAATGGCTTATTTCCGGGGAGGATCTTGCGGGAAACAAGCTTCTGGTCTCAGAGGAATGCCGGTGTACGCAGGACGCGGAAGATCATGCGCTGACGGACGAAGGAGTCTTACTGGGGAGAAGACGGATACTGGACCGTACGGCTCCTGTCGGAGAGATCTGCTATAGAAGTGATGCGAGAGGCTTCTTTTACAGGGAAAAGAGCAGCTTGGATGATTCCGCGGAAACCGGGAGCGGCAGTATGCGGCCGGAAGATCCGGATGCGGGCGCGTTGGACGGCACGACAGCGGAGGTATATTTTGGCGGGGATGTCGAGGTATCTCTGCTAGTGAGCGACCGGTGCGCCGGGGCTGAGATGCCGGTGGATTCGGGGCAGTTCAAGCTGATGAATATGGAAAACGGAATCGGGCAGCAGTGTGAAGACGGGAAATATGTCGTAAGCGAGGATCGCGAGGTGCGGTTCGGCGCTTTTGGAAGAGACAGGGCCGGTAACGCGTTGGTGGTCAGAGATGTCTTTCTGTCGCCGGTGGTGCCGAGAAGGTCTGAAAGCGGAGAAACAACGGAAATCGGTGTGAGGGAACAGCAGGCGGATGCGGAGAGTTGCAACTATGGTCCGGTGATCGTACGCGATACGGTCAGTCCGGTGGGGAGGGCTGTCGTCAGCAGGCCTATAGGCAACCCGGCTGGGATCGATGAGGAAAATGAGATCGTGTATTTCGGAAAAGATCCGGGGCAGTACGGAGACGGAGTGCCTGCGGTGACGGTCTCTTTGAGAGTGAGCGACCTGAACCCGGATCCGGACAGGATCGAGATGCGGACCGCCTTCGTGGAAGTCCCGGACGGAAAATGCTGTGAAGATGTAAAGCCGCATTGGAGCAGTGCGGTTCGGGAAGACTGCGAGGTGAAGGTCGAGAGCGCCGGCAAAGGATCGCCGGAAGAAGTGCTGATGACGCTTCGAAAGTTTCCGGGGAGAGAGGGGACGCCGGACGGCGTGTACAGGTTCGGTATCGTGGGAACGGACAAAGCCGGGAATCCGCTCGTACTCGCGGGAGATGAAGGAGAAAACCCGGAGGCTCTTTTTGGTTTTGTCTGCGTGAACGCGGAGGAGGGCGCCTTCATGACCGGTCGGAAGGTGATCGATACAAAGGCTCCGCGGGGAGAGATCAGCATCGCGAATGATGAGGATGAAGTTTACTGCAGAATGGCTGCCCATGGCAGAGGGTGGACGTCAGAGAGAGATGGTTTTATGCCCTTCAGGAGGGAGACAGAAGCGGTGATCCGGTACAGTGCGTCGGATACATCGCCCGTCAGTGCTTCGGGGAGGCTCTTGTCTACGGCCGGTGAAAGGAATGAGGCGGCGCCGGGCGCGGACCGGTTCCTCTCAGACTGCGAGGGGAAGATCCGGATCCACGGCGGGCAGATCTTCAGAATAGAAAATTGGGGGTTCAGAGATCGGGCGGGGAATACGTCCGCTGTGCTTAAGAGGACGGTGGACTTTTATCTGGATACGCAGCTGCCGGAGGCGGATATCGATGCGCCGACGGCTGTAGTGCGGGCTGTGCCGGAGATCACTTCCCGGTCGGCGGACGGCAGAGGGCTGTACAAGGGAGCGGTGACCCTGGAGATCATGGCGGAAGACCCTGACAGAGATCACGGGGGATCCGGGCTTAAGGAAGTTTTTTGCAGTGTGAGAAGAAACGGGGAAACAGTAATGGAAGAGGTGGTCTTCCGAGGCGGGGAAGTGCCGGCTGAGCCGATGGATGAGGCAGCTTCGGATCCGGTTTACCGATACAGCAGTGAGATCACGATTCCGTCCGGGGGTGAATGGGAGAGCAATGACATTGAGGTGACAGTCATGGCTCAGGACAACGCGGGAAACCGATCTGATCCGGGAAATGGCGGTACTTTGCTTCTGGGAATCGATTCGACTGGGCCTGCGGTGAGTGTCAGTTATGATAATAATGAAGTGAGGAACGGGCGGTATTTTGGCGCGCAGAGGAAGGCACTGATTGAGGTGCGTGAGCGCAATTTCGCGAAGGAGAAGCTGAAGGTGACGGCGCCGGGGGCTGTCGTGGGAGAATGGAAGCGCTCTGACAGTTCGGACCTGTGGACTTTGGAAGTGGAATTTGCCGTCGACGGGGAATATACGCTGGACGTGAGCGGGACCGATGCCCTGGGAAATGCTGCGTCGGTGACCTACGAGGGGAGTGCGCCGCAGGCGTTCGCGATCGACCGGATCCCGCCTGTGATCGAGGTCGTGTGGGACAATGAAGATGTGCGCAACGGGAAGTATTACAACAGTCCCAGGGTCGCAACGATCCGGATCACGGAGCTGTCGCTTGATGAGCGCGCCGTTCAGATCAGTCCGTTTTCGAGGGCGCTGCGAAGAGTTTCGCAGATGCGGGACGAGAGAACGATGGGAGAGGTGTCTGTCTATGAGGCGGAAGTGCCGTTCACGGAAGAAGGCGAGTGGTCGCTGCGCTGCGCGTGCATGGACCTGGCCGGCAATATCGCGGTTCCGGTGTATGAGGAACCCTTTATTATTGATATGACTGCGCCTCGGCTGTATTTTGACCCGGATTCCGTGCGGGAGATGGGCGCTTACGGGAGCGGGATCTCACCGGTGCTCCTGTGTGAGGACCAAAATATAGTCCCCGGCTCACTGTACGCGGCCTGGTACAACCTGACAGCGGGTGGGAGTGTGATGGAATGCAGGAACGGATCTGTGCGGGGCGGCGCAGGAGAGGTCTCTTTGCCGGACCTGCCTGAGGAGAGAGCGGCAGACGGGATCTGCGCGCTGTATGGGACGGCGTGCGATCTGGCGGGAAATCGGAGCCGTGTCCGGAGAAATCTGTGCGTGAACAGGTTCGGGTCGCTCTATGACATATCGGAGGACCCGGGGACCGCGGAGATCGTGAACGGATATTATACAGATGCGACGGCGCCGTTTGTCATTGCCGAATATAATGTGTCTCCCGTCAGGAGCAGGAAGATCACGCTCTACAGGAATTCCGGCGCGCGGGTTCTCGAGGAAGGCAAGGATTATCAAGTGACGCAGGAGCAGGGCGTAGCAGGAATGAAATATGTTTATGTGATCGATCCTGCCGCATACCGGGAAGAGGGAAAATACAGCATATTGATTGAATCGGAGGACGAGGCGGGGAACATCAGCAGAAGCCCCGGCAGGTTCAGGGGAGGAACGGAGTTCTCCCCGACCTGGGCGGTGGACCGGACGCCGCCGCAGGTGCGCGTTGTGCCGGAAGATGCGGATAGGCGCAAATTCGTGGCTGACAGTGTGGAGTTAAGGCTGGTCCCTTCTGACAACATGGAGGTCAAAAGTCTTGAGATCGAAGTAACGGATAACAAGGGCGGTCTCATCGAGAAGCAGGTGATCGGCGGGCAGGAACTGAGAGAGATCATGGACAGGAACGGAGGAGAAGTGCCTGTCACGATCCATGCGGGCGCCGGCTGGCAGACGCTGCACGCCGAAGCGGTCGACGGGGCGGGCAGCCGAAGCTCAGGGATGCAGGGAATCGGAGAGGACGGACACACGGACGGCTGCAGAGTGCTGGTCAGCTCCAATCTGATGGTTCATCTCTACAGGAGCGGAATTCTGCCGGCAGTCGCTTTTTTGGCGCTTCTTTCAGCATTTCGATTCGCGTATAGTGTTTACAAACGCGCTTTAGCGTGATACTATACTACAGTATGCGGTACTTTAATTCGTTATCACTCTGATACGTTCAACTGACCCCTGAAGGGGGCGTTCACCGCAGAACTTTAATTTCATTTTGGGAGGATATAGAAATGATGAAAAAGTTAGCAGCAATGCTCCTCACAGGAGTGATGGCTCTCTCGCTTGCAGCATGCGGAGGATCTTCAGGAGCAGCTACCAGCAATGACAGCACGGAAGCAACCGGTGACGCTGCTGAGGCACCTGCAGCTGAGGAAGCCGCACCTGCAGCCGATGCAACAGACGAGAATACTTTCGTAGTCGGTTTTGATGCCGAGTATCCGCCTTACGGCTACCTCGATGAGGCGACAGGCGATTACACAGGTTTTGACCTGCAGATGGCAGAAGAACTCTGCAAGCGCCGCGGCTGGACTCTGGTCAAACAGCCCATCAACTGGGACAACAAGGATGCAGAGCTCGACAGTGGCAGCATTGACTGCATTTGGAACGGCATGACCTGCTCAACTCCGGAGCGTGTGAATGCCTATACATGGAGCAAGCCTTATGTCAATAACAGTATTGTTATCGCAGTCATGGCTGATTCCGAAATCCAGACACCCGCAGATCTCGCAGGCAAGGTAGTTATCGCGCAGAGCAACTCCTCCGCTGAGGACGCTCTTAAGAGCGACGAGCTGAAAGAACTCGCCGGATCTTTCGCAGAACTTCAGAGAAATCCCAGCTATGATACCTGCTTCATGGATCTGAAGACAGGCGCTGTAGACGCAGTCGCGGTAGATATCGGCGTTGCCCGCTTCCAGTTGAGGAACAACCCCGATACATTCCGTATTCTGGACGAGCCCATCTCGACAGAGCAGTACGCGATCGCATTCAAGCTTGGAAATGAGACGCTCAGGGACCAGGTACAGGAGACTTATGATGAGATGCTGGCAGACGGAACCGTCATGAAGATCGCCCAGAATTATGAGGACGACAAGCTTCCGGATATGCTCATCACTGAGTGATCGCAATTGCAAATCGGCCGCCGGACAAGATCACAAACGGATCCGGAAAGCAGCCGGGGAGAACGGATAAGTTCAATATGATCGCCTGGGCTCCGGGAAGGAGCGCAGGCGGTCTTTCTCTTTATCTCAAGGGGTTAAAAAAGTGCCCCTTGTGCCAAAAACTGTGTACGACCACATGCTAAGGGGGTATTATGGACCTTTTGACTGTCATAAAGCAGATCGCGTCCGGCTTCGGATCAACGCTGATCATATTCTTTTTCACACTGTTGTTCTCGATGCCTCTGGGCATACTGGTAGCACTGGGGCGGATGAGTAAGTTCAAGCCGCTCTCTATTTTGATCCAGGGAATCATTTCCGTACTGCGCGGAACGCCTCTGATGCTGCAGCTGATCGTCGTGTTCTACGGCCCCTATTATTTGTTCGGGCTCAGGCTCTCCACGGGCTGGAGACTGTACGCGACACTGATCGGTTTCTCCATCAACTATGCCGCTTATTTCGCAGAGATCTTCCGCGCGGGAATCCAGAGCATCCCCGTTGGCCAGACGGAGGCTGCTACGGTGCTCGGCTATACGAAGGCACAGATTTTCCTCAAGATCATCTTCCCGCAGATGGTAAAGCGGACGATCCCGCCGGTCACCAACGAAGTGATCACACTGGTCAAGGATACGTCCCTGGCTTTCGTACTCGCTTATCAGGAGATGTTCACCTACGCAAAGCAGGTATCCGCTGCTATGTCCAGCCTTATGCCTCTCTTTGTCGCGGGCGTATTCTACTATATCTTCAACCTTGTGGTCACGATCATCATGAACTACATTGAGAAGCGTCTGAGCTACTACAACTGACGGAGGGCTGATATGAGTTTATTTGAGATCAAAAATGTAAGTAAATCCTTTGGCGATCTGAAGGTCCTCAATGATATTTCGGTCAATGTGGAAGAGGGAGAAGTCGTAGCCATCATCGGTCCCTCGGGAAGCGGCAAGTCCACGCTCCTTCGCTGCGCGACCATGCTGGAGACCATGGACAGCGGTGAGCTGAGCTATCTGGGAGAGATCGCGGCGCAAAACGACGCGGAGGGAAAGGCGGTCTATGCTTCGCCTTCACAGCTGAGAAAGATCAAGAGCTATTTTGGCCTTGTGTTCCAGCAGTTCAATCTGTTTCCTCACTACAGCGTGCTCAAGAATCTCTGCGACGCACCTATTCACGTACAGAAAAGAAATGCCGCGGAAGTAAAAAAAGAAGCCAGAGAGCTCCTCGTCAAGATGGGCCTCGAGGGCAAAGAGAACTATTATCCGCAGCAGCTTTCCGGCGGCCAGCAGCAGCGTGTCGCGATCGCCAGAGCGCTTTGCATGAACCCGGACATTCTCTTTTTTGACGAGCCGACTTCAGCCCTTGACCCGGAGCTGACCGGAGAGATCCTGAAAGTCATTCGGCAGCTGGCGCAGGAGCACATGACCATGGTGATCGTCACCCACGAAATGGCATTTGCCAGGGACGTGGCGGACCGCGTGATCTTCATGGACGGCGGATACATTGTCGAAGAAGGCAAGCCGGAAGACGTGATCACCAATCCTAAAGAGGAGAGGACTAAGAGATTTTTGTCCAGATTTTCAGAGAACGGATAACTTAGGGGAGATAAGACAACAATGAAGTTTACGGTAGTAATGGCAGATCCGGCGGGCAACAGGACAGCAATCGTGCGCAGCGGCGTTCCCAAGGCAGAGAGGGAAAGAGTTGCGGCCGCGATTATGGCAGATCCGTCGCTCAGAGCGGAACAAGTGGGGTTTGAATCCCGTCCGCTCTACGGAAAGAGCCTGGGCAGACTGGAGATGGCCGGCGGCGAATTCTGCGGAAATGCGGCGAGGTCATTTGGTTATATGCTGTGCAGGGAGAAGGAGATCGATCATTGCAAAATCGAGATGTCCGGCACTCGGGAGCAGCTCGAAGTGATCTGCGACCTTGACAGAGGGACCAGCGCCGCTCAGATGCCCATGCCTGAGATGCTTGAGATGGTCGGCGAGGAAGCTGACGGGCTGTATCCGCTTGTCATATCCCGGGGGATCACGCACATGATTTGTATCGACAGGGAGTTTGATGAAGAGTTCGCCCGCCGCATGATCGAAAAGTTCGGAAAGAACTGCAGCGCCTTCGGCGTACAGTTTGTCAATGGCGATAGCCTGACACCGGTCGTACATGTGGCGGCATCTGACACTGTCTGCTGCGAATCTTCCTGCGGAAGCGGCTCGCTGGCCGCGGCCTGGTATCTGAGCAGGGATAAGAAGGACGGTTTCCACAGCTTTAACTTTGAGGAGCCTGGCGGGACGATCACCGTCAATATTGCCAAGAGGCAGGGGCGGTACGCCGGTACTGTGGGCGGAGAGCTGACGCTGGAAGAACCGATTGAAATGGAGATTGAATGAGCTTCTGCACTGACTAAATATCCGAAATGAAACAGGGCTGCCGCATCTGCGGCAGCCCTGTCTTGAAAGGGGGAAATGTAAATCTTGTTAAACATTGAGAGTTTTAAAGAGGGGGAAATGTTCTCTCTGTTTACAAGTAATACTATACACGAAAGATGTTATGAAACTCTTTATAAAGAATGAAAAACTTCTAAAGTTTTACGAAAAAAAAGAGAAAATTAAGGGCGCCGGAAAAGGCATCGGAATTGAGTATTTTAGTTAAAAATGGGGCCTTCAAGTGGTAATTTTTGTGCAAAAGATGCAAAAACATAGTATAATGATAAATAGAAAGTACATGAACAGTTAATCAGCTGTGCCGTTTAGGCGCGGTTTCAGAACGGAGGTGTTTATGCAGACTTACACGAAGATGAGATCGAGAAAATTCCCGGATGTCATTATGAAAGTCATCCCCGGACATTTTGTAACACCGAACTCCCATATTAATTACTATATTGATATGACCACTATGAAGACCAGACAGAGCGAAGCCAAGGCCGCGGCGAGAGCTATGGCCAGTACGTACGCAGCTACGACGATCGTAGACACCATAGTCTGCATGGACGGAATGGAAGTCATCGGTGCTTACCTGGCTGACGAGCTGACTCAGGCAGGAATCATGTCCATGAACGCGCATAAGACGATCTACGTTTATTCTCCCGAGTTCGATAACCGCGGCCAGATGATCTTCCGCGAGAATTCCGAGATGATGATCAAGGGCAAGCATGTTCTTCTTCTTCTCGCCTCGGCGACTACCGGCCAGACCATTCTCCGTGCAGGTGAGAGTATTGATTATTACGGAGGAACTGTCGTAGGTATCACAGCGATCTTCTCAGTGCCTACAAAGATTTTCGGCCAGCAGGTTCATTCCCTGTATAAGATCCAGGACCTTCCGGACTACCACTCCTATACCGCGTCGGAGTGCAAGATGTGCAGGGACCATATCCCGATCGACGCGATCTGCAACAGCTTCGGATACTCCAAACTCCACTGAGTTCACTGACGCACACCGGCTCGCTTCGCGAGCTATGACTGACGCACACATCGGCTCGCTCCGCGAGCCTCCAATATCGATACAGCATTGGGACCGCCATTCATTACCTCGATTGGCGGTCTCTTTTTTGACCGGGGCACATCAGATTACCTTTGCAAATTGTTTGAAACATAGTATACTTAATGTGTAATATTTTCTTAAAATTACGGAAAATATTGTTCATATGAGTTCAATATGTTTGAGGCGAAGGAAATTTGATGGCGGACACAAAGAACAGAGGAAAACCCGATAAAAGAGTACGCGGGGGAATGTGGCGCACATACAGAAGCGGGATTAAAAGTGAAGTTCTCGCCGCTCTGGTCATCATAGCAGTTGTGATCGGCATCGCCTTCTGGGTCAATAATTTCTTCTATGGATTTGAACGCACGGAACATGCCGCTCAGCAAACAGCCGTACAGGATACAGAAATAACCGGGGCGCAGGAACAGGCTAAGAAACAGTTCCGTCAGTCTGAAGATTGGAAGCTGATCCTGGTCAACAGAGACCATCCGCTGGAAGAGGAATACAGCGCGGAACTGACGGATCTTCGCAATGGCCAGTCAGTGGACAGCAGAATTTATCCCGACCTGCAGGCGATGTTTGATGAGATGCGCGCTGATGGGCTCACTCCGATAGTAGTGGAGGGATACAGATCCCGCGAACAGCAGACCGATAAGCTGAACGAAAAAATCAGAGATTATATGGGATACGGCAAGAGCAGGGAAGAAGCAAGAGAATTGGCACTCATGCGGGTGGAAGAGCCCGGGACCTGCGAGCATGAGACCGGAATGTGCGTCGACGTCTCCAGCGAGGAGGGGGACAACGAATCGGCAAATGAAGTGTGGAAGTGGATGGATGAAAACTGCAGCAATTACGGCTTCATAAAGCGCTATCCTTACGACAAGTCATCCATTACCGGCATCAAGGGAGAGCCCTGGCATTACCGCTATGTCGGAGCTGAAGCGGCGCAGGAGATCATGAAGAAGGGGATCACACTTGAGGAATACCTGGGGGCAGTCTCCAAATGAATTCACGATGCACACGCGTGCGGAGAGGCAGATGCTGCCTCACAGGCAACCTGCCCGCAGCGCAGAGGTAGATATCGCCTTACAGGCAATGCGCCCGCAGCGCAGCGACTCGCTTAGCGAGCCTTAACTCTCAGCGAACTGCAAATTTATAAAAACTATATTTCTTTTACAGAAAATTTATCAGTCCGTCACAAGGAAAACACTTTTTAGGATAGAATAGAAGAAGAGAGAGACAAAAAACAGCAATAGTGCTGTAAATGCTCAGTAAACTATGGGGGAGTCCCATGATTATAAGGAGGATGAAATGGCAGATTACAAGTTTGGTGATGGAATTAAGAAATTTTTTCTCGCAGGTGTCGGTGCAGCAGCTATAACCGCAGAGAAAGGCCAGGAGATCATTGGCGAACTCGTCAAGAAGGGCGAGCTTACCGTTGAGCAGGGCAAGGAAATGAGCAAGGATCTCCAGAGCAGCTTCAAGGAGAATATGGATAAGAGAGGCATCAATATCGATGAACTGAGCCAGAAGATCTCCAAGATGTCTGCTGATGAGCTGGCCAAGATCAAGGAACAGCTCGCAGCTGCAGAAAAGGTCGTTTCCGAGAAGCTCATGAAGGTGGAAGAGGAAACCGCAGAGACAGTTGAAAAGGCTGCAGAAGCTGCAGCTGAGGCAGCTGAGGATGTCGCAGTGGCAGCCGAAGAAGTTGCAGAGCAAGCCAAGGAAGCAGCTGAGGATGCTGAAGAGGCAGTTGAGGAAGTCAAGGAAGAGGCAGAAGCAGCTGAGGAGAAACCCGCTGAGGAGTGATCCCGGCCCGGTGAAGAGCCGGTTAAGAAATCAGATACTAAGAATTTCTGAATAAGAGATTGCTGAAAAAAGGCGTGTGGAGATCGATCTTCACACGCCTTTTGTTATGTATCTTTTGATAAAAAATACGCACTCATTCGTCATCCTTCAGGTTTTCATAAGAAAACCTGGTTCCCTCCGCATTAGGGGCCAGAGGGGTCATGTAGTCGCCGGTGGAAGCGGAGTCATCTTCTGAATGGCGGATGTGGACGGAGCTGCTCAAAAAACTGACCCATCCGCGATCATTGGTGTAGCGGTAGTATTTGCCCGGTTCAAAAGAGGAAATCTGTTCGGTGGTGACATTGTAGAGGAAGTGCCGCAGCCTGTCCGTATACCACTCGTTGCGCATTGCCTCTTCCGCGATCTCGCTGTAATCCTCTTCGGAATCCAGTGCTTCTTCAGCGGAGATGTCATTCCAGGTGGCGTCCACTTCGTACCACTCGCCTGACAGCTCGACCAGGTTCCAGGAATGGGGACCTGCAGTCTCCTCTGTATCGCCGGCACGTCCGGCGATGATCGTGCTCCTGATGCCGGCCTTCTGAAGCAGGTATTCATAGGCATAGGAATAGCCGTCGCATACGGCGGAATTTGCTTCGCCGCGGCTGTTAGCGACGAGGGCGCCGTAAGCTGTATGGGCCAGGTCCTTGTCCAGAGTGGAGGCCGCTTCCTTGTCATAGGAGACCAGATCGATCAGTTTGTCGTGGATCGAGAGAGCTACGTTCGGGGCGCTGTTGCCAAGATCAATGTCAGCGAGAAATTCGTCAGCTGCACTGTCGAGGGCTTTCATCTGCTCGTCTTTATCCGGAAACGGATCAGAGAGCTGAATGGAGATACTGTAGTTTCCTTCGTCCATGATCAGACGCCTGTAGCTGTACTGGAAGGAACTGCCGCTCACGGAGAGCCAGAAGAGCTCAGGATGGTCGAATAGGAGTGCGTTGTAGCAGGTGTGGAACATAGTCTTAAACTCGTCGCCCGCGGGATCCTTACTGATCCGGAACTCGCCGCCCCTCGATGTCGGATCTTCAGAGAGAGCACAGGCGAGCAGGGCATCGTACAGAAGCTGTTCCTCTTCGGAGAGATGGGTTCTGCAATAATGTATCGCGTCGTCCTGTGCGGGAACGGTTTTCCCGGAGGGCTCCGCGTAAGCAAACAGCACGGACGTCGTCAGCATGGCAACGAGACCCGCGACTGCAATGGATAATTTCTTCATGTGTTGTCCTTTCAGGCAGGAACTTAATTTAAACCGCATAGAAAGTATAACATGACATTGCATCAAAAATATTACAAATCTGTGAAAATTTTGTAATTTATTGGGCCGGCACAGGCGGGCAGAGCAATGAAAAAACAGAAAAAATACTACAATTTGAACAAAAAAAGCGAGATTAAACGCGATATTTCCGTTTTGACCGAAATTGAAACAGTGTGTTAAAATATATTTACAAAACAAGTGACTGAAGTGAGTATTCTGCGCGCCTGCCGCCGTCCCGATGAAACGGCGGCTGTCAAGAAAGGTGGTATGAATGGCGCAAAGAGCAAACAGCATGGGTGTAAGACGCAGAAGGGCAACAACCAAGAAGCAGAGAGAAGCAGAAGCAAGAATTGAGATTGAGAAGCTGACAAGACAGGTCGGCAAACTGCGCGGAAGACTTACAGAGGTTACAGAACAGAGAGAGGCAATGACACTCCCGAATCTGGAAGGGAAAGATGTGGAGCACACTCAGTATGGGAAAGGGACAGTCAGCGAACAGAACGATGCTGTTCTGACCATTGACTATGCGGGCAGGATCCGCAAGCAGAAGCTTCCATTTGTGATTGCCAGCGGATGTGTGACAGTGGACGACAGCGAAGCAACAGAGCGCTGCCTAAGAATTTCAGATCTCGAGACCGAGCAGTCCAGATTGAAAAAGGAAATCCAGTATCGCGAGAGCTGGATCTCAGACCTGCAGAAACAGAGTTGAGAAAAGACACAGAACTGTAGACACAGACAGCTATGACCGGGCTGCGGGATCTTACATCCTGCAGCCTTTTGCTTGCACGCTATGGGCGCACTCTAACGGAAAGAGGGAAAAGCAATGGCTTTACTCGACATAATACGAAAAAAGATGAGAACCCTGAAACTGGAAAGGATGCTCGAAGAAAAAGAGCCGGATGCCCGACGGCTCCATGAGATCGTGGACGCGATCATCACCGAGGCCCGCTGCGACGAAGCAGCAGGAGTCAGAAAAGACAAAGTGCTTTTTGCTTTTGAGAGTGCGTTTGAGCAGATCTCGGACAGGATCGCCGTTCTGCGGGAAAACGGGGAAACAGAAGCGTACAGGGATATATATGCAAAGTTATTTGCTTTTGCCGATGAGATGATGGCGGACAGTTATATGCCGATGTATCTCTTCATTATGTACAGATATGCAAACGCTCTGCTGGAAACCGGTGAGGCTGCCGCAGCGTCGGGGATGTTTGAGAAACTCTGCGCGGGCACGGACCGGCTGATCGGGATCAGGAATACTTACGGCATCCACTGCCTGGAGCGCGCGGCAGTGGCGGCGGTGGCGAGCGGCCAGCCGGAGAAAGCCTTAAAGGCGCTGGACGATATGAACGGGATATCAGTCAGGGAGTTCGGGGAGCACAGCGCGGTGAACATGGCAGTGCAGCGATTTTCGGGGCGCGTCAAAAAAGAGATCGCGCAGTGCAGCAGCTCTCAACCGGCCTTGTCCTGAAGCTTTTGGCACGAAAAGAGTTTCGAAAAAGCGAAACTGATTTAGTGAGTATAGCTACATCGGAATTGTATTCAAACGGTTTTTGGGATACAATAGTGTGGATTATGAAACTTTTCATCTGTTTGCGTAAGGGTATTATTCATGCAGTTTACTGAGAGTGAGATTCAGGAGATCCTCCGCGAAAATCAAATATTGAAGCAGAATCTGAATGATTCCAGGGAAGAGTTGGAAGCTACCGGACGACTTTATGACACGATGGTAGTGGGCACGAGGAATCTGCTGATCCTGATCGATGAGGGCAGCAGGAGCGCCGTCTATGTTTCGCCCAACATCGAGGAAGTTCTGGGACTTCCCAGAGAACTCGTCATGAGCGATATTCGGGAGCTGGGGCCGGGATCCGGCGACATTCCCTGCAGGGAAATGTTTGACAGCGGGTTATCTGAGCAGAACGGCGAAGAGAACGACAGCACGATCCTTCATTCGGAGGCAGAGTGCATCGACAGGAGAACAGGCCTGTCCAAGGCTTATCACAGAAGTGTCGCCAGGATAGAGGGAATCAGAGGACAAGACCGCTATCTCGTAGTATATTTTGACGCGGAGAGCGGAACGGCTGACAGCAGCCGGCTTCATGAGATCCTCTATGACGGGACAATGGCTGTGCACAGCCGCATGCTCAAGGGAATGTCCCATGATCTGAGAACACCCCTGGACTCGATAGCGGGATTTGTAATACTTCTTATGAAGAACGCAGAGTATCCCTCCAAGGTAATGGAGTACGCGCACAGGATCAGTATTTCCTGCCAGGATCTTCTTGTGATGATCAACCAGATCATGGAGATGAGCGGCGTCGACAAGAACAGCACTGAGGCGGATAAGAGTGAATTTGCCCTCGGAAGTACTATAGAAGAGGTCTCGGAACTCGTAAAGACCAAGGCGCAGCTCAAACATCAGAGATTTGAAGTATATACATCAGGGATCGAGCACGATATTTTCCTCGGAGACAAGGTGAGGATCACAGAGGTGCTGATGAACCTGCTGAACAATGCCGTTCAGTATACGCCCGAGGGCGGAGAGATCTCCCTCTCCGTGATCGGCAGAAAAGACAGTGATCCGAACTACAGGGAGATCTCATTCGAAGTCCGGGATAACGGAATCGGAATGAGCAGTGAACTGCAGAAGAGACTGTTCGATCATGTGGGAAGATTTGACGATATTCCCGGAATGCAGGGTTCCGGCCTCGGGATCGCGATGAGCAGGAAGTTCGTCGCGCAGATGGGCGGAACGATCTCTGTACAGAGTACCCTGGGACAGGGCACGACGTTCTTCGTGGGACTGCGGCTTCAGGAGTCCGGCCGCGCGGCGGACAATTTCTGGAGCGAACACGGCGTCCATAAGCTCCTCGTAGTGGGAGAGAATATGAACGAAGCAGCGAGAGTCTGTGCGCTGCTCAGAAATACGGGATTGGATACAGATTACACGGCAAGCGGTTATGGCGCGCTGCAGATGGCGGAACAGGCTGTTATGGAAGACAGGAATTACGACCTGATCCTTATGGACCGCGATATTCAGGACAAGGGCTATTGGGAAGTTGCGGACGAGATCAGGGACATGGCCTGGACCAAAACGCCTGTGTTCATCCTTATGTCTGACAAAGCGGAGCACTTCACGCAGAACGTACACAAAGCCGGTATAGCGGCGATCATGCCCAAACCGTTTTTCTTCTCCACTTTCCGCAAGATCGTGGAGGATCTGGGATTGGATAAGGACGGGGAGGCAGCCGGAATCGAGACCGTCGAAACAAATCCTTTGGCCGGCCTCAGATTCCTTGTCGCGGAGGACAACAAGATCAACGCGGACGTACTCAAGGAGCTTCTTGAGGTGGAAGGCGCCAGATGCGAGATCGCCGGCAACGGCAAGGCGGCGGTGGCAATGTTCCGCGTTTCAAGGCCGGGATATTACGACATGATCCTCATGGACATCAGAATGCCTCTGATGGACGGCTATGAGGCGACGGAGGCGATCAGGAGCCTGCCCAGAGCGGACGCGGCGACGGTGCCGATCCTCGCGATGACTGCCGATACCATGGAAGAAGATGTCAAGCGCTCTTTTGCCTGCGGAATGGACGCACATATTCCGAAGCCCCTCAATATTCAGGTGCTCAATCAGGCAGTCCATAAGCTGAGGGAGAAGCGCTGAGGGCGGCGCGCACACGGCACAGCAACCCGAATTTCGAACTTTGAATACCGGTAAGCAGCATATTTGAACGGTTAAGGCCTGCGTAACAGGAGTTTTCGGATTCCTGATATGCAGGTCTTTTGTTATGGGATTCAAAGATTATCAAACTCCTGACCGAAAGCACTTTTTTGGTATTTAAAGGAAATTTAATTTGTTGTAAAATGTTGTTAATGATTCGCTGCGCCGGTAAAACTGCCGGACCGGACGGATATGAGCAGGACCGGGAAACAAGCGGAACCGGGATGCAAGGGGGAAGTATGGAGCTTGAGAAGATTGCTGCCGATCTATACCGCGGATTTCCGAAGAACGCCGAGAAACTATCCAGAGAAATGGAGCGGCTGTCCGGGCTTCTCGAAGAAGCCGGAGCGGCAGTCATGATGGAGATCGAAAAGGAAAAGTATCGCAAGGACAAGGATCCCGAAAGGATCAAGGAATACAGAAAGATCTACCGCAGTGTGCGCAAGGAACTCGACAGTGTCGAATCGTGCCGGGCGCAGTTCAGCCGGGAGCAGAACCTGATGAAAGCGGAGAGGGATAAGAGCGCGCAGGAGAGGATCGACTACGATGCCTATCGCGTTGATGAGACGATCCCTTACAGTCTGGCCAGCGTACTGACCAACAAGAAACCTTCCGCGTTCTCACTCTACGGGCAGAAGTATGAAGTGGACAGCTGGAAACAGATGCTGATGCAGACGTGCGCGATACTCAACAGGATGAATCCCATGCTGTTCACAAGCCTGGAAACAGATCCGGACCTTCAGGGCAGGAAGCGCCCGTATTTTTCCAGGGACGGGGTGGGGCTCGATACGCCGGCCAAGATCCCGGATGCGGACCTGTATGTCGAGACGCATGTCAGCGCGAGATATCTCAAGAAAATGATCTCCAAGCTCTTGGGGAAATACGGCATTCCGGAAGAGGAATACCTGATCTATCTCAAGAAAGACTTTACGCCGCTTCATGAAGAGACCTTCCGCGAGAGGAGAGTTGTACCGGAAACTGAAACAGGTGAAGAAAAGCCTTTAGAGGAACAGCTCAGCTTTGATTTTGACAGCGACGGCAACTGGAACACCTGATGAATCCACGCGCCCAATCGCTGCTAAAGCGGAATACATATTAATATGAAAGGAAACAGTATTCAATGAACTATGCAGGGTATCTGTCCGGATGGACAGATGACGGCGGACTGCCGAACGTGGACGTCACGGATCTTACGCCTTCAAATATGGAAAAAGTGCTCGCATCCATCATGCCCGCGCTGCAGACACTGATCTTCAACATCATCATTGCTCTGCTCATCTATATTATAGGAAGAAAGCTGATCAGCATTTTCCTGAAACTGCTTGATAAGTTCCTCAAGCGCTCCTCGATCGACGCCGGCGTCTCCACATTCCTGATGTCTGCCGCGAAAGTGCTCCTGTATGTGTTCCTGGTCTTTATGATCGTGGGGCAGCTGGGAGTCAACACCGCCTCTATTGTTACAGTACTGGGCGCGGCAGGCCTGGCGATCAGTATGTCACTGCAGGGGAGCCTGGCAAATGTGGCCGGCGGTATTTTGATCCTTCTCATGAAGCCTTTTAAAGTGGGCGACTATGTTTCGACTTCTTACGGAGACGGAACAGTGAGAGCGATCGGCTTGGTATACACGATGATCACGACAGTCGATAACCGGGCACTGACCATTCCCAACGGAGCGCTCTCCAATTCGGCAGTCTTTAACGCCAACGCGATGCCGGAGAGGCGGCTCGATCTGTCTGTAGGGATCAGCTATGATTCTGACCTGCGCAAGGCCAAGGAGGTAATGGAGCAGGTGTATCTGAGCTGCCCGTCCGTGATCGCCGACAAAGGCGTCAATGTTCATGTGAGCAGTCTTGGAGACAGCGCGGTCACGATCGAGGCATTCGGGTGGGTTCCCGGTTCCGAATATCTCAGCTCCAAGTGGTATATCACGGAAGAGATCAAACTCCGGTACGATGCGGAAGGCATCCAGATTCCTTACCCTCAGATGGATGTACATCTTGATCCTTCAAAGGGGCAGGAAGTGCTTAAGGACAGAATAACGGCTGAAAAAGCGGAGTGAGCGTCAGACAGGCTTCTTACAGTTGTCAAAATATCGTTAATTTATAAAGAAACTATAAATTAATCTTAAGAAAAAGCAAAATCCGACATTTTTGAAATCTGCATGATAAAATAACCATGTTTTGGAAAAAAGTAAGAAAGCAGATAAAAATTTGGAGGATTTATGAAAAAAAGGATACTTTCACTCTGTCTGTCGGCGGCGATCGCTTTGAGCATGACCGGTTTTGCAGTCTATGCTTCGGAAGCGGCCACAGAGGGTTCGACTACTACGGAGACAGCTGCGGTCGAAGAGGAACAGACTCAGGAGGAAGTAGAAGCAGAAGTAGTGACAGATGCGGCCGGCAACGTGATCACTCCGGAGACGGCGCAGGCTATAGATAACGCGGATCTGGGCGTGACTGACATTATCCAGGAAGAATCTGCGGAAGAGACAGAGGCGGCAGCAGTGGCTGACGGAGCTGAGGAGGCCATGCAGGTGCCGGAAACCGATGAATCCGAGATGACAAAGAGCACGATCGGTGCGGCGTTTGACAGCAGTTATCAGTTTAATAAGGAAGACGCGGCCGTCTATCTTTTGGAAGCGGCTGAAGTGAAGGCAGAGCCTTCAGATGATGCGGACAGCATCGCGTCTCTGGAAAAATATTCATCGATCTACCTCACAGGAAGCAACGACCTGCAGTATTGGGAAGTGAGGGTCGGCGGAGATATCGGTTACCTTGACAGCAGTGTAATCACAAGAGAACAGGTCGATATCGAAGCCCTCAAGGAAGATGACGCCAGAAAGGAAGAGAACGAAGCGCAGAGCAAGCAGGAGCAGGAGGAGACCCTCGTAGAGAAGACTTCTGAGGCCAAGGGCGAATGGGCACAGGCGATCAAGGAAGAGCGCAGGCAGGAACTTGCGAATCAGACAAGGAGCTATAATTGGGACGGCCCTGTCCTTTCCCGCAGCAAAGGTTCTGTGTACGGACCTTCCGGTAAGGAAACCTATTACAACCTCAATATGAGCGGCTGCGTCAGAAATATGAACCGCAGAGGCTATTATTACGATGTCTGGGTCAGAAATGACGGCTGCAAGATGTTCGGTGACTATATCATGTGCGCCGCGAATCTGGGCGTCCATCCCTTCGGCTCCCTTGTGGAGTGCAGCCTGGGAACCTGTATCGTCGTTGACACAGGCGGATTCGCCGCGGGAAATCCCAACCAGCTCGATATTGCGGTCACCTGGTAAATCAATTTAACTCAGGTGGGAAGTATCCCACTGAGTTCACGATGCACACGCGTGCGGAGAGGAAGATGTTGCCTTTCAGGCAACCCGCACGCGGCGCAGCGGCTCGCGTTGCGAGCCTTGATTGAAAGATATTGCCGGTAAAAAGACTTGTTCAAAGAATCATTGAGTGCAGGCCGCGGGAGCGTGTGCTGGAAGGGAAATGAATACAGCTTTACAACGGGACAGTTCGCGAAGCTTGACCAGGCGTACAGAAGGCACTGCGGCCCGACGGCGATCACAAATCTGGTCTATGCACTGGCTGCGGCAGACGGGAGAGTCATCCCGGAAAAGCCGGAGAATGTGTTCAGAAGGATCGCCGGGATCGGAGGAAGGCGCCTGATCTATTTCAACGCCGATTTTCTGAAGATATTCGGGGGAACTTCAGATCTTCTTGTGCCTATCATGATAAGGCGATGCCTGAAGGAATATGGCATCAAGGGGTATAAAGTGAGCGGGCCTTTCCCCGCTACTGCCAGGAGGATCTGCAGAGAGCTGGACCGGGGATCGATCCTGTATATGGAGGTGCACCGGCATCCCGTTTACGGCAATCATCATATGCTGTGCTACGGATACAGCGTGAAAGACGGCAGACTGATGCTCCGGACAGCGGACGGATGGATCGGCAGGATCCACGATCTGCCGGCAGGAGAGGAGCTTTTCGCCTTCTGTACGGTGATCCGCAAAAAGCGCTGATAAAAAGTTCAATGTAAAGTGTTTAAAATTCTTTACAAAATGTTACAGAAATGTTATGATTATAAGCAGTTAAAGAGTAACTGCCAACCGGAGGGAATGTAACATGATGTATACAGAACTCTATAGTTTCGAGGGGACTGCGGCAACAGATGCCGGCAAGACGGCCAGCACCTTGGAGAAAGCCAAACTTGATTCCCGGAAAATGCTGCAGAAGCGCCGCGGTGCGCTGGAGGCTATTGGGAGTATTCTTCAGATTTTGAAACCCGGAGCTCAGAAAAGCGGGAAATGAAGATCCGAAGGCAACAAAAGAGCGTTAAACGCTCTTTTTTTGTTTTTAATTCAGCACCCCTGAATACGGAGTATTTGGGACTTGGGTGCTGATTAGTTGCGTTATTTATAATATAATATCAGCAGAGCATGCTTCACCGATTCGGAGGATTCTAATCATGGAGATGAGATATTGTATGCATTGCGGCCACAAGCTGGATGAAAAGTATCTGATGGGAGAGGGAATGGTCCCCTACTGTCCCGAATGTAAGGAATTCAGATTCCCCGTGTACAGCACAGCGGTCAGTATGATCGTCATGAACAAAGAGCTGGACAAAGTATTGCTGATCAAACAATACGGAAGAGACTCTTATATCCTTGTGGCGGGATACGTCAACAAGGGGGAAGACGCCGAGGACGCGGTGAAGCGGGAGATCGGCGAAGAGATGGGACTGCAGGTGCTGGAGTGCCATTTCAACAGGAGCCACTATTTTGCACCGTCCAATACACTGATGCTGAACTTCACGGCGATCGTGGAAGAAGGGGAGCCTCACCCCAACGCAGAGATCGATGCCTGGAAGTGGTTCAGCGTCGGAGAGGCGAGGGCCAATATCAGGGACAAGTCCCTGGCGCAGGCGTTCCTGAACGGATTCTTTGACGGAGAATACAACTTCTGAGAATGAAAGAAACAGTTAAAGCCCCTGTGGTACATTTGCCGGTGTACCGCAGGGGCTTTTTGACGTGGTTTACTGGTATCTCTCTTCTCTGGCTCTTCGGCGGATCTCCCGGGGAGTATCACCGTAAACTTCCTTGAACATGCGGCTGAACAACTTGTAATTGGTAAAGCCGTGCTTATCCAGTATCTCGAGCACCGGCTCATCCGTTGAGCAAATATCGTGATAGATATGGGACAGTCTCACGTGGTTCACGTGCTGCGTAAAGGGGATGCCGATATTCTGCCGGAACATACGGCTGAAATAGTCGCTGTTGAGACCGAATTTATCGGAAATCTGTTCCAGAGAGAGGGGCTCCATATAGTGTTTGTCAATGTAAGATACGATTTCCTTGATCCGCAGCTGGTTTCGGCTGGGCTCAGGGAGATCTTCTTTATATAAAGGGATCGAAAAATCTGTGATCAGACGAAACAGTATATCAAGCGCGATGGACTGCGTCGCGATCATATGGCCCTTTGGCAGCCGCATCTGGAGTTCGACGAGCTTCTTGAGGCAGTCGCAGATCGCAAGGTAAGCGGGGACCAGCTCATCGGTCAGCTCCGCGCGGCTGCAGATGATCTGGAAGTTGCGCTTGTTTCCCATCAGTCTCTGAATGAGGTCGTCATCAATGCGGACTACGAGCATCATATAGCTGTGCGTGCACCTTGCCTCATGGATCTGGTTGGTGTCAATGACGATAAATTCGCCCGGCACAAGCTTGTGCTCCGTGCCTTCCAGGTAGAAGGACGCATTTCCGTTCAAAATATAGACCAGCTCTAACGAATCGTGCCAGTGGGCCGGCGTGTACTCGCCGGTCGTCTTATACTCCACGAGGATTCCCTGTTCGTGGATATCATAGTTCTGCATATATATATTATTGTCAGGCATGAAATATTCCTTTCTTTACCCCCGTTTAGTGGAGCTTAACATTTTGAAGGAGAGAGTGCAAGAAACAGGTGGCAGTTTTTTTGACAAAGGTACAAGAATATTTAATGATGAGGTTGATAAAATCATGAAAGTCTGTATAATAAATATTAAATATTTCAATAATATTACAAATTAATTAACCGGCGTGGCAGAAATGCACGAAAAAAGTTTCGAAAAAGAACGAAAAGACAAAACTTTGACAGAAAATATTGAAATTTTTCTTCATAAGCATTATTGTATCAGTGGACTTTTCTGCCAGCAGTAATTATCTCATGTGAAATCGGATTTAACTTTAATATTTTCACAGCATGCTTCCGATCATAACATGCGTTTTCTTTATTTTTGAAAGGGAGTAAGCAGTTGTCTGTGCATTAGCAACTGTTTTTTTTTGTCACCGTTCTCAACGGAATGATGCTGATTTTGGAAATGTAACAGTTAACATGCAAATTATGCAGAATCAGTGAGGCAGTACAAGGTCCTAACGACCTTTTAATATATATCAATGTAACAGTTAACATGCAAAGGGAATCTGAGGATTCTCTTATTGCTGTTTGTGACGGACGCGACAGGCAGCAAGGAAGGCAGAATGGAATGACATTTTACCTTTGAAGCGGCGCGCGTCCTGACATGAGGGAGATGGACATGAAAAAAATGAGGAGACTCCTTGCGGCCTTATTGGTTACAACAATGCTGTTTGGCTCCAATGGTTTCTCTTATGCAGCGGAAGCTGTGGGGGGAGATACTCAGGAGGCAGCGCAGGAAGTTGCAGCTGTAGAAGAGCCGGAGTCCGAAGCAACCGAGGAAACTGCTCCTGAAGAAGCGACTGTCGATGATACTTCTGTTCAGGAAACAACAGAATCTGAAGACGGTGAAGCTGAGGCTGAAACCGTGGAAGAAGCTGCCACGGAAGAGGCGACTACAGAAGAAGCTGCTGTAGAAGAGCCTGATAAGACTGCGGAATCAGAAGAAGCAGCCGAGGCAGGTACAGAGAATTCTGCGTCAGGCGAAACTGAAGCTGCAGCAACAGAAGAAGCGGAAGGCGTTCAGAAAGATGCTGCTGAAACCGGCAAAACTTCTGAAGTAAAAACAGAGGAAGAGAAGCCGGCCGTAAAAACTGAGTATACCTATTCCGACGATAAAGTGGATGTGGTAGCTACTCTGCAGAGAGCGGACGCGGTTCCGGATGATGCGGAGCTGGTCGTGACTCCTGTTACGCCTCAAGCTGACGGCTACAATTATGATGCATATATGGATGCTCTGAATGATCAGGCAGAGGAAGGTAAGGAATACAATTCCGATAACACTCTGCTCTATGATATTGCCTTCATGTATGAAGAAAAAGATGCTGAAGGCAATGGCACCGGAAGGATGATTGAATATCAGCCTGAATCCGGCTCTGTGGAAATAACCATTTCATTTAAGAATGGTCAATTAAATGAACAGATCTCAGCTGAGAAGGCAGACGATGTAGAAATCCTTCATCTTCCGCTGGTTGATTCAGTCAGAGATTCTGTTGATACTACTGCAGATGCCACAGATATCGACAAAAATGATATCAACGTTGAAACTGTCCAGGATGAGAATATAGATGTGAATGGAGAAAGTGCCAGCTTTAGTGTCAGTGGCCTTTCACTGATTGCACTTTCTGCACCTAGAAAGGCAGCATCCGGTGGTGACAGTGTAACAGGTACAATAAGCTTCTTTAATGAAGAGGGTACAGGAAAAGCACCGTTTACCCCTGCAGATGATGATGATTATTTTGTCTTAGTATCAATTAAGGCAAAAGAAGGCGAAGATGCAGGGAAAACAGTCGGATGGGGCATTAAGCAAATCCCAAGAGCTGATATAAGCGGGCAGCAAGTATATAGTTTTTCTGTTGATGAATTCTATGATTTTGGGGAAGACGGATCCTCGACAGATGTTCCGTTTGTATACAATACGGATGATTATGATATAGCCGTACGTTTTTATCATACACCAACACCAGTAACAACCTATCAGGAAGCGACTGAAGCATCTGATGTCATTACCGGTTATTCTTTCATGGGAAGTAAATACGGGGCGAATGCTTCTGACTCTTATCATAACCCTGCTACGATTAATTTGATTAAGAAAACATTAGGCGCAAAGTTCTATGTTCAGATTAAGGCAAATGATGTAGGAAGTGTTTCGGAAGCCGGAGATTACTGGCTTGCGATAAAGGCAAAAAAACAATATGGAGATATCTATCATCTAGAAAAGTTAATAATCAGCGAGGAGGACTTTGATGCTCATAACATTATAGAAATTCCTATTACGGAATGGACAAATGAAGATGGCAATCAGCCAGAGGCTTTTTCGCAAAACTGGACGAATTTCGAAGCTGTAATTGCAACCAGAAAACCTGATAAAAAGACTGAGCCTATGACTCCTAAAAAAGTTATTGGCGGCGAAGCGGGCAACAATGTCGATCAAATAAATGTTGGAAATCTGGTTGGTGCTTATTTGTTCAAGGAAGACAAAGGTGTCACATCAGATGAACATGATCCGGATAATATCGAACGGAGATATGTTCTGGAGTTTGAGAAAATTGAGCTTGAGTCTGCTATAACACCACGTGATGTACTGGGTGATGCTGTAAACTTCGGAATCGTTGCAGATACTTACAACCAGCATGGACATACAGAAACGAATTTTGCAGTTAATTCATTTTCATCAGATGCAAATGTAGACGTTGACGGAGCTGGTTCCGAACCTCCTGCGCTGTTTTATGTTGGTGAGATTCATGGCTCGATTAACCCGACAGAAAGAAACACAGCTACACTTGAAATACATACGCCCAAAGAAGAGTTCTCTAAGCTTCGAATGAATAATGTAAGTCAGCATGTTTATGTATATGATACAAGCAAAGAGAAAATTGCTGCATATGTACAGAAGTTGCAAGCTGCTGGAGCGTCGAAATCTACTTCACTATTGGGCAAAACAACAATTGCACCTGTTAGTTCCGGCGATAAATACACACTCGATGTCAGTGGACTTGATGATGATACTACTATCTATGTTAAAGCTGATGGAATCAGGAATGCACTTTCTAAAACCGGCGGTCTGAATATTGTGAAGAAACCCGGGCAGTATATCGTATTCAATTTTGAAGATTCAGCTCCGGTGAATATTGATAAGTTCACCGTTACAACTAACGGTAATACGTATGAGTCAACTACAGAAATATACGGTGACGTAGGAGGCGGAGCAGATAGAAATCATCAAATTGAAGAAGCTATCATAACGCGTATTACGTTTAATGCGGCAAATGCTTCGGCGGTTCATATTAAAAATGCATCTGGCCTGTTCCTGTGCCCTAACGCGAATGAAGTAACCAACGAAAACGGGGCTGGTTGGATTCTTGCCAAAGGAACAGTTACTTCCCAGGCTGAGTGGCATTTCTTCTACCATGGACGCGATAACGAAAGCTTCATTGGGTATCAATTGAAGGGTATAAAGAGCCTGGTCGATAAGGACGGCAACTCCATTCCATACGAGAACAAAGGTTTTAGTTTTTCTCTGTATGAAGAGGGAGAAGACGGTAGAGAAACCGGTGATCCTATTGATACCAAGGTAGCTGACCAGAATGGATATATCATATTTGATCGTATTGAATACGATGGTACACAGGTTCCCAGAAACCAGGAAGTAATATTTAAATATGTAATCAAAGAGGATACCAGCGGATGTGAAGAAAGAGATGGCAAGTACTATAAGGACGGAATCGAGTATTCAACAGAATTAGTACATGTCGTTGTAAAAGCAAAGAATTATAGTGAAAACAATCTGGATAGTATTACTGTTGAAGTAACTGTTAATGGAACACCTGTTAAAGGCGATCTCGAATCTGTCTTTGAATTTGGTAGTATCACTAATAAGAAGGAAGAGGAAGAGGAGACTGTAGATATTTCTGCGGCAAAGAGCTGGTCACCTTCCGTCCCTGCGGGAGCTTCTGTAGTATTTACGCTGTGCGAGAACGGAGATCCCACTGACAAGACGGTCACCTTGGACGGAACAGTGGATGAGAACGGTGAGAGCGAAGCCTGGAAGGCAACGTTCAAGGATCTTCCGAAGTATGACGGGGAGACAGAGATTGAGTATACCGTTAAAGAGACGACCGGTTATGTCGGTTATACGGCATCACCGGAGTCTGCAGCAGACGGCGGAACGATCACCAACACGCAGAATAAAGTAGAGATCAGCGCGAAGAAGGCGTGGTCACCTTCAGCCCCTGCGGGAGCATCCGTAGTATTCAAGCTGTATAAGAACGGAGACCCC
>JBGUJH010000014.1:0-41127 GCA_045113775.1 Lachnospiraceae bacterium | reverse complement strand
GTAACGGTCGTTGACCCGTATGAGGTCTATGTCGTGAATGCCGTTTTCCATGTTGTTCATGCAGGTGCGGACAAAGTCGTTTCCTGTGCCGGCGGGAATGAAAGCGAGAATATTTTTTGTGCCGGTCAGGTCATTCAGCAGGCGGTTGATCGAGCCGTCTCCTCCAATCGCCGTGATGATATACTCTGTATCCTGAAAGCGGGACATGACGGCGTCCGCATCCTCAGGGGTCTCATTGACGATGATTTCGTAGTCGCGGCCGTATTCATCCGAGACTTCTTTCAGTCTCCGGATCATTTCATCTGTATTTTCTTTCAGGTTGAATTTATTGACCAGATAGACATAGTGATGCATGGGGATCTCCTGTTTTTGTGTTTTGCGCCTCGGAAATGATCCGGTTCATTTCTCCTCCACGACCTGGAAGATGTAGAATTTCTTCAGACCGTTCTGTGACGTTATGCTCCGTGTCAGACCGGCATAAAAGCAGGGGGTGTGTTCTCAATAGAAAGCATCCTTTTTCATCAAAGGTGTGTCAAAAGGTGTGTCAGAGTGCGTCTGCGATTTTGGCCATTTCCTCGCGTTTGGTGTCCTCCATGACATCACAATATAGATCCATCGTGATTGCCAAAGTGGCGTGTCCGAGGATGTGCTGCAGGGTCTTGGGCTTCATTCCCTCTTCGATGCATCTGGTGGCGAAGGTGTGCCTGAGCGTGTGGAAGGATGCCCATGTGATGTCAGTCCCCTTTTCCTTCATCCCGGCGAGTATGATGCGCATTTCTCTCCGGATATTATTGCCGTCGATAGGTGTGCCATAACGTGTCGTAAAGACCAGATTTGGAAGACTGGGCAGAGGCTGCCAGTATTCGCCATAAGCGAGACGATGCTTTCCCTGAGCGATTTTCCGGGCACGGAGGAGGCTCACAGCTTTATCAGGCAGAGGAATGGTCCTTTGGCTGTTTTCACTCTTTGGCTCCTGGAGGAAGTACCCCTTGCCAGTGATCCAGGCAAGCGTATGCTGTACATGAATCTCTTTCTTTTTCAGGTCCACATCCTGCCATTGCAGACCTGTGACTTCACCGATCCGGAGACCGGTCAAGGTGGAGAGCCGGAACATATCATAATAGTAGCTGCTTTCGGCAGCGGCAAGGAAGGCAGTTGTTTCTGATCGGGAGAGTGCCTTGCGCTTTTCCCTCTTCTTTGTCGCCGGCCTCGTCGTGTACTGCATGGGATTCTGCACAAGGAGCTGATTCTTCACTGCCTGATCCAGCAGATCGTAAAGCAGGAAGTTGATATTCCCGAACACACTCTTGCTGTATGTGTTGGCCATGCGGTTCAAAAATTTCTGGATCTGTTCTGGCTTCAGTGCCTTCAGCTGTTTTTTTCCGAATTCGGGGGAAATGTACCGTTTATACGTCTTCCGGTAGATCTCTATCGTGGTCGGTTTACAGTTGGTCCGATAGTTTGTAATCCATGTCTCAAACCAGGTGTCCATGTTAAGGCGTGTGGTCTTGGCATAGATCCCATGCTCCAATTCATACTTCTTGTTTCGGAGCGCCTTCTCGGCTTCTTTGGCGGTCTTCTCATAGCCGCTGTACTGTTTCCCCTCATACTTACAACGCCACATATAACGGCCATCCTTGCGGAGTGTGACGCCCTTAGGGAGTGTGCTGTCTTTTGCCGGCATAAAATCACCTCCTCTTAAAGGTATGGATTATTAAGCCCCAGAGGAGTATACTTGAACAGATGTACAGCTATATTCCTTCGGGGCTATAGTATCAGCCGTCCGACCTGTTGCAGCAGGCCGGGCGGCTTTTTTAAAACTATGTGGTTAATGATGTATCCCAATCTTGTGGAAATCCCATTTCTGAAAGGACATCGTCTATCGATATAACACTAAACTTTGGAGCATACTTATTGCAGGAATCTTTGATACTTTTAATAAGCTTTTTGTAAGCACGATTGGAAATTACATATTTTAGAGCAATCATAGCTGCAAACAAATCTCTTTTCCCGTATTGGTATTCCCCGGAAGCTAGTTTAGGGATAGATAATTGGCTATGAATCTTTAGATTGATTAACGGTTTTTTTGAACGGTAACAATACATTCTGTCACCATGGGCACAGAAGTTTCTGACCGAAGATAAGTAATACAGAATATTTTCCAATTCGGAATCCTGCAGATGAAAAACTTTAGAGATTTTTTGCCGATCCTGCTGCTTCATAATGGCATAAAACTTACTTATCTGTCCAAAGGTTAATACGCTGTTTGCAACCCATAAAGGAATGTAACCATATGTTTTTAGATAGTGTAAGATAGATGGATCAGAAGAACGTGATGCAATTTGGTTGTGGTAATCCGAAATTACTTTCGTTATTTTTGTATATGCATCCTGTTTGTTGGTGTCGAAATTGTTCATCAGCATGTAATTCTCATGTCCATAGCTTTCTGAGAAGTAATAGGCGATTAATGTTTTAATATTTGTCTCAAAAGACAAAATATGTTCAAGTAGAGCAGACCTCAGCTCTTTATCAAAACAATAGAGTGAGTAGATCTCCTCTATGGTGGTTCCGGGTTTATACTGATCTTCCGGAAACTTTGAAGATAGAAAAAGTTTGTTGTAGCCATTAATCAGGGCGTAGTATCCAATATGCTGAAGCCTGCTTTTTGCAAATCCTTTGCTTTTGGGGTTTGAGAAGTCAATTCCTCTTGATTCGAGAATAAGAATTTGTTCATCGTGAGTTTTGAAAGGCTTATCTGGCATCTATTCCTCCAAAAAAAAGACCCGGGGCCCGAAGGACACCCGAGTTCGTTCTGAATCAAACCAACTATCTTGTTGGTTCTGTTATTTTACTCGGATAACCGTTTGGTGTCAATAGAAACTGAGAAATTTCTAAATGGTATTATTGACAAAAATTTATAATGATAATTGGTAATAATCACCATTATTTATTGATTTTGCACAAAAATGATATTGTGTAGTCTATTTCAGCTTATCCTCCTATCTCACATCACTCTGGAATGCCACGGCCTTGCCCAGCACGCGGACTTCTTTGTGGTCCTCTGGGGTAAATACCATATCTTTGTAGTCAGGATTCTCTGCCTTGAGCAGAATCATGTCGTTGTACTTGTAGAACCGCTTCAGGGTAGCCTCGTCGTCGATCGCGACCACAGCTATATCTCCATTCTCCACTTCCGGCTGCTGGCGGACGAAAACGAGATCTCCATCATTGATCCGGGCCCCGGTCATGGAGTCACCCTTAGCGATCAGGATGAAGTCGGCCTTTACATCCGTGGTGGCGTCCACATAGACTTCCTTCTCTTCATCCATGTATATAGGCTTGCCGCAGGCGATGGAGCCGAGGACAGGAAAGCGCTTCTTGGCGATCGGGCGGATGTTGGGGTAGGAGGGGATGGAGGCATCGTCCCAGCCCATGAGGTATTGTGGAGAGCACCCAAAGATATTAGATAAAGTTATCATTGTTTCATATTTCAGATTCTTAATATTTCCAGACTCGTATCTTTGTACGGTAGACTCTGAAACTCCAATGCGCTTTGCAAGCTGAAGAAGAGTCATTTCATTTGCCGTCCTTAAATCTTTTATCCTATTTCCCATAATCGACCTCTTTTCCAATTACCTCACCAGATAGGAAGATTATATATTTGGTTTGCAGATAATGCAAGAAAAATACGTCAAATTGCAGTAAAACTTTCGCAAAACGCTTGACACAGTAAAACACAGCGTGATACTATGAACTTGCATAAAATGCAAGATTCCAAAAAGGAAGGAGGTGTTAAGATGTCGTATACGGTTGATACTCAGGAACTCAGGAAGGCTATGATTGATGCGAAGCTCGTTACTGTAGTAAGCCTTGCTGAAGCGTCCGGAGTAGATAGAAACACAATAAGCTCTGTTTTAAACGGAAAGACAAAACCGTCAGCTCCGGTTATCGAGAGGCTGGCAGCTGTACTTTCCTTGAGCGGAGAGGATATTGGACGGATTTTTTTTAAGGAAAAACTTGCATAAAACGCAAGTGTGCCCCGCCCGAAGTGAGCGGGAGAAAAGGAGGATTAAATGGTAAAGCTGAATCTGAACAATGGAACTAACAATCTGGACATGGAAGGGAAGGCAGTCATCGCGATCGTCATTGACCCGGCTGGCCATGACGCGGACTGCGCAGCGCTGATGCTTGGAAAATCTTCGCCTCATGCCGCAGCGCTTGCAGCTGGAACCGGAATCGGCTCCATCATCAACCAGATGGGCAGAACGACATTCGATAGAGTGATGCTTGCCGGCAAGGCAATAGATCAGATCAAAAAAGCCCTCGAGGGTGACGGAGTCGAAGAAAAGGACATGCTCAAAGAGAAGAAGATCTTCGAAGGAAAGATGGAGGAATACTTGGATGAAGGCTGAAAACAGAGACGTGTTTATGGCCAAGGAACTGATCGAATATCTCCAGGGCTTCCCGGAGGACACAGAAGTCCACATCAACGTCATCGACTGCCACCAGGATACAAAATACGGATTCGTGATCGACAGGCTGGGGCTGATCACTGATGAAGAGTATCCGGTGATCTTCCTGGACATCGACAGTCAGAAGGCAGTGGACATCACAGCCAGGAAGGACAATCCAGATGAAGAACAGGAGGACAAAGATGAAGAACTGGGTAGTTGATTACGCAGTCAGGTTCAAGGATGGCCGAACAGAGGATTACAGGACTGACTTCAAGGCAGGTACGATCCGGGAGGCCCTGGACATGGCGGAGAAGCTTGTCGACGAGCTTCTGAAAAAGAATGAAGAGATCGAAAAGGCGGTCATCTGGGATATCGGAATAAAAGAGTTGGATGTCTTCTGAGCATCGATATAAGGAAAGGAGGTCACCATGGTAACAGAGATCAATGCACGCGTTTACAGGTGCGGGGTCTGCGGAAAGACCTACCTGAACAGAGAAGAGGCAGAAGGGTGTGAAGACAGGCACGCTTCTGAAGCGAAGGTGGGACGCACGACAATCGTCGTGATTCATCCCCGGGTTGTGGACATCAACGGATACGCACAGTACCTGGGGATGTGTAAACAGGCGGCGAGGGAGTTTGGCAAAGAAGCCGGCGCGATTGTCGGTGTTCAGGGGAAGAAAACGCTGTACGACCTCCGGAAGACGGACCAGTATCTGGATGCAATGTAAGGGGGTGTAAATGACAAACAGGGACATCCTCCTCGCGGCGGTCAGCGGTGAGAAAGTAAACCGGAAGGCCGCCGCGTGGATCCGGAAGGCCGGAGGGATGAAAGAAATCACCGAGGAGATGGCTGCGCGGATCGTGAAGCTGTGCAGGCTGGGGAAACCGGAACAGGAGAGACATGAAATGTAAGGAATGCGGCAGGACCGTCAGCCGGTACATGCGCGGGGAATGCCTTGCATGCAGGTATAAAAAAATGAAATGTAAAACCGGGACGGATGGATGTGGTAATGGGGAAAACGGCTACATCCTGGTCAGGGAGAAACCAAGAGCGAATAAGGTTAAAGCCCGCCTGAAGTGTGATCCCGCGAAGTTACCTTACCGAGGAGAACCGACAAGGCAGTACAAGGGGCCGGATCCGGAGCACGTCGCGTATGCGGAGCTGTTGAAGGAAGCCACAAAGTACAATTTCAAACCGAGGAAACAGGATGGACTGGCTCGATGAGGTACGTGAGCGCCACAGGACAGGGTATGCACCTGTCGGCAAGTGCATAGCATGCAGGAGAAAACAGAACTGTCCGGGAGGCAGGTTCAGGAATGAATGCCCTAACTACCTGGACCCGATCCCGACAAGGCAGGAGTATATGGAGCAGTATGGAGCATTGCTGCAGAGGCTTGTATCAGCTCGTGGGGAGCCGGAAAGAGGGGACCTGCTGGGCACGGCCCTCAGCAGGAGGACATTACTGAGAGAACATATCGGTATAACGGAAGCGGAGCTGCGGGAGGTCGAAGACGCACAGCCTGAGCTCCTGGAAGAACCGGAACAGAGGACTTTGAGGAGGTTGAGATGGCAACTTTAAATATGAGCAGAGACAACTTGCTGCCTGTTTGGATGATACGTGCCGGGATAGCGATCATCCTGTTGATGGGAGTTGCGCTGATCGTCTGCGTGCTGCGGGATATCGCCGAGATGCGTGTCCTGTGGGCGGTCGCAGAAGCAGCAGGCAGAAGGACCAGGAAGCAGAGACCTGCAGATCCGTCAAAAGAAACACCATCCCGGCAGCATCACCGCCATGGTGTGTGCCTTCTGGAGACAGATCTAAGGAACCAGACATATATGCAGAAGATGCCGGAAAGGAAAGTGGAATGATCAGCACAAAGGGGATCCCGGAGATCACCTGCCAGGAAAAGGATATCCGGATGCTCTGCCCGACGGACCAGAAGGATAAAAATGGATTTGCCCTGTACAAGATATATATCTATATCGCGGATGTGGAAAAGCCGGTCGCTTCCAGCTATGACTCGCCGCAGGCAAGGGATGAAGACTACAGGCGGATCAGATCTGCATGGCAGGCCTCTTCCGGGAAAGTCGAAGATCTCTGTAAGGACGTGGCGGGATTGAAGGCAGAGGTTGGCGTACTTAAGGTTGCCTCCGCCAGCATGAAGCAAGCTGTGGAGAAGACGAAACTGGCGCTGGATGAGTGGGGTAGAAAACAGGCGGAAGAGGACCGGAAACTGGCAGAAACAGCAAGGAAGGCGAAAGCTACATCCAAGACAAAAGCGAAGGCGGCAAAGGCTTTTGTCCCTCCGACGGATGAGGATATTATCAAATGCATCCTCGAGAATGGATACGAAAAGGCAGCACGCCAGAAACCGGAGGGTATTGCGAAGAGATTCAGACGATTCTATATGCGTGATGGGAAGACCTGGAGGCTTGCGAACGGCAGACCGATGAAGGACTGGAAGAAAGCGCTGGCCACCTGGATCAACAACATTGACGAGGATATTGAGGAACTGGAGACAGCGCAGGAAACGGGCAGGACTGCAGCAGTGAAGGCCAATTCGTTCACAAGCTTCGAAAACCAAAATGCTTATGACGAATCATTGGAGGAAGATCTGCTGAGGATCTCGGAGGAAGCATATGAAACAGTCGACAAAGAACAGGATCAGGAAAAACAGAAGGCACAGGATACCGCGGGGAAAGGGATTCCTGCATGAGATCGACATGGTGCCGGTTTACCGGAGGTTCGACAAGTACATGCAGAAAACTGTGAAAGCGGCATATTTTAACGATTACTGCGCTGCGCAGATCGGAGTCACATGGGACGACGCCATGAAGGTCTTCCAGGCTTTCCGTTATGGATATCCGATGATACAGGAATACTGGCATGCTCTCCGGATGGATTTTTATGCATGGGCGGAAGAAAACGGAATCAGGGGATGGGGAGTTCATTTGTTTCCGGACGAATAGAGTAAACAGCCCGGCATGGGGACAGGGGATTCCACCATTCTTCTTCCTTGTCCGCATGATGGGATAACCCACATTGCAGCATCATTAACCCGCAGGCCGGCAGGGCTGGTCGGCTTGTCCTCAAACAGCTCCACAGGAAGTATCTGCGCACAAACAATAAAAGGCTTAGGGCGGTGCGGAGCTGGCCGCCCGGAGAGGAGGACCATGGACAAACTGATCAGCCAAAAGGAAGCAGTTGAACTGGTCAGGAAAATGATGGACATTGACGGGTTCCGTGACGGGGATGCCGTAAGCCGAAGGGCAGTCATAGCCGTACTGGAGAGCATGCGGGGGATACCTGCCAATCTGGACATTAGGAATTATGAAGACGACATCAAATAGGAGGAAGAGAATGGGAAGCTATTACAGATCAGGCATGCGGAGCAGATTCGGAAAATGCAGGAGCTGCGGGGCAGCGATCATGTGGATCCGCACAGAGAACGGGAAAATGATGCCGGTTGACATGAAAACGGAGAGGTTTTATCCGGACCGGAACGGAGAGAAGCTTTATATCATGAACGATGGGCACACAATGCGCGGTACACCGGTTCCGAAAAGCAGGGATGTCCTAGATCCGGATCCGGAAGTAGCATCAGGAAACGCCTCGCACTTCGCCACATGCCCGGATGCTGAAAGGTTCCGGAAGAGGAACACCGAACAATAGAGTGCATGTCTAAGCCAGGCGTATTTGCGCCTGGAAATTTTATAAGGATGGAAAACACCATGCAAGGGAACCGGAACGCGCATTTTTCCGCGGATCATGCGCGTTTTACCAGTCCATAAGTTGATTAAACTTAGAGCTTAAACAAAGGGAAAGGGAATGCATATCAGGCGGAAGTTCCGGATGCGGAACACGATCGAGGTCCAGGAGTTCAACTCAGCGAAATGCCCGGGAGGGCATAAGCCGAGAAGGCCTAAGACCGAACAGACACCGGAAAGGGTAGCCAGGAACAACCAGCGCCGGAAGCAGCGGGAAGCTGCCCGCATGGTGGAGGAGTATTTCAATGAGGACGACCTGGTCCTGACGCTGACCTTCCGGAAGGAATGCCGGCCGGCAGACATGGAAGAGGCAAAGAGCATGTTTAAAAAGCTCTATACACACCTGAAACGGGAATATGCCAAGCGCTATTATGAGCTTTTCTGGATGCGGAATATCGAAGTCGGTCCGAAAGGGGGCTGGCACATCCACCTGATCGTGAACCGGATCGAGGGCGCTGAGTTCCTGATCAAGGACTTCTGGCGCCAGTATGGCGGCGTCTACGTACAGTACCTACAGGATCTCAGGGACCAGGGAAAGGATATAGGGGAATACATATCCAAGGCCCCGATCACCTGTGACCGCATCACGGAGTCGAACTGGAGCCATTCCCGGAATATCCACAAAGTACCCGGAGAAGACAAGGTGATCAGCGGCCATCGAATGACGGACAAGCCCCGCGTGCCGAAGGGCTGGTATCTTGACAAAGACTCCTGTTATGAGGGGATGAACGCAGACGGATATCCATACAGGACTTATACCCTGCGGAGGATCCAGAAGCAGAGGGCAGATCACAGGATGAAGCCGGTGCAGATACGGAAGCTCCAGCGGGCGAGGGAAGGAAAGAAGAAATGCAGAAACCAGTGCATAAAGAGATAACAGATGCCGTAAGGGAAAAATTCGGAGAACTGAGCAGCGTAAAGTGGGCGGCGCTACGGAGATCATGGATGATCCTGAGGGATAGAACAGGGACGCCTCACCTGATGAAGTGCATGTACTTCCAGATTATGGCAAAACAGGCGCATCCGGCGGAACAGGAGCATGTCGATATTGTCGTGGCGACAAAAGAAGCGACAGCGGAAGTCAGAGAGTGGCTGCGCATATACTGCGGCCTGAAACCGTTCGAGCCGGGAAACGACGATCCTGAATCCCTTCTGGAGGTATGGGCATGAGCAGCAGGGGAAAAATCGCCTCGCAGCTCATGTATCCAAAGGCGCCGGTCAGGAAGAGACAGAGCGTACATGCCAGACACAGCATCCTGCAGGGTGACAGCGACCGGCGCAGGTGCTGGCTCTGTATGAAGCGTCTGGAGGACTTCCGGGAAAAGACGGGCCTGCACAAGCATCACATATTCGAGGGGACGGCCCTGCGCAGGATCAGCGAAGCAGAGGGCTTCTTTGTGTGGCTCTGCCCGCAGCACCACGAGTTCAGCGCTTTATCCGCGCACACGGATATGGAAACAAGAAGGAGCCTGCAGAGGGAGGCGCAGCGCAGATATGAGGAATACCACAGCAGGGATGAGTTCATACGGCTGATCGGACGCTCATACCTGTAATCAAGGTATTTTCGCACAGGATACAAGAAATATTTGTAAAGAACCGCAGAAAGGAAAAGGGAAGATTATGTATGAGAAGTATGGAGAATTTGACTCCGCGTCGGAGATTAACCGAAAGGCGGAAGAACTATTTAACACCGCGGATTTTGAAGGGATACGGGCCCTCGCGGCAGAAAACGGGATCCCCTCAGAATACGCAGACGCCTACTGCGAGGCGGAACTGCCGGAACTGTGTGACAGGCTGACGGCGGCTATCGGAAAACTGGAGATAGAGGAGCAGGGGATCGTTATGGTCGGTGTCATGGAAGATTGGCTGGACTACATCCAGGCACAGTGCATGGAGAGCGAGGCAATGGCAGCGGCCGTCCGGAAGAAGGGCAAGAACCTGAAGGACTGTCTCGGGACGCTGCTCGTTTGGTCTCTGACAAACCAGAAAAAAGTGGACGCCGCAGTCCTGAAATCAGCTGAAGAACAAATCAAGAAACAGAACATTAACCTGAGTGCCTACGGGATACAGCCGAGATACCTGCAGTACACCAGGATCGGGATCCCCAACATGGGGACTGCCCGTCAGCTGATCCGTGAGTATTACCTGCAGGAGGTGTGATATGGCCGAATATGCATACAAGATGTTCAACAAGGATCTTACATGCACAAGGGGCAGAGGGTGCTATCAGTACATTCCGGGGGAATGGGCAGAGGAGCAGGAAGCCAACTGTGTACGGAATGGTTTTCACTGCGCGAAGAACCCTCTTGACTGCCTGTCATATTATCCGGACTGGGATAGCTCGCAGTGCTGGATCGTGGAGGTGGCGGGCGATATCGATGAAGACAGGGTCGATTCCAAGATATCCTGTACGCGGATCCGGCTTGTGAGGCAGTTGACGCTCGAGGAATTTGTGGCAGAGGCATGCAGTTACATGATCCATCACCCGCATATGCGGATCAACTCGCATGTGAGCGGGAAGCCGGCAAAAGCCGGGAGGAACCATTTTGTCATCGTGAGATGTCTGGAGCCCATGGCTATGGGAGAGGACGGCGATGTCGTAGGCCTTCTGAAAGAAGACTCGCGGGGACAGATCTTTGCAGGCAATGTGTTTACGATCGGCACCGCGGCCCACAAGGCCGGTGTCATGTATAACGTATACGGGGAGGAGGTGATGGAGGATGCGTAAATCGCAGGTACTGCGCTCTGAACCGTGCGAGCCTCCGGAGTACACGACCAGGTATGACGGCGGTAAATGGTGGCGTGGCACGAAAGAGATCCATGTCATCGCAAAGGCACAGATCATCTGGCCGACAGAAGAGAGCGATATCCTGAATATAGACGTCTTCCGGGACGGGATGCTGAAAGCCCGGTATTTTGCCGATAAACGCGCGGACAGCCACAGGGTGCTGATCATGGAGACAGGAGACTGGAAGCAGCTTATCCTGCAGAATGTGGCGAATATAGTGTCAGGAGCCCAACCGAATTACTCAGAGACCAACTGGGGCTGCGACTGCATAGATTGGTGCTATGACACGGACGAGGACAAGGAGGCAGTGAAGGGGTATCTGGGACAGGATATCATGTACTGGGAGCACGACATCATGGCCGAAAGGCGCTACCGTCAGCTGGCGAACAAACAGACCCGCATCGACACCATGATGGCAGCGGTCATCCCGGACATACCGCAGGACTTTTATCGATGGATCCATGAGGACGTGTTCGGGATCCGGCACCTCTTCCAGGAAAAGCTGGCAAAGATGACAAGGATCACCTGCACGGCTTGCGGGAAAAGGTGGCGCCAGAAGAAATCCATGGGCCTCGGAATGAAAGTATGCCCAAAATGCGGAAAGACGGTAAAGGCGACGTACAAGAAGGCGGAGCACAGCGCGGAGACAGCCCTCTACCTTCTGCAGCCGTGCAGCGTACATGGAAGGTGGGTCGAACGGCACTTCAGGGCGCGCTGCACATGGACGCCGGAGCACGTCTCACAGGTCAAGATCGACGAGCAGATCCGGGCGATCGTCCCGAACGGAAAAACATGGGGCACGGTCTATTACGAAGACGGCGTCCACAGTGACGGCACGCCCCGCTTCAGGGACGCGAATGCCCGGAGCCGTCGGATGACGTCAGGATATCTGTATCCGGGAACGTTGCCGGAGATGGCGCAGTGCTGGCCGGAAACACTCACGCACAGCGGCATGGGCATCCTCGCGGAGAAGGGCGTGAAATTCAACGTCAACCACATGATCGTCCAATACCACGGGATGCAATGCATGGAATACATCATCAAAGGCGGCTTTTACAGGCTTGCCGCAGAGATGATGACGTACATGTATCCGCTTTCCGAAACCAAGATGAATATAGACGGGACGACGTCGCAGGAAGTGCTCCGGCTCACCCATGACAGGGTGAACCGCCTCCGCCAGATGGACGGTGGTCTGAATGCCCTGGGCTGGCTCCAGTATGAGCAGCGGATCGGAAAGAAGATCTCGCAGGCCAACATTATCGAACTCGGGAAACACGGGATCCACTGTAACGACGATGAAGTGTGGAGGATCCTGTCATACGTGAAGTCCCCGGATGTCTTTGCAAATTACATCAGGAAGCAGTCAAAGCTGCAGAAGGAATCGCGCCGGCAGATCATAAGCGAATGGGTCGACTATTTGGACATGGCAAAGAAGCAGAGGCTCAACCTTTCCCATGAAATGTTTTACAAGCCGAAGGATCTGAAAGCGGCACACGACGCATGCGTGAAGAACGCGCAGCATGAGGAACTGAAATGGAAGGCGGAGGGCATCCTGGAGAAATTCCCTGACGTGGAGAAGATCATGGATTCCATCCGTGACAAATACACCTATGACGGCAAAGACTTCAGCATAGTGGTTCCGGCTGACGTGATCGACATCATTCATGAAGGCCGTGCACTCGGCCATTGCATCGACACCACTGACAGATACTTTGACCGCATCCAGAACCACATCACCTATCTGGTATTCCTCCGGAGATCTTCGCAGAAGGATACACCTTACTACACTCTCGAGATCGAGCCCGGCGGCACCATCCGCCAGCAGCGGACCACAGGAAACAACCAGAATAAAGAGGACGTGAAAGAGTACAGCCCTTTCATTCGGGAGTGGCAGCGGGTGGTCAGGGACCGGATCGGCGAGGAGGACAGGAGACTGGCAGAGGTCAGCCGGCAGACGCGCATTAGGGAATATCAGGAATTGCGAGACAAGCAGGAAAAAGTATGGCGCGGCGCGCTGGCCGGAAAGCTTCTGGTCGATGTCCTGGAAGCGGACCTGATCGAAGCAATGTAAGGAGCAGATATGGAATACATGCAGATGACATTGAATGACTGGCTCGAAATGAAGCAGTCGCTTGAGAGGGAGCTGAGCAACCTGAAGACAGGATTTATCCGTGTGGGGTACTGCCTGCGCAGGATCGAAGAAAGCAGAGGCTACGAGCAGGATGGTTACAAGCCCCCCGCTGAATTTGCCAAAGCAGAGTACGGCTTGAACGCATCGACCGTCAGCAGGTTTATGGCTATCAACGAGCGCTTCAGCCTGGGCGGATACTCCGAACGTCTGGATCCACAGTTCATCGGGTTCAAACAGAGTATCATGGGCGAACTCCTCGGGCTTCCCGAACAAGACCTTGAGCTGGTCACGCCTGAGACATCAAGGGCGGATGTGAGGGAGTTGAAACAGTTCAACAAGCAGGAGCCGGCGAAGGGCATAGCGGACGACATCAGGAGCCTGCTGGAAAGCTATTTCCGGGATAACAGGGAAGAACTCAACATGCTGTATGACGGCAGCGGACAGGTCACAAAGGACATCCTGAACCCTTCCGGGAACAAGGTCTTCCGCAAAGGCATGTATATGCTGTTCTTCTACCCAGAGAATGTCAAGACAAAGAAATTCGGCGGGGAGACAGTCACATACACTTGGGAAGAGTTCCGAGATCTGATCGACGGAGTATTTGCGGGCTCGGCCGGTGCGGACACCTACGCAAACTACTTTGAGGAGCCGGTTCCGGAACCAGAGTCCGAGACCAAAGAAGCAGAAATCACGGAAACCCGGACAGCTCTAGCGCAGGAACCGGAAACACAGGAACCTCAGCAGGTTCAGGAGCAGAAACCGGATACACCGAAACCTCAGCCGGTTTCCGGGAATCTGCCGGGGGCAGAGGCTGTTGAAGAGAGCAGAGAACCGGAAAGGGCGTCAGAAAGGCCGGCTCAGCAAATAGAGACAGAAGAAGACACGGTAGAGGGATGCTCAGAAGCAGAGAAAAAGGAACCGGAAGCAATTGCGCCGGCGCAAAAGAACAGGATAAAAAGAGAAAATCAGGGGGAGGATGCAGTCCTGCCGGAGTACAACAGGAAGGCAGAATATGACCGGGCAGTTTCTGACGTAGAGGAAAAGTTGGAAGAGATCAGGCAGAGCCTCACTGAAAAGAACTGGTACAGGATGTCGGAACAGGTCCTTTCCCTTGGATTTATCGTGAACCAGCTCAAAGTAATGGGTAACATCGCAGACTAATGAGAGGGACAGGGAATGAAGATTACGAGGGTAATGCTCAAAGACTACAGGAAGAACAAAAGAGCGATACCATATCTCGAGGCTGAGCTTCATGAGGCTAAAAAGGAAGTTGTCTCTGACACGGTAAAAGACTACCGCAGCGGCTACGCACATACCCGCGTGATCACGGGAGCAGGGACTGTCCGGTACGATCAGTTGCGCGCCAGGCTGCGGAAAAAGAAAAAGCAGGTTGAGGCTGTGGATAATTGGATCGATGATATAAAAGACGATCAGACCCGCATGGTCTTCGACCTCTATTACCGCAAGGGCAGGACATGGCGGGCCGTAGCGGCCAGCATCGGATACGGAAACAATGAGGACTACCCTCGTGTCGCGATCCGGGACAGGTATTTTAAACTTATGAAGATTCGCTGAAAAAGTGTTTATAAATAGTCTGTCAATTTAACAAATAATCAGCGACTTAATTAGTATAGAACGCTTTATGAAAAATTTTCGTTTTTTTCGGTTTTTTCGGTTTATAATAATAGTGGAGCTCGTATGTGGGAGCCCAACCATATGAATCCCATTTCCTTTTGGGCAAAGAAAGAGTCGGCAGCTGTCAGAACCGTTCCCCTGACAGCGGGCCGGCTCTTTTCGTGCTCGTAATATGCACAGAAGGCAGAAGGGGCAGGAAGAAGGCAGACATGACTGAGAATGTGATCATCGCACCGGAATATGAAGAACGCGCTAAGCGTGTGATCAGCGAGCACGCTGATCTTGCGTGGATCGAGAACGAAGGAGTGCGCATTGCTTACCTGGCATCCGACAAAGAGAAAAAGAGCCACCGCAGGCCGGTATGCGGGCAGTGTGTCAAGGTTCCGAACCTCTTCAAGGTCCTGATGCCATACGACTTCCTGATTGTGATCTACGAAGTGAACACAGAAGGCTTCACGGACGCGGAGATGGACGTGCTGCTCTACCACGAGCTGCTCCATATTGGCATGAACGACAAGGGAGAATTCACGACCAATCCGCATGATATAAATGACTTCAGTACGATCGTGAGGAAGTATGGCATTTTCTGGGCAGAGGTAGGCCTGGAATTAGCAGCGCCGGCAGATGGCGCAACGGCAGGAGGTGATCCTGATGGCGAAGGGCAGATATGAACGCTGGAGGACCAAAGAAGGACTGCTCCTGATTGAAGGCTGGGCAAGGGACGGGCTGACAGATGAGCAGGTGTCCCGCAATATGGGAATTTCCCGGAAAACACTGTATGTGTGGTGCGAAAAGTATGGTGACATTTGTAACGCCCTAAAAAAGGGCAAAGACGTAGCAGACCGGGAAGTGGAGAGCGCCCTGTACAGACGGGCGGTCGGGTACCGGGTGAAGAAGCAGACCAGGGAGCTCCGCCTGAACCGGAAAACCGGGAAGCGGGAAATGGTCGTGACGAAGGAGACGGAGGAAGAAGTGACTCCGGATGTTACTGCGGCGATCTTCTGGCTCAAGAACCGTAAGCCTGAAGAATGGCGCGACAAGCGCGATGTGACGATCGGCGGCATTGAGGAGGACCAGAAGAAGGTTGACGAGGTTCTGCGTCAGCTGAAGGACATGGGAGGAGATGAGTAGTGAGAAACTCCTGATTTCCCCAAAGTATAAAGCGTTCCTGGCAAATCAGGCGGCGTTCGAATGCATGGAGGGGACAACAGCCAGCGGAAAGACTACCGTCGGACTGTATAAGTTCATCCTGAAGGTATGGATGTCAAAGAAGAAACTCCACATTCTGGCCGCAGACGATACCGGCACGGCCGAGAAGAACATCATCCAGAAAGACCTTGGTATACTGGATGATTTCGGGAAACTCGTGGAGTATAGGGGAAACGGCTCTGGAGAGTACCGCATGCCGCACCTGATCGTGCATGCGACAGGCGGGGACAGGATCATTTTTGTCGTGGGTTATCGTGACGCGCAGAGATGGCGCGATGCCCTTGGCGGACAATATGGATGCCTGTACATCGATGAGGTGAACACGGCAAACATGGACTTTGTCCGTGAATCTGTCATGCGTGCCGATTACACCCTGTGCACACTTAACCCTGATGATCCGGAGCTGCCGGTCTACAAGGAGTTTATCAACCGGTGCCGGCCGGTCAGGCAGTGGCAGAGGGACACGCCGCAGGAGATACTGGACGAACTGAAGGAGCCAGCGCATCCGGGATGGGTGCACTGGTTCTTTACGTTTGATGATAACTATGGACTGACAAAGGAGAAGCGGGAGCAGATCATAAGCACCGTGCCTGTCGGAACGAAGATCTGGAAGAACAAGGTGCAGGGCCTGCGCGGGAAAGCGACCGGCCTTGTTTTCTCGAACTTCGACCCGAAGAAGCATGTCCGGACAAAAGCCTGGGCGGAGCAGTTCAAAACAAGAGATTCCGACCGCAGGCTCACGCGGGAGCAGCTCCGTCAGGCGGAACGGTTCCTGTACTTCTCAGCAGCAGTGGACACGGCCTACTCCCAGCAGTCACCCGATACGATCGCCATGGCGTTCCTCGGGATCACGAACAGGGGGCGCTGTGTTGTCCTGGATGAGAAGGTATTCAACAATGCCCAGCTGACCGTCCCGATCGCGCCGTCGGATACGGTGAAGATACTCATAGATTTCCTCGATCGCAACAGGAAGGAATGGGGCTTCGCGAAGGATGTATTCATAGATTCCGCTGACCAGGCGACTATTACGGAGTGCCTGAAGCACAAGCGGATCTATGGCAGCATCTACAATTTCATCGGCGCATGGAAAAAAGAGAAGATCATAGACAGGATCAATGCACAGCTCGGATGGTTTGCGGACGCAGGCTCCGAGCCGTGTTTTTATGTGATTGACCACTGCAGGACATACATCCATGAGTTGGAGACATACAGCTGGAAAGAGGACAAGGACAACGAGCCAGAGGACAGGAACGACCACATGGTCAACGCTGTCCAGTACGGATGGCTCCCTTACGAGAAGAAAATCGGGACCGGTAGGCACCAGAGGAAACCTTTATGAGACTGAGACCTGCATGGAATCGAGTAGGAGACGAAGGAGGAACCCAAAATGGGCTGGTTTCGCGATTTTGTATTTAAGCTCCTGAAGATCAAACCCGCCTCAGAGAGGCGCATCACGATCGAGGAGCCACTGTCATTCCGGGCGAACGTCCTGCGAAACCAGCTGTGGTACCGCGGTGACCCGTCGGAACTGACGCAGTTCTTCCGGCAGGCATCCGTGAGGGATACGGACACGGCACGCTTCTGGGCGTCTGTCCCGTACGGGAAGGTCAGGAAGATCCACAGCGGGATCGTCTCGATCGTGGTCGACCGCTATAAAGACATCATCACGGCCGACCTCGACAGGATCGATTTCGGGGAACCGGGCGATGCGCACCCGATTGCGGACACCTGGGAGGAGATCGCGAAGGACTGCGACTTCTCCGGAGTGCTCGGGGATGCCATTGCGGGCGCCCTCTCGTCCGCTGACGGCGCTTTCAAGATCTCCATTGATAAGGACAGCCCCTATCCCATTGTGGCTTTCTACGAAGCTGACAGCGTGGAATTCGTCATGAAGGGCAGGAAGGTCACGGCAGTCAAGTTCTATACCCCTTACAAGCAGGGGGAGAAGGAATACAGGCTTGAAGAGGAGTACGGCATAGGATATGTCCGGTACCGGCTTTTCAGCGAAGACGGGAAGCAGGTCGAGCTGTCCGAGGTGGAGGAGATCGCAGGATTACAGGACACCACCTTCAACGGAGACTTCATGATGGCCGTCCCGCTGATCATCTTCCGCAGCGGGAAATGGCCGGGACGCGGCAAAGCGCTGTTCGACGCGAAGACGGACGCCCTCGACGCCCTCGACGAAGTGATCAGCCAATGGCTGGACGCGGTCCGTATGGGGCGCGTGAAGCGGTACATCCCCGAGGACATGGTCCCCAGGGATCCCAACACCGGCCGGCTGATCGAGGCGAACCCCTTCGACAATGATTTCATTGCCGTGGGGACGACGAAAACGGAAGGGGCACAGGACAAGATCGACGTCTCACAGCCCCAGATCAGCTATGAGGCGTATGTGAACAGCTATGCGTCCTTCATGGACCTTGTCCTGCAGGGCATCATGAGCCCCGCGACGCTGGGAATTGACCTTAAAAAGACAGACAACGCGGAAGCGCAGAGGGAGAAGGAGAAAGTCACGATGCACGTCCGCGGAAAGATCGTCGACGCGCTTAACGATGCGCTTCCGCTCTTGGTCGAGCGGATCATGAAGGTAAATGATTTGATTCATGGGCCCAGCGCCGGGGAATACGATGTTGCTGTCAAGTTCGGGGAATATGCTTCGCCGGATTTCGGCAGCACAGTCGATGTGATCGTCAAAGCAAAGCAGGGCGGCGTCATGTCCATCGAACAGTCCGTCGAGGAACTGTACGGCGATACCTGGACCAGAGAGGACAAGGATGCGGAGATCGCACGCCTGAAGGCGGAGCAGGGCATCGTGGAAATGGAAGAGCCTGCCTTGAACCTCGACGGCCTTGACCTGGATGAAGGAGCGCCGGCAGAGGGCGCACCGGCAGGGGGACAGGAAAAAGGAGGCAAAAATGGCGACAGTCGTGATCGCAAAGAGGGTGTACAGGATGACGGAGAAGCAGGTAAAGGATCTTCTGGAGCTGGCCGGTGAGAAAGTCCCCTGCGGCATCTATGCGATCCGGAAAGGGATTGACTATTACGAGATGCGAAACGAACCGCTTACCAGAACGCAGCTCAAAAAGGCTCGCAACTATTACCGGCGTGCAGGTATAAAGGTCTACTGCAATGGCATTTGAAGATTATGATGTGAAGCTGGCTTTTGCCCGGATCGAGAATGAGCTCATCGCATCCATGATGAGAAACCTGAAACGTCACCTCAAGGAAGAAGAGGAAGAGGGATTCGACTGGTCTCAGTGGCAGGTAGAGCAGCTGAAGTACCTGCAGGAGTATCGCCGGCGCAACCAGAAAGAGTACGGGCCACGTTTCAGCAGTATTAACGCAAAGATGGAGGAGGCGATCAGGCACGCACACCAGAACGGCCAGAAAGACGAGGAGTTGAACATCCTCGATGCCATCTCCAAGGACAAGCGCATCCGTCCCCGGTACCAGAATCCCTCTCAGGCTTCCATAGAGGGCGCAGGAGATGCTTTTTTCCGTGTCAATGACAGAAAGCTTGAAGCCCTTGTGGAAGCTACACACAGCGACATGGAGAAGGCGGAGCAGGCAGTCCTGCGCCGCACCAATGACCAGTACCGCAAGATCATCTTCGACGCGCAGATGTATGCCAACACCGGAGCAGGTACGGTCGAAAAAGCTGTGGACATGGCAACGAAGGACTTCCTTGCAAAGGGAATTGATTCCATCCAGTACAGGAACGGCGCCCGCCACACCATCAGCGACTACGCGGACATGTACATCCGGACTGCTGAGCGCCGGGCCTACATCATGGGTGAAGGCAAGAAGCGTCAGGAATGGGGCGAGCAGCTGGTCATTGTCAACCGCCGCGGCACCATGACGAATGGCAATTTCGGCCATGCCTGCCCGCAGTGCATCCCCTGGCTTGGCAAGATCCTGATCGACGACGTCTACTCCGGAGGAAAACCAGACGGCAAGCACGAGCTCCTGAGCGAGGCCATGGCAGCGGGATTCCTCCATCCAAGATGCAGGGACGGATTCACGACTTACTTCCCCGGCATCAGCCCGCAGGAGGATCCTGTCACCAAGAAAGAAGTGAAGGAGGCTGTTGAGGCGGAGAAGGAGGAAAACCGGCTTCAGTATGCTGAGAGGCAGCAGGAGAAGTATGAGAGGCTGGCGGAGTACAGTCTGGATAAGGACGATCAGCAGATCTATGAGGCGCGCCGTAAGAAATGGCGGGAGCGTCAGATAGGACGCAAAGAAGAGACCGAAAAGGCACTGATCACTGGGATCAATCAGGAGGGAACAGATTCTCTTCTCGAAGCCTACGACCGCAGGAGAGAACAATACGAGCTCAACCTGGTTCCCGCAGATCAGCTGAGGGATAATCCCCTCAATAACGTGAAGGCCGACTACACTGGCGTTTCTGTAGAGACGGCAGAGGCATTCAATACCACTATCTCAGACCTGTCAAAAGAGTATATGTCCGGCATTACGCAGGTCAAAGTGGCAGACAAGAAAGAAGCCTTTGGCGCAAACTTCTTTGCACAGACGCAGCACAACGACGCGATCGGTCAGAAAGTGCTGGTAATCAATCCTCACAAATGTAGCGACGCGGAGAAGATGATCAGTCGCATCCGTGAGCTGTCTGATAAAGGATACTGCGTAAAGATCCCGGAGGGAATGGAAGCACAGTATGTGGCAACCCATGAATTTGCTCATGGCCTTTTGGACATGCAGGAGACCCGTAAGAGCCTGATCGGTATGGACTGGACGTCCACCAACAAAGCCCGTAAGGAAATCAAAGCCATGTACCAGGAGTACATGGATGAGATCCGGAGCATTGAGACAGAGATCGAGGAGCTGCGGAAGTCTCCGATCATGGCAGACTTTAGCGCAGATCCTGCCGAGCAGATGGAAGCTTTCAAGAGACTGAAGGAAGCACAGGAAAGGCTTGAGAGTGTTCGGATCAGCAAATACTCCATGGAAAATGCGGATGAATTCATGGCCGAGGCATTTACTCAGAATAGAATTGGTTTAGGTCGGAGCAAATACACCGATCGGGTAATGGAGGTATTGGATCGTGAGTATAGATTAGATGCTCAAAAGGAAAAGACTGTTGCAAGAATTAGACAAGGTCTTTTTAGAGGCAGCAGAACAAGTGGAAACAGTGGGATTAGGTCGTTTTTTAATGATTCGAATTACTACACATTATCTCATACTGAATGGTTCCCGGATGCGATTCCCGGAAGCCATGAGGTAAAGAATATCGATAGGGTCTTCTTTAATGGTGAATTCCATGAAATAGATGGGCATTTCATAAAGTTTAAAACATATCCCAAAGAGAAACGTATTGCGGAATTATTGGCAAAGAAAGTGGGCGGCCCAATATATCTGAGGCCAGTAATCCATCAGCCAGAAGGCATTCATTCCGCAGACATAGAATTTAATGGGGTTGAATTTGATATCAAAACGCTTGAGCCGGGAACGGGCAAGAATAAAATATTTAACCGAGTTAAAAAGAAACCAGGGCAAGCAACAAAGTACATAGTTGATATATCAAATACAGATCTGTCAGATGAAGAAGTTGATAGCCAGATAAGCAAGGTTTTTTGGTCTCAAGACACACAGTTTGTATCAGAATTGGTGATTATAAGAGGGGATGAAATCGTAAGAATTGCAAGAAGGCTATAAATAAAAAATGGAATTGATACCACGCCACATCTCCAAGAGGAGAATTACCGCCGACACGGACCAATTCCTATAATTATATTATCATGTGATGCGTTTATTTTCAACAATAGTTTCAGTAACCCATCCCCAGCGGATCGAACGGTTTTATTATGACTGAAAGGAGGACAGATGACGACAGAACAGCGACTGCTCCTGGTGCTGGAGAGCATCCGGGACGAGCTCCGCAGGATCAGGGAAGCCATCGAGGAAAGAAAGCATGAAGAAAAGGAGGACTCATGACCCCGATCAGGACTGATTGTTCGAATGCCACCTATACGGCAGAGGGCTGTTTCGATCTGCCGGCAACGATCGCCAGCTGGCAGGATGGAAGCCTGGAAGTAGAGACCGTCTGGGAGTTGACGGAGGAGGAACTGGAACAGATCAACAAGGACCGACGGGTTTACCTGTATATCATGGGCAGGCAGATGCCGCCGGTTTTCCTGTCAGTAAAGTCGGAACTGATCCTGCAGAACTGAATACGTTTGCTAAACAGTTGCCTGGACAACTTGTCCACACTGTATGCGCCTGTCTTGACTGCTACGAGATGGGCGCTTTTTTGTGCCGCTTAAGCCAATGGCATATGGCCGGGAGAGATAGCGCATACCATATGGGTCCTCCGCTCCCGCGTATCCCGGTTCGAATCCGGGAGGCGGCCATCGTCCCTCTGGTATCTCCGGACGCAAAATGGAGAGACGATAACACCGGACTGAACCGGGATAACAAACGTTTCGAAAGGAGCAGAAACAAGATGAAAAAAGAGGAATTTGTCGCATTAGGTATTTCAGCAGAGCTGGCCGAGAAGGCCGCCACAGCTTCCGCGGAGGAACTTAAGGGCTATGTCCCGAAGTCCCGTTTTGACGAGGTCAATGAGGAGAAGAAGACCCTCCAGACCGCGAAGAAGAAAGCGGAGGACGACCTGGAGGAGCTGAAGAAGACCGCGGGGGATAACGAAGCCCTCACGAAGCAGATCAGCGACCTTCAGGAAGCACAGAAGCAGAGGGCTGCCGAGTATGACAGCCAGATCAAAGCCCTGAAGCTGACGAACGCGATCCGCGCCGGGATCACGGACGCGCAGGATGCTGACCTTGTCGCCGGACTTGTGGATCAGAAGAAACTGATCCTCGGTGATGACGGGAGCGTCACCGGCCTTGACGAACAGCTGAAGGCCCTCAGGGAGTCCAAGCCTTTCCTGTTCAAGGCAAAGGAGCAGGAAGACGGCAAGGGCGGCGCGGGGAAGGCCGGAGCGGGCTTCTCTGTAGGCTCGACCAAAGGCGGGCATGCCGGGGGAGGCGTCGGCGGGGACGGCGACAAGCAGCTCTCCATGAGGGACGCCATTGCGGCAAAACTCAACGCACAGAATATCGGAGGCTCTGCGGCGTCGGCGACGTGACGCGGGCAGGGTGCTCCGTATGAAAGGAGTAATCCATGGCAGTAACACTTGCAGAAGCCAAAAAGAACGTGCAGGACGACCTGCAGATGGGCGTGATCGACGAGTTCAGGAAGAACAACTGGATCCTCGACCACATCACTTTCGACGACTGCGTCTCCCCTACGGGCGGCGGCGCGACCCCTACCTACGCGTATACCAGGCTGATCACGCAGCCCACCGCGGCTTTCCGTGCGATCAATAACGAGTATACCGCGCAGGAAGTCACCAAGCAGCGCTACACGACCGACATCAAGGTCTTCGGCGGCGCGTATGAGATCGACCGTGTGCTGGCCAACTTCGGCGGCATCGTCTCTGAGGTCGAGCTCCAGCAGGCTCAGAAGATCAAGGCGGCGCAGGCACTGTTCAATGACACCTTCATCAACGGCGATTCCGCTGTCAACGCGAATGCGTTCGACGGCATCGACGTCGCGGTCACCGGGTCCGACACCGAGTTCAACGGCGGCGGCGGTGATACCGTGATCGACCTGTCCACCAGCGCGGCAGTCACCAGCAACTATGTCGCCTTCCTCGACCTTCTGGACGAGTTCCTCGGCCTTCTGGACGGCAGGCCTTCCTTCATCGGCGGCAATACGAAGCTGATCGCGAAGCTCCGCGCATGCGCCCGCAGGTCCTCCATGTACCAGATGACCATGAACGAGTTCGGCCAGCAGGTCGAGAGCTATGCCGGCGTCCCGTTTGTGGATCTCGGCGCGAAGGCAGGAAGCAACAATGATGTTATCGGGACCGCTGATGACGGCACGACCAGCCTTTATGTCGGGCGCCTGGGCCTTGACGGCCTGCACGCGGTGTCCTTCGCGGGTGTCGCGCCTGTCCAGACCTGGCTCCCTGATTTCACGACCGCAGGTGCCGTGAAGAAGGGTGAAGTCGAAATGAATGCCGCGATCGTCCTCAAGGCGACCAAGGCCGCGGGCATCTTCCGCAAGATCAAGGTCAAGGCGGGAACGTACACCTATACGGCTGTCGCGAGCCCTCTTGTGGCGAACATCGGGTCGTACTATGAGTACAACCACGGTGCCTATGCCCTGACTGCGGACACCGCGATCGACAGCACCAAGACGTACTACACGAGGGCTTAAGGATGGCGAAGATCCACACAATCGTTGAAGGGTACACAGGCGTCCGTGCCAGTGTGCCCTTCGTGAACGGGACCGGCGAGACGGACGATCCGCACCTGATCGAATGGTTCAGGGAGCACGGCTATCGTGTGGAGGAGGAACCGGACGTAAAAGCGGAAGCGGAGCCTGTAAAGCGCCCCGCTCCTGCACAGAAACGCAGCCGGAAGAAGGGAGGCTGACATGTCCTATACAGCCTATGCGACGGTGGCTGAATACGAGGAGCTGTTCCCGGACGCAGCCGAAGTTACGGAGGCGGACCTGCGGACAGCGTCCAGGCATATCGACAGCCTGACCTATAACCGGATCGTGGCGGCCGGCTTCGCGAACCTGACGCAGTTCCAGCAGGACATCGTGAAAGAAGTCTGCTGCAGGCAGGCACAGTTCGAAGTGGAGAACGAGGACGCGATCAGCTCCGTCCTCTCCTCGTACTCGATCAACGGCGTGTCCATGCAGTTCGGCGACAGCTGGAACGTGTTCACGGAGCATGGCGTTGCCATGAGGCGGGACGTCTATTCTCTCCTCCAGCAGACCGGCCTGTGCTGCAGGCTTTTGAGGTAGGTGATCCAGATGAAATATCCGAACCTTGTACCGGACAGGGTGTGCAAAACCCCGATCCGGATCGTGCTTGACCGCGACGAACTGGACCGCTTCGGTGATCCCGTAGCAGCGTTCGACGCGGAACTGATGTGCAACTGGCAGGACGGAGCGAAGGTCGTACTGACCAATGAGCAGAAGTACATCCGAATCACGGGTAAGGCACTTTTCAACGGGGATATCTGCCCGGAGCTTCCGGTCATCTCCTCCGGGTACGGCATCATCTTTGGGGAGCGCCGCAACATTTGTGACGGCATCAAGGCACGCAATCCGGACGGGACGGTCAACTATACGGAAGTGAGGTTCCAGTGAGCACCAAGGGAGTCAAAGTCACGATCTACACAGAGAAGCTGGCCGCGATGGACGCCGCGGCACAGAGGGCGCTGGCAAAGACGGCGGAGTTTGTCCACACACAGGTTGTACAGGCGCAGGTGATGCCGTTCAGGTCCAGCCACCTTCAGAACGACAGCACATTTGTGGATACTACTTATATTGCAGATGGGCATGCGGACCTTGTTTCCAGCACGCCCTATGCCCGCCGCCTCTACTACCATCCGGAGTACAACTTCTACAAAGAGGAGAATCCGAACGCGGGCGGCCTGTGGTTTAAGCCATGGGAAGCCGGCGGCGAAAACTCCGAATCGGTGAGAACAGCATTTGCCGCATTTTACAAAAGGGAGGCGGGTTTATGACGATGGAAAACATCCTGGACTGGCTGGAGACGCTGAATGTGGCAGAACACTACTACGCGAACCGCCAGGACAACAAACAGGAGAAGTCCCTGGGCGTCTATCACCGCAGTGCTGACTTCACGCAGCCGGTGATGGCCATAGGCGGGCTTGAGAACAGCTCCTATGACATCATGCCCGTTTCCCTGCTCCTGCACTGGAACCGGAGCTATCCGGAGACGGAGGCGGCCGCGAAGGCGCTGTGGGTCGCGCTGGCAGAGGTAAGGCACACGGACATCCCGGGCGGCCAGCACATCCAGTTCCTGCGGATGACCGTCCCGAAACCTGTGTATGTCGCGACAGATGCGAACGGCATACACGAATTTGTAATCAACTTTAACCTCTATTACCGAAGGTAAGAAGGGGAAACATTTAAGGAGGGTAAAACATGTCTACTACAAGCGGAGTATACCCCTGCTATGAAAACCAGTTTAAGATCGACATTTCCAATACCAGCACCGCGTCCTGGAAGACCATCGCGGACTGCGAGACATTCTCTGTCGCCTTCGACAACGGTGTCGAGGAGTGGCACCCCTTCGAGCATGAAGGATGGGTGCGCAGGCTCCTGACCGCGAAGGGCGTGACGATCAGCGTCACCGCGAAGCGGAACCTCGGGGACGACGGCAACGACTTTGTTGCCGGCCTTGCCTGGAAGAACGGGCGCGAGGCGGAAGCGGGCTTCCAGTGGACTTTCCCGGACGGCACTGTCGTCGAGTTCGCGGACGCGGTGATCAACGTCACCAACATCGGTGCCGCGGATTCGACCAATGTAGCGCCACTCGAATTCGAAGTCCAGTCCAACGGCAAGCCCACCGTGACGCCTGCCTGATAAGGGCCTGTGGAAAGGCCGCATCCGGCAGAGGCCGGAAGAATAACACACATCATGAAGGAACCGGCATGCCCTGATAATCTATGGGCTGCCGGTTTGCTTTTTTATGCCGGCAAAGGGAGCCGGAGGAGGAGATCGCCATGGCAATGGTATATGACATCACTGACAAACTGAGATTTAACGAGGACCCGACAATCCGGATCAGGGACGTGGAGATCACGGTCTGTTCCGACGCTGACGTCATGTTGCAGTTGATCGATGTAATGAAGAATAAAGGAGAGATGGATGCGGCTGTCGAAGCATCCAGGCTCCTTTTCTCCGCAGAGGACAGGGAGAAGCTGAAAGAGATGCACCTGAGCATCTCTGATTACCTTGATGTCCTGCACGCGGCGGTTGACCTTGCCATGGGGAATGATCCGGACGGGGAACCGGAAAAAAACTGAATGATCCGTACTATGACCTGGACGAGGACTGGCCGCTGGTCGTCGCAAGCTTCAGGACGCAGTACGGGATTCGGCTGGCCACGGACATCCCGACGATGAAGTGGAGGGAGTTTGCCGCGTACATGTCAGGCCTTGACGGCAAGACGCCGCTTGGCCGAATAATCTCCATCCGAGCGGAGGATGACCGCGAAGTCTTAAAGCAGTTCACTCCCGAACAGAGGCGGATCCGGAGCGAATGGCGCAGGAAGAAGGCAAAGAAGATGTCCGCGAAGGATACTGAGACGGCTATTGAGACCTTCAAGCGCATGTTCATCCAGCTTGCGGGGAGTATGACGGAGCGCCCTGTGGAGGAAAGCCGGCCGGAAAGCACGGAGGTGCCTGCGGATGCGGAAAATGATGAAGCAGACATGTCCTGAGTGCAAACGGACTCTTCAGCTGATCGAGTACGGGAAAGGACAGATCAAATGTCCGCGATGCGGGCATGTTATCGAATACGAAATAAGACAAGAAGAAGGTAACGAGCAGAGTGAGCGCCAAAAGAGCAGCTGAGTCAACCGGCCTTTCCAGATAGATAAAGATGATGGAAGGCAGGTGGGAGCGTGTCTGAAAAAAATGAAGTCGGGAAGGTGGCACTGGGGATAGAACTGGTAACAGATAGCCTCTCAGACCAGATGGATAAACTCGAGGACATTATTTCCAATGCTGCAGAGAAAGCAGGCGAAAAAGCAGGAGAAAAGGCCGGGAATGCTGTTGTGAAGGCCCTTGGCAGACAGACTGGAAAAATATCAGCGCCAGTCGGCAGAGCCGGGGAAGAAGCCGGGAACAAATTTCGAAGTGGCTTTGAAAGCTCTGCGACCGGAGGCATTGGCGGTCTTGTAAAAAAGGTCACAGGACTCTTTGCGGCTGCATTCGCAGCCAGGAAAGTCTTTGATTTTGGCAAGATGGCCATTGACCTCGGCTCCGATCTCTCGGAAGTCCAGAACGTCGTGGATTCCACATTCGGGCAGGGATCCGCAGCCCAGAAGAGCGTCAACGACTTTGCCCAGAATGCCGCTACGCAGTTCGGCCTGTCCGAGACCATGGCGAAGAGGTTCGCCGGCACCCTCGGGGCGATGGGGAAGGCGTTCGGGTTCAGCAACCAGCAGGCCGCTGAAATGAGCACGTCCCTGACCGGCCTCGCTGGCGATGTGGCGTCCTTCTACAACATGTCGCAGGACGAAGCATACACGAAGCTCAAGAGCGTGTTCACCGGTGAGACAGAGAGCCTGAAGGATCTTGGCGTCGTCATGACACAGACTGCCCTTGATCAGTACGCGATGTCTCATGGATTCGGCACGACGACCGCGAAGATGTCCGAACAGCAGAAGGTTGCCCTTCGGTATCAGTTTGTCCTTGATAAGTTGAGTACGGCATCTGGGGACTTTGCCAGGACATCCGGAAGCTGGGCAAACCAGGTACGCCTGCTGAAGCTCCAGTTTGAGAGTTTTGCGGCGACTATCGGGCAGGTCCTGATCGCGGCGCTCACACCTGCCATCCGCGCTTTGAATGCCTTCATGGGTGTGCTGATCAAGGCGGCGAACACATTCAAATCGTTTGTGTTCTCGCTGTTTGGTCTGGAATCCTCGGATATGGGTACAGGATCTGCGGGCGCCCTCCCGGAAGCCTTGGGTGACATTGGTGATAGTGCAGGCGGCGCAGCAGACAGTCTGGGCGATGTTGGTGATGCCGCAAAAGGAGCCGGGGATAACGCATCGAAAGCGGCGAACGAGATCAAACGGAGTCTTGCCTCATTTGATAAGATCACCAAGCTCACAGAACAGAGCGATTCCGGGAGTGGTTCCGGAGGTTCTGGTGGCGGAAGTGGTTCCGGAGGCTCAGGTGGTGGCGGTGCCGGTTCCTTAGGCGACACCTCCAGTGCTCTGACAAATACAGCGTGGTCCGTAGCTGAATCAAATGGCCCTCTTGACAAGATCATGGAGAAGCTGCAGGCACTAAAGGACCTGTTCATGAACGGGTTCTGGGAAGGCCTGGGCGACCTGTCGGTTTTTGACAGCATTCGTTCGAACATCGAGGGGATCGGACAGCATCTGAAAAATATCTTCACGGATCCGGCAGTTGTGCAGGCGGCTTCAGATTGTGCGGACAAGATCGCCCTGAACCTCGGTCGGGTTGCCGGTTCAGCGGTCTCCATCGGTGCGACGATTGCAGACAACCTGACTGGAGGACTGAACAAATACCTCGAACAGCACGAGGAAGATATAAAGCAGTACCTCATCCGGATGTTTGATATCACAGGAGACACGGCTGAGATAATCGGTAACTTCTCAGTTGCCTTAGCGGATGTCTTTTCCATCTTCCGGTCGGACGATGCGAAGCAGATTACTGCAGATCTGATCAATATATTTGCGACTGCATTCGGGACTATCCTCGAGACCACCGCCAAGTTTATCAGAGATGTTCTCGACAATATCACAAAGCCCTTTATTGAAAACAAAGACAAAATCAAGACCACTCTGGAAGGCACGATTGGCCAGATCAGCACGGTGGTTTCAGCGGTATCTGATACAGTAGAGGCCGCTTCGAAGGTCATCGGAAAGTATTACGATGAGCATGTCAAGCCCCTGCTGGACAGCCTCGGAGACGGAATCTCCGAAATCGTCGGGACTTTCCTGGATGGGTGGGAAAAGCACGTGAGGCCGGTGCTGGATGAGCTTGCGAATAAGTTTGCTGACGTATGTGAGTCCCACATCATACCGATGATGGAATCTCTTGGAGAGGCACTGGGCAGTGTGGTCGACCTGCTCAAAGCCCTCTGGGAAAACATCCTGCAGCCGCTGATCAATTGGGCGGTTGAGAACATCATGCCGATTCTCGGAGATATGGCTGAGTCCCTGGGCGGCGCGTTGCTTGACGCAATCACGCTTGTAGCGGATGGTATCAAAGATTTTAGCGATTCTATAAAGCCCGTGATCGACTTTATCACTGACCTGATTGAAAAAATCTCAAAACTTGATTTCAGTGACATTTCGAAAGATGTTTCTGCCTTTGCAGGCGGTGTCAAAGATTTACCTGAAACTATACTGGTTACAGTCAGTGCAGTAAAGGACAAGGCGTGGGACACGGTCATGAGCGCGTGGGAATCCATCAAAGATTCAGAAGCTGTAAAGACTGTTAAGGGGGCTGTTTCAACTGCATTTACCACCGCAAAGGACGCCTTTAATGCCCTAAAAGATGGTACTGCAATAAAGAGCGTCAGCGGGCTCGTCGCTGATGGCTTCAAAACTGCAAGAGAAGCTTTTAATGCCCTGAAAGACAGTACTGCAATAAAGAGTATCAGCGGACTCATCGCTGATGGTTTCAAAACCGCAAGAGAAGCCTTTAATGGATTGAAGGACAACACAATTACCAAAACGATTTCGGGGGCTATCGCAAACGGCTTCAAAACTGTCAAGGACACATTCAACAATCTCAAAAGCAATACAATCACCAAAACGATTTCGGGGGCTATCGCAAACGGCTTCAAAACTGCCAAGGACACATTCAACAAGCTCAAAAGCAATACAATTACTAAAACGATTTCCGGATCTATATCGAATGGTTTCAAATCAGCCAAGAAAGCATTTAATAAAGTCAAGGATAATACTGTCACAAAAACGATGACCGGAAAATTGACAGAGGCATTTAAAAAAGCTAAGAATGCATTTAACAAAGTCAAGGATGGTTCTGTCACCAAAACTTTTAAAGCAGCATTATCGGGCGCATGGGATACTGTCAAGAAGTACTTTAAGAAGAAAAAAGGCGGAGTATATGCTAACGGTCACTGGAGGCCGATCCAGCATTATGCAGAAGGCGGCAGTCCCGGAGGCGGACAGCTTTTTGTAGCAAGAGAAGCTGGACCTGAGCTTGTCGGTACGCTGGGTGGACACACGGCAGTCATGAATAATGACCAGATTGTAGCATCTGTTTCTGCAGGTGTCGCCAGGGCGATTGCCGGTATTAAATTCTATGCGAAAGGGCAGAAGCCATCCGTAATAGATTATTATCTCCCGCATCTTGCAGATATAGGAAACGGCATCCGGAGCGAGACTGCCCAACTCGTCCAGATGGCAAAGCAGGCCGAGGCGGCGGCAGGAAACGGCTCCACAATGGAGGTGCTTGAGCTCCTGCGCAGGATCCTGAAGATCCTCGAGGAGATGGATTTCGATGTTTATATCGATGGCCAGAAAGCGACATCGAGGATTGTAAACATCATCAACGGGCAGACCAGGGCAACGGGCAGATCTGCCATCATCGTATAGACTGACAGGGAGGACAAGGCATGTCAGCTGTAGTCATTAAGGCGGGGAGTGTCACGCTCCCCTCTCCTGATACGATTTCCACATCGGAAGAAATCATCTGGTCCGCTAACACGGGCCGGAGCTCCACGGGAAAGATGATCGGGGATGTGATCGCGGAAAAGATAACCTTCGCGATTTCATGGGGAGTCCTGACAAAGTCGCAGAGGGACTTGATCCGTTCCAATCTTCAGTCAGGATTCCACCCTTTCACCATTATAGAGGATGGGACACCGACAACAATTGATGCATACAGGAGCAATATCACAGCGGAAATCCTTGGAACATTCGGGGGCGTGACATATTACAAAGGGATGACCGTAAGCATCATTCAGCAGTGAAGTAAAGAGGAAGGTACACAGATATGATCAATGCAGGAGCAGATTTTGCAGAGGCTGTTTCAAGGTCTTCGCGGCGCTTCAGGATGAAGCTCTACTATGGAAACACTGAGGTGAGTGGCACCATCAAATCTGCGAAAGTGCATCTTGGTTCTACGGGACCGGAATCATTCAGCATAGGTGCTGTGTACTCTGCCTATGCTGAAATTGTCCTTGATGGACGTAATACGGAGCTGGAAGGGAAGGAACTGCGGCTTGATGCAGGTATCCTGACGGATGCGGGGAATAATACCTATGTAGACATCACGCTTGGATATTTTACGGCGCTGACCCCTGCTGCCACAAAATACCGTACGACCTTCACGGCAGTCGGAAGGATCACGTCCAAACTGGCTGTGACAGAGTTTATAGCACCTTCTTCGCAGACATTGGCGAACATTGCGTCAGCCATCACCCGGCAGACTGGTGTCCTGATATCTTTTGCAGCAGGCATAGACACATCCGGAATGATAGAATACCCTGTCACCGGTAACTGCCGGGATGCACTTACGTCTATTGCCATCGCGTCGGGCGGCTATGCCATAGAGACCAACACGGGCGGGATTCTTGTCAGCAGATTCAGCAGCAATGCTTCCTCAGCCTCATACGGGCCTGACACCATGCAAGTCCTGCCGGAGATCGCAGATTATGACTTTGAGGTTACAGGAGTGCAGGCCATCACACCGACAGGCCTTTATGAAGAAGGGGATCCCATCAATGTTGTCATTGACAGTAATTATGTCACAGAGGATCTCTTTGATGATTTTGCAGGAGACCTGATCGGCTTTTCATACCGGCCTGGGACCGCCTCTCTTGCTCTCGGAGATCCCCGCATAGAGCCGACGGACGTGCTGGAGATCTCCACGCCAGACGATGAAACCTATGTCATGCCGTGTCTGGCTATAACCCACATCTTTGACGGCGGCTTCCAGACGGAAGTTATCACACCTGCGGTACAAGAAGTGGGCGAGGTGTCGGGCACCTTAGGTACTGCTGTTAAAGAGGCAGCACAGAAGGCAGAAGATGCGGCTGTTTCTGCAGACGATGCCAGAAAAGTCGCCATCCACTATTTGGCACGTGATAATACCGGCATCATGGTGGCTGATATGACCGATGGGACCGCCTATACCCCGTCCACTGTGCCAGCCGGGACAAAGAACACGTTCATCGATAATGACAGCTTTGATGTCCGGGACGGGCAGACTGTGCTGGCCAGCTTCGGAGAAAGTTCACAAATCGGTAAATCAGAGTCATGGCATCAAATGATGGATTCGGAAAAAACAGAATTTGTTGATGGACAAGGACAAGTTTATTCTTATGTTTCTCCGGACAAGTTTTATTCAGTCAATGCAGAAGTACAGGATGCCTTTTATATCGGGAATTATAGTATCCGCAACGCAAGTGACGGGAAACTCGTCATCGGATTGAGGAGGTGAGTGTATGGCAATTGCGGGCGGGACATGTGGCACATGCACCTGGTCTATATCAGATGCAGGGCTAATGACAGTACGGCCCACAAGCGGTGGAAGTGGGAATTTGGATTTGGGCAATTCTTTGCTCGTTGACGCAAGAACATGGCCATGGCACCAATACCGAGACAAGATAAAGCAGATTAGCTTAAGCGGGACTATAACAACTTCATACTCTTTTTTCACGACTGAGACAGGGGACTATAGCTATATTTTTACGAGCTGCATAAACCTGACTAGTATTACCGGTATTGGCTCCCTTAAGGGAGCTAAGAGTTGCCGGCGTATGTTTTATCATTGCGAAAAAATACAGAGTATAGACATATCTTCGTTTGACACTTCTTTGGTAACAAACATGGCATATATGTTTGGATCTTGTAGTTCGTTGACCAGCCTCAATTTATCCGGTATCGATACATCTCGAGTTACTAATTTTTCGGGATTTCTGAGTGGGTGCTCATCATTAACAAGTGTTGATATTTCCAGTATCAATACCACACGCAATAATGGAGTAAATTATTTTTTCAGTGAAACACCTTTATTATCCCAAATTAAAATAGGATCATACTTTTATATCAAACCTTACTCACAATATTCCACAGATGGATATACTGGTCCTTCAAATACTTGTTTTAATGGTGGGAGAAACACAACCAATGGCATCGTCGTAACGTCTAATGCGGCCTTTTCTGAATTGACCAATGCTCAACGTGCCGGGACCTGGGAACGTACAATTTCAACTTCTTATAGTGTCAGCGCAGTAAGGACGACAGGCGGAACAGCAGATGAAGACGGCGAAAATGTTACTATAACCGTAAGATGGTCAACGGATGCAGAAACGACCGACAGAAGACTCAGGATCTACCAGAAAGAAGCGGGGGCATCCGCATATCCTTCTACTCCCGTGATCAATCAGACACTGAATGGAGATTCCGGAGTTACTCCGGTAACCATCTCCAATATTGGAGATAAGGCATACGATTTCAAGGTTGAGTTTTACGATGGAACAAACACGTACATTGCCTTCCCGTCAATTCAAAGCAATATTAGACTTATTACCATCGATGAAGAAGGAGACTTGTGCTTAAAGCTTGATATTACAGCTTCATCTGATACAACAGACGCAGAGTTATTTAGTGCAATTAATGCGCTTAACTGGAACAATGATGTGCTTGTTACATAAATAAATGGAGGAAAGGATATGTATCAATTCTATACAGCCGAGATTATAAAAACTCAATCCGGTGAATTTGAACATGATATCAAATGGCACTGGGATGAAAATGAAGCACAGGCACAGCTAAAGGGTGAAGCAAAATTTCATGAGATCCTTTCAAGGGCAGCGGTTTCTGATCACGCGGAACACGCTGCTATTTTATTTTCCTCTCGCGGCAATAGGATCATGGATAAGTGCTATTACCATGCGGCTGCCGTTCCGGAGGAGGTGATTGAGTGATGCTCAGTATTAAAAAGATGTTGACAAAAATACTGCAGGAACTTGCTGCTCTTCAAACATCTTCAACAACAACCTATGCCTCTGGGACAGTTGGGTCTGCTTCAGTTATGCAAAACGCAAACCTGAAAAATTGTAAACTTGTAAAGACTGGAAAAAATGTACGGTGCTATGTCGGTATTGGATATGCCAATGGCACAACTGCTATTCCAAAACAAACAACAATGTTCACAATTCCGGCAGGATACAGACCACCATCACGAAAAATGTTTCCGGGTGTGGGGTACAGGAAGACAGGCGTAGTTGTCGGGCCGCAATTTGAATTTAATGCAGACGGTACTATCACCCATAACTCCGGTGATGATATTACGATACTTTACGGGTCGGCAGAGTGGGAAACAAACTGAGGAAGGGGATTCTATGGCTTTGAGATACTGCTTCGAGCAGGAGTACGTGAAGCGTACTCTTGACCGATGCAAAAAACAAGATCTTGCTGTGGTTGATACCGACGGCATACCCGCAAACATTATACGGGATGCTATAAACCGCGGTGTATATGTATATGATTATCTTAATGCCGGCGCTCTCGAAAGGGAGCGCTCTTTTTATGCCAATTATAAAGATTTGAGGCTTGCGGAATATGAAGGCTGGCCCGGCGAGTACTGGATCGACCCGACCTCTGCCAGATGGAAACAGCACCTTGTGGAAGAAGCAAAGAAGAAAAAGGCGAAGGGAGCCATCGGGCTCTACTTTGATAACGCGGACATCTACTGGATGTGCCTGGAGGGTTTCAGGGAGCAGGACAGTACTATGCTCAGGAGTGCTCCGTCCGCCGATGCAGTATATAAAGCAATGCTCGATGTCATCACGACAATCGTTATGGACTTGGGGCTCATTGTCATGCCGAACGGAGCTGATGCCTTCGTCAGGAAACTCTTCAAGGACGGGCGGGGAAAGGCTCTGATCAGGACCATAAACCAGGAAGGGTGTCTGTATGAGGGCTTCAAGAAACAATCATCATCGGAGAGGAAGTACAGAACAGCTTATATGGATTGGGCAAAAAAGCAGGGACTTTACGTCAGGGGCATCGAATATGTGAAGTCGGCTTCGGGCATCCTGAATGTGAAAGCCTACTACGTGAGGCACGGCTGGCAGGGCTTGTATGTCAGCAGGCATACAGACCTGCGCGGTGATTGAGGAGGTGATCTAATGGCTAAGTGCACAGTGTGGGATGTCCTCACAGCTGCTGCCAAATATGACGGCTCCACGACGGCACACAAAGATGTGGTCGCGAACCTGCAGAAACACGGGCATCATGCCAAAATGTCCGACGCCTGGTGTACGGAGACTATCATGTCCATCCTGTACGATGCAGGCGGGATCGACCTTGTAGGGGGATACTCTCAGGTCTCAGACAATGTAAAGAAGAAGGCAGAGAAACTCGGAATCTACCACAAAGGCTCTGACGGAATCTTGCCCGGCGACATCATCATCTATGGCACCAACGGGGATCCGAACCACACAGAGCTTGCAGTCGGTCACAACGTGGCCATCTCTGGCAACTACAACAAGGGGTGCGGCCGCCGCAGCTGGAAAGGGCGGCACGTCATGGGCTATGTCCGGCCCAAGTATGCGCCAATGGGAGAGATGGACAACCTGCAGGCCACGATAGCAGCATGCGATGTCATGCTGGATGTATACGGCTCCGGGGAGACCAGGGAGAGGCAGCTGTCTGTCTTCGGCAAGGCCAATGCGAAAAAGATCCAGGACGAAGTCACCCGTGTATGGGGCAGTGACGACAAGATCTCTTTTGACATGGCCGTCTACATCATCTCAGGAAGGGCGGGGAAAGACCCGTACCGGAAAAAGCGCCTCGGAACCTTCGCACGGAGAGCGCAGGACATGGTAGAGGAGATCTATGCCCTCCATACGCGCTCAAAGGAGCAGGCAGCCCGTGATGTCATTGCCGATAAATACGGCAAGCTGGCGGTCAGGGAGCTCCTGTTGACGTTTAACGGCTATAAGCCTGCAGATGTCCAGGCAATCGTGGACAAGCTCATGAAGGCCGCCATAAAGCCTTCTGAGACGACTGCAGCCGACCCGGTAAAGGTCCGGCTCTATGTGCCCAGATTCTGGGAGAACGACCAGGATAAGTATTTCGGGGATGAGTCGATCTTTTTGCAGTATGCAAAGGACGGAAAGACCATTGACCATGCCATTGTGTTCGACACCGGTATGGCCGGTTCCCTCGGAGTAAAGAAGCTGACAGCCCTGACCAAAAAGGTCGATGCGATCGTTGTCACGCATGACCACGGGGACCACACGGGACTTGTGAAGGCGATGATCGATGCGTGCGAAGTAGGACGCGTCTATCTGCCAGTGCAGGATGGGGTCCGCAAGTACCAGAAGAAATATGCCAAGAGGATGGACAGTCTGGAAAAGTACTGCCAGACAAGGAAGGTTCCTGTACCCGTCACCTACCTGAAGCCGGGAGACAGTTTTACTGTTGGGTCGATCACCTGCAAAGCGATCTTCCAGGCCAACGCAGACAAGCTCCCGGAGAAGGACGGCCACCACTTCATCAATAACATGTCTATGGTTTACAAGGTGATTGTGGGCGGCATCTGGACGGTGCTGATCGGAGGGGACCTGTCTGCAGACGGTATCCGGCAGATGATGGCTGCAGGCGTCGATTTCCTCTGCGATATCTTCAAGTTCTTCTGGCACAGCGACCGCGGCGCGATCCTGAAGGCCTTCGTGAAGAAACTCAAAGGGGTCCTGATCGGATACACGCAGTATCACCACAATGAGAAAAGGAGCAATGGCCGTAAAGCCACCCACGACCTTCTCCGGAATGTCGGCGCTGTTGTGGTCCGGAGCTGTGAGGACGGGGAGATCTTCATGGACATGGAGGGCAGGACGCTGACACTGACCACAAGCAAGGGAATCAAAAAAGTTTTCAAAAAATGAGGAGGTTTACGACACCATGGATTTTTTACAGACACTGGTAGGAGGCCTCCTTGGCGGCGGCCTGATCGGACTGATCGAGTTTTTGATCCGCCGCTCCGATGAAAAGAAGGATAAAAACTCAGAGGTCCTTGCTGCCCTGAAGTCGATCAAGGACAAGATTATAGGCATAGAGTCCAGGATGGATAAGGAGAATGCGGACAATGCCCGCCGGAACATCCTGTCATTCGACGATGAGTTGAGGCGCGGGATGGAGCACTCGGAGGAAAGCTTTAACCAGGTCCTGCAGGACATTAAGTATTACAGGAATTTCTGCAGGACGCACGCAGACTATGAGAACGATAAGGCTACCAGCGCGATCTCCCACATCAGGGAGGTATACCAGAGAGTGAAAAACGAGAACAAGTTCATATGATATGACGCCTGCCATATCAAAGTAATTGCGGACCTATCGACACTACGGGAGGAATAAGCGATGAAACTGGAGATTTTAGAGCTGTTAATAAAACTTGCGGTCCTTGTCATGGCGGGCATCGTAGTCCCGGCCTTCAGGAAATGGCTGCAGACAAAAACTGAAAACGAGCAGATGGAAAAGATCCGTGGCTGGGTCTACTCAGCAGTTTATGCTGCAGAACAGATCTATAACCATGCTGAGAAGATAGATCCGGACGGTAGTATGCGTAAGAAATATGCAAAGAACACCGTAATGAAGATCTGCATGAACAGCGGGATCCTGATCACCAACAGAGAGCTGGATACACTAATCGAGGCGGCAGTCAATACTCTGAATTCCTTGCAAGCCGCTGACACTATCCCCGCAGGAGGTGAGGAAGATGGTGAAAGTGAAGGAGCTTCCTGATGTTTCGCAACATCAGGGGAAGATTGATTGGGGACGGCTTAAAGGGAAGATTCCCGGAGCCATCATACGCGTCGGGTACGGAGACGACCTCACAGAGCAGGACGATCTGTATGCGATTTATAATATGAAGGAATGCACCCGACTGGGCATTCCCTTCGCGGTCTACATCTATTCTTATGCCGCCACCGAAAAGCAGATCCGATCGGAGATAGCGCATACAAAGAGAGTCTGCGCAGGCTTTAGGCCGGTATCCTACTGGCTGGATCTGGAGGAGCGGGGCAATACCGGGATCTGGAAAAAGGCTGCGGAGCTGTGGCAGAAAGCCTTCCAGGATGGCGGAGTCTACTCATGGCAGTGGGCATTCGAGAAACAGCTTAAGGGGATGGACTGCGGAAGGTGGATCGCGGCTTATGGATCTAACAGCGGAAAGCCGGAGCCGGCCTATAAGCCCACAATCTGGGCGGATGGCTGGCAGTATACCAGCAAAGCAATGCTTCCGGGCATCAACGGATACGTTGATATGAGTGAGTGGTATTCTGACTTTGGATCCGCAGAGCCGGTCGAAATAATTCCGACACGGCGGGTCGTGACAAAAAAGGAAGTCGCGGCCCTCATCATGAAGCACCTCTGCATCCACGATGCACACGGTTATACGCAGGATATGGAAGACCGGCAAGGCTCGGGGATGGAAGTGATCGATATTTATGGCCGGAAGTATATGGTCAAGGGTGGGGACAGGGACTGCAGCAGCGCAGTGATCTCTTCCTACGAGGCAGCGGGCATCAGCTGCGGCGGGGCCACCTACACAGGCAATATGCGGGAACGCATGGTCAAGACCGGAAATTTCTTCTGGAGATCCATGGACTTCATTGCCCAGATGGGCGACACGTACCTCAATGAGGAGAACCATACCGCAATGTGCCTCAGCGCAGAGCCGGACGTATTGATGGAATTTTCGATCAATGAGAAGGGCAAGACCTTGGGCGGAAAAGTCGGGGACCAGCTGCAGAAGGGCGAGTATGATGAGACCTATGGACGAGGCGAAAGCCACCTGAGAAAGTACTATGATTATGGCAGGAATGGATGGGACGGGATCCTGCAGTGTGTCAACGAGGAGATTGCCTTCATCATCGAGGCCGACGGGACGATTTCAGAGCCCGGAGCTGATGATGGATTCACTGCGACCGCAAAGCCGGAGAAGACCAATGGAGAACTTGCGATTGAGGTAATGTTCAACCGGTACGGCAAGGATCAGGAGCGTGCTGACGCCCTGGGAGACCGGGCAGAAGCAGTGCAGGCCATGGTCAATGTATATTGGAATGATATGCCGAAGTTTCTTGAAGCCTCGAAAGCCTATCTGAAAAAGTACGGTGCTGATGAGCTGAAGAAACACTGACATGCCGCGCGGATCGGCCCATAATAGTCCGCATATGTGAGAGCATAGAGCCAGCCGGGACCCGGCAGCTATGCGAATAAAGAATCCCTCGACACCTGCTCACAAAGGCGGTGCCGGGGGATTTTTGTGTTTATGCCTGATTTTCTACTCTATTTGTAATAGAAGAAACTCAAAATAGAAAAAGGTGTGTCAAAAGGTGTGTCAAAGATGTTTTTTCGCTTTGATAAAATGCCTGCCATCCGCATAAATACCGGACGGTCCGGTTCATTTCTCCTCCACGACCTGGAAGATGTAGAATTTCAAATAATAGGATTCCTCCGAAGCCCAGAGGATGGGGTGATCGGGAGCCTGGGTGCGGAACTCGATCTGGCGCAGGCGCTTATGGGCGTCTTTTGCGGCCTTTGCGATGGTATCACGGAAGAGATCAGGATCCATGAAATGCGAACAGGAGCAGGTGGCCAGGAAGCCGCCGTCCCTGACCAGGCGCAGGCCACGCTGATTGATCTCGCGGTAGCCCCTCACGGCAGCCTTGATGGAATTGCGGGATTTCGTGAACGCGGGAGGATCCAGGATGACAACATCGTAGAGTTCCCCTTTTTTGTGGAGGTCCGGCAGCAGGTCAAAAATATCCGCGCACAGATATTGCAGGCGGGTGCCGGCCTGGTTGACCAGCCAGCGGGAAGCGGCAGCTTCTGCCTGAGTCGAAGCGACGGCTTTGGATTCCTGAGTTGAAGCCGGAGTGCCGGATTCCGGATTAAAAGCAGGAATGCCGGATTTCAGACTTGAAGCTGGTTTAATGGATTCCTGAGGTAAAGCAGGGACATCGGATTCCCGAACCGGATCTTCAGGTACAAATCCGTTCAGTCCGGCATTTTCTGCTGCCTGCTCAATAGCGAGCTCGGAGGCGTCGACGCTGGTGACTTCAGCTGCTCCGGCAAAGGCGGCGTTGAGACCGAAGGAACCGGTGTGTGTAAAGCAGTCCAGGACCCGGGCCCCGGAGCAGAGCCGGGCAATCGCGCGCCTGTTTTCTTTCTGGTCCAGGAAGAAACCTGTCTTCTGTCCGTTTTCGACGTCGACCATATAGCGCACCCCGTTCTCTGTAATCGGAACCAGTGTGTCAAAAGGCTGGCCGATGAAACCCTTGACCCGGGGAAGACCTTCTTTTTCGCGCACCTTGGCGTCACTGCGCTCATAGATTCCTCGGACCGTGATCCCGTCTTCAGCAAGTACTTTTTTCAGCGAGGAGAGAATCATGGGCTTGAGCCGGTCAATCCCCAGAGCCAGAGACTCCACGACCAGCACGTCTTCATATTTATCGATGGTGATTCCGGGCAGAAAATCGGCCTCCCCGAAGATCACACGGCAGGAAGAGGTGTCGATCACTTTTTTCCTGTATTCCCATGCGCTGCGCACGC
>JBGUJH010000013.1:0-3601 GCA_045113775.1 Lachnospiraceae bacterium | reverse complement strand
CTCGTCATTTGTGGCAGGCGCATAAGAATAGGCACCGATACTTTTATTCCAATTCTGCCTGTGGGCTTCTGTTTCATCATAGCTCTGCCCCCCGGCAAAAAGTTCATTAGGTTCTAACACGAAAATCGAAAGACTATGGTTGCGGAAATCCGCTCTTTCGTTGTTGTTGACCCATAGTTCATAGGGAATTCCATCAACTTTGGTCACAGCTCTCATATCGACCGAAATACCAGCGGGAATCTTGTCGGTATAGGATGCGTCCCTACCTGCGTAATCGTGTCCGTGAATGGCGTAGTGTTCCATAGGCCAGAATTTCCACTGGCAAGGAACGGGAGTTACTTCATCACGAGCATATGCATAAGCGTTCCGATAGAACTCAAGGATTTCGAGACGACCCTCTCGCACGCTATCGATCCAACTCTGTGGCGCGTCTGCGCCGTGGTCTGCTCGGATTTTATCATCGGTTACGGCATTTTCCCAAACAGCGATCATTTCCGCGACCTCAGATTTACTCAGTTCCTCTGAGAACTCAAATAGTTCTGCATCCCTGAACACCGCTTTGACCATTTGCCGAGCCATATCCGATGTAATTATTTGAGGACGTACGCGCAGAACAGGCATGGTTGAAGGGATGGGAGCTGCATTATCATCGTGGACACTGAAGTGAATGAGTCCGTCATCAGAGACAAGCTGCATATTTACAGGATATACTATCTTTTCTTGTACAGTGGTTGCTTGGGTGGAAAGCGGTTTCCCGCTTTCTTCTTCCATCTGTTCAACTACAGCAGACCGACTTGCAGCGCCGCAGGCACACAAGCCGAACAGAACTACAACGCAAAGAAGTAATGATACTGTTTTCCTCATTTCAGTCTCCTTTCAGTATTGCGAGGGCACCTTCCGGCAACTTTACGGAACTCAGGGAAGCAAAATCTATGCTGTCTGCCAGCCGCTCCGCATACGCCTTATCATCCGAGTTGTTGTCGTTCAACGAATGACCGTATGTCGTCTTGACCGTCATTGTTGCGTCATTGTCAGAATAGAAGATCAAATAATCAAACTGTGACCATGACACATTTGTGCTCACGTCGCGCATGGCAATGCTGACACTCTGGCCGTGCGCATTGGTGTATTCCCATTCTTCATATTCATCGGTGCTGCCTGCCGTCATATCATCGCAGGGCAGAGACCCAGCCCGTTCCAAGTAGAGACTATAGATACCGAACTGATGTGCTACGGTTACAGTAAAGGAACCATCCTCATATTTGCCCCGCTCACGCTGCTGGTCCCAGTCACCTAAAATAGGCGTTCTCTCCCAGTGTAGGGAAAGATTATAGTTATCGGCAATTTCCTGGAGTTTTTCCCACATGGTAGCATCCCAGACTTGGTAAAGACGGCAAATCTCTTTTGTCTTCTCATCCGGCGCGAAGCTGCGCTCCAGATCACGCCATTCATAGTAGGTTTTGCCTTCTGTAATCTGTTCAGCAGTCTTTTGGTCAGCATAGCTCCCCTTAAAAGCCAGCCATTCGGCTGCTGCCTGATACTCCGGAGAGCCTGTAACTCCACTGAGGGAAATATAGTCACGGTGGTGAACAGAGCGGAGCGAGTCCAACACTTCGGCGGCTTCGCTGGGAAGAGTGCTGCTCTGATTTTCGCTTCCGGGATCTTTGATTATCCTACTAACGATCCCCAATAAACCGGTAGCATATGCGGTTATCGTCATTAGACTCACAATCACTGCGGCAATCAAAAGCGTGCGAACAATTCTTTTTCGGGGGAGATGAATATCTTTGCTATTTCCGCTTAGGACATCTTCGACTGCTAGAATATATGTAGCGTCAATCTGACCAAATAAGTCAAAGAACTGATCCTTAGTCACTGTAAGTCCTCCTTTTCAAGATAGGCAAGGAGACGGATTCGTGTACGACGCAGCTTTGAAACTGCGGTGTTCTTCTTTATTCCGAACTTTACAGTTATTTCAGCAATGGGTAGGCCATACCAGTATCGTGCAACGAACAGATTCCGATCTAAGACAGGCTGACTCTCTAAAAAAGAGTTAAAAGCTCGGATAAGCTCTCTGTTTTCGATGGATTTCTCCATGCTCCAACCTGAAGGAATACATTCTGCTAATTCATCAATGGCAATCAGAGCTTCACCTTTTCCGCGTTTATCGGCAAAGCGCTTCCGTAGCCGGTCAATAGAGATGTGCCTTGTTAATGCGCCAAAAAAAGTCTTTAGACTATTGGGGCGCGTAGGCGGTATAGCGTTCCATGCTGCAAACCATGTATCGTTGACACTTTCCTCAGAATCAGCGGGATCGTTGAGGATACCATTCGCCACACGATAGCAATAGCCGCCGTATGTTATCTGGCTTTCCTCTATGGCTAGTTCCGACCGATTGAAATATAACTCTATAATTGAGGTGTCTGTCATGTTCCAACCTCCTTCGCCCCTAAAGTCGTAAACCCAGAAAAAAGATTGCACGAAAAAGAATATATATTTTCGTTCGGTTCGACATTTTGTTTTCTTATTGCAAATTATAGCAGTTCTATTAGAGATTGCAAATGTTTAAGCCGAATCAGGAATACGATTGGGGAAATGTGTTTCATCGCGAAACGCATTTCCCCTTTGTCAATATGCGGGTAGGCCAAAACCGTATACAGGAGCCGCGCCGAGGGAATGACTGTTCTCAATACACAGATCACCGGCGTTCCCCTCTATGGAATAGATTACGCCGTCCTCCACGCGCTCAACGATTCCGACGTGATCTGCCAGGCCGTCACTCTCCCAATCGTAAAAGATCAGGTCGCCGGGGCTCGGCTCATAGTCCCGGTTTTGCCATTGGCCGCGCTCTATGAACCAGTCCACATAGGGCCGCACACCTTCCATCTTCGGCAATACTCCGGCATCCAGATAGCCGCATTGATCGGCACACCAGCTTACGAAGATCGCGCACCATTCCACACGGTAGTCCAAGCCCCACCAGCTCCAATAAGGCTCACCTCCAATGTTGCCGATCTGAGACTGCGCTACGGCGACCATGGCGGCGTTGCCTTCGCTCATAAAGGAACGTCCGATGGGATAGTAGCGGAGGACATGGGACACATAGGCTTTATCACCATATCCAGCTGATCCGCTGCGGACAGCCATCATGTCAGAAAACTCGATGGCATTTAATTCGGAATACCCGCCGTAGTTGGCGAGCGCCCAGGATATGTAGCCACTGCCGTAGTTGTAGCCCTGCAGGCCAAGAGAAATACGATTAAGGTCAATCGGGCATTCAACGCCAGACAGGTGCAAGCAATCCGCCAGGTTCTGGATTCCTACATCAATCGAGTATTCGGGATCGGTGATTCCATTGGGATAATGCGGATACCGGGTATTAAAACCGCACTCGGAGCATTGCATGGGATCAGTGCCTTGCCCGCCGCTTTCCTGCATCATCACAGCGGCGATCAAATCCTCATATTCGGGAATACCATGCTGCGCGGCATAGAGCCGGATCAAGGGGCGGTACGCCTCTACCTCTGCGCTGACGGGCACATAGGCGCTGCGTCCTTCGCCGCTGCCGGTAAGCATAGAGGCCACGCCCATAATGACCACA
>JBGUJH010000012.1:0-15972 GCA_045113775.1 Lachnospiraceae bacterium | reverse complement strand
TACATATCCTGGGTGCCGGAATATCTGGTCCTGAGATTTCCTCTCATTTACTCTGACGAACTTGCGTTTCGCTTGGCAACTGACCATATTTGTGCGGGCTGCTTCTGCCGTTTGGGCCGCCATTGCCTCCAGGGGCCTCCGATGCCGTCGTGTATTGCGCGGAATCCCGCTGCTGAAGTGTACTCAAATGAGTACACTGATAATGAAGGATTCCTTTTGACTTTCGAAGCTCAAAGATGTAATAATGATATCGGTAACAAGGGAGTAGCTTACATGATGCGCTGTGACGGCGCGGCATGTTTCCGGATTCCGTCAGTACGGGAAGATGATTCCCCGGGATCTGAGCTTATATCTTAACGAGAAGCGAGACTTTTACCACAGAAGTGATCTGTGGTAAGAGTCTTTTTTTTACATTATTAATCAGCCTTCGGAAAGGACAGGAAAAGGAGGAAAAAATGCTGTTTGTTAATCTTGGGATTCTCTTAATCGGATTTGTGGCACTGATCAAGGGCGCGGATTTCTTCGTAGACGGAAGCGCGGCACTGGCCAAGAGTTTCGGAATCCCGAGCGTGATCGTCGGACTTACGATCGTGGCACTCGGAACCAGCGCACCGGAGCTGGCAGTAAGCACATCTGCCGCACTTCAGGGATCCAATGAGATCGCACTGAGCAATGTGGTGGGTTCCAATATTTTTAATACGCTGATGGTCCTCGGTGTGTGCGCGATCATTCATCCCGTTCCGGTTGACAAAGTGATCCTGAAGAGAGATTTTCCTTTCACGATCGCAGGCTCCCTGTTCCTGCTCCTGACATCCGGTTTCCTGGCACTGGTCGGAGCAAATCATGCGCTTGTAACTGATGAGATCAGAGCTTTTCTCACAGGCACGCTTCCTGAGGGCACAATGGAACTGAACGTCGGCGTCGTGAGCAGGATCGTCGGTATTGCCCTCATCGCGATATTCGCAGGTTACATTTTGTATCTGATCTTTGCGTCAAAAGACAGCGCAGCGGAAGAGGAAGCAGAAGAAGAGGGCACACAGTCTGTCGGCAAGAGCCTTCTGATGATCGTGTTCGGCCTTGCACTGATCGTGGCCGGCGGCCAGGCAGTAGTAAACAGCGCAAAGTTCATCGCGGCAGCAGCCGGAATGTCTGAAACCCTGATCGGTCTCACTGTAATTGCTCTTGGAACTTCACTCCCCGAGCTCGTGACTTCGATCGTCGCAGCCCGCAAGGGCGAGACCGGGCTGGCTGTCGGCAACGTGGTCGGCTCCAACATCTTCAACATGATGTTCATCCTCGGCATCTCTGCTATGATCCATCCGGTAGCTGTCAACATGGCGTCCATGTTCGACCTGATGATCCTGATCGGGATCAGCCTTCTGGCATTCCTGTTCTGCGCTAACGACGGAAAGATCGAGAGAAAAGAAGGTCTGGTAATGGTTGCTGTTTATGCAGCTGATATGGCGTTCGCGATCCTCAGATGAGGAAAGATTACCCAATACGGCGTCGGGCCTTGTAAGAAGGCTTGATAAGAGCTGTGAAGATAATGAGTTTTGATGGCAAAGCTCAGGCTTCACAGCTCTTTTTTTGTGTTTCGGGGACCTCTAGGGTAGTTTGTCTGTCTGTGCGGGTGACCTCTAGGGTAGTTTGTTCATTCGGTGCGGGTGACCTCTACATGGGGTGACCTCTAGGGTAGTTTGTTCCACATGGGGTGACCTCTAGGGTATCTCGTTCACACATTCTTCACGGAAGCTCCTCTTTTTCATAACAAAAATATTCAAAACTGAATTATGCTCTAAGTTTCAAATAAGGTTCATACTCAATAATGGTGTCATAAACAAGATACAGATCAGAACAATTTGATCATTAAGCGGACCTTGAGAAATGAGAATTGGAAAAGAAAAGGAGTATATATGAAGAGAACAGATTTAATGAAAATGGCCGCAGCTGCAGGGGCAGCATTCACAATTTCGGCAGTCGCGGGATTCAGTGTTATGTCGGGAGCCTTCGGAACATCAGACACTGCGTATGCGTCAGAGAATACAGCAGTTGTTTCTGAGTACACATCAGAAAGTGAGGGGGATCTCGTTACAGACTCAGATGAAGCTGAAGACGCAGCTGCAACTGCTAACCTGGGTATGGTGAGCGGTGGAGCGCTGGATACAAGCGACATGTTTACGAGCAGAGATCTGGAGCAGGAAGCGGATCTCAGTGAGGCACAAAGCTACACCATCTCTGACGGACAGACCATTGAGATCACGACTAAAGGTGTCTACGTGATCACAGGAACTGCCAAGAACGCTTCGATTATTGTCAATGCCGGAGATGAGGATAAAGTACAGATCGTTCTGGACGGCGTTTCCATCACAAATGACAGTACACCCTGCATCTATGTAAAGAGCGCGGACAAAGTATTTGTGACTACGACCGGAACTGAGAATACACTTGCAGTGACAGGAACATTCACAGCTGACGGCGATACCAATACGGATGCTGTCATCTTCAGCAAAGATGATCTGGTCCTTAATGGTACCGGAACATTGACGATCCAGTCGTCAGATAACGGCGTTACAAGCAAAGATGATCTCAAGATCACCGGCGGCACGATCAATATCACATGTTCAGCGGATGCGCTTGAAGCAAATGATTCCATAAGGATCGCGGACGGTACGATCAACATCAAGACAAATAAAGATGCTCTCCACGCCGAAAATGACGATGATGATACAGTCGGGTTTGTATATATCTGCGGCGGAACACTGAATGTTCAGTCTGATGACGATGCCGTGCATGCCACAACGATAATCCAGATCGACGGTGGAGAACTCAATCTCGCTGCGCACGAAGGCCTTGAGGCAACCTGGATCCAGATCAACGGAGGCACGATCAATATTGAAGCCAGTGATGACGCGATCAACGCCTCTTACAAATCCGCTAAGATCACGCCCGTTGCTGAATTTAACGGCGGATATGTCACAATCGTGATGGGATCCGGTGATACGGATGCGGTGGATTCCAACGGAAACCTCGTCATCACCGGCGGCACGCTGGATATCACGGCGCAGAGTTCTTTCGACTATGACGGAACTTGCGAGAAAACCGGCGGCACGCTGATCGTAAATGGTACCGAGACCGATACCATTTCCAACCAGATGATGGGAGGACGTGGCGGAAAAGGCGGCATGGGCGGCGGAAGATGGTGAGCCAGATAAGGCTTAGCACCTCATAAACTGCATAAAAGCGAAGACAATCCCCGGGCACGGCGTGCCAGGGGATTTTTATATGTCGACCTCTGAGGTGGTTTGAGCGCTGAGTTTGTGAGGGGGCCTGAGCTAGGTTGTTGGACTGGCATGAGCTTGTGAGGAGGGCCTGAGTCTGGATGTTGGATTATAGGGCTTGCCTGGGGCTATCCGGCCTCCATGGAAATAATTGAGAATGGCAAATTAAGGGCATATTTAAGCTGATTATTATGCTCGGTTGGATTAATTCATTCATTTGAGGGAAGGTTGCCTCCATTCATACTAATTCGCGTGCTGCAATATGGGGGCATCCCCTTCTGAATACTGTGTTTTGATACAACTCTGGCAGAAAATGCACTGATTTTGATGTTATTTGCTGGTAAGCGCAAAATCTTATGGAGGCCGTAGTAGTAATAATTACTGCTATATTCCAACAAGAAGCAAACTACCCCAGAAAGAAGCAAACTACCCCAGAGGTCCTGCCACCAGAAGCAAGCCACCCCAGAGGTCCCGGCCAAGCGACCTCTAGGCCAAGCCGACCTCTAGGGTAGTTTGCTGCCGGCCAAGCCGACCTCTAGGGTAGTTTGCTGCCGGCCAGGCCGACCTCTAGGGTAGTTTGCTGCTAGGGTAGTTTGTTCCCGGCCAAGCCGACCTCTAGGGTAGTTTGCTGCAAATTAAAAGGGACTGTCAAAACTGACAATCCCTTAAAAGTCCGGTTATTCTTATTCCTGAGTTGTTTCTCCGGCAGGAGCGGCTTCAGGCTCTTCCGCAGAAGCGGATTCGCCTTCTGAAGATGCCTCTGTAGCAGCGTCTGCAGGTTCTGAAGTCTCAGCTTCGGCTTCAGAAGCGGCTTCAGCCGTGGTTTCTGAAGAAGCCTCAGGAGCCGGCGCCGTGTCGGCCTGTGTGGCAGCTTCCACTGAGGAGCCCTCAGCAGCAATCTCAGAAGCTGTTTCATCTGCGCCTTCATCAGAGGAAGATTCGGAAACGGTGCCTTCATCAGTAGCATATGCAGCACCTGATTCGATCAGCACTTCTGTAGTACTGCCGACAGCCGCTTCAGTTATTTCTTTTGCAGCCTCAGGTAAAGCAGAGCTCTCCTGCGCAGGAGTGACAGAAGTCAGAGTGTTATTGGAAGCATTTGTGCCGGATGCACCGGCAGATTTTCCGCTCAGAGACTGGCCTCCGGTGGAATAGGCAAAGCTGTCTTTGACGGTCGATCTTGCAAATTCCTGGAACTCCCCGTCCTCATCATCCAGCGGCTGGAGTACCGGCGCGGTATAAGTGCCCTCGAAACTGAGCGGGGAGACAAAATCCTCCTCAAAATCAAACAGGACAGAGCCATTAGCGTAATTGGTTCGTTGACCATCTGCTTTGGCTTGGTCAATTCTGTTCATGTAGTTCATAAAGTCACAGACAAAGCTCACAGATTCCGCATCTCCGTCCAAGCTGTATTTGCCGTCGGTTTCATCTTTGGGTCCCTTTATGAAGCGCGCCTCAAAATCAGCCGTATCCTTGTAAGCGCCCCCTGAGATGCTGTTGATCACCTGGTCCAGAGTCTCACCATTATGCATTCTCTTCAATATGGAATCCATGCCGAGCCGGAGCTTCTCACTGCTGATTTCTGTATTCCCGCCGTCCGTACTTACGGAAGTGCCGATTTCGGAATCGCTTTTGGCAGCAAGCTCATACAGATACAAGCAGGCCAGATATCCGCCGACATAGTGGCTGTCGATGTTGTCGCAATCACGGCCATTTTTGTCTTTGCCATTGCAGAACTCTATATCAAAGTTGTTGTCACACACCAACTCGCCGTTTTCATTTTTGTGAATGCGTCCATCGACATATCTTTTTACGAGCAGATCATGGCTGTAGCCTTCCGGATCCGGATCTCCGTTGACCGGTGTGCGCAGGAGTTTAAAAGAATCCTGGCGGAACTGCCAGTTGTTCTCAACAGTAGATGCTGTTCCCTCCATGAACCAATACGGATACAGGACTTTAACTTCCGGATCCTCAAAATAATCCTTCAATCCGTCGCTGGTGTAGAGCATGCCTGTCAGCCCCGGCCTGTTGTAGTCAAACGAGATACAGTGGAAGAGTTCATGAACAACTGTATTGGCAAGAGTTTTTATGCTGTCGGAATTGACATCTCTGTTGACAACCGCTTCACCATTCTCTTTATGATCAGTGAGCGGTGCGGCATTTACAGTGAGACGGTATACAAACTTGTAGTCCGGATAAGTGTTATCAGTGGTCCTGCCGGGGGTCGCATAACCGTAGGTATCAGAGCCTTCCTGATAACTGACGACAACAGTGATCCAGCTGCCAATTTCCTTATTCTCAGCTGCTTTTTTAAACGCAGGGAATTTCTTGATCAAAAGATTGACCGCCTGAGGCTCCAGCGTATTGACAACGAGATCCGCCAGGAATTCCAGGTCAGATTCAGAAAGTGCCTCTTTGGCATTGGCGTCGCAGTGGACATTGACGATGTGAGAGTAACTATCTTCCTCTTCCTCATCTTCTTCCTGTTCCGGTGCCGGATCTTCTTCCTGCTCAGGTTCTTCTTCCTGCTCCTTAGCAGGTTCTTCTTCCTGCTCCTGTTCGGGCTTTTCTTCCGGTTCCTGTTCAGGTTCTTTTTCCTGTTCCTGAGCGGGTTCTTCTTCAGCGTCATCCTTGAAAGGCGCGACCTGATCTTCCGAGACGTACTCATTTCCGCCTGCATCTGTGGGATTCTTAACGGTGCCCTTCTGAGCAAAAAGATCCTTGAGCTTTGCAGGGATAATATAAGTGATCCTGGTCTTGTTCTCGTAGACGGAGATGATCTTTTCCTCGCCGAACAGCTTGAGCAGGTCCTCGGTGAGGGTGATCTTGTATCCTCTGTCTCTGGCGTCATCATTTCTGATCGTGTACTCGTCAGGGACCACATAAGCCAGTACCGGCAGGTAACTGCCTTTGCCGGCAAGGCCGGTGTCAGGCTTTAAATTCTCACCGATCCAGATCACGGGAATTTCCCATGTCTCACCCTCGGCGGTCGTCACTACGGCAGTGTCGTCAAGACGGACACCTTCCTTGGGCGCGTCCACATCACCGATGGTGATCCCGCTTACGGTCTTGGCATTATCGCGTCCCTGCGTGTGATTATCAATGTTTACTTCGGATGTCGTTTCCGTCGCATATACTGAAACAGGAGCGAGCATGGAAGCAGAGGTGGCGAGAGCCATAAAGCAGATCAGTGATTTTTTTAATTTGATCAATAAACGACTCATTATTTATACTCCTTTAATTATTGTTGGCAGCGTAAACCACATTAATATACATAATAAATCATACATATTCTTGTAACAATTATCAAGGGCTTTATTTTGCGCTCTAAAAGTCCTTATAGACCCACCCTGTGCCGTAATCGCCGACCATTGCTTTAAAGAAAGAATCCTGTTGTATTGCTTCAGCGATCTCCTCTTTGTAAGGTGTGAGCCTTCCGTTGCACAACATGCCTAAAAAAGAGACACTTCCTTCAGCTTTCTTATCAAAAGTCAGCAGACAACGTTCATCGCCGACCGGGTCAAACGGATAGATCCGGACGTGCTCATAGAATTGTTTATTCAGAGCGCACGCCTCAAAGAGCTCAGGGGCCAGTGAGAAGATACTGCTGACCATATTCTCATCAGCCGGCAGATTCATATGGATCATCAGAGTTCTTGAGTCAACTGAGAGCTCCACCTGCGCTCCGGGCAGGATCTTCTGTATTTTGGCAGCTATTTCCGACACAGAGACGGCAGAGCGCTGCTTCAATGGAAATTCTACGGAAGCGCCAAAGGTATCGCCTTCGCTGTCGTGAAAATACATATAGTCCAGATCCAGGTCAGGAAGGGAGGACTGGTGTAAATTAGCCGATTCCTGGACAAGAGCGGTAAACCACGGTATTTCCCCGCTGTCTTCAGGCAGATAGATCTCCTTAAATGTCATGTGGGCAGGATCAAAAAATACATCTGTGGTACAGCGCGCAACAGGCGTGCTGCCGGCACAAAGGTAGATCGGGATCTGCTGAAAAGGCGCGTTTGCTCCCGTTACGCTCTGCATCTGCACATGCAGCAAATCGTTCAGTTCTGACGCGGCTTCCGATGGAAGGGATACTTCGAAAGCGGAAGTATCCGGATCATATTGCACATGCATGTATCTGGGCGAGAGCTTCTGAGAAGATCCCGGGATCGAGAGGCGCATCGGGGATCCGCTGCATGAAGCGAGGAGTGTGAGGACGGCCATATTGATCCTCGGAGACTGTATTTTGACACAGATTGATCCGTCATCAGTCTGCCCGTATGCGTAGGGAGAACTGAGAAGGTCAAGTCTCCTCAATAAGAGCATGCGAACCTGGGAGCGCTCGTCGGCAGACGGTTTATCATAAGATGATAACTGAAAGAACAGGAAAGAACTATTCAGTTCATCTTCTCTGCACTGATTGGAACCGGACGACGTGCTTTCTTCCGGGTCCTCCCAGAGGATCTCATCGGCTTCGCAGTAATTATACGGGCGGGAAAGCGCATCATGTGTCAGATTGTAGTAGAACAGGCCCTCATTTCCATAGAGGAAATCTGTTTCATTATAATCGACATAGAAAGCGTCCGGATCATCCGGGCACACAGTAAGCGGCCATTCCGAACTGTAGCGGTTCGTTTCATAGCCGACGAAAAAGGTATTATCTTTCAGGCACAGATCACAGCCTTGATCGATCGCAGCCCTCATACTGCCGGCCGTCTCCTCATCAAATTCCAGTATCAGCCTGCGGGCGGGAGGAGTATTCATGTCGAGCGTCAGCGGACCGTCATTCCCCGAGAGCTCATTATCCTCGGTCAGTTCTTCCACTTTCATACCGCGGCAGTTTTCAGGAGCAGGCTGTGCGACTGTGATAATTCTTGCCATGGATAACCTGCTGTCGTTATTCAGAGGGGAACAGGCAGCGCTGATCCGGCACGGCGAGGTCAGAAGTTCCTCCACACAGAGGGTCAGGAGCTCATCGCTGCTGCATAGAGAAGCGGGGAGACTCAGAGTGTAAGCGCCGCCGTTCGGTTCCAGTGAGTATCTGTCTTTGCCCGCGAACAGATCCAGTCTGCGCTTAAGTATCTCCAGATCTTCCGGATCATCATTTCCATAGAGAATGAATGTTTTTTGTTTATCAGAAATATTATCAGTCCGGAGAGCATTTGAACAGCCGGAAAATGCCGCCGCCACCAGGATTGCCAAAACAGCGAGCACCCGGAGTTTTCCGGTAAAGGAGGGTGCGCTGTCTTTTATGAATTTATACATTTTCAGAGAGCCCCTCCTTTCTGTCAGAGATCGCTCCCGTATCTTTCACGGGCGATGTCAATGATATCACTGATGCTGTATTCCCTGTAATACGCGTAGTCGTATTTTCGAGTGCTTACGTTGAAATTGGAAAGATATATCTTTCCGGATGCCGGATTGTACGCGGCCGCGCCTTTGACCCATGTCATGACGCCGAAGGCATTCGAATCGCAGCGTATGCAATAGAAATTATTATTGTAAATGATGCGCATGGTTTTCGGCTCCCGGCTGCTGTTCTCAGAGAAGAGGTCCGGTAAAGCGATGCGAAAACGGCTCAAACTGTTATCCCGGTACTGCTCGAAATAACAGATCCAGGGATCACTGCTTGCGTAACCGAATGAGTCATAGGTAGGAAGAGTGATCGTGTTCAATACTATGTCATCGGTGAGGCTGTACTGCACTAATGTCGAATCATAAGCGAAATACAGACAGCTTCCGCTCGGTGAAAGGGCTGCGCAGGGAATACCTTCCGAAATACCGCTGTCAGTACCATACTCGCAGTCGATCGTGTGTGTCTCCCTGCCGGTGCCGTCGTATACATGAAGCTTGAGTTTGTCGGGAACGACAAGGGTCTCTCCGTCCCAGCAGATCCGGGTCTTGTCATACAGAGAGTCCAGTTTATTGATGGCAGACTTCGAGTAAGAGGTCAGGCTGATCGTATATTCTGTCTGCCAGGTGCCGACATTGAGTACCAGAAGATCCATATCAGAGAGCAGAAGGATCTTGTCGCCTTCGGGACTCATGCGATAAAACTTGCACCGAAGCCCCAGAGGAAGTGTGTGCCTCACTGCTTTCAAGGTGTCGAAGTTATAGGTCCAAATGACTGAAGCGTCGTTTCGTGAGTCCATGATATACAGCATGTGCCTGTCAGGATCATAGAGTACATCATCTTCCATATTGATGAACGCATTGGTGCTGAAGAGATTCTCTGAAGTTATGGCGCCGTCTTCCATCCTCATTTGATAATGGGCGACAGTGAAGTTTGACGAACCGTCAGAAAGATTTCTGAGCAAGTGGAGGACACCGTCTTCTGCGCCAAGTACTTTGACATCGCTGTCATACAAAACCTTATCGCTGTCAGTTGTATTGTCTCCGGCAGCATCTTCGTTATTGGAAGTCCCTTTAAAAAACTCCGTATAAGTGTCGACCTGCATGCTGTCATCTATTTCCGAGATCCGGAAAAGCTCTGATAAGCTGCCGAGCACAGTCAGGTCCTCATCCTGATAGAGAACCCTGGAGGGCAGATAATTGCCATGGGATGCCAGATTGACATAGCTGGGGTCAGGCTGATCAGGAGCATAGTGAGCAATGGTATTATCGTTTCTGAGACAATAGAACGAAGCCTGTCCTGCCATTTTCTCTATATCATCGCAGTTGTTCTGAAATATGCCTGTATAAAGCTGCAGCTTTTCTCCGGTGAAATCATAAATCTGTCCGGTCTTCAAATACAGGAAACAGTGATCCGTATCGTACCGGAGTTTCATGATCTTTCCGGTCAATGGGAGCTCGCCCAGGGTCTGCCCGTCTTCCGGACTTAAGAGCAGCAGATCTTCATCACATATAAAGAGGACAGAGGGCTTTTGTCCTTCTCTGCTGAAATCCGGCAAAAGACAGATCTTTAAATTGGAACCGTACACTTGAGTACCTGTCGCCCGGGCATTTCGCGTCTGTTGAGCCAAAGAAATCTCGTTCTCCCATTCCTTGCGGAAGGTGAGGGAAGAATCCTCATATTCTAAAAGGACTGATGCCAATGTGACAGCATATCCCTCATCGCTCTTCTTAAGTTTTGAATAGAGGACATGTTCATTGTCAGGAGCGTCTTTGCTGCAATAAGAGGCGGCATGAAAACACTCGTCGTCGTAGGGTGCGGTATCGATCTTCACTGTTTTGCCTGTCCCGAGGTCATGGGCATAGAGAGAAGTCTGTTCGGTGCCTTCATCGGCCGTGAACATAAGATATCTGCCGCTTTCTGAGACAGAGGAGTCCCTGATCCGCCCGAAAGGGGCGGACTCATTATTGCTGTCGTCATCACCGGCTCCGCCGCCGGAGTTAAAACTGTAGGATGTGATAAGTGATTCATCGCGCCCGGTCAAAAATGCGTACTCGGAAAGAAGCGCTCCGCTGTCAGCATCAAGAACTGTCAGCCCGGTATCCGACACCAGATACAGATTGTCAGGGCGGGAAGAATCTGTTCCGGTATTGGAGGCGCCGGAGCCGGATGCGGAAAGAGCCGGTATTCCGGACCTCGAGACAGACCTTACAGTGTTGAGAACGGTGGTCTTCCAGCTCATTTTGCCTGTCAGATAGTTGTAGCAGACCACGTTGTGCTCTCCGCACAGGATGATCCGGTCACCCTCAAGGATGGCTTCATCCGACCAGTTGCGTATAAAGTCGTCAAAAGCGAACTCATAAACAAGACGGTCCGCGGCCGTATCCCAGACATAGACCCGCCTGCCGCCTGTCGCAAGCAGATGAGTGCCGTCGCTGTCAGATAACAGATCCGACATCAGTGGTTCCCGGTTCTGAAGAACTGCACAGGGAGCCAGGTGCTGATCTTCGAAGTTGGGGAAAAAACTCGGGACATAGAGATTCAGCGCTTTCGTCAGCTCGAATTGCGAAGAGGGCAAAATGTCCTCAGAGCTGCTGTCCGAGCCAAACGCAGCGCCCGGGGATGAACCGTCCCCGGATAAGTCCGTGACGACGTGGAGAAGGCCCCTGACCGCCTCCAGGTTATTTCCGGCTTCCAATTGCGCGGATGCTTCACTGGTGACCAGCTCTGCCTGACGAAGCCGCAGGTCGCGGTTGAACTGCGAGAGCTTGCGGTTCTGGAGGGAAGCGTAGACCAGGAATCCGGTGATCGCGACGATGAAAACAGAGGCGGCGGCCAGAAATCGCTGCAGCTGATAGACGCGGTGCCGCTGCTTGAGGTCGTCATAGGTCATTCCAAGGATCGGCGCCGCGATGCGAAGGAGCGTGTCGCCCCGCAGCTTCCTGACGACCTCGTACACAGTCGCCCCTCTTGCGTCTGCAGCGAGCATTTCGTCAGGAAGGGTCCCTGAGCCGGCAAACGCTTCGGGGAAAATATCAGCCGGCTCTCCGCTAGTCATGACCGCAAGGATGTGGTCGCGGTCATGAAATTCAAGGAAAGTCCGGATCTCAAGGTCAACCCAGGGTGAGCTCTTGGTCTGAGGAGAGCAGATGATGATCAGCCAGCGGGAGTTTTTCAGCGCCTGCCGGATGCGGGAAGCAAAAGCCGCGGTGGCGGACAGTTCTCCCTCATCGAGAAAAACACGGCGGATCCTTCTTCTCTTGCCGTCTCCCTTTGTCTTACCGGCGATAATGGGCGCATGAAAGTGCTCCAGGTTTCTCTGGAGCGCTTTGGCGGCCGCGCTGTCAACCGGCCCGTGTTTATAACTTATGAAAGCGTCATATTCGGAAGCAATGCCGAGAACTGCGTCGTCGGCTGTCCGGGTGTCTGGTCTATCCGGCATGATAAGTGCCTTTCGTTAAATGATGCACACGCGTGCGGAAAGGAAGATGTTGCCTTACAGGCAACCCGCACGCGGCGCAGCGGCTCGCGTTGCGAGCCTTTACAGTTCACATGTGAATGATATTTCTCCAGCCTTTGATATTTACAGGCTCGAATTTTTTCTTGAGAGCTTTGACCAGCTGGTCGCGGCCGGCGTCGTCAATGAGGTAGTCACACTCATCCTCGCCTGTGCCGAAGGTGAAGACATGCGGCGCGCCGACATATCGCTGCAGATGCCGGAGCATCTCCTTTCGGCTCGAGCCGGCCGCATAGATGCGCATGATCTTTTCACCTTCTTCGCAGTCAAAGAAGTCAAAATTCACGCGGCAGCGGTCCGCCCAGGGCTGGGACATGAGCTTTTGGCAGAGGCGGTCGATGTCCTGCTCATGATCGATCACCAAAATATAGATCACGTTCTCAGTGATCGGCCTGTTCGTGCGCACGTAGTTGCGGTAGGGAGACACGCGCTTTTTGTGGTAGAGTCTGGCCATGGAGATGTAAGCGCTCTTGGATACTTCCTCTTCAGGGCGGGGGTCTGAGCCGTGGTGCACGTCCATCACTTCTTCGAGGAGCAGGTCCTTGTAGTCCTTGAAGTAGATGACCAGGAGGTTATCCTGCACTGTGTTGACAAAGAACGGGATTCCCTCGCTGTGCAGGAAATCGCTTATGAGAGTGACAACATCCGGCGCTATTTTCTCCGTACGCACGTATTTCATTGTATGCAGATCATAGAGGACCGCGCCGTCCATTGCGATGATCGGAAGCCGCAGATTGATCTCGGACAGGATCTCGCGGACCGTTGCGGGTGTCTGCTTTGTGGAGACGGAAAAACGCATACCCTCGTCGAGAAAGCGGTTTAACTCGACTTTAGTATAGCGGGACAGCTCGCGGTCTTCGCGGAAGAGGACATGGTCGATGCCCGACACGAACAGAGTCTTTTTGTCCGGGACCCGCGGCAGGTGGACGGAGTTGACGACGATCGCGATGCCGACGCCGATAATTGTCTCGAAGGTCCTGTAAAAAATGTGAATGTACGGATTTACATCTCCGATGTGGTACATCGCAATGCCGAGGAACACTACCGTGGCAAAAAGGGCGTATTGCTGTATATTCAGGAGCACAGTGGAGTAGATCACGAGTCCTGAAAAGACGCCGAGCAGGATGAAAAAAATAAAGGTGGATTCAAAACCGGTGTCCGCAGGAAGCAGCTCCAGAAACAGGATCGCGGCGCCCCAGAAGGCGCCGATCATCGTTCCGATTATGCGGTCCCTCCCTTCCTGCAGCATGTTTGAGGAGTAGGGCTGAATACACTGAAGCGCGGCTATGATCGAGTAAAACGGATCACCGGTCATACCGCGGAGAAAATAGACCACCATGCAGAGCCATACGGAGATGACCGAGCGGATAATGCGCTGCCCGGGAGGTACCAGGCGGACGCGTCGTGACAATTTAGTGATTTTGTCGTTCATCAGGAAAACCTCCATTAAGTCATGGGGGAGTAAACCGGTCAGGGCCTGTGTACTATTGTGCACAGACCTTAAATTTATGTATAATGGTAATACTTGATATTATATCAGTTTAGTCAGATAGATTGAAGAAAGCGCGAATAAAATGGTACTAATGCTCGTCCAAATGACGATCTCGACACTATTATATCTGCTCATAGCTGCCATTGTCTGGAATTACTGGTCGGGACATGAGCGCAAGGCGTGGCATAAGTTAGCCGTAGGGATCATTTTCGGCATCTGTTCGATCATGTCAACACATATGGGTGTGAATTATAAGAACATGATCATCAACGTGAGAGACATCGGGCCTCTCGCGGCCGGACTTTTTTTTGATCCGGTATCGGGAATCATCGCAGGCGTGATCGGAGGAACGGAACGCTATATTGCAGGCACATACTTTAATATAGGCACTTTTACAACGTTTGCGTGCAGCCTGTCTACACTTCTGGCGGGATTTCTGTCCGCCGGACTCAATATTTTCCTTTATAAAGGTACAAGAACACCTGCCTTCCATTCCGCGGTCATCGGAATGGTAATGGAAGTTTTTCATATGTATGTTGTTCTGCTGACACACAGGAACGACATGAACTCGGCTTACTATATCGTTAAAAACTGCTCAGTACCCATGATCATCTTCACCGGATTGGGATTGATGGGCTGTTCGATACTGATCCTGGTCCAGTCCGAGAAAGAATATGAATATATACCGATCACCGACCACGAGAGAACACCGATCGCCAAGCGCTTTTACCGAATACTTCTCGCCGCGACAATGGTCGTTTTTGTGATCAATCACTTAATGGATTACAATTTTCAGTCGCGAAGCATTTATCAGCAGGCGGAGGACAGCCTCAATAATATGGCGACCAGTTTCAGAATGCTGTACAGCAATACTGACGGTGACTGGGATAAAGCCAGGCAGCAGATCCCTTACATCACTATGACCGCAAGTGACGACGTGTACTATATAGTCTACAATGATAAAGGGGATGTGCTCTCAAGCTTTTACAGCGATGAAAACGGAGTGGAAAAGCTCCGGGATAACGAAATGGGATTTCTGTCAGAAAAGCCGGAATGGACGGTGTTCAGAATGACCGTCGATTATTACGGTGGAATGGACGCGGTCTGCGTCAAGAGAGCGCTGAATTCGGAGAAAACCGTATTTGTCCTGCTCGCCTGGCAATATGACATGCTGATGCTGGCGGTGACCAACCAGACTTATGAAGTGCTGTTATCGGATATACTTCTGTTCACGGTCCTCTACATGCTGGCTGTTGTTCTGGTAGATAATCTGGTATGCAATAATCTGAGATCTGTAAACGGTTCTTTGCAAAAGATCATTGCCGGAGATCTCGATGAAGTGATCAATGTGAGAGATTCCGTTGAGTTCTCTCTTTTGTCAGATGATATCAACCAGACCGTATCGACCTTGAAGGGGTACATCGCCGAGTCGGAAAGGCGCATAGAAGAGGAGCTGTCGCTGGCCGCATTTATCCAGGAATCTGCACTGCCGCACGTCTTTACATTTTCGAGAGATGACTTTGAGATCTACGCATTCATGAAACCGGCCAGACAGGTCGGAGGTGACTTCTACGACTTCTTCTTTACTGATACCAATAAGATGGCGCTGGTCATTGCGGATGTCTCCGGCAAAGGAATTCCGGCAGCCATGTTCATGATGCGCGCCAAGACGGCGATCGGAAACATGGCCAGAGTAGGAAAGTCCCCCTCAGAAGTATTGTATGAGGTCAATAATATTCTCTGCGACGGGAACGACGCGGAGATGTTCGTGACAGCATGGGTCGGGATCATAGATCTCGAGACCGGAATCATGACGTGCGCCAACGCGGGTCACGAGTACCCGGTTCTGTGCAGGGCGGGCTCAGACTTCGGACTCATTAAGGACAAGCACGGCCTGGTGCTGGCCGCCATGGAAAACACATTCGCAAAAGAGTATACGATCGAGTTCCACCCCGGTGACAAGCTCTTTGTATATACGGACGGCGTACTCGAGGCGATCAACAAAGAAGAAGAGGCCTATGGGACGGAACGCCTGATCAAGAAGCTAAGTGAAGTCAGAACAGCTTCCCAGGAGGAAATCCTGACAGAAGTCTATAAGGATATAGTGGAGTTCGCCGGAGAGGCGGAGCAGTTCGATGATATCACAATGCTCGGATACACTTATAACACAGGGGGGATGTCCCCCGCCTCTACAGGCGGCAGGTAGTAACAAACTTTCTCAGCGGCGGGTGACAATCCCCCGCTGTGTTATATGATGCACACGCGTGCGGAAAGGTAGATGTTGCCTTTCAGGCAACCCGCACGCGGCGCAGCGGCTCGCTTTGCGAGCCTTGAA
>JBGUJH010000011.1:0-13638 GCA_045113775.1 Lachnospiraceae bacterium | reverse complement strand
ACATATCCTGGGTGCCGGAATATCTGGTCCTGAGATTTCCTCTCATTTACTCTGACGAACTTGCGTTTCGCTTGGCAACTGACCTTTGTTACTATTTATTTTACCATTTTTTTGAACGGTTTTTCATGGTTGTTTTTGGTATTTTTATGATTACTCACCGGTCTTTTTCCAACGGCTGTCCGGAGTGATTTTTTGACAACTCACGCATCCAGCCGCTGTCTCTTGATCAGCTCTGCAAAGAACCCGTTCTTGGCGACAAGCTCGTCATAGGTGCCCTGTTCCTGGATCCGCCCCTGGTTCAGCACGAGGATGCGGTCGCAGTTCTTGATGGTGGACAGACGGTGCGCGATTACAATTCTTGTACACTTCAGCTGGTCCAGTGCATCTGCGACCTGCTGCTGGGTTCGGTTATCCAGCGCGGAGGTGGCCTCGTCCAGGATCAGGATCTTGGGCTTTCCGACTACAGCGCGGGCGATCATGAGCCGCTGCTTCTGTCCGCCCGAGATTCCGCCCTGTCCCTCAGAGATCTGCGTCTGCATGCCCATAGGCATTTCGCGGATATCATCGGCGATGCCGGCCAGCTCTGCGGCTCTCCAGGCATCCTCCAGCTTCATCTGAGGAGCGGAGACAGTGATGTTGGAGAAAATATCACCTTGGAACAGAGTTCCGTCCTGCGTGACCGTACCGATCCTGCGGCGAAGGGAGTGCAGGTCCAGGTTCGTGATATCTTTTCCGTCATAGTAGACAGCACCTTTATCGGGTTTTTCGAAGCCCAGAAGAAGGCGGACCAGGGTGCTCTTTCCGCAGCCTGTGGTCCCGACGATCGCGACGTAGTCACCTGAGCGGATCTTGAGATCGAGTCCCTTTATGACCCAGGGCATGTTGGGGTCATACCGGAAATAAACGCCGGAAAGCTCGATGTTCCCGCTCAGCTTTGAGACAAGCGCGCGGTTTTCCGACGCCTCAGGTTCTGTCTCAAGGATGGGCTTGGCAACATCCAGGACAGGTCTGATCGCTGCGATGGACAGCGCAGCTCCGGTAATGGCTCCGAAGGAAGCGGATACGGCGCCGTATGCTGAATTGAAGGCGATGTATTCCGAAGGAGTCACTTTATTTTTTACTGCCAGGAAGAACAGGGCTATTGTCCCGATCAGGTTAATGGCAATGGAAACGGCCGATCCGATCCGCGTAAGCAAGGGCGGATTGTAGCTCAGCGCGGCGACGTCAGCATATGAATGCCCCCATTTGGCGAAGGCGCGCTTTTCCGCTCCGGACAACCTTATTTTCTGTATGCCTGAGATAAGGGCGAAACTCAGTCCCGATTCTTTGGCGCTCCTTTCCATGAGTTCGCGGCTTACTCTCATCTGGATCAACCCGGACAGGAGGCTGAAGATCACGCCGGCTGCAATGATGAGGAGCGACGCGCCGACCAGTGAACGCGCATACAAGAAGATCTGTGTGATATACAGCATGGACAGGATCGCGCTGATTCCGGTCGAAAAGATATTCCCGAGGAGCAGGTCGCAGAACTGCCTGATGGCGTTGTAGCGCGTAGACAGTTCACCGGAGGCATACTGATGGAAGAACCGGGGCGGCATCTGCATGATGCGCATCATCATGGCAGCATCCATCGGAATGGAAGCTTTGAGGGTGATCCGGCTCATCATCATCTGCTTGCACGTATCGATCAGAACGGACGCGAAGACCGTCGAGACCATGAACACGGCCGTTCCCATCAGCAGCGGGATGTCTTTGCTTTCCAGAACAAATCCGGTCAGGGCGCGGGTGATGTTCGTATACAGCATGCCGAGCAATGTCACTGACAGCGCAAGGGCAAAAAAGATAATAAAGTCTTCTGCATCCAACCGCTCCACAAGGTAGATCAAAAGATCCCTGACACCGAGTTTTCTCAGCGGAAGAGGAGAGTAAAAACAGAGCCCTTCATTCGAAAACAGTGAAGCATTTTTTTTGCTCACTCTATGTTTGATGCCTGTCTCCGGGTCGCGGTAGTAATAGCCGAAGAGGGGACCGGGGAGAAGGGCGACCGTGTTGTCGTTATCCTTCCGGAAGCCAAGGATAGGTCCCATGGAGTCCCGGTACCATTTCCCGCCCAATTCGACCCGCCGCCACATCAGTCCGTGCGGCTGCAGGTACATTTCAAGCTGATCCTCCAGGTCTGTTATTTCTTCATGGATCCCGGCGGGCTTTATGCCGTAATACTTCAAGATCTCTTCCAGGGCATCCTGTGCGGCCGTCTGTTTGTCTTGGAGTTTTCGCGCCTTTCCTCTGCCCAGCACTGAGGAGGCGATATGGAGCAGGGAGTCTTCCATGATCTCCTGATCCGATTGGTCGCGATGGTGAATCTGTTCGTCAAACCAGCTCATGATCCACCTCCCTTCAGTCACTTGCGATCAGCGAAGCGTAATCGCCGCCGCGGCTGATCAATTCTTCATGTGTTCCGCGTTCAGTCACAACACCGTGGTCCAGAACGACGATCTCATCGCAGTCGCGGATCGTGGACAGGCGGTGAGCGATGACAATGCACGTGATCCCGCGGGCTTTTACGGCATTAACAAGTTCGAACTCTGTTTTGGCATCGAGTGCGGAAGTGGCCTCATCCAGAATCAGGATCGTGGGATCCTGTGCCAGCGCGCGGGCGATCTCAAGCCGCTGCCTCTGGCCGCCGGAGAGATCCTTCCCGTTTTCCGTAAGGCTTCCGTAGAAACCGCCTTCTCTTGCCATAATAGCGTCGTAAATTCTGGCGTCTCTGGCAGCCAGGATCATCTCAAAGTCCTCGATGGACTTGTTCCACATCTTGATATTGTCCTCGATCGTACCTTCGAACAGAACGATCTCCTGATCGACGACGGCAAGGGAACCGGTGAAGACATTTCTGTCGATCCGGTTGATCGGCTGTCCGTCAAAGAGCACTTCGCCGCTCCACGGCTGATAGAGACCGGAGATCAGCCTGGAGAGTGTAGATTTTCCACAGCCCGAAGCGCCGACGAGCGCAACGCGGCTGCCGGGTTTGATATGTATGGAAAAGTCCCTGATCAGAGGCTCCCCGAGACGGGAGTAGCCGAAGGTGACATTTTTCAGTTCCACTTCGCCGGAAAGCTTCTCGTAGCTTTTTCCTTCCTGCTTCGCGGGGGCGGCAAAAACCGGATCAAGGGGATACTTCAGAACATCCTCTATGCGCTCCATCTCTGTGTGCATCACCTGAAGACGCTGTCCTACGGTGATGATCGTTTGTGCAGGCGCCATGAAGGATCCCAGGAACCCTTGGAACATCAGGATTGTACCAAGTGAGAATTTTCCCCTCATTGCCAGCAGAACGCCGAGGATCATCACCAGGGCGGTTGCGATCGATGAAAGAGCAGTGGGAAGGATCCTGAGATAGCGGCTGAGTTTGCCAAAGCGGGTATTCTGCCTGTTTACGGACGCCTGAAATCCCGACCATCTCTGGAAATAGCCGCTCTCCGCACCGCTGGCTTTTATGGTCTCCACCATCTGGAAACCGGAAACGGTGGCAGCAGCGAGCTTGCCCGCGTCGCGCATCTGGACGCGGGTGATATTAACCCGCTTGGCAGCGATGATCTGCGAGACGATCAGGTTCAGTATGATGGTCGAGATGCCGATCATCGTGAGGATCACGCTGTTCCTGAGCATGAGAACGAGATATACGATCATCATGACCATGTTCAGCAAAAGGGGCGCCAGCATATCCACCAGAGTGGTCGCAATGGATGCGTTCGCGCTCTGCCGCTGCAAAAGGTCCCCCGAAAGCCGCTGGGAGAAAAAGTCCATGGGAAGCCGAAGGAGCTTCCACATGTATTCGCTGTTGCCGACAGCGGCCATTTTGCCGTTGATCTTGAGCGCGTAGACGGCTTGGATCCAGGACGCCGCGATCTGGGCAATGCCGCAGACGAGCATCAGGGTCAAAAACGGGTACAGGAGTTCAGGATTTTCACCTGTCAGCAGCCGGTCCAGGAAGAAGCGCACAAAGGTGGGATTGATCACGCCGAAGAGATATCCGGTCAGCGATGAGAGCATGACAAATACAACTGCCGGTGCAGCGCCTTTAAGCCGGCTTTTGGCAAAAGACAGAACGCTCTTAGGTTTCCCTGACTGCTTAAAATCAGGACCCGGCTTTAACTCAATGCAGACACCGGTGAAGGCCTGGTCCAGCTCATCGATCGAAACACGAAGATCCCCTTTTGCAGGATCGTTGATCCATGCATATTTTGTGCTGATTCCTGTCAATACAACAAAATGGTTAAAATTCCAGTGTATAATACAGGGCAAGGTGATACTGTCAGCCAGATTTTCTGTCTCACAGCGAAAACCCTGCGCCTCGAAACCATACCCCCTGGCGGCGATCATCATATTTTTGGCATTGGAGCCGTTTCGCGATACACCGCAGTCCCGGCGCACCTGTTCCAGAGGGATCCATTTGCCGTAATAGGCCATGACCATGGCAAGCGCGGCGGCGCCGCACTCCAGCGCCTCCAGCTGCATGATCACCGGGACGCGGGTGCGTTTCTTTTTAAAAGAATCAGGAAACTTAACGTCAGACATGACAGCCTCCTTAATTGAACAGCAGCTGAATCACTTGCGTCTGCCTGAAGAGGACATCGACGACATAATAACCGTCCGCGAGCTCGGTAGGCGCGATCGCGAATATTTTGCCCTTGCTGTCGACACCAACACTGGTGATCCTGTTCTGCGTCTCACCGGCAGTGACGATCATGCCGCTCTGAACATTCCGGGCGATCTGCTCATTGTCAAATTCGATGTACATCTTGCCGCTTTCCACCTGCGCGTGACCGGTGGCAAAGCTGTCTATGGTTGCGATATGGCTCCAGATCAGCATGCCGACGAGCAGCATGATGATGGCGACCAGAACAAGCCATACAGAGGGAGTTGTGACGTGAAGGTAGTCATCCAGCGCTTCCGGAGATGAGATACGGTCCAGACTCTTTTTTCTGAAGATAGGATTTTCCATAGCGGGCTCCCTTCCGCCGCCCTGACCGGCGGCACAACTAAGGCTCTTTGGTGAGATAACGTCGGTAACAACAATTGTATTATACCATAATTGATATACGGCTTACGTAATGTCGTTAACATATAAGATTCAATTTGTAGAGAAACGTGTGTCATCTTTCTCCCCCTTTTACGTTTGTAATAGTATAGAGAAGAAAGATGAGTCAATCAAAGCAGAGAAACTGCATCATATAACAGCGGGGGCATCCCCTTTTATACTACAAGTATAATGACAGCTAGAAGTATTAGTGCTATATTATTAAGCGAAGAAAAAAGGACTATGGGTCCGGAAAGGAAAGGCAATGCTGCAGATCTATACAAACAGTTCAAAACGAATAAATCACAGATTTGATCTTCAGGGGAAAACTATGCCGACCGCTAAGAAGGCGGAATGGCTTATTAGTGTATGCCTTTATATGACCGGATCAAGTGGATATCTGGGACCGGGTGACGCTGTGCGCATCAGGGAGTGACCGGATATATTGTGAAGCTATTATTGCCGAAACTGCCGCTTGTTCGAAAGACAAGCGGTTTTTTTGTTTCATAAACCCAGAATCGATAAGAGGAATAAAAAATGAAAAAGCTGTATTTTGGCATTCACCGCGCGATCCTGCTCCCGTCAGGGGAGAGTAATACGGATGAACCGATTAGAAATGTAACAAAAGAGGCAGTATGACCGGCCCTCCTGTGTGCCGGCGCTGCCGGTATATAGGAGGTGCGGGATGATGAATTTTCCTATGATCAACACAACCGCTACTGGTGAGAACATCAACCGTATGCGTATCGATGCAGGAATGACTGTGAGGGATATGCAGAACGTGTTCGGATTCACAACTCCTCAGGCAATCTACAAGTGGATCCACGGAACAGCAATGCCTACGATCGACAACATGGTGATCTTGGCTGCTATGTTCGGAGTGACTGTAGATGAGATCATTGTTGTGGATATGATCGAGATCAAAGTAGCAAACTGACAATTACATATACAAATAAGGTGCGGGCCGGGATCCGCCGGCCCGCAGAGAAGGGGCTCGCATTCGCGAGCCTTCACTGGAGCTTCGTCCAATGGCAGGGCACCTGTCTTATACGCAGTTTATGCGGGTTCGATTCCCGCAGCTCCGATTTCCGATCAGGCTTTCCCGGCACAAATGCATGCCGAAAGGAAGTTGCTGGTATAGCGGCTATGCAAACGATTATACAAATGGTTATGCAGCGGACTTTTGGTCCGTTTTACGAGGGTTCGACCCGTTTTTATGAAAGTTCGATCCCCGTCATGCCCACTTTATCCCAGTGGGAGTCACCACTGAGATAAACGACACACTGCTCTCAAAAATCCTATATTGGTGGAATAACCACCAATATAGGGAAAAGTAAGAGGGTACCTGAACCCCTGTCAACTGCAGGTATGTGTTTATGATACCCTATATTCGTGGAATAACCACCAATATAGGAAAAATAAATAACTCAACCCACAAATGGCGCAGCAGTATCGCTCTGCGAACCATAAATGCTCTGGTGATGTAACGGCAGCATACGCGTTTTCCAAACCCGGCGTGCGGGTTCAAGTCCCGTTCAGAGCTTTCATTGTATTTTTTCCTCCAAAAGGACCTATGAAAAAGACTGATTAAGAACAGTTTTTTTTCATATGTCCTTTTTTGATTGCCTCTTCGTTTTACCCAGAGCTGAAAATAAAGTATCATATAACAAGGATGGTTTTTCTTGGCCGTTGTTTATTTGGACCGGAGTTCCGTTTTGTTAATCATTTGATAACTCACAGCCGGGGGACAGAAGGTTGTGCCGCAGTATTTTGCAAAGGGAGGGTATAGACTCATGTCAAAAGATTTAAATTGGGCAGTTCTTGGAACAGGTGTGATCGCCAATGAAATGGCCGCGGGACTTCAAAAAATGGGCAAGACTCTGTATGCGGTCGGAAACCGCACATACTCAAAGGCAGTCGCTTTTGCTGAAAAGTATGGCATCAAAAAGGTCTACGCAGCGATCGACGAAATGTTCGTGGACGACGATGTCGATATCATCTACATTACCAGCCCCCATAACACGCACTATGGGTTCATGAAGAAAGCGCTCGAAAACGGCAAGCATCTTCTTGTGGAAAAATCGATCACCCTTAATTCACAGGAACTTGATGAGATGGTCGCGCTTGCAGAGAGCAAGGGGTTAATCCTGGCTGAGGCGATGACGATCTGGCATATGCCGCTGTACAAGGAACTGTGGAGTATTGTGAAGAGCGGCGAACTGGGCAGAGTTCAGATGATCACTGTCAATTTTGGCAGTTTCAAAGAATACAATATGGAGAATCGCTTTTTTAACCGGAATCTGGCGGGTGGTGCCATGCTCGACATAGGAGTGTATGCGCTCAGCATTGTGAGGAGCTTTATGGACGAGGCGCCTGACAGCGTACTGAGCCAGTGGAGACCGGCACCGACAGGAGTTGACGAGCAGGCGACGATCCTTTTGCAAAACAGTGCAGGGCAGATGGCCACGGTGGCTCTCACCATGCATTCCAAACAGCCCAAGCGCGCCATGATCAGCTGTGAGAAAGCTTACATCGAGATCATGGAATTCCCGCGCGCTGACAGGGCAGTGATCACCGATGCAGTGACAGGGGAGCGCAGAGAGGTCGCCGCCGGAGAATCAGCGAATGCGCTCTATTACGAGCTGACAGATATGGAAAACGCCGTTGCGGCCGGCAATGCCGAACATATGAAGCTGGGGTATTCCAGGGATGTAATGGCGATTATGACTGCCCTTAGGAATGACTGGGGGCTTGTGTATCCTGAGGAAGAGAACTTGCAGTAAAAGAAGGCTCTTATGAATGGTATTAATAAACAAATACATATTATTCTGAATCTTTCCCCGCAAACCGAATGGAATCTGTTGGAATTAACGGAGTTCATTTCGAAGCTCCCGAAGTTGTATCAGAAATACGGCGTCCGGCTGAAAATAGAGGCGTGTCGTGAAGGAGAAGAATCGTTTGTGTTTGAGGCGGCCGCGACTATGCCGGATGCGGCTGCACCGGACTCTGACACGTCGAATTTGATCTATTCAAATACTGCTGCGAAGGAAGAGTTATCGACTCAGACTATCAGCATGGATCTTACTGACGTCAGACTTTACAGCAGCCCGGCATCTGTTTTGTTTGCTCTGGTCTTTCGGCTCAAGGAGGCCGACTGTGACGTGCCTGTAGAATTCGGTGGAGAAAATGCATTCTGCGTCAATGTTCACGGGTACAATGTGATAACTCTGCCGAGGCATCATTTGATGCTTTGTGATCCCTACGGAAGCGAACATGTCAGGGACTATGAGGATGCAATCAGACAACGTCAAGAACTTCGGCTTCTTATTCGAGAGAGAGCCCTTAGGCCGTCGAATATGTTTAGTTCGGAGAGGGTCAAACGTGTAAAAGAGTTGCTGCAGAGGGAATCGTCGTTTATCAAAGTATGGGAGCATTCTTTTCTGCGCTTGATTTCATTTGTTGAAAAGTTGTCGGCTGCCGGGATGCTCACAGAGACGATGCGGGCTTCACTCGGCAAACTGGCGGACGGGAATTATGAGGAAGCGCTCAGGATGCTTGAGGATGGGGACTATGAGGAAGCCCTCAGGATGTTTGAGGACGACGCAAGTGACAGTGATCGCTCTCTTTATCAGCGGACGCCTGATGAATTGCTGCTTCGCTATTATCTTATTCGGACCCATGTGAAAGAGCCGGAAATTTGGAAGAAGGCCTGCCTTGCTCTTGAAAAAGCCGCCGGGCGGGAAGAGGAGCAGGCCTCAAATAAAGCCGTCAGGCGGGAAGTGAAGCAGACCTCAAATAAAGCCGCCGGGCGGGAAGAGGAGCAGACCTCAAATAAGGCCGCCGCTTCGTCGGGAGCTGCTCTGATGCAGTATTTGAGATGGCAGATAACTCGCCAGGACTATGAGCGGGCGGTCACAGCTGCGGATCAATGCCTGCAGCACCCGCGCCTGAAAACATCGGTGGAGGCGCTTTTTCTGAAAGGTATGGCGCTGTCTGCGATGAGAAGACTCTCTGAGGCTGATCGCACGCTTGATGAGGCGATCCGTTTGTGCCGGGAAAGAGCAAAAGGAAAACCGTTAACTGTTCTGCCGGTCCTTGTGCTGTGCATGTGTGAGAAGGCGAAGACTCTGGTCAAGGCCGGACAGAATCCGGCAGCACAGAAAGCACTGCGGGAAGCGCAGGACATCCTTGTGAATAAGATCCCGGGACAGGAAATATTCGGCTTGGTGTTTTCAAGGCAGGTAGAAAGCAGAGATTTCATCTATGATCACACAAGCTTATGCGCTTATATTGCAGCGGCGCGACTTCTTGAGGAGAAGAGCCGGCTTCTTGAACAGGAAGAGAAATATGATGAAGCCGCTAAACTGATGAAAGACAGCTATAATTTGGCCAGGGAAGCTTATTGCGGTTATCCGGATCCCGCGGGTGTATATATCCGGGCTGATCTAATGAACACAATGGGATATATTCATTGGGAGAATGATGATATTTATCATGCCGGGGAACTGCTCTCTGACGCGAATGGGATGATTACGCGGCTTCGCGCGCTGGTGCCGGACGCCTGGCCGGTACTGCATGCTGACATCTGTAATAACAGAGGAATTGTACTGTCCGACAACATGTACAAATATACTGACGCAAAACAGGAATACCTGCGCGCCGTCGAATTGCTTGAGAAAGAAGCTCCCGGCAGCCTTTTGGCTACAGAACTCTTGGGGGATTGCTATTTTGACCTCGGACTTCTGTACAGCAAGTGGGGCAAAAAGAATAAAGCAGTGGATTATTTAAAAGATGCAAGAAGGCAGTACATGGCTGTCGGCAAAAAAGTGATGAAAGAAAAATTGGAACTGCTTGCAGAGGAACTGAACGATCTCGGATGATAAATACTCAGGAGAATAACATGATATATGCAGCATACGGCAGCAACATGAACATAGAGCAGATGAAATACAGGTGCCCGGAATCCAAGATTATAGGAAACGGGAAACTTAAAGGGTGGAAACTGGTTTTTAATGTTTATGCTGACGTTATCAAGGGAGAGCCGGATGATGTGGTTCCTGTTGTTTGCTGGGATATTGCAGAGAACGATTGGGAAAGACTGGATATATACGAGGGATTTCCTGATTACTACGTTAAGGAGATCGTTGACATTGCCCTCGACGATGGAAGGAACGAAAAGGGAATAGTGTATGTAATGGCGGATGATAGAAAGGGCTTATGCTTGCCATATAGAGAGTATCTGAAGGTCTGCCTGCAAGGATACAAGGACAATGGCATCGATGTTCAGCCGCTGTATGAAGCGCTTAAGTATACCCGGGATAATAGATAAGCGTAGATCTTTGTCCCGAAAGCATCTGGTCTTATGCTTCCGACTATCTGGAAGAGGATGAGTAAAGTGATGCAACACGTGCGGAAAGAAAAATGTTGCCTTACAGGCAACCCGCACGCGGCGCAGCAGCTCGCTCTGCGAGCCATAAATAAGGAGTTGAATATGTCATGAGCCTTTATGCAATAGGCGATCTGCACTTGCATTACCAATCAGTGCTGAAAGCACCGGGGCAGCTGCACGGCCGGGTCTGGAAAAATCATGAAGAAAAGTTCCGAAAGAACTGTGCCAAAACAGTGACCGCCGGGGACACTCTCGTTCTTGTCGGTGACCACAGCTGGGGAAAGAATCTGGCGGAATGCGAGCTGGATCTACAATATATCCGTGAGCTGCCGGGCCGCAAGATTCTGACACGCGGCAACCATGATATGTTCTGGGATGTGAAGAAGACCGGCCGGCTCAACGAGCTGTACCGGCCGGATCTGACTTTTGTGCAGGACAGCTATGACTTCTATCAGGATTACGCCATAGTAGCCACCAAAGGATTCACATTTGAGGGGCCTTTTTATATCGACCGCCGGGGAAGGATCATCGGCTGGGACGAAGAAGCAGAAGAGCACGCCAAGAAACTGGTCGAGAGAGAACTTGTTCGGCTCAGGAAATCTTTTGAACTGGCGAAGGCAGATGGATTTCGCAAATTCATCATGTTTCTTCATTATCCTCCCACAAATATCTTAGAAGAAAGAAGCGGATTTACGGACATGGCGGAGGAGTACGGTGCAGAGCAGGTGATTTACGCGCACAGTCACGGAGAGAGCAGGTTTCACGACAGCATTGAAGGCGAATACAGAGGAAGAGTGTACCACTTAGTGTCCGGCGATTATTTGCGATGGAAGCCGTTAAAGGTATTGGAGTGACGCTATGTGGAAGCCGTTAAAGGTATTGGAGTGACGCTCCGTGGAAGTATTAAAGGGGTATATATTATGCATTTATCGTATTTGATTGTCGGTTCCGGTTACCGGGCGAAGTTCTACGCAAGAATCGCCAAAACATACCCGGCGCTGTTTTCAGCCATGTTCCTGTGCCGCTCTGAAGAAAAAGCAGCATTGATGCTGCAAGAAACCGGTGCGCCTGCCGTGTGGTCGGTTGAAGAAGCGGAAGCTTTTCACCCTGACTTTGTTGTTATCGCGGTGAATAAGACCTCCATTACCGATGTCTGCATCGAGTGGGTGAATCGCGGATATCCGGTCCTCATGGAGACGCCGGCCGGAATGACAAGAGAACAGCTGCTGCAGCTATGGAATCTTCGGCAGAGCGGAGCCCGAATTGCCGTCGCTGAACAATACCACCGTTACCCGGACATGATCGCCGGGCTGCAGGCTGTAGCAGAGGGCAAAATAGGAACGCCAGGCACTGCATATTTGTCAGTGGCACATGACTACCATGGGATGAGTCTGCTCAAAAAGATGCTCTTGGCAGAAGGGGAGTCTTATTCGATTCGCGGGGAACGGACGATGCATCCGGTCACGGAAACCGATTCCAGGACAGGCCCCATTCCGGGAAATCCGGTGAGAGAGAAGGCCAGAGATGTGGTTTGGGTGTCTTTTGACTCGGGGAAAAAGGCACTGTACGACTTTTCGGGAGTCCAGTATCACTCGTTTATCCGGTCGCGGCATGTCATAGTCCGAGGAGACTGCGGAGAGTGGTGTGACACTATCGTTTACCGTCTAGATGACGAAGGGCGGCCCATTCGGGAAGAACTGGCGCCGGTAATACCGGATCGATATCGGGAGCTGGATACGGCTCTCCTGCGGGACGCAAGACGAGTGCCGAAGAGGGTATTGTCAATGGATAATCTGCAGGACGAGTTCGCAATGGCGACAATGCTCTATGATATGAAAGAGTTCCTGGAAACGGGGAAAGAGGTCTATCCGTTCAGAGAGGCTCTGGAGGATGCATATTTTCGGATTCTTATGGAAGAAGCGCTCGCAGAACCCTGGAAAGAAGTGCGTGCGGAGAGGATGCCCTGGATGGATTAGCGTATGCACACACATATGAAAAGGCTGATCCTGCCCTTTTAGCACGCGGCGCAGCGGTCCGCTCTGCGAGTCTTGATCTGCATCTGAATAAGACAAAACAAAAAACGGGGATCCCGCCAAAGCCGGGATCCCCGTTTTACTTATATTCATTTATTTGCTTTTCCCAATGGTGATCACCTTGACGCCGGAATCCATGCCAACTCTGATCTCATCCGCATTGCTGGTGTATCCTTCGGGAAGGTTCAGAACTTCGACCTTCAGGTCATGAGCAGCCTCTGTGAAATAAGAGGCCATTCCGTCTTCGCCGGTTGTCAGGGTCTCATCAACGGTGTCGGAGCTCAGATGAATCTGCATGCCGGGAACCATCTGCTTGTCATCGTCCATGACGTAGAAAGTGTAGGAAGCAATCTGTTTTCCGCTGTAATCGTCACCCATTAATGATGTGACGACTTTCTCGAATTCTCCACTTTGAACGAATGCGCTAGTCCTGGCATAAGCGATATTGCCATTGCGGTCAATGATGTATGTGGTGGGGAAACCGCCGACTGTCAAAGAATCGATGGATTCGTTTTTCATTCCGACCATGAAAGTGAGCCCGTGTTCCTCTTTGTATTTGACCATGTCGCTCATATCATCCAGTGTAAGATCTCCGGACACGGCTACGATCTCCATCTTATCCTTATATTTCTCGTAGACAGCCTCCATTTCCGGGAATTCCTTTTTGCAGGGACCGCACCAGGAAGCGAAAATATTGAGGACGACAACTTCATTATCCTTAAGAAGCTCAGAGAGCTTTGCCTGTGAACCGTCTGTAAGCTCGAGCGCGAAATCCGGCGCCTGCTGTGCTAATGATGAAGAAATATCAGGGGTTTCCATATTTTCGAGTTTGCTCAGGATTAAGGCTCTAAGAGCGAAAAAACCTGAAACTCCAAGCACTGCGAGTACACCAAGGATAATCAGTGCAACTTTTCCTGCGCCGCCTTTTTTCTTATTCTGTTCCATTTTTACTAACTCCTTTTCAATGAGGATTTGTATTATTTCATTAACTAAAATTAATTACGGAGAGAACGAAGAAAATCCATGGTAAAATATTCCTTAAATATAGATTATTTAATTGCCAAACTAAATGCATGTCTTACCACTCATTTACTTTGACAAGGAATGATGATCACGCTGTATTGCAGCTACTTTGG
>JBGUJH010000010.1:0-3554 GCA_045113775.1 Lachnospiraceae bacterium | reverse complement strand
TGGCAGAACGGACACTTGTTTTCTTCATTCGGTATATAGTGCTTATGACCATCAAGCACCCAGTCAGAAGCCTTGATCTTCCTGACGAACTTTGCAAAATCCGTCTCTGCGCTGCTGACGATTATCTTATCCAGAAGGTCTTTCCCCGGAAGCGTTCCGTAAGTGGACTTTGTACCTACCCTCTGAAACTCCGGATATGTTCTGGAAGTGGCATCAAACGCAACCTTGCACAGCCGCTTCAACTCTTCAGCATCATGCTCTATAGGGTTCGCCTCTCCAAGTATTGCATCCGCAAAACCCTTCTTCGTTTTCTTTCCTTCAAGAGCATCCGCAAAATCAGCTCTCAGCTGCACAGTCTTATCCCAGCACTCATTCTGGAATGAAGTCAGAAGCGTATTCTGCGCATCCGATTTCTTATGCCACTCATCCTGTGTTGCGGTGAACTCCCCATCCAGTTTCTTCTTCTCTTCGTTCTTGGCATCAATCTGAGCCTGTACTTCCTTGTTGACCTTATTGACGATGAAGACGCCCTTCAGATCTCCATAAGAAGAAAAGTTCTCTTCCACAAAGTCACGATTATAAACCAGAACATCATAGTCATCGCGGGATCTTCCGTCCGCCCATGTCAGACCTTCATCCTCGTCGATAGCATAAGCGATTGATGACTTACCTGCTCCGTTGTTACCATAAAAGAAATTGATGAAAGAAAGCTTCTCAATCGGCGCATTATGAAAAGTCGCTCTATCGACTTTCATGCCGGTGATCAGCGAAGGGATTTTTCTGCCCATATTATCATCCTCCTTGTCTAAGGTTTACTCTTGTATCTTGCCTTCCCGAACCCACTCATCGATTTCGGAAATTTTGAATTTATATCTTTTTCCGGCTCTGTAGTATGGCAGTTTTCCTTCTTTTATCCATGTACGAACCGTATCTTGGCTAATACTCAGATGCTTTGCGACATCCTCTAAATTAACCCATTTTTCAACTTGCATTTCTTCGTATTCCTGGCTCATGTCTTACCTCCGCAACTCTTTATACGGTGAGTTGTATTTATATCAATGTTATTTTGTGACCCGCTTTTTCCAATGTTTCCAATACATTGACTCTCTTAATTGACCAGTGCGTACAATCCAGCTCGTTCTTAAACTCTGTACCTTCAATCCCAAATTCCGCCGCGTGCTCATTAAACACCTGCTGCGTGACCTTTCTCATTTTATAAAAATATATCCAGATGCCCTCTTCCTTGATCTGCACATCCCTGATGATTCCGAAGAAGGCTTTGTGCGAATCATCCGTCTTTGCAAAGGAATGATTCTGATTGGCAAATATCGCCGGAAACGATTTAACAACCGCGATCTTCTCCTGTGTCAGATTCGCCAGCTCCATCAGGTCGGAAGGGGTACTCTCCGTAATTGCCTTATCCTTCGGCACAACAAAATACTTTCCCCTAAACTGTTCATCTGCTATTACAAAAAGGTTGTAGCAGCTGAAGTCCACCTCAATCTGTTCATCCGGTGTGTCATCGTCATCATCCGAATCGTTACTCGGAATCATCAACAGCGTTGTTTTCTTCGTGCTCTCGTATTTCTGCACATAACCGAATTGCTTGCCCTCGCCGCCGGACTGCTCCAAATGAACAGTAACCTGTTGCGGATGATCCTGCGACGGGAGCATGGAAGAAGCCGGCTGTAGTTCATCTTTATCCATAGGCTTAATCCTCTCCCTTCTCATGATAATCTGCGATATATCCATATTGCCGTCCGTTCCCGGACTGATTCATCGTGATATTGATAACCACAGGATTGTTGACACTTTGATTCACTGTCTGTGGCTGTGGTTCCGGCTCCGGATCCTTTGTTCCTTCCACAACCTCTGCTTCAATGTGCTCAATCTCTTCATCCTGATCAGGAACCTCCACATCCCCCAAATAGGTCAGTCTGATATTCCTTGACAGGTTTTCGCCCATATGACCTTCATATTCTCTCGGAGCACCGCCCTTTGAAGGACACCACTCATTCATCGTGGCTTTTCCTATCGTATTTCCCTCGCGCCGCATTATCGCGTAATGCCAGACACCAAGAAGGAATGATTCCAAACAGACATCTTCTCCGTCAATCTGATCGATTCTCTGCTTAGTAACGGGCTTTCCATCCGGCATGATATAGAACACCTGGCTATTATTGATGGAATCATCCCTCTCAATCAGATCAAGCAACGCTTTCACAAGATTCACATCCTGCTTGTCGCTACCCTTAACCCAGATGAAGTTCTTCACGAAATCACACATCGCCTTCAGTGCCTCTGCGTAATTCCCCTTCACCCTATCATCAAACGCCTTCTTAGACTGCCTGTTGCTGAAAGGATAGTATCCTTTGCCGCCTGCAGTCTTGCATATCTTAAACTCTGTCGTATTTCCCTGGACCGTATCTTCTCTCGTCTTCGCAGGTCTCTTCAGATCAGGAACCATCACCTGCGCCAAGCCTATCAGCGTATCCATCTCTGAAAGCCCGTCTGAGTCTCCGGCAAAATGCTCTCTGACCCCGTACCTCTGCTGCCGTGCCTCCAGTATCAGAGTGAAGACGGTACCGCCGCACAATCGCGGAATCCCCGTATTTGTCATAGATTTTCACCTTTTTTCAAAATTCCAACTTAACTAAGTCTGCCAACTATAGCACGACAACTTTGCTAACTATCTGATGTCCCTGTGAGCAATCACAGGGATTTTTTCAATGCAAATAGCCGGGAAAAGGCGTTCCAACAAACCCTAACAAACCCGACTAAACAAGTATAGCACAGATCAACCCGAAATTCAATTTTTATCTGCTGCTTTTGAAAAATCCTCATGGGGTTGCTCCGGAATCCAAGTCAATCGGAGGAGCCCTGTGAACGGCAGGCCGTCACATCTCCTCCACGCCAATCAAAGGAGGAAAAAAGATGGCAAGAGTAGCAGATTACAGTAACACACACAAGTACAGCAACCGCAGATCATTCGATGGTCAGCCGGTTCCGGTGGGAATGGTGCTCGTTCCCTTCCGCAAGGATCTCTACGACCTGAAGGAAGACGACTACATTGACGCCAACTTCACCACCATGCACCTCGGCGAAATTCCCTATGTGATCGGATTCATGCCGATTAAGGAAGAATGCTTTGAAGGCTACATGAAGGACTTTTGGGCAGAGATCAACGCAGATATGCTCATGAAGCGCGAAGGCCGCTGCATCATCGGTAAGAACCCTGACGGAAGCGTCAAAACCTGTCCTTACACCAGACGTTGCAAGGGGTGTCCCAACAAGGGACTTCTCGAACGTTACAACCCTAACCGCATTGAGATGCTCTCGATCGATTATGAGTACGATGGAGAAACCTTCGATATTGAGGACACGACACAGCCGCCTCTCGAAGATCAGGTTCTGGATAAGCTTTGCCCCGGTCCTACCGTGGAAGAACTGCAGGTACAGCTTCTTGCTCACTTTGACAAGGAAAATCCCCGCTATGCCAAGATTATCCGTCTTAGCCTGCAGGGAGTACCGATCGACGATATCTGCGTCCAGAT
>JBGUJH010000009.1:0-2769 GCA_045113775.1 Lachnospiraceae bacterium | reverse complement strand
TATGATGCACACGCGTGCGGAAAGGAAGATGTTGCCTTACAGGCAACCCGCACGCGGCGCAGCGGCTCGCTCTGCGAGCCTTGAATTAAGAAGCATGTGATAACTGGAGGGAGGCATCAATGGGAAATGCTCTGACAAGCTGTGTGTTTTGGGCAATCATTCTGCTCCTTTTGTGGATGGTGAGACCGTCTTCAAGGTTTTATAACAGAGCGATCGATGAGTGGGACCTGAAATCATGGGTCATCACGTTTTTTCTGATAGCGGCGATCATCGCGAGCAGCTCTTTTCTGATGACTTTGATCCATCTCTACAACGGAAAGAAACCGGATCACAGGAACCAATATGAGCTGATCACGGAAGCTTTTCTCAAAGGACAGCTGAATTTTGACTATGACGACATCGATCCGAAGCTTCTGGAGATGGAAAACCCTTACAGTTACGGGGCGCGTGAAGAAGCGGGGGTCAAATTCCATTGGGATCATGCCTTCTATAAGGGGAAGTATTATATGTACTTCGGCGTCGTGCCGGTCTTGCTGCTGTTCATGCCTTACAGGCTGATCACAGGGACGAGTCTGACGACTTATCACGCCACACAGATCTTTACGGCACTGACGGTGATCGGCTTGTTCGTGATATTCCGGTTTCTTGCGAGAAAGTATTTTAAAGATCTGCCGATCGGCCTTTACTGGGTGCTCTCGGTGCTCTTCGCGATGATGAGCATTATGTACAGCACGTCAAAACCGGCCCTCTATCAGACGGCTATCTCGTCGGGAGTGTGCCTGGAAATATGGAGCCTGTTTTTCTTCCTGAAGGCAGTGCTGGATACTGAGAACGTGAACCGGGCGCTTGCGCTGGCGACGGTCGGGTCGCTGCTGGGCGCATTGGTATTCGGGTGCCGCCCGACGGTGGGGCTTGCCAACCTTGTTGTGATACCTCTGTTAGTCATTTTTTTCAAGAAGCACGGGATCAGCGGCAATCTGATCGCCAAAACAGCGCTGGCCGCGCTTCCGTACGTGATCGTCGCTGCGGGCCTCATGTGGTACAACTACGCGCGGTTCGAGAATCCATTTGAATTCGGGCAGAGCTATCAGCTCACAGTGGCAGATCAGACCGCCTATTCGGGTATGAAGGCGCTCCTGGATATAAAGAGGAACCTGAAGGGAATAAAATATTGCCTTTTAAGCATGCCGGATGTAAAAAAAGAGTTTCCTTTCGTGGGAGAGGGCGGCTTGTTCTTAATGTATCCGATCCTGTTCTATATTTTGATCGGCGCAGTGAACGAGCAGACCAGAAAACGGCTGCGGGAGTCAGGCCTTATGGGCTGGATCTGCACGATCGCCGCGACAGTCATACTGATCGTGGTCATGACTGTGGTCTGGACGCCCAAGCTGGAACTTCGGTATACTGAGGACTACACGTGGATGCTGTGCATCATCGCTTTTGTGGTGATAGGGTTCCTGTATCAGACCATGGAGTTTAAACGGCCATTCTGCGCCCGAGTCTCATACATTGCATTTTTCTCGGCAATGATATGCGTGCTGGTGCTCACGAACCAGATGATGGGCAAGATGTGGAAGGAAGAACAGGCTTTGGTCTACAGAGCCGCCCAGGCGGTGTCATTCGGATTGATCCATTAAGGCGGAGCAGCGTCTGCTCTGCGGGGGTTATAGTTCATAAGTTCAAAAGGGGGAATTTGAGATGCATGATATAATCGTGGTTGGCGGCGGCGCCGCGGGAATGACGGCAGCACTGTATGCGCAGCGCAACGGAAAGAGCGCGCTCGTCATTGAGAAGAACGGGTTCGGCGGACAGATCACACATTCGCCTAAGGTGGAGAACTATCCCGGGACCCTGCAGATGAGCGGCAACGAGTTCGCTGAGAAGATGCTGGACCAGATCCTGGCCCAGGGCGCGGAGATCGAGTTCGAGAACGTCATCTCTGTGGAGGACCGCGGCGACGTCAAAGTAGTGCGCACCGAGGAAGGCGGCGAATATGAAGCCGGCGCCGTAATTCTGGCTACGGGCGTCAAGCACCGCATGCTGGGACTTGAGGGCGAAGATGAGCTCGTGGGAGAGGGCATTTCATTCTGTGCGGTCTGTGACGGCGACTTTTACGCCGGGCGGCGCGTGTGCGTTGCCGGCGGCGGAAATTCGGCGCTGCAGGAAGCAATCCTTCTGTCCGAGAAGTGCAGCGAAGTCATCATGCTGCAGGATATGGACTTCTTTACAGGTGAGCAGAAGCTGCAGGATGTCCTGTTCGCCAGGCCCAATGTAAAGGCTTTTACCGGAGTCGGAGTCGTCGGGTTTGAAACTGCCGCGGACGAGCTCCAAGGCGTTGTGATCGAAGAGAAGAAGAGCGGAGAGCGTAAGACGATCCCCTGCGACGGCCTCTTTGTGGCGATCGGGCTGATCCCGGAGAATGAGCCCTTTAAGGAACTGGCTGACCTGAACGGATTTGGATATTTTGACTCGGATGAGCGCTGTGAGACAAAAACGCCCGGCGTCTACGTGGCGGGAGACTGCCGGAGCAAAGGCGTGCGGCAGCTGACAACGGCAGTGGCGGACGGCGCGAGCGCGGCACTGGCGGCCTGCCGGTATCTGCAGATGCGGTGACAAAGGCCTCTGACGAACATGGATAAAAAGAGCGCCTCAGGATTCGAATCCTGAGACGCTCTTTATAGCATAGTCAAGGCTCGCAGTGCGAGCCGCTGCGCCGCGTGCGGGTTGCCTGAAAGGCAACACCTTCCATTCCGCACGCGTGTGCATCAT
>JBGUJH010000008.1:0-44185 GCA_045113775.1 Lachnospiraceae bacterium | reverse complement strand
GGATAGGGGGCCAATGGACGGTCCCGCATACGTACGGCCGGCCGGAAACGGTCCGAAAGGGGAAACCGGCACGACGGTCAAATATCACAAGACCCGGAGGGACTTAAAGCCCGAAGGGCTTTGATACCACCTCCATAGGACGCGGCACAGCACCGCATGGGGGTGGAGGTTCATCCTTATAGCATATCTGATAATATTACGAAGTACTATATTTATAAACCTGAAGAGGTCACATATGATATTGCATGTACGGCAATATATAAGTCTCTGAATCCGACGACACCGACGCCGAAGCCGACGAAAACACCGACGTCGAAGCCAACAAAGACACCGACGCCAAAGCCGACGAAGGCTCCCGTACCGACAGGAAAGCTGTTCGATGATGTGAAGGATCCGACACATCCATACTATAAAGCGATTTACTGGGCTGTCGGTCACGGAGTGACGAAAGGCTATTCAGGGACGAACCTATTCGGCATTAATGATTCATGTACGCGAAGCCAGGCCATGATGTTTATCTGGCGAATGGCCGGAAAGCCGGAGCCGTATTCATGGGTCAGGAATCCATTTTCAGATATAAATACCTCTCATCCTCACTTTAAGGCTGTCATGTGGGCATATCAGAATGGAGTTGCCAAAGGTTTCAGCAACGGGACATACGGAACGGATAAGCCTTGTACCAGAGGTCAGATCATGACATTTATATGGAGATATGCAGGCCGGCAAAATCCGAAATCGAATGCTAATCCGTTCAGGGACAAACTTACACCTGCATATCGTACGGCGATTTTGTGGGGCAACGAACTTAGAATCACGCACGGCTATTCGGATGGCACGTTCCGTGATATGGCTCCATGTACGCGTGGACAGATTGTTACCTTTTTGTATAGAATTAAAAATTGGGCTTATAAAGGAAAATAACAACCGGGTTGAAGAGGGCAGGCGCAATGTATGATGAATCCAATATCGCGCTTGCCTATTCCTTCAGAGATCTTACATTTTGTCCTGTAGGTTTTGGACGTGCATGACGTGGCGGCTGGTTATAAGGTAAATGGTAAATAACAAGTGTCTTTGGCATAGTTGCCATTTTCTGGATAATGATTCTTAAGAATCTTGTTGCAGATTACCTGAACTGACTCTAATCCAATCTCGCTAGGTGTCACTCAGTCGCCCAAGTTGATGTCAGCGGTATTTATAGTTCGAGCTGAGTATCACCCGCGCACGATCCTTCGACAGGAGATACTCAGCAGGACTGACCTAATCATTCTCTGGGGAACTTTGTGCGCACATGGCAAAGACATGTAGTACGTGCTTGCTTCATACTTGCCGGTGTGGTAAAGGGACGCTCCTCATCAGACGGATCCCAGAGTTCCTTTTGTTCGTCACAGGGAGATAGGAATTCGGAAGGCATCCTCCTGGTCAGTTTATGGAACGCCTTTCTGCATAGTTCGAGTTCGTCCCTGATCTCATCAAGTGCGGCACTCAGGCAGGAGATCCCTTCCTCCAGGTCAGACTGGATCTCATCTAGGGATGCCATGGCGCCGCCGATGGAATCATTGACATCCATATGCACTTCATAGAGCTCCTCAGCCGTTGGTGGTGATGACAGCATTATACCCCGCCCCCTTTCAGCATCTCATGTTCAGTGACGTACTGCACCATATGTTCATCAATAAGCCGTTTCTGCTGCTGGGAGGCATACATGAGGGTCTTCTCGCAGACCCGGTTGATCATACGCGGGATGCCGTTCGTGGATTTGAACACCTCGTCAATGGCACGGTCGGTGAAGATGTCCTTCTTCCCGCCTGCGTACGCCAGATGGGAATCGATGTAGCGCCCGGTCTCCGCACGGTCAAGGTGGCGGAGCACGATGTTCATGTCGATGCGCTGGCGTATGGCGGCATAGTTCTGGTAGCGGAGCTTCTGGTCCCACAGTTCCGTCTGCCCAACCAGGATGAGGCCCATGGGGCTTTCGGAATCGTACTTGTAGTTGAGCATGAACCGGAACTCTTCCAGGGTCTCCTTGTCCAGCAGGTGCGCCTCATCCAGCACGCAGATCACCTTTTTGTGCTGGACCCCGCGGATGATCTCCAGCTCCCTCTGGAGCTGGTCCTTCGCGGCACCGCGGTAGAAACGCGGCTGCAGGCCGAGCTGGTTCAGGAGGCCAGAGTAGAACCAGCGGGGCGTCAGCTTGGAATCCGCCAGGTAGAGCATGATGTAATCCTCCCCGGACAGGGTGCTCTTGAGCGCGCGGATCAGTGTGGATTTCCCGCATCCGGGGTCGCCTGTGACCAGTATGAACAGGTTGTGGTCCACCCCGTAGAGGAGCCTGCCCTGTGCCTCGTCAAAAAAAGAGGGGATATAAAGGCTCGTTACAGGGATGTTCTTGGCGAAAGGTGTATTTGTCATCTCGAAGAAGGCTTCATACATGGGCGCCCACCTCCTTCTTCCTGTAACTTCCGAAGGAGATCGCGTCAGCGGCCATCCGGTTCTCCTCGTTGTAGCGCTTCTCGAGCGCGTCCAGGAACCGGGATGTTTCCGGGATTGTGCCCGTCATGGCGGCCGGGACCGGTGGCTTCTTCTGCGCATGTGCGCTGATCGCCACGCGCTTCGCCCTGATCGGCTCCATTCCCTGGTAGTTCACCGTGATCACGCTCGTATCCAGTGGGTCATAGGCGATTCCGACCTTTGCCCCGGCAAGCGAGGTGCTGGCCTCATACATGAAGCCGCCAAAGGAGAAACATCCCGCTGCGTCGATCGTACGGTCCTCGTGATGCATAAAAGCCTCTCCGACCACGCCTGTATCGATGAATATAAGCTCACGGCTGTCCCGGTTCCATTCCTGAAGGGGGGAGATGCCGCCGTCAGGCACGCTGACATCCATGGACTCATAGTATTTGCGGATCCCGTCATGAGGCTCTTTCTGGTAATCCTGGTCGAGGAAGATCTTCCAGAGCCGGTTGAGTTCCTCCAATGTATGGACTTTTGCTATCCGAATCTCCTCGATGAACCGGTCGACGACCCTGTGGAATTTCTCGATTTTGCCCTTGCTTTCGCCTTTGCGGGGCTTTGCCCTGAGGAGGCGGATGCCGAGCCGCGCGCAGCTCCTGACCAGCTGCTTGGAGATGTATTCCTTCCCATTGTCCGTGTACCCGCAGTCAAATTTCCCGTACTGGAGGATGGCCTTATGGAAGGAGTCTTCCACGACGGAAGACGATTTGTTGTCATAGAACTCCGAGTGGAGGATGTACCTTGAATGGTCATCGATCAGGGAAGAGAGATACGTATGTACCAGTTTCCCCTCTTTTGTCCTGATATCGGGCCCGTGTTTGATATCCGCCTGGAGCAGCTCCATCCTGTGAGGCCTGCAGAAGCGTCGTGAGGATGTTTCCCGGGCTTCCGCATAGCGGCGCATCTGCTTTACACCGAGGCCCGCATTGAACAGGTACCGCCTCAGCGTGGACTCTTTGACCACCCCCGGCGGCGCCCAGCCTTCGATCTCCAGGATCTTGATGATCTGGCGGGCGGACCGCTTCGGCACCTCCCTCTTCAGGACGATCGCCTCGCCGATGATCGCGTCCCAGTTCTCCGGCAGGCGTGCCGAGCGGCGCGTCTTGCGGTTCGCGGGGCGGAGCCCGGCGAACGCACTCTCACGGTAGCTTTTCTCGTACCGGTAGATCGTGCGCAGGGAAAGGCCGCGGCTGGACGCGATCTCGCTGCGGAGCTGCATCCGCTTAGCATTATCCATCTCCGGGTCCAGCAAGGGGCTGATCATCTGGAAGCGTTCAAGCGCGGCGGCATCCTGCCAGTCTGTTGTTTCCTGCATATACATGTACCTCCTTTGGTTGATGAGGTCAGTATATACGGGCGGTCCCGGGACAGCGAACCCAACTCGTTACATGGGCAGGGATGGCCTCAGTGGCAACAGGCAACCGCCGCTGTTGTAGACAAAACGTATTGTGATCCTCAGCCACATGTCGGTCCGTCCGCGTAGCCGGTCCAACAGGCTGCCTGTGTCAAATAAGAGCTCCTCGCTGAAACCAAGGACAGTATAGCCTATGTTCCGGAAGATACCCTCTATCCGGTCCTGGTTGAACAGGAGCCAGGCCTTCCAGTGGCGCATGGTCTGTACACTGGGAAAATCGACAGGGGATTCTTCCGTGATGACTTCCTCGAGGACATCTGTGACAGCCTCTGCTTCATAGTGCTTATGCGGGACCATGAAGTCGGGAAGCATACGGCGCATAACACCGCAGGCCTTATTGGTGCATCTGCCAAGGGGGATCCAGTACCACTCCTTTTCGCCGGTATCCTCTTTCCGGACATGGCGGTGCACATGTGCCCTGTAACCAAGGATCCCTTTCCTGCATTCGGGACACAGGCACGCCTCGGTGCTGTCGATGATGGGTTCTTCATTTTCGCTGTAGCCAACGATCGTATACTCTGTTATAATGGGCATGGTTATGAAACCAGTCCCAGGGCAGATACTTTGGTCGGTATTAGGGTGCCCTGGGACTTCTCTTTCTATAGACTGCCATGACAGTATATAGAACAATCCCAGGACATTCAAGCAGAGCGTAACGATGTCAATTTAAGGAGTTGCAAACAAGAATCTTAAGAACTATTACTGGGAGGAAAATGAAAACTATGGACATCTCGTTAGAAGTGAAAAATTTATCAGCGAATCAATAATATGAATGTTTTCGAATATGCAAAAGAACGCTCCGTGGAGGGGCGTTCTTTTTTGTGCTTTTGAGGCTTTAAAGAGTATTAATCAGTTGCGAAATGCTTGGCGTTGATTCTGTGATGGATTCGATAAAGCTAGAGTGAGTAATTGGTCTGGCGAATATGGTTTAGTTCACACTTTTTCTGAGTTTCAGGAGCTATGCGGTAGGTGGGGTGCTTTGAACGGGGAAGCATTATTTCTACCCAGAGCCACAGGAAAAGGAAGAACCGCCATGCATTGGTGTCAATGCCCTTGAACGGGCAAGCATCATTTCTACATTTCGCCCCGGAGAAACAGAGTACGACGCAGACGAAGGTGTCAATGCCCTTGAACGGGCAAGCATCATTTCTACACACCGACGACCGAACCCGCAACACCGACGACCAGTGTCAATGCCCTTGAACGGGCAAGCATCATTTCTACTTAGAGTGAAGAAGACCGGAGTCGATTTAGTCAGGGTGTCAATGCCCTTGAACGGGCCAACATCATTTCTACGAAGATTATTCGTTAACAGTTTGAGTTGATTGAAGGTGTCAATGCCCTTGAACGGGCCAACATCATTTCTACATCTCTCATGAGTCACCCGGAGATCGCAAAAAGGGTGTGTCAATGCCCTTGAACGGGCCAACATCATTTCTACGAGGTATAGGAAAGGAGGTATTATGTATTCATTAAGGTGTCAATGCCCTTGAACGGGCCAACATCATTTCTACTGGCTACGAGAAGTCCGAAAAGACGTCTAGCGGTTGGGTGTCAATGCCCTTGAACGGGCCAACATCATTTCTACAGCGGCATCGGCGGACGACAAAGCGGCATCGGCGGACGGTGTCAATGCCCTTGAACGGGCCAACATCATTTCTACGGCAGAGGACGAGTACACAGACAAGAACGGAGTGAAAGTGTCAATGCCCTTGAACGGGCCAACATCATTTCTACGAGGTGAGATTATGAAGAATAATGTAGCTAGAAGAATGTGTCAATGCCCTTGAACGGGCCAACATCATTTCTACCCTACCCCTCAAAATTTGTTGATTTTATGCGGCTTTCCCGCCTCATTTTCCGAGGTATTTTTCTGAATATTTTGATAATAGCGGATTTTCATCTAAAATTCTGGCTGTTTACAATTTGTTCATATTTGCGCATCAACTTTTAAAAATGGACAGACTTATCGGGGCACGAACTTCATTCAAAATCCGTATAGCCAGCGCTCAAAATGCTGCCTCCTTCTGTTAAATGCCCTAAGGCTCAGCCTGTGAACCAAAGCTCTCATCCAACTATCCGGACAGATCCGTCTGCGCAGAACCAGATACAACGACCTCGCTCTCCGCATAAGACCCACAGTATTATCCATCTGACAGGTGCGCTGCATTTGCAACTACCTTTTTTCAATGTACAGCTCTATAATAGCATAATTTCAGTCAAATTCCAATGGGTGAGCAAGGAGGATAGGGAGTTTCATGTTTACTTTCTGAGTCGAAGCTGCTGCCCTTGATCTTGCCAGGTTTCTCCGAGTCAACGCTGGTGGCATCAAATTCTTGAGTTCTTGGAATGATTGCTGCCTTTGACCGAAGCATGTTTCTTCGAGTCGACGCCGGTAGCAGCAAAATCTTGAGTTCTTGGGATTATTGCTGCCTTAGACCGAGGCGTGTTTCTTCAAGTCAACGCTGGTGGCATCAAATTCTTGATTTCATGGAGTGATTGCTGCCTTTGATCGAGGCATGTTTCTTTGAGTCAACGCCAGAAGCATCAAAATCTTGATTTCATGGAATGATTGCTGCCTTTGACCGAGGCATGTTTCATCGAATCTTCGGCGGAAAAAACAGAGGCAACTAATCCCTCTGGAAATCCAGAATCAGTTGCCTCCGAAAAATCAGTCAAACCCGCCCTGCTTGCTGCATGATAGTCGGCAGACAATAAGCACCTTACCTATTTTTCAAGCACATACCCATTTATAATCAAGTTCTCAATCTCACCTGTATCCGCATTATAATCCGCACTGAACCAAGTGATCTTTAGATCGTAATGCTCATCAAGACTGATAGGACCGAACTCGCTCAAATTGAATGGTTCATACTGCGAGGAATCCGTCTTCTCAGATCCGAACTCCTCAAGGACTTTTACGAACTCTGACAGGTCCGCCGTGTATGTCACAACCCCGTCGACTGACAGTTCAACGGTCGAAACCGGCTCAGTCCCTTTGCCGTCAACGGAAGTCAGTGTCTTATAACCCGAAATATCAAACCCCACAAGTTCATCATTGCCGTTTAAGTAATAGGTCCTGCGGTCGGAGTCCGATGTTCCGTAGCATGAATTGAGTATTTTCTGCTCGTCTTCAGTAAATATCTGATTGATGAGTTCTTTCCCTCGATAGCCACAGTCATTTAAGAGAACCCTGTAAGAAGAGCCTGCTGTCTCAGCCAGCTCAGAGCTAATCAGCTCTTCACTGATCTTAATCCCGGATAGCCGACTTAATTGAGAGCGTGCGCAGACAGATGTGTAATTTGCAAATGGCACCAGCAGCGCAGTCACAACAGCCAACGCTGCCACCCAGAGGATCAGGGCGATCGCCTCCTTTTTGAGCAGGCGCTGAAACAAATACAGCACCATATAAATGAGCTCAAATATTACGAGTGCAACTCCGAAATATCTGGAAGGCGTGATGCCGTAATCGCCGATTCGGATCAGGACGCTCCATGCCTGCAGAAGGATGCAGGGGATGAAGACAAAGGGGAGGACTTTGGCGATTTTGCAGAAGATATTGTCTTCTCCGATTCCACATGCCAGCGTCCATATCACCATTCCTGCGGCAAATAAGCTTGTGATGATGGCGAAGACGGAGTTGGAGGGGATGTCATTTGTAACAAATATCTTGATAATGTAGATGTAAATGATCGCCATGGCCAGGATGAGCATGGGTTCAAGCACGTACAGCACACAGGCTTTGGCGAACTTCCCGACGCCGCCCTTTTTGCCCGACACCACAAGGAGCATGGCGGGGACGTAAATGCCGCCGGCGAGAAATATCTCCACTCTGCCGATGAAATTATGCGTGTGAAAGATCAGCGTGTCGAAAATCAGTATGATGATGGCGAGGCCTGCGGCGAAAAGTCCGTAGACCACACTGGTCCTAACGAGGCCGAAGAATGTTTTTAAACAGTAGGATTCAAAGCTGTCTCCCTGACGACGGTACATGTGGTAGATGGATGCGAGACCCAGGCATGCGAAATAGGAGACATAGAGATCTGTAATGATTTCGTTGGCCTTATACCATGGCATCCCAAGGAAGACTTCGCCGCTGGAGAATTCAAAGTATTGGAAAAATGCTGACAGAAATGCTGCGATTACATAACTCGCGATTCTGAGCGCTCGCTTGTCCCTCATGTACTCTTCAGCAAAGAGAGCCTGAACGGAGAGGGCGGCGAGGAATACGATGATTCTCTCGCATATTTCTGTGTCGAAATCACAGTCGATGATGACGGCTGCGATGGCGGCGATGATTACGATGCTGCCGAGGGTTACAGGGTACTCTTTGAAGATATTTGCAATCTTTAAGGCAGCGCTTTTGAGTTTGGCGGCGATTGAAGTTTTACTTTTTTTCGATGATTCATCAGGAAAGGTACCGTTTATGTTCGGATTTTGGTCGTTGTAATTCATAGACATTTTTCCTTGTTCATTGATTGATTTTTATTTCAGTGGGAAAAGCCCCACGCTAATGCAAGCGGTGGGGAAATCAATATCTTGTTTATCTCAGTGGCGAGTCAAAATCCCTCACTGATATAAACGCTAAGCTACACAATGCTCCAATGGAGCTTTGTTACGCATGCTCAGGCACGTTGCGACAAAAACACCGAGGCATTCTTAAATCGCGATCTCCGATCGCGCGAGCTGCCGGAGGCTTAATCTTCAACAAAGGGCTTTAAACCCATGTTGAAGACGAGGTGGTTCTGCACATTCCTCATAGACTTACGTCACGAGGATCCTGTGTTGAAGATTGAAGTGATTAACACAATATCATATTTCTGTGATTTTTGTATGAATTGGGAAATGCCTTAATGTGTAGATTTCGTAATGCCAAAAGTGTAGTTGTCAGAGGATGATTCTCGTTGATGATTACGCGTATTCTTTAGAAAGTGCAGATGTTGAGTTGCTCTTTTTCACGTTTAGATATCAAGGTGCTCTTTATCGAGTGCAGATATCGAGGTGCTCTTTAGTGAGCTAAGATATCGAGGTCCCCCAAAAAGGACTGTTATTGGTTGTGACAGTAGAAAACCCAGTAAGAATTATTTCTACTGCGGTTTATCTTGTCTTGATTTGACGTTACAGTACAGAGTCAAGAAATAATTGTTTGTACTGCCGTTTTTGAGTGATTTTCGGTTCAAATTGCAGTCGCCTAAGCTATTTTGTTGAAACTTACTGTCATAAGAGTACTTGAAAACGATCAAAGCAGCAGTATATTAAAAACTTTTTCCTTTTACTACTGTCATTTTTGAAAAATCATGTTTGAAAACGGCAGTACAGAAATCACTTTTTGTTTTTGTTACTGTCAATTTATGTTATCCCGGCAGTAGAAACTCAAAAAAGCGAGATAAGAACTGTCGGTCAAAATCAAGAAGAACAGCTCAAATGAGACAAATCATCTCTGCTACTGTTGCCCCGGCAGTGCCCGGCAGTAGAAACGCAAAAAACGAATTATGAGCTGTCGGCCATATCTCAACAGCTCATAAGAGAATAAATCTATCACATGATCAACTTCGGAATCAGCTGAATTGTATGCAGGTCCCTCTCCTGATAATTCGGGTCGACCCCTGTGACAGCCGTCTCCCTTTTATCCAATTCAGGAAGCTTCTCCCACGGAATCAGGCAGGCATGGGTCCGGCCGATGCGGTTCTTCCCAATCCTGATATTGGTAAACCCTTTCTCTGCCTTCTCGCGGGTGTAGATGGCTGCGCGCTCGTTCCATTCTTCTTTTGTCATTGTCCGATAGCGGTGGGCAAAGTGGAACGCGCACCATCGCTCATGCTCTGTACGGCAGAGGGCTTCTTCCTGTTTTTCTGTAAGATTGAGGCCGTGTTTCAGCACTTCTTCCCTTGTTGTTCCGGCCATATAAAGAAAGGCAGGAACGAAATCGGCGGAAGCCTCAGAGCTCAGACGGCTGAAATAATCGCATGCGAACCAGTTTTCTTCTACCGTTTTTCCGTTATCTCCGCTGTACTGATGATTCAGGTCCATGGCATCCTTATCAAGAGCTTCTCCCGACACAACGGCAAGGTTATAAAGCGGCCAGGTCTTTCGGACAATTCCGTCGGTCTCCGTTCTGATCTCCGTCACTTCCGATGAACGGCATGAGACCAGATAGGCTTTGGGATTCGCTTCGTGAAGGATGTTGGCATAGGAGAATTCCAGTTCGGAATCTGTCTGACCTCCCGTTGCGATGACGACGTAATTAAGCTCCCCGGCATGACGGTTGAGATAGTCAAAAGCCTCTTCACTTCGTCCGTCTTTATCTGAAAATGTTATATCATACCGCTCCAGCATCCCCTCATACATGATTTTGAAGGCACCGCTTTTTGATTTCCCCGCCGAGTCAAAAATCATGGCTGAAAAATGACTGCCGTAAAACTGTCCGTTCATAAGCAGTGCCCTCAGTGCTGCCTGCCCCATGCTTCCGAATCCGACGATCATGACATTGAAATCGTCGGTCGTACGGGCATTTTCATCGAAGGAAAGTGTTTTGTACGGAGGACAGTCCGTGATCATGATTCTGGCTGCCAGGGCGGTGTCATTGAAAATGTGAACATTTTCAAACCCGTAATGTGAGTCGTTGTGCATGAGGGAGGAGATGTCGAAGTATTCATTTGCACCTAAAATAAGACGCGTGCCTGCAGCCGGGATTTTAAGGCTTTTCATGGATTTGCGAAAAGCCCGCGCGTATGCGATATTGTCAGCGGCTGATTCCCCCAGCGCATAGACAGTGACCTTGCGGTCCATGCGTTCCAATGCGATAGTCTTCAGAAAAAACTCAGAGGCTGCGGAAGCGGAGGAACTGGAGGTGTGGACCGCCCGCATGTCCTGTATTTTCTCGAGAATCTCACCGGACGTGTCCTTATTGCAGATAAAGAGGACTTTTTTTCCCTGACTGCACAGTTCGCTTCCGAGATACAGAGTATGGTCGTTAACGAACGGGAAAATGTTCAGATCCCCCCTTCGGAGCGTAAGACCTCTGACGCGGTTCATCAGACCCGCGCCGAAAGCGGTCATTGCGGCACTTGCCGTGACATAGAGAGCGAGGATCTGCGCCATATAAAAGAAAAATTTTATCGGCAGAAAGGAAAAGAAGGAGAGCTTTGCCATATCTCCGAACGAATCTTTTCCGAGGAACATACCGAAGACGGCAAAGAGTGTCTTGAGAATGGCCATGAGTGTGCTTTCTTCCATGGTCGAGTAGCCGTACCCGTAGAGGAAGAAGCCGAGGAAATTGGCTGTTCCGCCTGCAATGATGAAAAATCTTTTTGTTGCCTGCGGCTTCAAAAGCAGGTTGGCGATCAGTACCATCATGATCGCGCATGCCGCGAATACAACTATGACGATTTTCATGACGACCTCCTTTATCAGTGGCGCAAAGAACCGATGCTTAATTCAGGGAGAATGAGGAGTTCCTCTTCACATAATCAATTTCCTGCCACATTTCATTGAATTCATTGAAAATGCGTTCGTTATCCATATATCCCTGCACGTCAGTCGGAAACATTAGAAAATAGTATTCCTCAGCAGTTCTTCCCAGCTCACTGTAGTCGGGAAGATCTTTGTAATCCTGGGATGTGCTGTAGCAGAGGGAGAACAGCTGTCCACCGTGCTCATAGCCCGCGACATGCCAGGAATTTCTGCTGCTCGCATGGTAGAAGACAAAGCGTTTATTCTCCTCCATGACCGTAATTTTGTTGTTCCAGGAGATGGGCATGACAATGACAGGTCCGCTGCGGAAAGTGTAGATCAGGGACTCATCAGTTTTTGATACTGAGTAGATCCAGCGCTCGTCAGGTTTTGCAGGCGCTTCTGTCGGGGATTCGACATTCGAATCAGACCCTGCACCGGATCCCGACTCTACATTCGGTTCCGAATCTGTGAGAGCTGCGGAAGATGTGTCACTGCCAAGCAAGCCGCTGTAGTCGGTCTTAGCCGTGCCGCTGTCTGTTGTGCTGACAGATGCCGTGCTGCTGTCAGCAGTTGTCACAGCCGGTCCGGTATTTCCTGTCGGTTCATTTGTACCTGCCTTTCGAGTGACGGCAAAGAAGATGAGCAGAGCTGCAAGAGCGATGCCCAGAGCGGCGATGATGCGTATATCAGGGTTTTTTTTATTTGCAAATGCATACCCTGCGCTTTGAGCATTCGATGCAACGGAGCTTCCCGCACCGGCACTGTCTTTACAGGGTTCCATGTAGGAGCAGGATTCGATTTTTTTCAGAAATCGATCCTCATCGTTGAAGTTATAGCGCAGGACACTCTGCTGGGACGAGAGTTGCAGCTCCATACCTGCCGGTATCTTTGTTTTCTCGAGTACTACGGCGAGGAACGGCTTGTTCTTGGAAAGAGCGAAATTGATTTCTCGTCTGCAGTTGATCGATTCCATGGAGTCGTTAGTGATCATGGCCAGGACCATGTCTGCGTGCAGCAGATGGTTTGCAATGTTCTCAGGCCACTCCGATCCCGGCTCTATGCCTTCGTCGTACCAGATCCGGTAACCTCGCGCCGAGAGTTTCTCGATCAGATCGAATACTTCCCGACTGTCTTTATGGGCGTAACTGACAAATATATACGGTTGATTTCCTTCATAAGCCGATATCATAGTTTCACCTGCCTGCAGATATTTTGTGAACTTCTCACACGGATCGTAAAGAGCAGCTTCATCGAATTATTCTCGATTTCGACTGGTCAAAACAGCGCGTGGGAGGTTGGGTGCGGTTACATAGTATAATTATAACAGAGCACAATAGTCAGTGCAAATTTCCTTTTTTGCGAGTGTCTTCAAATGAAAATTCTTCATAGGTTCGTATTTAGGAGGATTGGGGACGGTTCTTTTTACGTGGGTTTTTTACGTGAAAAGAACCGTCTCCGACTTGTCATATGATATACTTATTCAGAAGGCTGTGTTACAACGATTTACCGGGATGCAGGAGAATAGAATTATGAGATATGAGAATTATATTTTCGACCTCTACGCCACCTTGATCGATATTCATACTGACCAAAAGCCGATTGATTTCTGGCGGAGCATCGCGGCGATCATGGATGCCTATGGGGCTGTCTACGAACCCTTAGAACTTCGAACAAGGTACAGACAGCTGATTCATGAGCATGAGGTCAGTCTCGCAGCTGAACTGGGCACCGAATTTCCGGAAATTGAGCTGGAAGATGTGTTCAAGGAGCTGCTTCTGTCTCCGCCGGTTTCAAGAAATGGTGGAATATGGGGCGATCCGAGAGAGTGGAGCGGGGAGGTGCTCGGTCGGTGGTGCAGTGCATTTGCCTATGCGTTCCGAGTCATCTCAAGAATTAAGTTCGAGCTGTATCCGGACACGATTGCTCTCCTTGAGGGTCTTCTGCGCGAGGGAAAACATGTTTATCTGCTGTCCAATGCCCAGAGCCTTTTTACGAGACCGGAGATGGAAGAACTTGGGCTGACTTCGTATTTTGAAGATATTTTTATTTCTTCCGAGCATCGCATGAAGAAGCCCGAGCCCCGTTTTATGCGGGAGCTGCTTATGAAGCATCAGCTGGATCCTTCGGAGTGTGTCATGATTGGGAATGAGATGCGGTCGGATATTGTGATGGCCGGCAGCTGCGGGGTGAACGCAATCCTGGTGAATCACGACGGATATACGGCCGCCGATATTGCGGCCGGGTTTGAGGTTGCAAGAGAGGCGGCTCCGCGTGAGCGGAGGGCGGAGATTTCTCTTGATGTGTGCCCGGATCTTGCGTCGGTGCTTCAAATCCGGGGCATCTGATTATTGTTCAGAATTTAGAACAATTCGGCTCTTGACATGACCGGATTGAATCGGTAGAATGTGAAACCATAAAAGACAAGGGCGTCTTGGAAGAAATTCCAGGGCGCCTTTTCTATTACACGGGACTGCCGAAAGCCGGCTGGCAGATTTCGGAACAAAAACAAGGATGTAGAAATACATCTCAAATAGGCAATTATAAGCAAATACGAAACACTGTAAAACAATGGCGTTTTAAGAGATAGCTCACTCTTGAAATGCCATTGTTTTTTCTGAATCTCGCGAGAGGGCTTATATGCGAGACTCTACTAATGAGAGGGAGAATTATTATGGAATTAACAACCGAGATTTTTAAAGTTCTTGACGGCCAGATCTTCGCTGTCTGGTTCCTCATCGGAGCAGCCTTCGTCTTCTGGATGCAGGCCGGATTTGCAATGTGCGAGGCTGGTTTCACCAGGGCAAAGAACGCGGGCAACATCATCATGAAGAACCTGATGGATTTCTGCATCGGCACAGTCATGTGGTTCATATGCGGCGCGTCACTGATGCTTGGAGAAAATGTTCTGCATGGATTCATGGGCGGCTTCAGCTTTGACGTATTCACGCATTACGGTACTTTCGACTATTCATCATTTGTTTTCAACCTTGTATTCTGCGCGACGACGGCAACGATCGTATCCGGTTCCATGGCTGAGAGAACAAAGTTCTCAAGCTATTGCATTTATTCAGCCATCATCTCCGCGCTGATCTACCCGATCGAAGCGCACTGGACCTGGGGCGGCGGCTTCCTTGCACAGTGGGGATTTCACGATTACGCTGGGTCCAACTGTATTCATATGGTCGGAGGCATATGCGCATTTGTAGGCGCCTGGATGCTTGGACCTCGAATCGGTAAGTTCGAAAGAGATAAGAACGGAAAAGTGACCAAGGTCAACGCGTTCCCCGGTCACAACCTTGTCATCGCAGCCCTTGGCGTCTTTATTCTCTGGCTCGGCTGGTACGGTTTCAACGGCGCGGCGGCGACCGATGTTCCCACGCTCGGATCTGTGTTCCTTACAACAACAGTCGCTCCTTCGGTCGCAACTGTGACCTGCATGATTTTTACCTGGTTGAAATACGGCAAACCTGACGTCTCAATGTGCCTGAACGCGTCTCTGGCAGGACTGGTCGCTATCACAGCCCCCTGTGATGTGGCGGACTGCGCAGGCTCGGCTGTCATCGGTGTGGTTTCCGGACTTCTTGTCGTATTCGGCGTATGGTTCAATGACAACGTAACTCATGTCGATGATCCGGTCGGCGCGGTGGCGGTCCATATGCTGAATGGCATCTGGGGAACGCTTGCAGTCGGACTTTTTGCGACGGAGAGCGCACCGGGATTTGCAAAGGCAGGTATTCGGGAAGGCCTTTTCTACGGCGGCGGATTTTTCCAGCTGGGAAAACAGTTTGGCGGCATGTTCGTGACGGCTGTATGGACTGTTGTTATGATTTATATCGCGTTCAGCATTATTAGGCTTACAGTCGGCCTTCGAGTGACGGAAGAGGAAGAAATCAGTGGTCTCGATTCGACAGAGCATGGCCTTCCGTCCGCTTATTCAGGATTTGCAATCATGGATATTTCCAACACGATGACAATGAGTGTCAATGAGAACACAAACCTGGGGACGGATGTATATGAGGAGGCATCGCAGGCAAAGCGCGACGCGGCTGTCTCGGTAGTGAGAGCGGACGGCGCAGGATCCGCGGTGGGTGCAGGCGCAGCTGCCCTCACGGCTTTTAACACAGGCATGTCGAAAGTTGTCATCATCGCGAAGCTGTCGAGATATGACAAGCTGCGAAAAGCCATGAATGAGCTCGGTGTAACCGGTATGACAGTCACACAGGTCATGGGCTGCGGAATTCAGAAGGGATCCGGCGAGAGGTATCGAGGCGTCGAGATTGACATGACGCTCCTTCCGAAAGTCAAGGTCGAGGTCGTAGTGAGCCAGATCCCGGTCGACGAAGTCATTGAGGCAGCGAAGAAAGCATTGTACACAGGTCATATCGGTGACGGCAAGATATTTGTTTACCCTGTAAGCAGGGTCGTAAAAGTCAGGACCGGAGAGGAGGACCTTGAAGCGCTGCAGGATGTAGAGTGATATCATTTCACAGTTGCACATGTAAAGGCGGCCTTCCGTACAAAATCCAGTGTTTTGTACGGAGGGCTGCCGGAATGAGGAGGTAGAGATGGCTGCATTTGAACGTGTCAAATCCGGGATACCTGCCATGGATCAGGTTCTCGACAATATCAGAATGGGAGACAATGTGGTGTGGCGTGTCTCCGATCTGAAAGAGTTCCACTATTTCCTTGATCCTTATATTGAACAGGCGATAGAGGATCATCGAAATATTATTTATGTGCGCTTTGCCAGCCACCCGCCCCTTGTTGTCGGACATCCGGAAGTCAGGACAGTCCAAATCGAGCTCTCGCACAGATTCGAAATTTTCACAGTTGAGATCCACAATCTGATCGAGCGGGAAGGGCGGGACGCGTTCTATGTGTTTGACTGCCTCTCGGAACTTCAGACAGCCTGGTCCACCGATCTTATGATGGGGAATTTTTTCCGCGTGACCTGTCCGTTTTTGTTTATTCTGGACACGGTCGCGTTTTTCCCGTTGATTCGGGGGAAGCATTCGCTGCAGGCAATCGGCAAGATCCGCGATACGACGCAGCTCTTTCTGGATGTGTATTCGTACGGGGACGCGGTCTACGTCCGGCCGGATAAGGTGTGGGAGCGCAATTCTGACACTATGTTCCTGCCGCATTTTTATGATCGTGCAAATGGCACTGTGACCCCGCTCCTCGACGGTGTCCGTGCAAGCCGTTTTTACCAGGTCATGAACCGTCACCAAAGGCCGGGGGATGAGCAGAACACGGACTTTTGGGACCGCTTTTTCAACCTGAATAAGCAGAGATATGAGATGGGAGCGGACGTCACGGAGGCCTGCGCTCGCATGTGTCGGATCATGATGACGCGGGATGAGAAGATGCGGGAGATGATCCGTGAGAATTTCGGGCCTATGGATTATTTCTTTGTCCGTGACCGCATGATCGGGACCGGGATGATCGGCGGGAAGGCCTGCGGTATGCTGCTCGCTCGCAAGATCATAGAGAATAAGCGCCCGGACCTTTATGATGTCATGGAACCGCACGATTCCTGGTTCGTGGGATCGGATGTCTACTATTCTTATATTGTTGAGAATGGCCTGTGGGATCTTCGGATACGGCAGCGCCGGGAGGAGGAGTATTTTTCTCTGGCTGAGCAGTTCTCGGAGGGGCTTCTTGCCGGACAGTTCTCGCATGAGATGGAGGAGCGCTTCTGCCTGCTTCTGGAGTATTACGGTCACGATCCGATCATCGTGAGATCGAGCAGTATATTGGAGGACGGGTTCGGGAATGCATTTGCAGGAAAATATGAATCAGTGTTCTGTGCAAATGCAGGCTCCCTCGAAGAACGCCTCGAAGAGTTCGAAAATGCAGTTCGGCAGGTCTACGCGAGCACGATGAGCCTGTCAGCCCTGGATTACAGAAAGAGGAGAAATCTTGCCGGCCGCGACGAGCAGATGGCTCTTTTAGTGCAGCGCGTCTCCGGTTCTCACTATGATCATTATTATATGCCCTGCGCGGCGGGCGTCGGCTATTCCTACAGCATGTACCGGTTCAATAAGAAGATGGATCCTTCAGCCGGAATGCTGCGTCTTGTCATGGGGCTGGGAACATCGGCTGTCGACAGGACGGAGGGATCTTACCCGAGGCTTGTCAATCTTGACAGACCGGAAGCCACTAATTTCGTCACAGTTGCGGAGAAGCATCAGTTCTCTCAGCGAAAGCTGGAAGTCATTGATAAAGAAAAAAAGTGCCTGCAAAAGCTTCAGCTGCAGGATATTGAGCCGAAGCTGCCGCGGTATCTTAAGAATGCGCTATTGGAACATGACTACGAGATTGAGCAGCGGTTCAGCGAGCGCGGCCAGTACCGCTCCGTGATGTTCATTTCCTGCAAGGGTCTTGTCAGCCGCAGGGAGATGATGAAGGGGCTTCAGGAGATGATGCAGACTATTCAGAAGGAGTACGGGCAGCCGGTCGATATAGAATTCACTTTAAATCTTTCCGAGAACCGGGAGTATATGATCAACCTGCTCCAGTGCCGGCCGCTTCAGGCATTTGAGGATACAGGGGAGGTGCGGCTTCCTGAGACTATTCCGGAGGAGAGTCTGCTGCTTCACACGGAAGGCGCTTCGATGGGTCTTTCCAGAGCAGTGCCTCTTGATCTTATTCTGTATGTTGATCCGATTGCCTATTATAAGCTGCCTTATGCGCAGAAGGATTCCGTGGCCAAGGCAATCGGGAGGATCAACTGGAAGTTCAGAGGCTCAGGGAAGCACATGATGCTGATTGTTCCGGGAAGAGTCGGGACGACATCGCCGGAACTTGGGGTGCCGACGACATTTGCCGACATCAGTGAATTCGAGGTGATCTGCGAGCTGTCGGTGTCCGGGGTGGGCTACAACCCCGAGCTTTCGTACGGCAGCCATATCTTCCAGGACCTGGTTGAAGCCGGGATCCTGTACACGGCTGTATTTGAGGATGAGCACACCAAAGTTTATCATCCCGAAAAGCTCCTTGAGGTTCCGAACCTGTTCAGTGAGATGCTGCCGGACGCCGATGGTCTTGAGTCGGTCGTTCGGATCTGTGATGTCAGCGATGGACGCTGCACACTTTATAATGACCTGAGTCATGAGCAGCTGTATGTGGTGATGGGGCATAATGATTGAGATATGTGATGTCTGGAATAGCCTCAAAGGCGTAAAGCGCTGGGGACAGCGTGATGGAGACAGCAATGTGCATAATGTATCAAAGGATGTTCGAAAGGAACAAACAGTATGAAATATGATCGCAGGCTTATATTGGAGGACGGAAGTGTTTACCCCGGCATCGGTTTCGGCGCCGGGGGTACTGTCGTGTGTGAGGTCGTTTTCAACACCTCCCAGGTCGGATATCAGGAGATTCTGTCCGACCCGTCTTATACGGATCAGGCAGTTGTCATGACCTATCCGCTGATCGGAAATTACGGTCTGGCGGATGAGGATTATGAGAGTAAGATGACAGGACCTTCAGCCCTGATTGTGAGGGATATCAATGAGATGCCGTCCAATTTTCGGTCTACAAGGTCAGTACCGGAATTCTTAGAGGAGACCGGAACTCCGGGAATCAGCGGCGTGGATACCAGGAAGCTTACGAGGAGCATCCGCGATTTTGGGACGCGCAGAGCGGTCCTGACGGATTCCGACTTGTCTGTGGAAGAGGGGCTGCGGCTGATCGGGGTGACACCGGTAAGGCGGGACGCGGTCAGCAGATGCAGCTGCAGAAAGAAATGGTACAGCCGCACGTCGAACCCGAGGTTCCATGTGGTGGCCATTGACTGCGGAATGAAGACCAATATTGTCCGGATGATGAATAAATTCAAATGTAATGTCACCGTCGTGCCCTATAACACCGGCAGCGAGGAGATTTTGTCGCTCCTGCCGGACGGCGTGTTCATTTCCAATGGCCCCGGAGACCCGATGGATGTGCCGGAGGTTGTTCGCACGCTCAGGGAGATCCGGGGACGTGTTCCACTCTTCGGCATCTGCCTCGGGCATCAGCTTATATCTCTCTCGTACGGAGCGAAAACGTATAAGCTGAAGTTCGGCCATCGGGGTGGCAATCACCCGGTGAAGGACGTTCGCACCGGGAAGATTGAGATCACAAGCCAGAACCACAGCTATGCCGTGGATGAAGCTTCACTTGCCGGGACAGGTCTTTCTGTGTCACATATTAATTTGCTGGATGGAACCGTGGAGGGAGTGTGCTGCGAGGAGGATAGAGTGTTCTCCGTCCAGTACCATCCGGAAAGTGCTCCGGGACCGCAGGATAGTACGTACCTGTTTTCACGGTTCATCCAGATGATGAAAGAAAACTGATGGATGGTGCAGAAGAAACGGAAAGTATCGGAGCGAACACGGAAATAGGTAGAAAGAGCTGCCGGAGGAACGGGCAGTATCGGAGCGAACGCGGAAGTGGGCTTAAAGGAGCTGTCGGAGAAACTGGCAGCGAAGATTATTGATGAAAAGAGGCTGAACCATGCCAAAACGCACAGATATTCATAAAATTCTCGTTATCGGATCTGGACCAATCGTAATTGGACAGGCCGCCGAGTTTGATTACGCAGGAACGCAGGCCTGCCTTGCCCTCAAGGAGGAAGGCTATGAGGTCATTCTTGCCAATTCCAACCCGGCGACCATTATGACTGATCATACTATCGCTGACAAAGTATATATGGAGCCGCTTACACTGGAGTATATGGCAAGGATATGCCGCTATGAGCGGCCGGACGCGATCGTTCCCGGAATCGGCGGCCAGACCGGTCTCAATCTCTCTCTGGAGCTCTATGAGAAGGGTGTTCTCGATGAGTGTGAGATCGAGCTTCTCGGAACGGACGCGGAGAGTATCCGCCGTGCGGAGGACCGCGAGAAATTCAAACAGCTGTGCGAGGAACTGCACGAGCCGGTCGTCCCCTCCGCCATAGCAGGGAGTATCGAGGAAGGCCTTTCCGCAGCAGAAGCCATCGGTTATCCGGTCATCCTGCGGCCGGCGTTTACGCTGGGTGGGACCGGCGGTGGATTTGCCTATCACGAGGAAGAGATGCGGGAGATGATGAAGCACGCGCTCGCGCTGTCCCCGGTCCATCAGGTCCTTGTCGAGAAGAGTATCAAAGGCTACAAGGAAATTGAGTATGAGGTGATGAGGGATGCAAATGACACCGCCATCACCATTTGCAACATGGAAAACCTCGATCCGGTAGGAATTCACACGGGAGACTCAATTGTGGTGGCCCCGAGCCAGACACTGACCAACAAGGAATATCACATGCTTCGGGACAGCGCGCTTCGGATCATTCGCGCACTCAAGGTGAAGGGTGGCTGCAATGTGCAGTTCGCGCTGGACCCGGAATCATTTGACTATTATGTCATCGAGGTCAATCCACGGGTCTCGAGATCGTCCGCGCTTGCATCCAAGGCCACCGGTTATCCAATCGCGAGGGTTTCCGCTAAGATCGCGGTCGGAATGAACCTGGAGGAGATTCCTCTTGCCAACACCCCTGCGTGCTTCGAACCGGCCCTCGACTATGTTGTGACAAAGATGCCGCGTTTCCCGTTTGACAAATTTACGCTCGCTTCAAATGTTCTCTCCACCCAGATGAAGGCTACCGGCGAAACTATGAGTGTCGGGCGTACTATGGAGGAAAGCTTACTCAAAGCAATCCGGTCGCTGGAGGACGGGAAGAACCATATCCATCTTGAGAAGTTTGACATGAATAACCTCTCACAGAAGAAAACGCCGGAGAACCGCGCGGAGGCGGTTGACAGGCTTCTTCATTATATTGAGGAGGGGACGGACGACCGGATTTACGCTATTTCGGAGCTTTTGTGGCTTGGGGCGGATCCGCAGACCATCTACGCAAGGACGAAGATTGACCTGTTTTTCCTTGATAAGATTAAAAAGATCGTTGACTATGAGAAAAAGCTGGAGGCTTATGCGGATGAGTGTGATGCGGCTGATAGGCATGTTCTTGCAAATGTAAATGCAGAACATGTAGAATATGTGGATCGGAATGATACAGGGGAATTGTCTTCAGCTGAGGCTGATACAATAAATGTGGCAGAAAGCAGTGGTGATAAGGCACCAGTGACTATGATGCAGACGGCAGTTGGTGAAAGAGGTGAGAATGTCTCTGCTGTAGATATGGTTAATGAGCCTATTGAATATAGTAGAATTTATGCGCTCATTTACGATGCCAAGCGCATGGGTTTCTCGGATTCCTATATAGCCGAGCTGCTTAGGTGCAGCGAGGAAGATATTCGCCTGTTCAGGAAGCAGCACGGTATACGTCCCGTCTACAAGATGATTGATACATGCGCAAGTGAGTTCGCAAGCTATGTGCCGTATTTCTACTCGACCTATGAGGACGAAAATGAGTCTGTCATATCCGATAAAAAGAAGATCATCGTGCTCGGTTCAGGCCCGATCCGCATCGGGCAGGGGGTGGAGTTTGACTATTCCACTGTCCATGCGGTGAAGACAATCCGGGAGATGGGGTATGAGGCGATTGTAATCAATAACAATCCGGAAACAGTATCGACGGATTATACAACGGCCGATAAGCTCTATTTTGAGCCGCTGACCGTGGAGGATATCATGAATATCGTCGATCTCGAGCAGCCTTGCGGCGTTATTGCTTCTCTCGGCGGACAGACAGCGGTGAATCTGGCTGAGCCATTGGCCAAAAGGGGAGTCAGAATTATTGGAACAGGTCCTCGTGCAATCCATAGAGCGGAGGACAGAGATGCATTTGAAATGGTCATCAGAAAACTTGGAATACCTCATCCGGAGGGAGTGGCTGTCATGAGCATTGAAGATGGTCTTCGCGCGGCAAAGAAGATCGGTTATCCGGTGCTGGTTCGGCCTTCCTACGTTCTCGGCGGCAGGGCGATGGAGATTGTAGCCAATGAAACTCTTCTTAAGCAATATCTAAGCAGCGCTGTATCTGTGAATGAGGACAGTCCGGTGCTGGTCGACCGATATATTGTCGGAAAAGAGGTAGAGGTGGATGCCATCTGCGACGGGAAGAGCGTATTCCTGCCCGGCATCATGGAGCTGGTGGAAAGAACGGGCGTGCATTCCGGCGACAGCACGAGCGTATATCCGCCGTTTTCGGTCTCAAATCGTGTGAAGGAGACGATTTGGGAGTACACCAGAAAGCTGGGTATCGGTATCGGCATTGTAGGACTCTATAACATTCAGTTCATTGTCGATGACGAGGACAATGTGTTTATTATCGAGGTGAATCCGAGGGCTTCTCGTAGTGTGCCTTTTCTTTCGAAATCGACCGGGGTGTCACTGGTGGCTATCGCAACGAGAGTGATGCTGGGGATCAGTCTCATGGAGCAGGGATTTGCAGATTTTCGCCTGCCTGAGAAGGAGTTTCGGTATGTGAAGGCACCGGCGTTTTCATTTGAAAAACTGAACGGTATGGATGCATATCTGTCGCCGGAGATGAAGTCGACCGGTGAGGCCATCGGATATGACCGAAGTCTCAAGCGAGCGTTTTATAAGGCTATGCAGGCATCCGGCGTCAAGATGAAGGAGTATGGGACCGTTATTGTCACGCTGGCTGACGAGGACAAGGAGGAGGCTCTGCCGCTCATCCGGAGGTTTTATGAGCTCGGGTTTAACATCGAGGCGACGATTGGGACCGGGCTGTTCCTCAAGGAACATGGAATTCGGACGAGGATCCGGGGGAAGATCAGCGAGGGGAGTGACGAGATCCTGCGGTCGATCAGGGCCGGTTATGTCAGTTACATCATAAACACAAGAGCGATCCTGTCCGGGGTCCACTACAGCGACGGCGCTGCTATCCGACGGTGTGCGATCATGAACGGGGTCACAATGTTCACGTCGCTCGATACGGTGCGGATCCTGCTGGAGGTGCTGGAGGAGATAACACCGAGGATATCTACGATATGATTTGCTTCCCTTGATCTTGGTGGGTTTCATGGGTTCATGGGCGGAGGCAGCAAAATCTTGATTCGTAGAGTAGTTTGTTGCCTTTGGTCTTGGCGAGTTAATTATGAGATTAGAACTATGAAAAAAGCTGTCCTTCAGCCGCAGTCTTGCGGTGGGGACAGCTTATTTTACAGAATATAATCACGAAATAAAATCTTCTAAATCTTATCTGAAATGAAAATACATACTATAATTGTGGAATGTTGTCGGAAATTATGTGATAATTATACTATAAATTTTGACCAAATCATGAACATGCCAGGATAGCTCACTCCTGTAAAAATCCAATAATTATTCTTAGAACGTCTGGTGAAAGATCATCTGATTTATTAGGTCAAAAGTCGGATGAAGCCCCTCATAGATTCCCGGAGAATAACTCTCTCGATTTTTTAAGGAGCAGCACAATCAAAATTGAAACGTAGACCACTGCTTTGAGGAGCGGGAACGCACTGATCTTTCCCTTCAGCTTGGCCGCCACGGAGCCGATGGAGAATAAAGTGAAGCCGAGTGCGATCCTGTAGTGAAGGCGCTTTTTGGCTCTGATGATTGCAAATGATGTAATCCCCTGGACGATACCGACGACCACGGTGACAAACCCCATGAACACAGTAAATTTCTTCAATTTTTTTGGGTCAGAAAGCCGTTGCATGAACTTGTCGGACAGCTCCAACGGATTGAGCTTTCTTCTGCCGCTCATGTAAATGAGGCCGGTGACGATGCTGAAGACACAAAGGACAGCATAGAAGATGCCGCAAAGAAGGAGTGGGATGTTGTGATGTTTGAGACGGAAAGATTTCAAGTTATTTCTCCTTTCTGAATTGTTGAAGACGAGTTTGTTCCGCACATTTCTTATAGACTTACGTCATAAGAATCCTGTGTTGAACATTGAATGCTTATCGTCTTTAGAGGCGAGTGTCATCTATGAAACGCAGCAGCAGAGTACCACGGATATAAGAGCTGCCGCACCGTATGGCGGTGGAGGCTCATCACTTATTATACTATAATACACTAAAACAAAGGGGCAAGATTCTAAAAATAGAGAAAATGGCGCGAGATAATTGCTCGCGGTGGATCAACTGAAGGAGGACTATTATGAAACGCTATAAGAATTGGATGGCAATAATATTGACCGTGATTCTCGTGGTGACAGGGACCGCATCCCCGGTATTGGCGGCGGAACTCATTTTCGCATCAGGAGAGCTAATTCCCGCAGAAGAAGAACTAGTCTCCGCAGCAGTATTATCTGATGATAACGAGTTAGGTGTGGCTACAGCCCCCGAAATAACGGAAATTGAAGATCACGAAGATATGGCAGAAATCCCGGCAGGTGAAGCCGACGTGTCCACAGGTGAAGCCGATGTCCCCACAGATGAAGCCGACGTGTCCACAGGTGAAGCCGATGTACCCACAGATGAAGCCGACGTGCCCACAGATGCCGTCACCCCCACAGACGATCTTGATATGCATGAAGACGCCGACATCCCCACCGCCCCCGACATCACCGCGGAGCAGGCTGATGATGCTGAGACTGTCTCTGCCGTCCCCGCATTCCCGGTCAAGAGCATGACCTTGTCCAATGACACATTCCTGTACTTTGCCAGCGCCGACCCCAGTTTCCGCAGAAGCTTTTGGGACGAGAATGATGATTACATCAATGATTCGGTGCAATTGATCCTTCGAACAACGCTTGCGGCGCAGGAGTTTGATGACGTATGGATTACTTATACTGAGACCAACCCGACGGGAAATTACGCGAACACGGTCAATTTTGTCCTGGATGATCAGCAGAAAGACAAGAACGGTCTGTGGACTCTGACTTTGCGCTTGTTTGATTATGATGATGAGGTTAAGAACTGGGGTAATTATCGTCTCACCAGAGTGATTGTGGAATATGACGGAGAGGAGTACGAATATAAGACAAATAGTGAGCTTGCTCCTTTCCGGAATTGTCTGGACACAATCTACGTTAAAACGTTGCAGGAATTACTGGATTCCCTCCCGGCGGGTACAGTGGCCAGTTTTTCCTATTTGAAAAATTATGACGGCGGCAGCATTACAATTCCCGAAGGTATCGTTGTCGGAGCGGGCACTATCTCAAAATGCGCGACGCCGATCTATGTCAACGGCACGGTTTACGGAGATTTTGGCAAGGATGGACTGATGCAGCTTGTTTTCGGTTCAGGCGGAAAAGTTCGCCTCTACAATGACCTCATTCAGGAACTTCCCGAAAGTACGGATGCTGCTGTTTTCCTGAGACGCATGGAACCGGATGACAAGAGCAAAAAGCTGCGATTCTATCCGTTCGGATCAGCAAATGCGTGTTACATATGGAACGGCACCGGCTGGCAGAGTGAGGGCGGCATCTCCGTGGATGAACAGATCACGCCAATCACGACAAAGATCTCGATTCCGAAGGACAGCAAGGAGCACTGGTATTCCTACAAGGCGGCAAAGGCAGGAGATTACGCATTCCGCCTGAGCTTTACTTCCTATGTCTACGAGACGTTCCTGCTGGAAGCCTATCTGATGGACAGCTATGGGAATATGACGAAGCTGACTTCCCTCTATGAAGATGAGTACGGCGACTATTTCATTGACGGTGTACATTTGGCCAAGGACACTACAATTTACATAAAGGCGAAGAATTCAGGCTGTACCGGGGCTTCGCTCAAAATCGAGTCCTATCAGGCAGAGGATGACTGGATTTCGACAGTGCTTGATTTCAAGAATGCAAATGTAAGTGTTACTTATAACAAGGATCACGCATTCGTTACAGCTGAGATTCCGATTCTGAGTACGAGCAAATGGCAGACAATCGATTCCTTCGACCTGCGCTTTACAGAAGAAGACTTTGCTGAGGTCAGTTTTGACAAACAGGAAGTAAGGGACGGAAAGCTGATTTTGTCGCAAACAAAGGGGATGATTGTGTCATCCGTGATCCCGGAGACCAAAAAGTATGACAAAGGGCGCATCGATTACTGGTTCGAAGGACCGACAATTGATGATGAGGGTGAACTTCATGAGGTGAAATTTGAAGTTCCCGGAACCGATTACGTCATCCCGGGGAAAGGGCAGGTCAGAATTAACGATTCTTTCACAGTCACTCTGACGACTCGCAAATATGTAGCCGGCACGCTGACCGCCGACAAGGACAAGACACAGCCGGCAGATACCTCGTATTTTTATAAGGTGGTCATTGAGCCCGCCTACGAGAGTGGGGACGGCTGGGAGATTGAAATACCTAAGGATTATTGTTTTTACACATCTGAAAATAATGCCTACATTCGTCTGTACACGGATGCGAACAAAGAGGTGAGCGGTTCGGACAGATGCTTTGAGCTTCGAGGGGGCACGTACTATCTGCAGGTGGCCAACCACAGTGGAAAGCAGACGACTGTCGGCTATCTCCGGAACGATTCCGTGCCGACGGTGAGTGAGGTGAAGCTATCGCTGACGACATTTGCATCCCAGCAGGCGGTAACGCTCACAGTCAACTACACCAATGCGTATAAGCTGGCCGAAGTCGAGCTTGATCTTGAAAATGCAGATGGCGACGAGATCGAGCTTGAACATTACAAAGTGACGTCTGATAACGGCAGGACGTTCAAATCCATTGTCTATCTTGACAGAGATGAGGATGTGACCGGTAAGAATTTTAAAATCATCCGAGTGGGGTTGAGGGACGTCTATGGGAAGACGACCTGGATATCCGCAGAGGACGTGTCAGCGACCTGGACGACCCGGAATCATCAGCTGGTGACAAGGGATAACAGATTAAAGAATTCAGCGACGACCGAGCAGGCTGTAGATTTCATAGAACTTGAGGGCAATATCAATATACCGCTGTTTGCCGTTGTCAATGTGTACGATGGCGTGAGCCTGAGTTCCCAGGACACACTTAAGGTATACGGAACTCTGAATACTCCGATCCTGTCAGCCTGGGGATCGAATGACCCGGTTCAGTTGACCGTGGACGGGACGATTTATGCCGGCGGTGTCGATCTTCAAAGTTTTGTCTTTAAAGGAGAACCCAAGGGACACATTGTCGTAACCGGAGAGACAAATACGGATCTCTTTGAAAATATTCTGGCAGCGAGAGATGAGCCTACCCAGGCAGAGGTCGACTCCTACATCAAGATGCTGAGGCAGGTGCTGACCGCAAGAAATGAGGGTGAACAGCTGCTCGTGGCCGTTGTCTGGAGCTACTATACGTGGAAGAACGGAGCCTGGGTCTATGACTTTGCGGCCCTTGAAGGTCTCACCACAAGCTGCGGCATGCAGTTCGAGGATAAGACATTTGTCTATGATGGAAAATATCACAGCCTTGAGGTAAAGAATAAGTCGGATGCAGTCCGGGTCACCTACGACAATAATAACCACAAAGAACCGGGCACATATGTCGTGACTGCCCATTTCCGTGCTCCGAAGGGATACGATCAGGAGAGCTTTTATGATCTGACCGCGACCATGACCATTGTGAAGCCTGACAAATTTACGCTCAGTGAGACAGACGGGGTCAATATACCGACGCTTTCCACTCTGCAGCTGAAGGCGAAGACGACGTCCGGAGGAACCTATCCTTTAGCGTCGAGTCTCGTATGGAGCAGTTCGAACAAAGCTGTTGCGACGGTGAGCAGCAGCGGTCTCGTTACCGGCAAGACCTACGGCACGGCGACGATCACCGCCAAGACGCCGGACGGATCGATCAGCGTTTCAAGAAAGGTGAAGGTCGTCTTCAACGACGTGACACGGGCCAATTCCACCGCGACTGAGTTCACCTCGGTCTGCTGGCTTGCGGACCGCAAGATCAGTCTCGGGTATAACGGTGTGACTTACGGTCCGAAGAAGAACTGCACACGCAGGGATTTCACAATCTTCATGTACAGGGCTGCCGGAGCCCCAACCGTGACGAACGCTATGCTGTCGGCAGTCAGGTTCCCCGATATTCAGAGCTGCAGTGCGACAGCCAAGAAGGCCATTGCATGGGCCGTGAATGCGGGTATCATTAAGGGCTATTCCGACGGCACCTTCAGGCCGGATGACAACATTACCCGCGATTCCATGGCAATCATGTTCTATCGGGCCGCAGGTGCGCCTGCAGTCACACAGGCGCAGCTGAATGCTGTGACCTTCAAGGATATTTCGGGGTGCAGCGCCAATGTCAAGAAGGCTATCGCCTGGGCTGTGAGTGCTGGCATCGTGAAGGGCTTTACGAAAGAGCGGTATGGCCCGCTTGAGAAGAGCACGAGGCTGCAGGTAGCCATCATGCTGTATCGTTTCTATAAATGATGAGTCGGGGACAGTTGTTTTGCGTGAAAAAATTCACGCAAAAAAGGACCGTCCCCAAATCACCAAAGGAGTTTATTATGGCACGAATAGATGAACTCAACTTTATCGAAATCGACGGTGTCACCTGCTGCAGGGGACACGCGTTCCCCTTCGGAGCCACTCTGTCGGGCAACGGCGGCATCAACTTTTCAATTAACTCTGTTGACGCCGAGGGTTGTGAGCTTGTCCTGTATCACCAGGGAGCCGAGGAAGCATTTGCCCACATCCCCGTGCCCGACGAATTCCGCACCGGCAGTAACTACTCGATCATTGTATTCGGGCAGAACCCGGAGGAGCTGGAGTACACATGGCGCTTCTTCGGTGAATATGCCCCGGAAAGAGGACTGCGATTCGACCCGAGCGCAGCGCTGCTCGACCCGTACGCCAAGCTGATCAGCGGACATGAAATCTGGGGACAGAAGAAGTCCGAGCGGAAGCAGATGCGCTGCAAGATCATACTGGATGATTATGACTGGGAGGATGACACCCAGCTTGAGATTCCGATGGAGGACCTGGTGATCTATGAGCTCCACGTCCGCGGCTACACGAAGGATCCTTCGAGCCCGTCCAGATATAAGGGGACTTATGCCGGAATTGTCGATATGATTCCATATTTCAAGGAGCTCGGGATCAACTGCGTGGAGCTCCTGCCTGTATTCGAATTCGATGAGATGGAGGAGACACTCTACCTCGACGGGGACAAGCGGCTCAATTACTGGGGTTACTCCACGATCTCGTTCTTCGCGCCGAAATCATCGTATGCCTATTCCGGCGCGCACGGGATGGCAGCGGACGAGATGAAGAACATGATCAAGAAGCTGCACAAGAACGGAATTGAAGTCATTCTTGACGTCGTTTTCAACCACACGGCGGAGATGGGAGATGACGGTCCGGTCCTGAGCTACAAGGGAATCGACAACCGCACCTATTATCACCTGAATGAAAAGGGCGGCTACATGAATTACAGCGGCTGCGGCAACGCCGTGAACTGCAACAATGTCGTTGTTCGCCAGCACATTCTGGACTGCCTGCGCTACTGGGTGGTAGACTATCATGTGGATGGCTTCAGGTTCGATGAAGCTCCGATCCTTTCTCGTGATAAGGACGGTAAGCCGATGCAGAGCCCTCCGCTCCTGGAGGCCCTTGCCCACGATCCGGTCCTGTCCGGGACGAAGCTGATCGCTGAAGCGTGGGATGCCGCCGGTCTCTATCAGGTCGGATCCTTCCCGGCTCCGGATAAATGGGCGGAGTGGAACGGGCATTTTCGGGACTGCGTCAGAAGTTTTATTCGCAGTGATGCGTCGGCCGGTCCGGAGCTCATTAACCGCATTCAGGGCTCGCCCGACATGTACAAGAACAGAAAGGAACCCTCGACCATCAACTTTGTGACCTGCCACGACGGCTTCACACTGAATGATCTGGTCTCCTACAATGAGAAGCATAATGCTGCAAATGGTGAAAGTAACCGCGACGGAAACAGCTACAACAGCAGTTGGAACAGCGGTGTGGAAGGTCCGACTGATGATCCGCAAATCGAAGCACTGCGTAACAGGCGGATCAAGAACGCGCTCGCGCTGCTTCTTATGAGCCGGGGAACCCCCATGCTCCTGGCCGGCGACGAATTCAGGAACACACAGCACGGCAATAACAACGCTTACTGCCAGGACAACCCGCTGTCCTGGATCAACTGGGAGGACAGGGAACGCGCATCCGACGTATATGAATTCTGCAAACTTCTGATCGCTCTTCGCCGTGATCATCCTGTGCTGCGGAGAAGAGAGTACTTCACCGACAGGAACAGCAGCGGATATCCGGAACTGTCTTTCCACGGCGAGAAACCCTGGTCGATCGATGTGTGGAATCCTTTCCTCGTGTTCGGCTTTATGTACGCTGAGCCGAAGAAGGATTTCGGGACAGAGAGGGACTGCTTCATATATTGCGGCGTGAACTCCCACTGGGAAGAGCACACTATGGAGCTTCCGATTCTGCCTGCCGATATGAAGTGGCATAAGATCGCATATACGGGGGACAGTGTGTACGAGCAGCAAGTGATTCAGGGCAGGCAGATAAGGCTCATGTCCCGGAGCCTTATGGTATTAATAGGAATGTAAGACAAAAAACATCTATCCCATGTCAGAGAGAGACGGTCCTTTTTACAAGAGAATTCGAGTAAGAAGGACCGTATATATTTTGTGAAAAATAGCCAACTACAAAGTTCACAGTCGATAAATAGTGTGGTATTATATACAATGTGATAATCAATTCAAGTTTTTCAAATGTCATCCGGAAGGCGAAGGCAGACCGGATGCACTGACCCCAAAAGTTAGACCATACGGTTGGCAGGCGGAGGTCATTTTTTGATTGAGGAGAGAGGATTGCCATGAGTTCAATTAAGATTCAGAAGATTAGCATTGTTGATTTGGATACAGATGCGATCGTGAATGCGGCAAATTCAGGCCTGTTGGCCGGAGGCGGCGTCTGCGGAGCAATTTTTAAAGCAGCCGGATATGACAAGCTGACAAGGGCATGCAGCAAAATCGGTCACTGCAAGATCGGCTCTGCAGTTATAACCCCGGGATTTGATCTCAAAGCCAGGTACATTATTCACGCTGTCGGTCCTATCTATTCGGACGGAAGACACGGTGAGGCTGAGATGCTGTACAACGCTTATAAGAAATCGCTGGAACTGGCTGTGATCAACGGCTGCAGGAGCATCGGCTTCCCGCTCATCTCTGCAGGCATTTTCGGATACCCGCTGGATGAGGCATGGGAGCTTGCTGTCCAGGCATGTAAGAACTTCATAGTGGCTAATCCCGATGTGGACATAGATATAATGTTTGCGGTCCTCAGCGACAGAATATACAAGATAGGCGAGTGGCATCTGAACAGGACGGATGACTGACGGCCGGAGGTGAAATTGAAGAGGATATTAAGAATTCTTTTGCCTGTCCTGCTCTTTGTACTTGTGCTGCTTGGGTTCTTCAGGGTGAGGGCAGAGCTGCTCAGTCACGTGTATGCTCCGGATGTGCATACAGGCTCTGCAGCTTCAGGTAATTCTTCGGATGTTTCAACTGACTCAGCCTGTTCGGATGAGGGTGCGGCAGAGTCGGCAAATGCTGCAATACCGCAGGCAGAGTCTTCCGAATCGGTATACATTCTTGAGGCATCGAACAGCGGGAGCTCGATCGGAGGCGGGCAGACCGAAGACGGATTTGTTATACCCGTTTATAATGGTGAAGAGGTCGTTTCGATCAATAATAATGTTCCCGGATTTTCAGAGGAGGAGATAAGTACTTCAGAGTATTACGAGTTCAGCGAGCTGGACGAGCTCGGCCGCCCCGGGCGCGCGGCGGGCTGCATCGGTCCGTCGATGCTGGCTACCGAGGAGCGTGGGCCGATCGGAATGATCAGACCCGCAGGCTGGCATACCGTGAAATATGATTTTATTGATGGACTGTATCTCTACAACAGGTGTCATTTGATTGCATATTCGCTCTGCGGTGTGAACGCTGACGAGCGAAATCTGATTACCGGAACCCGCTATCTGAATGTTGAAGGTATGCTCGGAATCGAGAATCGCGTGTACTGGTATGTGAAGGACACCGGGAACCATGTATTCTACAGAGTTACTCCGAGATACCTGGGCGAAGATCTTCTCGCAATCGGGGTGCAGATGGAAGCGTACTCGGTGGAAGATCACGGTAAGGAGCTGAGCCTCAATGTGTTCTGCTTTAACGTGCAGCCGGGTGTGCAGATCGACTATAGGACCGGGGATAATTCATTGAGCGCTGCTCCAAATAGAAATCAGGGTGACAGTACTGCTTTGGAATCGGACGTTATGCCTGAGAAAACGGTTACTGATGTACCGAAAGAAAACGAACAGTATGTTCCTGACGAGAGCGCAACGTACATACTAAATACGAACACTATGCGATTCCATCTTCCGGACTGTCCGAGCGTACAGGAAATGAAGGAGAAGAATCGAGAGGAGTTCTTCGGCACCCGGGAGGAGCTTCTTGAGGCGGGCTATTCTCCCTGCGGGAGGTGCCGGCCAAATTAGAACACAGCTGCCAATCATCAAGGCAGATTTTTGAAAGGAGACAAAAATGAGAGTAGACGCGATTAAGCATGACATCACCAAACTTGAGAACTGTGCAGCCGTCGTCAACAGCACCAACTATTTCCTGTCGGACGGTGCGCCTAAGAGTGTCAATCATGCCATTCATGTTGCAGCCGGACCCAGGCTTCACGAGGTATGCAGGAGACTCGGAACATGCAACACGGGTGAAGCGATTACCACGGATGCATTTGATATGAAGGCAAAATATATTATCCACACGGTAACACCGTCCTGGAGGGCCGATAAGTCTATAAAGGCAAATGCTCTTCTCACCAGGTGCTACACTAACTGCCTGCAGGCGGCTCTTAATAAAGGGGCACGTTCCATTGCGTTCCCGTCTCTGGGAACAGGTCACTGCCACTTCCCGCCGGAAATGGCCGCGGAGACTGCAGTCACAGCCGTAAAGGAATTCCTTGATGAGAACCCGGGTTCATTTGACTCTATAACATGGAGCCTGTCGAGTCAGGAGATGGCGGATATATACAGAGCTGAGATTGCACGCAGGATTCCGGGGGCGTTTGTCGTGAAAGAGTCCGGGGCGGAAGCGGTAGCACCGGCAGAAGACGTATCGATCGAGAAGGCGGATGTTCCGTCTGAAGACAAGATCGTGAAGTTCTGCCTCAAGTACTACCTTGTCCTGAAGCTGATCGACAAGGACCAGATTCTGAAAGACTGGTGCCGTGAGTACAATGCTCAGGATATGTCACAAAATCATTCAGCTCTTAAGGATATACTTCAGTTCCGCATGCCCTCCGATGCTTATCGTGCAGGTATCATGACAGGAAAAGCTCAGGAGGTACTGGATGAAGAGGGAATCGTTTACGAGAATCTTAAAACTCTGAGCAACGATGACATGAGCAAGATCGATCCGGCAGTTCTGAAGGCTGCACTGGAGCTTCAGTTCAAAGCCGATGAGGTAAATGAGGGCGTTCTCATCCGCGAGGGAGTAGCAAGCGGGTTCGTCGTGAAACTTGTCAGAGCTCTTTACAATATGCTGCGCTGACACAGTAAGCGCAGCAGGCGTTCATGTCGGAAGCATTACAACCTTCCCCCAGGGCACGTCAGTCCTGCCGCCGTGACTGATCATCCACAGTACCGGTACTCCGAGGGCTTCTTTCTCATCGGGCCACAGCGCATACCCATCAGTAAAGATGAGTACAGCCCTCGGAAGATCATAATACATGTTCTCCCTCATATATTTAAAGATAGCTTTAAAGCTGGTCCCTCCTCCCCCGACAGGATCGATTTTCAAGAGCTCAGTCACCGTCTCAAATGCAGTCGGCTCCGTGATATCACTGTCAAAATATGATATTTTGCCACTCAGCCCGACCTGCCCCATGGCATCGAGCAGCTCCGACATCGCGTCCGAAAGCTCCTTATCACTGACCGAACCCGACGTATCGACACAGATCCAGATATTATTAACGGAGCCGGCCTCTTCATCAGCGTTGTAGGCCGGCATAAAGAAATCTCCGGAGGAGTATCTTCGGTCAGGCGGAAGGAATGAATAATCATAAGAATCATGCTGAATGAAGTCATGCAGAAGCTGTCGCCAGTCAGTACCCGACTTTCTGTCAAGAGACTCTGCCAGTCTCCTTATGGTCTGAGGCATGCCGGAGGTGCCGCCGCAGGCCGTGATCGCCCGACGAATATTAGAGTTCCATCTGTCATTCAGTTGTGACTTGTCACATATCCCCTGCCAGAGATCATGCCTGTCGAAACCCGAATCTATCCCGATCCTCCCCTGTCCTGATACCAACATATGGTAGACTTCCTCTGCGTTGTACAATCGCCCTTCCTTGTTGTCCGGGGCAAGGTGCATCGCCTCCTCGCCCGCAATCTCGATCGTATCTATTCCCCACATTTCAAGAATCGTGGAATTTACGACTATATCGCACGCAATGTTGAACATCTGGGAATTCAGCGCTTTTCCTCTCAGACAGTGTCCGAGAACACAGTGAAGGACCTCGTGGAGGATGACGAACTGCATTTCACGATCCGACATCTTCCAGGCAAATTCCGGGTCAAAAATCAGCCTGCTGCCGTCCGTACATGCCGTTCCGCACGGGGCACATGCCAGTGAGAGCCTCATTACCAGGTGCCCGAAGAACGGATTATCTCTTACGATACATGCACGCGCACTCGTCATGCGCGAAACTGTCTTATTTATTTTATTCTCATCCATAAAATTGTCTCTCACAGAAATCTGCTATTTTTTTTCATCCATGCTGCAAATGAAGCCACACCGGAAATCTTCATCCTCATCTCATCGATCGAGATGAGTCCACGGAAAAACAGCGCGGCAAAATCGGCAGGAAACTGCGATGCATAACTGCATACATTTTCCAGCTCTCTATTGCTTATAATCTCTCTGCGCTCTGTTATGCTCACAAGCAGCGAAGAAATCAGAGCATAGATCACATCTGTCTCCCGGATCCTTGCAGAGCACCTTCCCGCAAAAATATCCGAGACTCTGGGAAGCTTTTTGTAGATTCGACACCAGTTCTCAAATTCGAGTGCGTTTGAAACGCCCACGCATCCGGAGATCAGCTCATGAAGCTCCTCCGGCGTCTTTCCGGTGACGCGAAGCAGACTGCTGACAAACTCCCAGCTTCTGGGAGTGGGAAATGCCAGCTCCTCCATTTCGGGCTCTGTGTTCAGACGACTGTGATCAAACGCAAGATATCCGATTACCCTCTCATCCACCGAGTGCCCGAGCGCCCACGTATACCAGCTGTCAAAGTCAGATACTATTTCAAAGTGAATAAGTCGGTTGGCCAGAGCTTTGGGCATGCGGTACGCCACTGACTTGTCTGTCGTGCGGTTGCCCGCGCACACGACTATGCAGTTTTCCGGCAGCTTGAATTCGCCGATTCGCTTATCCAGGGCAATCTGATAGGCAGCTGCCTGCAGTGACTGCGGAGCAGCCGATATCTCATCCAGGAACAGGATGTGAATTCGATCTTCCGGAAGATCAAATATCCTGGGCTTGAGCCATACTGTAAATTCATGCATCGCGTCAGCCGCAGGAATACCCCGTAGATCGACCGGAGAAAAATTGAGCAGGCGGATGTCTGTAACGTTAACTTCAGTCTTTGTTTCCTTTGAAAGCCGCTCTGCAATCTCTCTGACTGAGGACGATTTTCCCACTCCCATCGGTCCCCACAGGATCACAGATGGAATTTTTGCGAGGTACCCCGCGCGGTACGAGTTAAGGTACAGCTCAGTGAGCTTCTCTACTGTGTCGCCTGCTGTCATTGTCGGAATATTAAATGTATTAGGCATGTCTTTATTTCCTCTCTTTTAAAAGACATTCAAGCCGCTCCGATTCAGGTGTGGCTTAACATATGTCGATCATCAAGCCGCTCCGATTCAGGTGTGGCTTAACATATGTCGATCATCAAGCCACTCCGATTTCGGCGCGTCTGTTCAGCTTCTCGTCAATGTCCATGAGCTTTGCGGATAAGCATGCTACTTCCGCAGTATACATGTTTCCTTTTTTGATTTCTGCCGCTGCCAGCTTCGACTGTGTTCTGACACGCTCTATTTCCATATCTACAGCTTTGATCCTGTCATCAAGCCCTGTCAGAACATTTTCAATTCTCTGTACACAGCCGCCGGCCTTTGCATCACGCATATCGACGTTGTAAGTCGTGCCGGATATGCCTTCTATCAGCAGACTCGGACGTTCATACTTCATGTCAGCGGGCAGCACGATCCGAAAACCGTGGATGTGGTCGAAGGTGCGTTCCCTCGGATACATGACATTTGCATTAAGAGCAATAAGGGCTTCTTCACCGAAGGCCGTCCGCTCCTCCCGAGTCATGGCTTCACGGCTGACCTCAAAATGTTTATGATCCTGTTCAAATGTCCGCCGCTTTTCGCACAGTCTCTCTACCAGGGCAGGCGCCTCGCTGACGACCTTTTCCATCTGTCTGAGCTCACGGCTTCGCTGTCTCTCGTTAATTTTGAGGCGTGCGAGCTCGTTCGACGTCTCGATGCGCGTTTTAAGCAGAGGATCCCCGACCGAGAGGGCTTTGATCTCAGCGTAGGTCAGCACTGAATCATCAAGATCACGTACATCCCTGTCAGCCAGATTATTGGACATGAACTGTGAGATGAATCGCTGCTTGTTTTCGAGCAGCTGCCAGGAGTAAGCGTCGAAAGTGCCCGCCGTGATATATCTGAACCGGTACACCTTATCAAGTGTATTGCCCTGACGGATGAGCCGGCCTTCCCGCTGAACAATATCAGACGGTTTCCATGGAATGTCGAGATGATGGACGGCGATCAGTTTCTTCTGTACGTTGACTCCTGTGCCCAGCTTGGAGGTGCTGCCGATAAGAATACGCACAGCTGCTTCGTTGACAGAACTGAAAAGTCTGATCCTACCTGCCCCTGTTCTGGCATCGTGTGCAAATGCGATTTCTCCCTGCGGCACACCCATGCTCACAAGCACTTCTTTCAGTTCATCATAGACATTGAAATCACTTTTAGGCGTACCGATGTCACTGAACACGAGCTGCGCGGTACCCGGATATTCCTTCCAGAGCTTAAAGACATTTTCGGCACAGGCATAGACCTTCGTACCTTCCCGATCGGGCTTCGCTTTCGGGTCTGCAAGGCGAATGTCAAGCGCGGCTGCGCGTCCGTCGTGAGTGATCTTTAGAAGGTTGTCCTCCGTCGCCTTGACTCTCTTTTGTCTGATTTTCTCCGTTCTGCACACAAGTTTTTCGATGTACTCTTTCTGCTCAGGTGACTTTTCAACAACGACATCCGCATAATCCGCGCTCTCGGGCAGGTCGGTCAGGGTCTCGTCATTCGAGTAGAAGTCGCATACATTTGCAAAAATACTGATGAGTTCGGGGAGATTATGAAAGCTTGAGAATCTGGTACGGATCCTGTAGTTCTGCGAGTCGACATCCACTTCAAAGCCGGCTTTGCGCGTAGCAAAGCTGTTGATCCACTCATCAAAGTGATTCAGATGCAGCATTTCCATCTGCTCAGGCTGCAGATACGACTGAAGCACAAAGAGATCAGATATGGAGTTGGTCAGAGGCGTTCCTGTCGAGAAAATGACGCCGCCTCCCTGCTGTCTGACGTACTGGACCTTTTCCATGGCGGAATCGCATTTTCTGCTTCCGCGGGCGTGCATACCGACGACGGAGTCTGCATTTGCGCTGAGAGATATATTCTTGAAATTATGTGCCTCATCGATTGCAAGAGTCGTTATGCCGAGCTCATCGAACGGGGTATACTCATCGTAAGGCAGCTCTTCGCGCATTTGCGCAAGCTCCTCACACAGGCGCTTCCGCCGGGTCTCCAGGCGGTCTTTTTCCCACTTCTCATTGGAACTCGCCCAGGCAGCTCTGCATCTTCGGATCTTTTCTTCCTGCTGCTGCAGCTTGAAACTGCGGCTCATATCAATACGCTCAAAAGATGAAAATGCCATATAGGCCGTCACATACCGCCCGTCTCTCAGTTTTTCGAGCGAGGCCTGCCGCGTATCGGGTCCAAAGTCCTCGGGATGAATCACAAGTATCTCATCGCCGGGGTACATCATGCGATGATCACGCTCGAAAGCGTCCAGCACATTGTTCGGGACCACGACAAGATTGCGCGCGGACAGACCGATCCGCCACCTCTCATGGATGCCCATAATGATAATGCCGGTCTTGCCGCTGCCCACGGAATGATTCAGAAGTACGTCTTTTTCAAGAATGATTCTGGCCACCGCGTCGAGCTGGTGAGGATACGGCGTAAAATGCTCCCTGTCAAGATCCGGCAGTTCAAGGAATCCGCCGTGATAGCGTCCGGATACCGTAAACGCGAATTTGTCGTAATACACCTCTTCAAGCCGCTTCTTATACCAGGGCTTGCTCATTACCCAGCGTCGGAATTCCTGCTGCACGATTTCCTGCTTTTCCTGTGCAGCGAGAGTCTCCGCCCTGTTCAGTATCCTGGCAATTCCGGATTTGCGCTCCGGTCTGTAAACCTCGTCGTATATCTTAAGAGTCTCTCCGTTGAGAGTATGTTCAATAATCTGCAAAGCGGTCAGCCTCTTTGTCCCGTAAGTGTATCGATTATTCACAGAGTTTTTCGAAGCCGCCGGTACCGTAATCTTCCAGCGACCAAGCTCTGCGGAGTAACTGACTTCCGGCTTTACGGTGATCCCCAGAAGATCTTTCACGAACAGCCCATAGATATAATCCGGAATCCAGGAGCTGCCGATGCTGAACCCGATCTGATCGAAGTTCACCTTTTCAGGCATGGCGTTTTTGAGAATCTGTACGTTAGTTTCAAACCTGCCTTTGTATCTGCGGTTCATTTTCTTAGCCGTCTCGAGCTTGCTTTTAATATTGCCGCACAGATACTGCGACTTAAGAAGCCAACCCTCATCTTCATTTTTTTCACGGTCATAGACCAGAGGATCCTGGACAATTGCATACTTAAGAACATTTATCAGCTCATCGCGCATAAAATCAGAATTCTTCAGCATCCACTCAATATTCACGCATCCGAATGTATTTATGCATGACGCAAGAACAGCCGCAGCATCTCTGTGATGATTCTCTGTGACTGAATCAGAAAATGAAGTATCATATGCATCCTGAATTTCAAAATAATCTGTCCATTCTTTATTGAGCATTTCTGCAAACCTCCAATAACAGCCAGTTTACCTGATACTGTAATTATAGGAGCTGACCTGATTTTTTTTTTGCGGGAAAATATAAAAGCCGCCTGACGGCGGCTCTAAATATTCTGAGTATGGCTGCCGGCAGGGACTCAGGAGACGTCCCTGCGCCATCTTTTCGCTCCTTCGTTCAGCAGATACTGAATCTGCTCGGGAGTAAGCGCCTGCAGACCTTCATACGGGTCGACAAGCGTCGCAATGCTTCTTAGCCTGATCCTCTCCGCTATTATCTCCGCGTTTTTGACTTTTTTGGGCAGCTGCGTCTCCAGCGTGAACGGCGCGGTCTGATGTCCGCCGACGCTTAATGTCGTTATCGCGTTAAATGCATCGAGACGGGCGAGCTGCGAACCTACGGCTGCATCGTCGAACCTTGCGGATGCCGCGCCCGCGTCTCTCGGTGAGAGGCGGAAGGCACTGAAGTTGGCTGAGTTGGCCTCCAGAGCATCGCGGATCTGTGACGTCAGCTGACCGGTGTGCTGGTGGCAAAGTACCATGGAGATTCCGAATTTCCGGGATTCCGCCAGCATCCGGGGCATCGGATTCGTCTGAAAGAGTGAAGCTTCGTCGACAACAACGAGATGCATGCGGTCGCGATCGCGTCTTGCCATGGCTGCGTTCCAGAGTTTCATGAGCTGGAGGGTACCGACGATGCGGGCAGCGTGTGTGCCGATAACGGGGGACGCGAGATCAATCAGGGTCACTGTGTCGGTGTCGATGGTTCGTGTGAAGTCGAGTGCATTTGCACCTGCACCGAGAGTCAGTCTCAGCTGTTCTACCGACGTGAGCCGCTGGAACTTGCACAGGTACCAGTTGAGCATATTCTGGAAGTCGCTGCTGCGGTCTGTTCCGTACTCCTGTCTGATCGTCTCGGCCAGCTCGGGATAATCCCTGAGGATTATTTTATAGAGTTTCAGCATATTATCCTGGCTCTGTGAGATTACCGCTATGCTTTCAAGCGAAGCACGGCGTCCGAGGAAGGCAATCGATGCTTTTGCAAATGTCGACAGCCACCGCTCATACCTCGGTCCCACGATACCTTCGTTTTTCGGATCGAATATGTCGGCGAAGAGCTCGCACAGATCACTGATGTTGCGCTCCTCCTTGATTGGGTCTCCGCTGTCCCAGATATTGAGCGGGACCGGATTTTGAATGTCGCCGATGCGGACGACTCTGACTCTGTTTACATATTTCTCGGGCAGACAGCGAATAACCGAATCGATGGTGCTGCCGTGCGGATCGAAGAAGGTAAGACCGTGACCTCGCTCGATGGCGCTCAGGATGATCGTTGTGAGCAGAGTGGATTTGCCTGTTCCTGTCTGACCGACGATCTGATAGTGGCGGACGAGATCTCTCGTACCGATCGTGATCCTGCGCTTCATACCGGAAGTGTCTGTCGCTTTGCCTATAGTGACGGCGCCGCTGTCCTTCACATTTTTGTGACTCGCAGGGAATTTTTTAGCTGCTTCCTCACAGATCTCTATGCCGATGACCGGCTCCGCGACTTCCGGTTCCATCATGAGGATGCGGGCGGCGTAGTCAGGGAGAACAGGAGCGGCGTTTAACGGGTAATCCCAGCAGGCTTTTGCTCTCGGATCCGCCAAGTTTCCGATGAAGCGGAGCTTTGCTCCTGAAACAGCTTCCTCGATGATGGATCTGAGTCTGATGGAAGCGGCGGGACTTACATTTTCTGCTTTGATGTGACCCGATCCGGGGAGTCTGAGAAGGACTCTCATTTTTACCGGATGACCTGCATATTCATTGAAGGGAATCCGACCGGTGTATGTCCTCTTCATGTTCTTAATACATTCACTCTGCTCATCAAAATCAGCGGGACCGATGACTACTCTGAGCAGAGCTCCCGACATGCGGAGCACCCTGATGAGTTCACTAAAGTCAGGAGAGTACTGAGACGGCCAGGTGATAAGCGGATCGCTGCATGCAGCATGAGAGGCGGAGACATCTTTGAGGTTTGACGTTGATGGGGTGCTGTTGAAACCGAAGGAAGAGGAGATAGTCTTCTTCTCGGCAATCGGCAGAAAGATTTCGTAGAGTTCGGTCATGCTGTCGCTTGCCGTGTGGGATGCCTTTGCCTTTTTTGCCGTGCCTGTCTTCTCCGTCATCCAGCTGAGATCGTCGGTACTTACCCCTTCAGATCCGAATACAGACATCTTGACGAGTCCTTTGGTGGGGACGAACATCTGCCAGCCCGTGTAGTCATCTTTATCCATCACTGAGGCGCATCTGACCATGCGGGACGACATGCGCTCGGAGAGGAGTCGCTTGTCACCTGATATGATTAACTTGTCGATGTTCACTGCAGAATGAGTATTCTCGGGAAAATCGTATAATTTCATAATAATTGACCTCTTTTTATAATGGTGTTCTGCGTTAAGCTGCTCGAGGGAAGGTTCGGATGGGTGTTTCCGTGAAATTTGACAGAGGCGGGAGGCTCGGATGAGAGCCTCAATTACAGTTGATACAGGTGGGAGGCTCGGATGAGAGCCTCCCTGACGTAGGGGTTGTGGCCGGCAATGTAGGTTTTGGATGCGATTATGCGGCATCCGGTGCCGGGAATCTGTCTGCCAGATATTCGTCCGCGACATTCAGGATGTGTCTTACGGAGCCGAACATCTTGGAACCGCCGTATCTTCCGGTTTTGCTGACACTGATCTGAGAAGGCTTCCAGCGTCTCAGATCGGAAATTGAGATACCGTCCTTGAGCATTCCGTACAGGAGACCGTTGTGGCGATGGTGCATGAGGAATTCTTTGTGACCTGAGAAGACGATGTAAATGTTGAACCCGTTCTTTTTACCATTGTTTTCTGCCTTGATTCTGACATTTCTGTTTTCCTTCATGTTGTGCCTCCAAAGGATTTATGAATAGTTAATCAACTTGTTTCCTGAAAAAGATTATAAATCTGCAATGAAAATTATTTTTCCCTTGGCACGCTCGCCGCGTTTTGCGGGTCCTGGCGATTGCTTCCCCGGGGGGCCTTAGAACTGCATTTAGTTTTCAAGGTGCAATTTTTGGACAAAAAAGAAGCCGGTACTTTGGTAGAAAAATAAATGGACATACTTCTTCTGGGTCAATTATTCTACTACCAAAGCATCGGCTTGCAATGCTTGTTTACTAGGCTTATACTCTAGCATTTTTATGGCAACACGTCAAGTAGTTTTTGAGAATAATTTTTATATTTTGAAAGTTCTTTTTCGAGTTTCTTCGAGCTGTGCTATTCTCATGGAAGCCGCATGTGTCATAGATAGGCATTTACATTGAACTATTCTAATTAAAATGCTATTCTTAACCTGGACGGGTCAAAGCTGTATGTAGGGAATACGTCTGATTTTGTAAATTGCTGTAGACTGTATTGACCTGTCGATCAACATTGACCTGTCGATTTACATTGACCTGTCGATTTACATTGATCTGTCAATCTGCATTGACCTGTCGATTTGCATTGACCTGTCGATTTGCATTGACCTGTCATCTCATGGAGGGCAAGATGAGATTGTTTATTGCGATACAGTTTTCAGATGATATTAAAAAGGGCTTGATTTCGGTGATGCATGAGCTTAAAAAGAAGAATGTGGGCGGAAATTACAGCCCGGCTGACAATCTTCACCTGACCCTTGTTTTTATTGGCGAGACACAGAATGTAGAGGGGGTGAAGAGGGCTATGGAGGCGACTACATTTGCACCTTTTATGTTATCCCTCACAGATTTTGGAAATTTCGGTGATATTTTGTGGGTCGGTGCCAAAGGCGGACAGAAACTCAAGGCCTACGTGAAAGCGCTCGGCGCGCAGCTCGACATAGCCGGCATCAAGTATAACAGAAAGAAATTTGAGCCGCACATCACTCTGGTGAGGAAGGCTTCGAACGCCAGGCCGCAGGGAATCACTGTTCCGAAGAAGGAGATGATGGTCCGCAAGATTTCTCTCATGAAATCGGAACAGAAAAACGGCAGGATGGTGTATACTGAGATATTTCATGTGGGTGGCTGAGCGAGACTTTAATGTGAGAAATTCTGCGGGTGATTGTGCCGACGGATGCAGGATTGTATCATAAAGAAATGTCACGCAGATGAGATAATATTGGAGGCTTGAATTGAAAGACAAAAATCAGGAAGAATTGCAGCCGCTGCTCGGGGATTATCTGGATCATCCGAAAGTGCTCGAAATGAAATCATATACGCAGCACGGCAGAATTACAACTTATGATCATTGCAGGCGCGTTGCGGCAACAAGCCTGAGAATCAATCGAAGGCTTCATCTTGGGGCTGACGAGAAGAAGCTTGCTGTCGGGGCAATGCTTCATGACTTTTACCTGTATGACTGGCATGCGTATGATGATGGGAGCCACAGACTTCACGGATTCTATCACCCGGAGAAGGCAAGAGTGAACGCCAGTGAAATATTTCATGTGGGGAAAAAAGAGCAGGACATCATACGCACTCACATGTGGCCGCTGACCCTGCGCGCTGTGCCGAGATCAAGGGAGGCTGTGATTGTGTGTGTGGCGGACAAGTGGTGTTCGCTGCAGGAGACGGTCTTCATGAGGAAGAAATAAATAAGTGATTTATGTGGGCTGCTTCTGGCAGCCCTGTTTATCTCAGTGGGGGAAGACCCCCGCTTTTACAAGCGGTGGGTAAATCAATATCCTGCTCGTCTCAGTGGCGGGT
>JBGUJH010000007.1:0-16695 GCA_045113775.1 Lachnospiraceae bacterium | reverse complement strand
ATGATGCACACGCGTGCGGAATGGAAGGTGTTGCCTTTCAGGCAACCCGCACGCGGCGCAGCGGCTCGCACTGCGAGCCTTGACTCTCGGAGCACCGCTTCCGGAAATCTTCACCCGGCTCGCCGCGATCAGGGCAGAGGAAGGGGACAGCGGGGAAGCGCTTCGTCTTTACGACGCAGCAAGGAACTTCCTGGCCCAGCGCATCCGCTGGAATCCCTTTTTCGGAAATCTGACGATCATGAAAGGATTGATCCGGGATATTTATGAACTCAGGACATTTGACCCTGAAGACATCAGATTTTATGATCTGTACTATATTTTGAGAAAGCCTGCGCTTGTCCGTTTTACATATTATAATGAAGAGGCAGAGCCTGAGACACATGAAGTGGAAGCCGTTCAGGAGGGCGGTGATATTGCGGTCCGTTTTGATGATCACTGGTATCACAATGTGGATGATTTCTTCGGGAAAGCTGAGTTGGAGGGAGAGCTGCTCACGCGGCTGTATGAGGAACTGTTCGATTTCGAACTGATGCAGTGATAAGAGGTGTGCAATATGGAACTGATCAAAAGCGGCAATAACAGCGACAAATATGAGGAATACGAGGCTCTTCTTCTCGAGCGCGACCAGGTCAGCAAGGAATCAGATCAGATTTGGATCGTGTACATGAAGAATTTCGGACAGCTGATCACGGAAGCGTATGAAGTGAAGCTCGACTGTATCAAATGCAAGAAGACGATCGCTTATTACCAGAACGCCATCAACCACGGCGGCACAGTCGACGCGGATGCCATGCAGGAGTTCCTGAAGCGCGAGATGGCCGGGTACTATGCAAACCTGAAGAAAATGACCGAAGAAAACGCGCGCTGCCATAATGCCGGCAGTTCCACCTCTTATGAGGCTCAGCGCTCCAAAACCCTGTACAGGCGGCTCGCCAAGCTCATCCACCCGGATATTAATCCGGAGACCGATCAACATCAGGAACTGAGGGAACTGTGGCAGAGAACTGTTGACGCTTACCACATGAATGACATCAAGGCACTGGCGGAGCTGGAGGTCCTCGTCCGCAAGGTTCTGGGCGACCTCGGATTAGGTAAGATAAATGTACAGATCCCGGATATCGCAGACCGGATCGAAGAACTCAGGAAAGAGATTGAGCTGATTCGCACAACAACGCCTTATACTTATCTCAGCCTTATCGAAGACAGCAATGCTGTGGAGCGGAAGAAGAAAGAACTCACGCAGGAGCTTGAGGAATACAAGGCATACAGGGAGCAGCTTAGGAAGGTAATCGACGATCTTTTGGCAGGAGGGAAAATCACACTTTTATGGCACAAGAATTAATAAATAAACAGTTCCACGTAATAGCGCTTCAGAAGAAGACTTATGCCGAACCCCGCCAAAATATCGCCGCCGTAAAGTCTTTGCTGGATTCTTACGACGGACCCGAGGCGGATTTTGTGATGCTGCCGGAGATTTTTACATGTCCCTATGACAACAGCTGCTTTCCTCAGTTTGCCGAGAGCGGCAAAGGAGAGACATTACGGTTTCTGTCGAATCTGGCTCGGGAAAGAAAAGCGTATGTGATAGGGGGATCAATACCGGAACTTGATGACGGGAAGATCTACAATACTTCCTATGTCTTTGACAGATGCGGGGAGCTGATCGGCAAACACCGGAAGATCCATCTGTTTGATATCGATGTGAAAGGCGGACAGTATTTCAAGGAATCTGACGTCTTGTCTCCGGGCCGGGAGATCACGGTGTTCGACACAGAATTCGGCAGGATGGGCGTATGCATTTGTTTTGACATCCGTTTTCCGGATCTGTTTATCAAGATGCGGGAAGCGGGCGTGAAAATGGTGTTTATACCGGCTGCCTTTAATATGACAACGGGGCCGGCTCATTGGGAGACGCTGTTTAAGAGCCGCGCGCTCGACCAGCAGATCTATGTGCTCGGCTGCTCGCCGGCCAGAGATGAGGGGGCTTCTTATGTCGCTTACGGGCACAGTATTTTGACAGATCCCTGGGGAAACGTCGTGTGTGAGCTGGGCGCGGAGGAAAGGATCCTTTCTGCGCAGATCGATTTCGGATATGTGGATAGTGTGCGGGAGCAGATACCGCTAGGGGCGACGGCAGACCAGGCAGGAATATGATGTAGGGATCATCGCCGGTGAAGCCCTGATGGAGAGAGGAGGCCTTTGTGGACTTTAAGGCATTGGTACAGACAAAAGAATATGGCTTTCTCAGAACGGATCCGCATCTCGGAGACCGGATCATACTTTTGGGGGTAGGCGGAAGCTACGGGTACGGGACCAACCGCGAGGGGAGCGATGTTGACATACGCGGCGTCGCCTTGAACAGGCCCTCGGATCTGCTGGGGCTCACAAGTTTTGAGCAGTTTACGGACGATAAGACAGATACAGTCATTTATTCGTTTAACAAAATTGTCAGGCTGCTCCTGAACTGCAACCCCAACATAATAGAGCTCTTTGGACTGGAAGACTACATAGTATTGACAGAGACCGGCCGGGAACTGCTGGATCACAAAGAACTGTTTCTCAGTAAGAGAGCTGCTTACTCCTTTGGCCATTACGCGGAGTCACAGCTGCGCAGACTTGAAAATGCTGTGGCAAGGGACAGCATGACTCAATCGGACCGCGAGAGGCACATCATGATCTCTGTCGGACACGCATTGGATGAATTCAATCGGCATCACACCGACCGGGATAAAGGCAGTTTCTCCCTGTACATAGACAAGGCGGAGACGGAAGGTCTGGACGATGAGATCTTTGTGGATGCTTCTCTAAAGCATTATCCACTCCGTGCTTATAATGAAATGATGAATACTCTGAACGCAGTTGTACGGGATTACGACCGCATAAGGAAACTCGATCAAAAGAAAGACGACTTGCACCTCAATAAGCACGCGATGCACCTTGTGAGGCTGTATATGATGGCCGTTGATATTTTGCAAGACGGAGTGATCAGGACGCGCCGTACGCCGGAAGAACTTGGGCTTCTTGGCAGGATCCGGGACGGGGAGTTCATGCAAGATGACAGAATGCTGCCGGAGTTTTATGAGATCGTTGCTGAATATAAGAGTCGGTTTGAGGAGGCGGCGCGAGGGAGCAGGCTTCCGGAGAATCCGGACCCGGAGAAGGTCGAAGCTTTTGTGGAGTCTGTTAACCGGCGGGTGGTGGAAAATGTGGTAGAATAGCATTATAGGATTGCCTATGAGCCGCTGTTGGTTTTCACCCTGATATGATGGAGGGATTATGGATTTTAAATCAAATAGCAGCAGAATCTGGTTAGAGGATGAGAACGGAAAGGTTGTAGCCCTGCTCGATTATCCGGAGATTTCACCGGGAGTGGTGAATTTTGCCCATACAGAAGTGGACCCGAGTCTGGGCGGACAGGGAATCGCTGCAAAAATCACTGAAGCCGCCGCTCAGAATCTGCGCCGGGAAGGGCGCAAGGCAGAGCTGTCGTGCTCCTATTCGATCCGCTGGTTCTCTAAGCATCCCGAATACGCGGATGTGCTTGTGAATCCCGAAGAAGAAGCAGCCAAGGCGGCGGCACTTGCCGGCCCTGCATGCGGAATAAGGAGACCGGGACATGAGTGAATTTCAAAACAAAGTTGTCGTGATCACCGGAGGCGCACAGGGAATCGGGAGATGCACCGCGGAGATGTTCCGCAAAGAAGGCGCCAAAGTCTGTGTGATCGACATACAGGAAAAACCTCAGGATTTAGAGGTTGACTTGTATTATAAAGGGGATATTTCCAGGGAAGATGTTCTTAGGAATTTTGCGGATCTGGTTCTGAAAGAGTATTCACATATTGATTATCTGGTCAACAACGCCGTTCCCCTGTTTAAAGGAATCAATGAGTGTACATTTGATGAGTTCAATTATGCATTGAGAGTCGGAGTCACTGCGCCCTTTATGCTGACGAAGCTGTTTATGGAGTCTTTTGGCAAGGGGGCTGCAATTGTCAATATTTCGTCGTCGCGGGATCGGATGAGCCAGCCGCAGTCGGAAAGCTATACAGCTGCGAAGGGCGGAATCGCGGCGCTGACACATGCTCTGGCAGTCAGCTTGTCCGGGAAAGTGCGGGTCAACAGTATTTCTCCCGGCTGGATCGAGACGCGGGGAGCCGTTTATGATGGGGCGGACGTGAGCCAGCACCCGGCGGGACGGGTCGGCAAGCCGGAAGATATTGCGAATGCGGTGCTGTTTCTGTGCTCTGAGAGAGCAGGATTTATAACAGGTGAGAATATCTGCGTTGACGGAGGGATGACTAAGCTCATGATCTACCACGATGACCACGGGTGGAAGTATGAGGGATGACGCGGTTCACTCTGCGAGCAATGAGCGGACGGGAAATAACAGGGAGAAGAAATATGATCCAGGAATTTGACGACAATGAAGTCTTCTCAACGGACTATCTCAATACACCTCCTCAGAAAGGAGACTTGGCGGCTATATATGAAAAAGGGGGAAGAAATCTCCTCATGGCCAGAGATGAAAATGGTGTCATGACTTTGCCGGAGGCCGTACTGTTCAGCAAGTACTGGTTTGATCCGGAAGATCCCGAAGCAGATCAGAAAGCGGAAGAAGCAGGAGGGCGTCTGGTCTATCTCTTTACCCTGAGCGGCACAAGTTATTACACCTTTATCTATCTAGGTTCGGAAGCACCTGATTTTTCTTTCACCGGAATGGACTATCTGCCGTTTTCTTTTGAGAACAGACCGCTGCCCCAAAAGGTATATTTTGGCGCGGAAACGGCATTTCAGCTGTCAAATTGGTATAACGACAACAAAAGGTGCGGCCACTGCGGCAGCAGGATGTCCGTACATCCGAAGATGCGCTGCATCAGGTGCCCGTCTTGCGGCTACATGGTTTTCCCGCGCGTGATGCCTGCTGTGATCATTGCGGTGATCCACAACGATAAGCTGCTAATGATCCGCTACAGGGGGCGCGAAGAAGACGGTTACGCCGGAGCTGCGCTGATCGCAGGATTTATTGAGATCGGTGAGAGCATTGAAGATACGGTGCGCCGCGAGGTGATGGAGGAGGCCGGTCTGAAGGCGGTCAATATTCGCTATTACAAGTCGCAGCCCTGGGGCTTTGCGTCCAATCTGATGATCGGTTGTATATGTGATATTGAAGGAAGCGATGAGATAGAGGTCCATGACACTCAGGAAATCGCGAAAGCAGTATGGCTCACGAGGGAACAGCTCACTAAGCCTAACAGCACTGTTACGCTCACTGATGAAATGATCGCGTATTATAAATACGGGGAATCATTCAGGGAACATTTGGTCATATAAAGAATATTTGGTAAGGATTAATTGAAAAACAGCCGGATTCACTTTTTTTGTGAACCGGCTGTTTGTTGTTTTGAGGGGGAACGCGGCGCAGCGGCTCGCTATGCGAGCCCCATTTCCGGGTACTGTTAATTTACGTGGATGCCTTGTCTGAAAGCATAAATCGCTTTGATCGCATCTTCATATCGATCTTCGGGCACGCCGATCAGCAGGTTGAGCTTTCCGGCTCCCTGGTTGATCGTGCTGATCTCGATTCCTTCCTCCGTGAGTTTTTCGAGGACTCTCACATTTGCGTCGCTCGACTCAGTTGCCTTTTCGCCAGTCACAGCGATTAGCGAGAGATTGTCCCTCAGACTGAGAAAATCGGGATTGAGTGTCACCCTGATCTCTTCAAAAAGATCCTCTTTACAGGTCTCGAGGAGATCGGTGCGGATCACGAGCGTGATCGAATCAATTCCTGTCAGGCAGTATTCAAACGGAAGAGATCTTTCTTTGAGAATATCGAGCATCAGAGCGCTGAAGCCGGATCCGTCACTGACCATGACTTTTTCTATCTGGATCAACGACATTCCTTTTCTGCCGGAAACGCCGGTCACGGGATTTTTTGCCACGTTCTTGGGAAGATGACGAACGATCATAGTGCCCGGATCGTCAGGTTTATTTGTGTTGCGGATGTTGATCGGGATCTCAAGTTCGGATGCAGAAAGAACTGCGTCCGAATGGAGGACGGAAGCACCCATGTAGGAGAGGGTGCGCAGCTCTCTGTAACTCATATAGGAGACAGTTTCCGGGTTCTCGACGATCCGGGGATCCGCGGCATACAGCCCTGATACGTCCGTCCAGTTTTCGTACAAGTCCGCATTTACTGCGCAGGCTGCCAGGCTTCCTGTGATGTCCGAACCGCCTCGCTCAAAAGTATGGATTGTGCCGATCATATCGGCGCCGTAGAATCCGGCGATCACAGCTCGATTGAGAGGCAGAAGGGATGCGCGCATGGTCCTTGAGGTCATCGGCGCGTTCAGCTGTCCGTTTTCGTCAAAGCAAATGCACCAGGCGGGGTCAACGAATGTGAAGCCGAGATATTTTGACATGATCCTTGCGGTGAGATACTCGCCTCTGCTGGCGGTGTAATCTTTCATAGGTTCAGTCCGCAGCGACTGCCTGAGGGTCTCGAGCTCGCTGTCCAGGGGGAAATCCATTTTCAGGCCATCGATGATCTCGCGAAACCGCTGGCGGATCTGCTCGAATTCGGCATCGAACGATTCCCCGGCACGGGCCTTCTCATAACAGTTCAGAAGAAGGTCGGTCACTTTTATATCATCAGGGAAACGCTTGCCCGGTGCGGAGACGACGATAAACCTTCGCTCAGGATTGGCCTCTACGATCTCCTTGATCTTGCGGAACTGGGCGGCGTCCGCTACCGATGTTCCTCCAAATTTGGCGACGACAATGCGCTTGCTCATATTGAATCCTCCGACAGTGTGCTGAGCGACCGGGTAAACTACCCTAAGGTTTAAACTACCCTAGAGGTCGCCTCATGTTTGAGGAAATTATACCATGATTGACAGGACTCGGGTGAAAAAGTCGACCTCGAAAAAGTCGACCTCTGGAGTATTTTGACCCTGGGCAGGTCGACCTCTAGGGTACCTTGACCTAGGCAGGTCGACCTCTAGGGTACCTTGACCTTCTAGGGTATGTTGTTGCAGGGCAGTTCGACCTCTAGGGTATGTTGTTGCAGGGGCTGTTGTTGTATAATTTGAGTATCAAACTACCTCAGAGCTCGATTTTCTAACCTGATTAACGGAGGTACCAGAATAACGGAGGTATCAGAATGAATATCAAAGAAGCTATCAAGTCACGTCACAGCGTCCGTCAGTATAAGGACATCCCGATTCCCGAAGAACTCGTATTAGAACTTAATGATTTGATCCGTGCTTGCAATGAAGAGAGCGGCCTGCACATTCAGCTGATCACGAATGATCCGGATTGTTTTGATTCTTTTCTGGCACATTACGGAAGTTTTCGGAATGCCAATAATTACATTGCGGTCATCGGCCCCAAATCCATGCCTGATCTGGACGAGAAAGCGGGTTATTATGGTCAGAAAATTGTTCTTGAGGCGCAGATGATGGGACTCAATACCTGCTGGGTTGCAGGGACTTACTCGCGGGGAAAGTGTAAAGCGGACCAGGAAGCGGGCGAGAAGATTGTCTGCGTTATTGCGATAGGTTACGGGGAAACAGAGGGATTAAAGCACAAGTCCAAATCTTTAGCGCAGCTTTGCACAGTACCGGAACAGGATATGCCGATATGGTTCAAAAATGGCGTAAAAGCTGCCATGATGGCTCCCACCGCTATGAATCAGCAGAAATTTGTGATCTCATTGGAAGGCGATAAACCGGTGATCAAAGCCGGAAGAGGTCCTATGACTAAACTGGATCTGGGAATCGTAAAATATAACTTCGAGGCCGTATCCGGGCATAAACTGATTTCAAAATAGTATAAACGGCTCATTTTCTTTAGTTGTTCTATATTTTGATTGGAAGAGAGGAGAGTCCAAAATGAAAGCATTGTTGAGAATTGGAAACAAGTATGTAAAAAAGAGCAGCTGGAGAGATTTTGCAGTAGTTAAATTCTGTCTGTTTGCAATGGGACTGATTGCCGGCACATATGTCGCCGAAAAAAGTAAAAAAACAGTGAGAACAACGGCTGCGGCAGTTTTTGCTATTACGTATTTTCCGCTGATGTTTAAACTCTTCAAAATAGCGGCGGATAAATAAATCGTATATGATTGCCAGGGAGTACCGAAGCCGCGGCATCAGAAATCAAGTATGACGTCAGTCAGGCAGCAAATGCTTGAAGGAGGGAAGATGGATTACGCGAAGCTAAAAGAAGCGAAGAAAATTTATGAATCAATGATTCATTTCTTTGGTTCTCTTGAGAGCAGAGGACTTTACAGGAGTCCTTTGAAGAATGTTCCGCTGGCGGGCATCATGGCGGTCGATCTGGGCAGTTTTATGCTATACTTGTCCGCTTCAGACGGATCGATCGATTCAGATGAGGTCGAAGCTTATCGATACATCACGGGCCGGAATGTAAGCGGCCGGGATATGGTCAATCTCATTAGCAAGAACAGGATTTATTCTGAGAGCTTCGAATCCAGAGTCCCTATGGCTATGGAGATAGCTGTGAATTCAAAGATAAAATTCGCAGATGGGCCCAATGAGATTCCCTTAGCCGTCCTTCTTTTCGAGTTCTACAAGAAGCTGGGCGTAGCCATGGTTACTGCAAACAATGCAGTTGCAGCTAACGAGAAGAGAGATTTCAATATTTATCTCAACACTGTAGCCAATTATTTGGCGAGAAACGGATATCGCGTGAGCTGACGCGACGGCTCCAAACGGCAAATTATAAACACCGCCTCAACGAGTGAGGCGGTGTTTTTTGTTGGCATTCAAACTACCTCACGTACAAACTACCCTAGTACAAACTACCCTAGAGGTCGGTCTCGCGAACAAACTACCTCAGAGGTCGGTCTTCCGAACAAACTACCTCAGAGGTCGATCTTCGCCAAACAAACTACCTCAGAGGTCGGTCTTCTCAGACCAAACAAACTACCTCAGAGGTCGGTCTTCTCAAAGAGCGCAGGTTTGATCCCGGGCGCCATTTCCATGCAGACTTCGAGACCGTGAATGACTCCCTCTACGACGACAAACTGCGCCGGTACGGCTTGTCCGAGGACCGGGAGCATCAGGTCAAAAGCGTCATAATTGTAGTGGATCAGCATTGCCGGAAGGCCGTTCCATGTGCCGGCGAGTCCCTGTTCTGTCATAGCAAAGTTCATCTCACCAAAACCCGGATGGCGATAGGTGCCGGCGTAATCAGCCAGTGCTAATGAAGGCGTTGTATTCGGTATTTTGGCCTCGGCTCTTGCCTGCATACCGGCCATCATTCCGGCCATCAGGTTGTTGAAAATCTCCTGGAAGCGGCCGGACCAGTCAGGGATTTCTCTGACGCCAAGCGCCTCATCTGCAAAAACATGCCCGAGAGCATTGACAGAGAAGGAGGATGTTGCGTTGGAGAGGGCGACGATCGCGGCGTTCTGCGCGGGAAGAAGCGTCATCTGCGCAGAGAAACCGTTGGTGTTGCCGCCGTGACCTATCATCTTCACGCCCCTATAGATATCCGTGAACCAGCCGAGACCGTATTCAGTGCTCTGGAATTCTTCAAAATTCCAGAAATAAGGAGTTCCGATGACCTCTGGAGTATGCATTTGACGAAGGTTTTCTTCGCTGATCAGGCGATTGCCGTCGACGATTCCGCCGTTAAGGTGGAAGAGGGCATATTTTGCCATGTCAGATGCAGTGGATACGATGGCGCCGGAAGGGGCGAAGGCACCCAGGTGCATGTACGGGGGCTCGATGAAAGTGCCGTTTGCAAAGACATAGCCTTTAGAGGTTTTCTCGTACTTGGCGAGGGACTCGATTTCGAAATCTGAGGATTTCATTCCGAGCGGCTCAAAGATCCTCTCGCGAACGAATTCTTTGTAGGGAGTGCCGGTGATGACCTCAATGAGATAACCGGCGAGCGAGACCATCTGGTTTGAGTACTGGAGCTTCGTGCGGAAGGCCGCGTTGGTCTCGAGGTATTCAAGAGAGCGGACCATCTCAGCGCCGTCTTCCATGACGCAGTAGATCGCCTGGAGGTCGTATTTGGGGACGCCGGTGCGGTGGCACATCAGGTCGCGGACTGTGACGTTTTCGGTAAGAAGCGCGCTGCTGAGCTTTAGGGTGGGTATGTATGTGATGACCGGCGCGTCCCAGTCGAGCTTTCCTTCGTCGACCAGCATGCCAAGGGCAAGAGCAGTGAAAGTCTTGGTGATCGAGCCGATCGGCATAACTGTGTCTGCTGTCATCGGGAGCTGAGCGTTTGCGTCACGGAGACCATAACCTTCCGCGCTCACGAGATTTCCGTCCCGGATGATGGCAACGCTCATGCCGGCGACGTTGTAGTCGGCCATCAATTTTTTGACCATGTTTTCTGTTGTCATTCGTTTTCTCCTTTCACTTTGCAGCCGATTCCGGGAACGTCCCAGAGAACCGCTTTTCCGCCGCGATGGTCGAAGCCGCCGCGAACTTTGTCCTGTGCCAAAATATAGACCGCATCGAGGTCCACTTCCCGGATATTGTCGAGCGCTGCGGCCAGGTGCATGCCGGCGAGATTGCCCAGGGTGCTCTCGCCCATGCAGCCGATCATGCAGCTGAGGCCGGCGGCCTCGCAGATCGCAGCGATTTTGATGGCGGGATAAATGCCGCCGCACTTCATGAGTTTGATGTTGATGACGTCAGCTGCGCGCATGGAGGCAAGACGCATGGCGTCGGAGATGCTGTGGCAGCTCTCATCCGCGGCTATAAGAAGGTGCGAGCGGTCCCGGATTTCCTTAAGGCCGTCAAAATCTGCTGCGGCGACCGGCTGCTCAATCAGTTCTATGCCCAGAAGGTCCAGTTCCTTGGCGACCTTTAGGGTATCTTTGACTGTCCAGCCCTGGTTGGCGTCGATGCGCAGGCGGGCTTTGCCTGCAACCGCTTCATGAATCGCGCACATGCGGTCAATGTCTGTTGGGATATCCTCCCCCAGTTTGACTTTGAGAATGTCAAAGCCTTTGCCAATCCACTCCAATGCTTTGTCGGCCATCCTCTCGGGTGTATCGATGCCGATCGTGACATCGGAATGGATGTGCGGGTCGTCGCCGCCCAGATATTTGTACAAGGGAACGCCTGCGGCTTTGGCTGCGATGTCGTAGCATGCAATATCGATGCCGGCTTTTACAGCGCCGTTACCTGAGTAGAGCCTGTCCATGACGCGGTGGACAGCGCCGATTGCGCGGGGATCCATGCCGATAAGTGCTTCCCGCATTTCTTTGCCGACGGCCAAAACAGTGCCCAGATTATCTCCCGTTACAAACGGTAGAGGCGCCGCTTCGCCGTAGCCGACTATTCCTTCGTCGGTCAGTATTTTGACGATGCAGGAGTCCATATCGACGATTGTTGCAAATGCAACTTTCATCGGTTCTTCGAAACGAAAACTTGTGACTTGAAATTGGATGTCAGTGATGTGCATGTGGGATCCTTTCATTTGACCTTCATTTGACCTCATTTGACCTCTAGGGTATCCTAAATGTGACTTTAGTCACATTATATTTGACGGTTATGTAAATTACAAGTAAACTATGGGGCAGTAAGATAAATGGAGGAAACGAGGTTGATCCACTCAACATTTGAACGTCTGCCGGAAGAAAAGAAGGATCGGATCCTGCAAGCTGCTCGCGCAGAGTTTATTCGAAATCCGTATGAAAAGACCAGCATTAACAGGATCCTTTCTGAAGCGGAGGTTCCCAAGGGGAGCTTTTATCAGTATTTTGACGACAAGTCGGATCTGTTCAGTCTATGCATATGCGCGGTTTATAAAAAGCTGATTGACGAGAGAAAGAAGAATGGAGAGCTTCTGCTCGAATCAGGAATGCTTCGAATGAAGAAACTGGGGTATGAAAAAGGATATCAGATGTTTTCAAAAGAATTGAGAGAGTATCTGTCGGAAGAAGATTTTGCACTCTTTGGGAACATGCTCCATGCGCCGCAGCATATTCGGAATTTTGTCCAGATGAATGCGGCTTCTTCACTGATTGCACCTGTTTTTAAAGAGGAATTGAAAAACGATAAGAATGTGCGCAAGGATATTGATTATGATTATTACGCCTATTTACTGTCGCTTACAGAAGTTATTCCCGTGGATTACGGAACACGAAAAGGTCTTTCAATGGAAGAGTTTTTCTTTCTGGGGTATAAGTACATGCGGTCAATTTATGACAGTATTTTGCAATGATCAAAATAGCGGTCACTTATAACGCTCTGCAACGGGGGAAACAGCATATGAGAAAACAACTGATCAGAAAACTGGCAATCGTCATTACCACAGTATTGGTGATTAGCGCCACAGGGTGCGGAGGGGCTGACAAGCTGCAAGGTACCTCAGAGGTGCAAGGTACCTCAGAGGTGCAAGATACCCCAGAGGTGCAAGGTGCCTCAGAGGTACAAGGTACCCCAGAGGTGCAAGGTACCTCAGAGGTGTCAGAGGTGCAAGGTACCTATTGGTTCAGCGGGAAGTCGGCGGACGATATTTTGGCAGAGATGACGCTGGAAGAGAAAGTCTGGCAGATGATCCAGCCCGCAGTATATATGGCAAACAAGGACGAGATGAGGAAATATGACTTCGGTTCGGTCTTGAGCAAAGCGGATGGTTCATACCCAAGCAGCACGGAGTGGAAAGCGCTGATTCTGGAGTACCAAAATGCAGCACTGGCATCGGAGTCCGGGATTCCTTTTATTTACGGGCAGGATGACGTTCATGGCGTTAATTACTGCAAAGGAACCGTGCTTTTCCCGCACAATATCGGACTCGGCGCCGCAAATGACGCGGAGCTGGTATATCAGATTGGAGCGGCCACGGCTGACGAGGCCAAACTCACAGGAATGCTGTGGAATTTCGCGCCTTGTGTCGCAGTCAGCACTGACCCGAGGTGGGGAAGAACGTATGAGAGCTATTCATCTGATCCCGAAATCGTCGGGAAGCTGGGTGAGGCCTATGTCAAAGGATTGAAGGACAGCGGGATCGCGGCTTGCGGCAAGCACTATTTTGCCGACGGTGCAGAGACGTGGGGGACGGGTGAAAACGGGTTCCTGATCGACCGGGGCGACGCTGACCTGACGGATGAAGAAGTCGACGCGCTTTTGGGGGTCTACCGCAAGCTGATCGACGCCGGGGTTCCGTCTATCATGATCAGCCATGGTAGTGTCGGAGGCGTCAAAATGCACGAAAACGGCAAGTACATCTCGATCCTTCGCAATGAGCTCGGGTTTGACGGGATGATCGTGAGCGACTGGGAGTCGATCCACAACATCAGCGGGAGCAATTTCAGCGAGCAGATGGAAAACGCGATCAATGCAGGCATCGACATGTTGATGGAACCCAATATGTACAGGGAGACTTTTGACGCCGTGATGCAGGCGGTGAACAGCGGGGCGATTCCTGAAGCACGCATCGATGACGCGGTACGGCATATTCTTCAGTTCAAAATAGAGGCCGGCGTAATGGATGACCCTCTTCAGGAAGCAGTCACGACGGTGCAGAGTGAATGTGGTTCGGATGAGTACCGCGCACTTGCGGAGAAGGCGGTGGAGGAATCTCTGGTTCTTTTGAAGAATGAGGGCTCAGTGCTTCCTCTTAAGAGCGGCAGTACGATCTATGCGGTTGGGCCGGCGCTGGACAATATCGGCGCGCAGTGCGGCGGGTGGACGGAAAGCTGGAATGGGCCGACCAGACCGATCGAAGGGGCGACGACGATCATTGAAGGACTGCGGGAAGCGGCTGGTGAGAAAGATATCAAAGTCATCACAGATCCGTCACAGGCACAGAACGCAGATGTGACCCTGTTGGTCGTCGGCGAGCAGCCTTACGCGGAATGGAACGGAGACAGCGCGGATATCAGTATTACAGGAGCGCTGGCATTGCCCGAAAACATTGGGGCTATACAGAAAGCAGAGAAGCTGCGCAGGGACTACAAGATTCCGACGGTTGGGTGTATTTTGGCAGGGCGGCAGGTGATCATAAGTGACTATTTAGATCAATGGGACGCGGCTGTGATGTGCTATCTGCCCGGCAGCGAGGGCAAAGGTGTTGCGAACGTATTGACAGGGCAGGCTGCTTTTACAGGAAAACTTCCGATGCCCTGGTATGAGTCAATTGAGCAGATTGGGACTGATAAGTGCCTGTTCCCGGTCGGATACGGGTTGGATGGAGATACCTTGGGCGGAGGTACCTCAGAGGTCGAGCCGGGTAGAGATACCTCAGAGGTCGAACCGGGTAGAGATACCTCAGAGGTCGAGCCAGGTAGAGATACCTCAGAGGTCGAGCCTGAGCCAGAGGCGGATTCGAAAGGGCTTGTCAAAGAATTCGGCGGTCATACATACACAATCGTTGAGGAGGGTTTAGCGTGGAGCGATGCGGAGGCATATTGTGTAGAGCACGGCGGTCACCTTGCTTCGGCCGGATCTGTTGAGGAGCAGGCTTTTCTCGATCAGTTTGCCGAAAGCAGCACTCATTCCAATATATGGATCGGTGGATTTATCGATCAGGATGGAAAATGGCACTGGACGGACGGAACAGAATTCAGTTACGCTAATTGGGATGATAAGCAGCCTGATAATTATGAAGGCCGCGAGACCTGCATTCGTTTTACAAATAAAGAAATCCAGTACCCTGAATGGACTGCGCATAAAGGAAAATGGAATGATACAGCTGACCAGGGAGACAAAGAAGCGAAACTGAGCGATTTTGCCTTCATTATGGAAGTGGGAAATTGAATCAAATTTGACGTATCGTGCCTGTGTTGAACAGGATTCTGACCGCTGCTCATTGGAGATGGTGCTATGTAATCGCTGTAATCGGAATTTGATCTATGCAGCATTTACGCGGCAAAAAAAGAGCTCACACTTTGTGGTGTGAGCTTTTTTGTGGGTTGAGTACAATCATTTTTCGGGCAAAATAGTGAATTCGCCACGGCGAAGTGCCTTGCGGGCGCGGTTCTTCTGGTGTTTCTCCTTTTCACAAACGTTGTGTTCCCACTGATATCTGTGCTTGTGTTCTTTCCAGCCTGTGCTGTGGTGCGCACGCCACCAGAGCCAGTCAGGATCACGTACGCACTCGGAATCTTCAATAAGCTTGCCACGGGGAACCCACCGGAAGAGAAGTCTGCCTTCGTCGTCGTAGAAGTTTTCGCTCTTGTTGAGACGCATGAGATGTCCGGCTCTCGCTCTCTGTCCTTCAAGTGCGCCGCTGTTGTGATTTTTTCTGCCCTGTTTTACGTTCTTTTTGTAAAGAGATTTTGCCTGTGCTCTTTTGCTGAGAGCTTCGTTGTAAACATTGTACATGACCTGAATTGTGTTTTCTGCTGATGAGGCAGCCATAGCAGAAAACAACTCCTTTTTTATTATAGAGCCTCACAATCGGTCATCAAGGTAATTTACAGTGGTCTTCATGGTTTATCAATCCTTTCAATAATTGTGCAGATTTCTCATTTTTTTTATATGCTTAAAGTATATCAGATAAATTTGGAAAATTGTTTTTGAGAGAGGAACCCTTGAGGTCGATTATCACAAGCGACCCTGGAGGTCGGTTATCGCGCCAAAATTGGGTTATCGCTCTAAAATTGCGCGCAATTATATTGCATAATATTTATAGGGGTGTTATGATTGCTTTAGATGGATACCCTAGAGGTGTGTAAGTACCTGTGATTTCAGCATGTCTGACAGGTAGTCCGATGCCTGAGGCACCCGAATGGCATAAGAAGTGTTTTGGCGGATTTAAGAAGGATTGAGTATGAGTAAGAAGATTGTAGTGGTCAATGCGAGTCCCCGGTTAAACTGGAATACAGACACGTTGGTTACAGAGGCCGGTAAAGGGGCTGAGTCTGCAGGTGCTGTCGTCGAAAAGTTCGATCTTTATCGACTTGAAAAGTACACCGGATGCATTTCATGTTTTGGTTGCAAAAAAGAGAGATTCAAAGGTCATTGTATATGTCGTGACGGGCTAATGCCTGTTCTTGACGCAATCCGGGAAGCAGATGGCTTAATCATCGGATCGCCCAATTATCTGTCGGAGATGTCAGCGGGATTCAGAGCGTTGTATGAGAGGCTGATTTTCCAGAATTTAACCTATAATCTGGAAAATCCGTGCTGCAATGAGCGGCCAATTCCGGTGCTTCTGGTAATGACGAGCAATGCTCCTGATACTATGTACAGCGGATTGCTGAGCGGATACCAACAGACACTGAGCCGATTTGTCGGACCGACGAGGGTGTTGGTGAGCGGAAATACCTTACAGCTTAAGGACTATAGCAAAACGGATTGGGAGTGGACATTGTTCGATCCTGAGGCTAAGAAGGAGCGGCATGATACGGTTTTCCCTCAAGAGTGTCGTAAAGCTTTTGAGATGGGAGCAGACTTGGTGAGGTAGTTTGGTATATTGGAGGCTTTACTGGGGAGTATTTTCGGGCACTATTAATAGCGAGCGACCCAGTGGGATCCCTCGCTGGAGCATATTTATTTGTCACTATTTTGGCAAAATAGTGTCTATGCGGGTGTCTTAGGCGCAATGACCTTCCTTATGACCCCGTAAGAGATTCCGGTCATCCGGCTCGCCCGGTTGATTGAGATTCCTGCTTTCCACATTTCGCGCAGGGCGTTGTTCCGGGCTTCTGTGCCTAGAGCCTGGAACTGGGTCACATTGTCGCAGCCGGATAGGTCTTGCATG
>JBGUJH010000006.1:0-13229 GCA_045113775.1 Lachnospiraceae bacterium | reverse complement strand
CCCCGCAAGGCAATGAACGCCGGCATCGGACTGATCACAGAAGACAGACGTGGTAATGGTATTCTGGGCTGCCTGTCCATCAAGGACAACACAGGCATTTCCATTTATGACAAACACCTGAAAGCAGGTTTTGTTCTGGATCATCCTACGATCGACAAGATCGTGGACGAGAGCATTAAGAAGCTGTCCATCAAGACGCCTAATGCGCAGGAACACATCGCAAACCTTTCCGGTGGTAACCAGCAGAAGGTCATCATCGCAAGATGGCTGGCCAATGACCCGGACGTCCTGATCATGGACGAGCCTACCCGAGGCATCGACGTCGGTGCCAAGCACGAGATCTATGAGATCATGGTAGAACTGCAGAAGCAGGGCAAAGCGATCATCATGATCTCCTCAGAAATGGCAGAGCTGCTCGGCATGTCCGACAGGATCTATGTCATGTGCAACGGCCATATCCGCGGCGAGATCACCGATCCTGAAGACATGACCCAGGAGAAGGTCATGAGTTACGCGACCATGTTCTAAGCGAAATCCTGTCGCTCACATGGTATGAAGCATTGGCACAGATGCTCTTTGAAACGGAGGATTCTAATGAATAAAAAAGCTTTTAATTTAAAGGATTTCCTGATCAACTACGGCGTTATCCTTATCATCATCATCCTGGTTCTCTTTACAGGAATCAAATCGCCCAACTTCCTGTCCCCGTCTAACCTGTTGAACCTGCTCCTGAACATGTCCGCGCGTCTGGTCATCGCGCTCGGCATCGCCGGCTGCGTTATCACCGCAGGCTGCGACTTGTCAGCAGGTCGTATCATCGGTCTGGGCGGCTGCCTTGCAGGTATTCTTCTGCAGAAGGCTGACTATTCCGGACGTTTTATCGAAGGCGGAAAGCCTATGAACGTTTTCGTCGCTGCTATCATCGTCATGCTCGTATGCGCATGCTTCGGTGCAGTGACCGGTTCCTTCATCGCGTTCCTGAGCGTACCTCCCTTCATTTCCACGCTGGCAATGATGGAGATCGTCTACGGTCTTAACCTGATCGTTACAAACGCGACCCCTCTGGGCGGCTATGTCACAGAGTACACAAATCTTGCTTCCGGAAGATTTTTGATGATTCCTTACCTTGTATGGATCGCCATTCTCATCGGCGCTATTTCATGGTTCATCTTCAACATGACCCGCCACGGCAAATACATGTACGCGATCGGTGCTAACCCGCAGGCAGCGGAAGTCGCCGGTGTTCCGGTCAAACTGACCATGGTCATGATCTATGCTAAGGCAGCTGCTTTCTACGGCCTGGCCGGCTTCATGCTGGGCGCCAAGTCCGGCGGCGCATCCGTTAACCTTGGTCTTGGTTACGAGATGGAAGCGATCGCAGCTTGTACTATCGGCGGCGTCTCCGTTACCGGCGGACGTGGTAAAGTATCATCCGCAGTCATCGGCGTTATGGTCTTCGAATTCCTGAAAGCTGCTCTGCAGTTCCTGGGAGTCAACGCAAACGCGCAGTGGATCGCCCTTGGTATCATCATCTACATCGCGATCTCGCTGGATATCAGAAAGTACGTTGCGAAGAAGTAATGGCGTGGCTGTTCCGGGACCGAAATACCGGAAAGCCGTACGCATTGCAGAGGCACGCTTCACGCGCCTTGACATAACGGCAATCGGGTTGTAACAATAAAGCGAGGGACCTATCCCGTGATTACAGGTATCCTGTACAGCACGGATACGGCTCCTCGCTTTTCTTAAATTCACAAGTATGTTCACGGAAAGGAAAAAAAATGCTGGAACAGATCTTTCATTATGCCGGTATTCCCACATTGATCGGGCTGGTAGCTCTCTATTTTGCTTATAGGGTGATGATCCTCGGAGACATAAAGTCGATCCGCGGAAAGGGCAAACCGGAGCCCAAAGACAAAGAGGGATATTGCAGGGACGCGGGAAGGCTTCTCATATTCTTTGCCGTGGGCACTTTTTTGATGGGAGTTCTGGAGTCGATCAACGCGGTCGCGGCTCTCGTGCAGATCATCGTATGGGTCGTTGTTTTGTTTGCACTTTGGAAGAAGCTCGAAGACAAGTACGAATGAGATGAGGGACATTTCTATGAGTATGTACTCTGTTCTCCTGGTGGATGACGAGGAAGACGTCATCCGCACAATGTTAAAGAAAGTTGACTGGGAGGGAATGGGCTTTCGCGTGATGGGCTACGCCCATAACGGGATCGAGGCCTTGGATCTTGCGGAAGCGGAAGCGCCGGACGTAGTGCTGACGGATATCAAGATGCCCTATATGGACGGACTGGAACTGGCGCATAATCTCAAGATCATGTATCCGACGGTCCGGATCCTTATCTTCTCCGGCTTTGATGAATTTGAGTTTGCCAAAAAAGCGATTCAGCTTGAGGTGGAGGAGTATATCTTAAAGCCTGTGGACGCGGACGAACTGCGCAGGATCTTTACGAGGATCAAGGAGTCTCTGGACCGGGAGATGGACGAGAAACGCAATGTCCAGAAACTTCGCGATTATTATATGGAGAGTCTGCCTCTGCTGCGGGAAAATTTTTACTCTTCGCTGGTAGAGGGAAATGTGGCGGAGGACAGTATCCCCAGGTTCCTGAGGGATTACCAGATTGAGATGAACAGCCCCATGTATACCGTGGTTGTGGTCCATACAAGTACCACGCAGCTGCCGGAAGGGATCAGCGCGGTGCTGCTGACAGAATCCGTGCGGCGCCTGGCGAGGGAGCGCCTTGCGCAGAAGTGGAACGCCGAGATGTTTCCCCATGAGGGAAACATCGTGATGCTGGCTCCTTGTAAAACGCAGGAGGATGTGACGCGGATCACGGATGAGGCGGAAGCTTTCTGCCGCCTGGCGAAACATGTGAGCCAGGCCGTTGTGACCATAGGTATAGGAAAAGCCTGCACCGAGATCTCTCAGATTCCGGAATCTTATCAGGGGGCAAGAGAGGCGGTCTCTTACCGCTCTATTTACGGATCGGGCAGAGCAATCAATATCGGTGAGATCGAGCCCGGGGAAGAGCGCACTTCCGATAACACGCAGAAGAAGCTTCACGCACTGTTCAAGGCTGTTAAAATGAACACGCCGGAGGCGGTTATGGAAGAAACAGACGCCTATGTGGAGGAGCTCACTTCAAAAGGCGTCTCTCTCAGCATGCACCGGTTCATGGTTATGGAGCTTGTGAGCTCGCTCTATCGCTTCGCGATCAGCAACAGGATCGATCCGGAGCCGATCTTCGGAGAAGATGAGAGCTTATTCCGCAGTGTGACTAATATGGACAGCCGACAGCTCAGAGAATGGCTGTACAGAGTGTCACTGGGAATGTGGGAACAGCTGCGCAGCAGCAGAGAGAGCGGCATGCAGACTTTTGTCGCGAAAGCGATCGATTATGTGCGCGACAACTATGGAGACCAGGAACTGACGATCGACAAGATCTGCGGGATATTGGGCGTCAGCGCTGCATATTTCTCCACCACGTTCAAAAAAGAGACGGGCAAGACGTTCATCGCTTTTTTGACTGATTACCGTATGGAACAGGCAGTGCAGAGGCTGATCGAGAGGGACGACAAGACCTATGTGATCGCCGCCCAGGTGGGGTACGCGGATCCCGCCTATTTCAGCTATGTGTTCAAGAAGAGGTTCGGTGTGTCGCCGTCCAAGTATCGCTCGGAGAGAAGATAACAATACTCAATAGGAGGAAACCTTGGAAGGTAACGAAAAGAGCCGGGAGAGGAATAATGATCGCTTTTCCGACTGGAGAAGTCAGGTGAAGGAGAAAGCAGGCGGACTGGGGATCCAGGTTACCGTACTGGTCTCCTTTACTGTCGTTTCAGTCCTTTTTATCCTTCTCCTCGGTTTTTCGCTGTATCAGAGATTCATGATGCGCACCCGAGTGATGATGACGGAGAGCACGGAACAGCTGATGTCCCAGACGGAGTCCAACTTTGAGGACTATCTGACAGCCATGCGCAGAGTAAGTGACGCCCTGTATTACAGTGCCATTAAGGACAAGGACCTTGCGAAAGACAACCTGGACAGCGAGATGGCCCTTCTGTATGAGGCAAATAAGGACAATCTGGTAAGTTTCGCGGTGTTCAGGCGGGACGGGAACCTGGTGAGTGCGACACCCGTGTCCACACTCAAAGAGGGGATGGACGTGAGAGAGCAGCCATGGTTTGAACTGGCCTTGAATAAACCGGAGAACCTGCACTTCTCGACGCCGCATGTACAGAACATCTTTGACGCCTCCTCCTTGCGCTATTACTGGGTAATATCGCTGAGCAGGATCGTCGAGCTGACCAGCAGCGGTGTTCCTATGCGCGGAGTGCTCCTCGTCGACATGAACTACAGCACGATCGAGCAGATGATGGAGCGCGTCAACGGAAGCAGTTCCTATCAGTATTTTTACCTGTGCGACGGGGCCGGCGAGCTCATTTATCATCCCAGGATGATCCAAATCGGAGTCGGGAAATATAAGGAGAATAATGTCGAAGCTGCCGACCTTGAGGACGGCGTCCACGAAGAGATCTTTAACGGAGAGCGCAGAGTCGTCATCGTCAGAACTATCAGTTATACGGGATGGAAGCTGGTGGGGGTGATCCCCACGAGCGGATTCAGGCTTGGAGCGGGCAGCACGCAGTACTTCACCATATTGGTGCTCCTGACGGCAATCCTTGCGCTTCTTGTGATAAACCGTCTTGTGACTAACCGGATCACAAGCCCGATCCTGCGTCTCAACCGCTCTATTCAAAATATGGAGGGCGGCCGAGTGGATCCCGAGAGTGTCTACATCGGAGGACCGGCGGAGATCGAACATCTGGGCAGAAGTCTGCAGGGGAGCTTCCGGCAGGTCAACACTCTGATGGACGACGTCGTGCGCGAGCAGGAAGAGCGCCGCAGGGGTGAACTGGACGCCCTGCAGTCGCAGATCAATCCTCATTTCCTCTACAACACGCTGGAATCAATCGTCTGGATGATCGAAGGGGAGAGAAATGACGACGCGGTCTTTATGGTCACGCAGCTGGCCAGCCTGTTCAGGATAAGTCTCAGCAAAGGGCGGACGGTGATCAGCATTAAGGACGAGCTGCTCCATGCCCGCAACTATATGAATATTCAGAAAGTGCGGTATAAAGAAGCCTTTGAGATCAGCTGGAACATCGCGGAGGAGATCCACGACTTCTGTACGGTCAAACTGATCCTGCAGCCGATCCTGGAAAACGCGCTTTACTACGGAATAGATGCGCTCGGCGACGAAGGGGAGATCTATGTCGACGGTAGAAAAGTCGGGGGCGATATCTATATCAGTGTCAGGGATAACGGTCTGGGAATGCCTCCTGAGAAGGTAGAGCAGCTTCTGAAGGACGAAGAGCACGAGGAGAGGGAGAATAAGCACGGTTCGGGCGTGGGTCTGATCAATGTCCATAAGAGGATCATGCTGCGGTTCGGACCGCAGTACGGGCTCAAGATCGAGAGCGAGCCCGATGAGGGGACCACTGTAACGATCCACCTGCCTGCGGTGCCTTATACAGATGAGAACCGCCGCGCGCTGGAGCACGGAAAATGGGACGGGGAGGTGCGAAGTGAAGAGAAGGAATAATCTTTTTGCCGCCCTGGTACTGAGCTTAATGGTCATGATCGCGATCGTGACCATATTGATGATCCGGCAGAGCGGAAGCACAGACAGTCCGCGCCAGATCCATGTTATCATCGACAACAGCAGCGATAACCGCTGGGTGCAGTTTATCGCCGGGATGCATCAGGCGGCAGAGGATCAGGGGGTCAGCCTGACGATCATGCCGACCGGGAAACTGTCAGGACTCGCGGAGCAGGAGTCTCTTATCTCCAGAGCTGTTGCGAGCGGAACGGACGGAGTGATCATACAGCTTATGGCCGGTCCTGAGGCGGCCAGCACACTGGAGGCCTTCAGCAGCAGCACCAATTTTGAGATCGTGGACGGGGACGACTATGAAGTTATGAGTAATGTCGTGGGAATTGTGAGTCCTGACCACACCGCGATCGGCGAGGCTCTGGCACAGGAGGTCATGAAGTTTGCGGACCGCCCGGTCGGAGAGTGTTATATTGGAGTGATAAAAGGCAGCGACGCCATGAGTTCTGCTCAGGAGCGCCTGACAGGATTTGAAGAGGCACTGAAGAGCGGCGGAGGGAAAATAGCCTGGATCCTGTACCAGAATAATGACTCGGAAAATATCAAAGACCTGCTCGCGAATTACCCGGTACCGGATATTCTGGTCGCGTTGGATAATTCGGGAATGGAAGCGGCCGGCGAATACGCGGCGTCTCTTGATAAAAAAATCACTGTGATCGGAACGGGGAGCTCCATGAAAGCGATCTATTATCTGGACAGCGGCATCGCGCAGAGCCTTGTGGTGCCCGAGGACTACATGATGGGCTACCAGAGCGTGACGGATCTTGCGGAATTCATTCACAGAAACCGGTTTCTGCCTCTGGCGAGAACGATCGCGCACAGAGTGATCCACAGGGACACACTTTTTGCGGAAGAGAATCAGGAGATCCTGTTCCCTGTACAGAGATGACAACGGGAACAGCTATACGGGGAGGTCCGGTATGAAGAGATTTCTGAGTAAGGACGGGACGTTCAGGAAAATTCGCAAAACGGCAGCGGTGGGAGCTGCAGCCTTGGCGTTCTTTGTTTTGGCAAGCGGCTGCGGTAATACTGCGGCCGGAAGCGAAGACAGCTTTGTGAGGATCGGCGTGAGCGTTTACGACCAGTACGACACATTTATCACAGAACTCATAAACGATTTCAACGGATGTGTGGAGAACCGAAAGGCCCGTGGGATCGATATCGCAACAGTTGTACAGGACGCAGCGAGATCCCAGCCCGCCCAGAATGAAGATGTTGCAGATATGATCGAGAACGGCTGCGGCGTGATCTGTGTCAATCTCGTGGACCGGACCGCACCTACGGGGATCATTGATCTGGCGAGGAAAAATAATGTACCTGTCATTTTCTTCAACAGAGAACTGGTGGAGGAAGACCTGATGCAGTGGGACAAACTGTATTATGTCGGCGCGGACGCTTACCAGTCCGGAACGTTTCAGGGAGAGATGGCGACGGACTACTGCAAAGAACATCCCGAGGCGGACCGCAACGGAGACGGCAGCATCCAGTACGTCGTGCTGGAGGGAGAAGCCGGTCACCAGGACGCCATCATCCGGACAGAATACTCGGTGGACACGATGATCATGAACGGTATCCTGTTGGACAAGGTGGGATACGCCATAGCCAACTGGAACCGGGCGCAGTCCAGGAGCAAGATGGGACAGCTGATCGACAGCAACGGGACCCGGATTGAGCTGGTCCTGGCCAACAACGATGACATGGCGCTGGGCGCGATCGAAGCTTATCAGGACAAGGAGATCCCCAGGGACCAGTGGCCGGCTATCTTCGGGATCGACGGCACGGAAGTGGGACTCAAAGCGGTGAGCGAGGGACTGATGACCGGGACTGTTTACAACGACAGCCAGGGGCAGGCTGACGTTATGGAAGAACTGGCCTATACGCTTGCGACGGGAGCGCCTCTCACGAGCATGAATCTCCCCGAGGGTGTAGAGATGCAGGACAACAAATATATCCGTCTTCCCTATGAAAAGGTCGACAAAGAGAAGGTGGATGAGTATTTGTCAAAATAGGAATAAAAGAGGTACAAATCGCCATAAGCAAAAACGAAAATGGCTTTCCCGCGCGATTGAATCCATCACTTTTTTGAATTATAATAGGCTTCTGTGCAGTGAAAGAATTGCACAGAAGCCTATTATAATTCAGGGGAAAGACACCTCTGATTACCATCAGATTGAGAAAGGAAAAGAAAATGAAACAGAAAGCATTATTACTTCTTATTGCTGTATGCATGGCTTTTCCGGGGACGGCGATCACCGCATCAGGAAAAGAGTTTAATACAGTGAAGGCAGCGCAGGAAGGCACCGCCGATGAAAATACAAAGAACGGCAGCGAAAAGGGAACGGAGTACTCTGATGTCAGTGTCCTGACGGGTGAGGCGATCGATCCCGAACTGGCAAAAAAGAGGCCGATCGCGGTCATGCTCCCGATCGACAAGGAGGCGCAGCCTCAGTACGGACTCAGCAATATCGATGTCCTCTATGAGATCAGTGAAGAAGGGAACATGAGCCGCCAGATGGCTATCATCCAGGATTGGCAGAAGCTGGAGCGCATCGGCAATATCCGCAGTATCCGCGCGTATTTTGTTTACGAAGCACTGGAGTGGGATCCCATCATCATCCACTACGGCGGCCCCATCGACTATACGGACGACATCCTCACAAGAAGTGATGTCGACAATATCAACGGTGTCGGCGGACCGCTCGGACCGGATTACGGATGCTTCTACAGGGTCCCCGCTTGGAGCCGCTCTGAGCACACGGCTTATACCGATGCCGAGCACATTACCGAGGCCATCAAGGAAGCCGGTTTCTCTCAGGATCACAGAAGAGCCTACTACAACAAGAAGCACTTCACTTTTGCAAGTGAGAGAAACACCCTGAAGCAGTACTCTGATTCCGTAAGCGCAGTGTACGTCGATATGAAGGAGAGTTTCCCCGGCTCGAAGTCGGCGCTCACCTACAATCCGGAGGATGGCAAGTACTATAAGACGCTCCACGGGGAGCCCCAGTGCGACGCCGTTACCAATGAGCAGCTGGCATTTGACAATATTTTGATCCAGAGAGCCTATGCGGAGCCCAGAGAAGACGGTTCCGAATATCTGCGGATCCGCGTAGAAGAGGACGGCAAAGACGGCTTCTTCATCACCGGCGGCAGAATGATCCACGTCACATGGGAAAAGGGCGAAGGCAACGACTACAAGCCCACTACCTTCTATGATGACAACGGCAAGGAGATCGAGCTCAACAAGGGCAAGACCATGATCTTCATCATCAAGGAGGAGAATTCCTTCAGCGTGGACGGTGTGACTTACGACACTTATGACCACGAGACAATCCGTTGAACAGTTACATAATCATTTTGTAAATGGTATGCCATACAAACAATAATTATGTAAAAATTCTGAAATAAAGGATTTACATTCTTCCCTCTCCGTGATTATAATAAAATTAATTATCAGCACCCCGGACGGTGTGGTGCTGAATAGTTTAAGAGGATTCTCAGCGCTTTGGCGCATAACGGAAAGGGTTTTGCAACGATGAACAGTAGGCTGCGGAACGCCGGGAAGAGACTGTTGACTCTTCTGGCTGTGCTCACTCTGATCGGACAGAGTGTACTCCCGGTTTGCGCGGATACGGTGGACACAGGAAAAGATACTTCTGCCTCGGGCTATACAGTCTCTGAGGAGAAGGACACTTACATCCTGGGATATTTTGACAGAATAGCGGTCAACTCCGTCAAGGGGACTCTCACGATACGCCCCGGCGAGGACTTCAGCATATCGTTCCCGGCGGGTGTGGGGAAGATTCCCTCATTCTCGGTGCAGGATGAGATCCTGGTAGTGAGCGGGCGAAAGAGCGCTCAGGAACAGGAGCAGGCGGAGAAGAGCTCGAACGGCTCGGTGGTCGTTCTCGGCGAGGATGAGCCGGCTGAGGGAAGCGCTGCGCAATACCACGGCTCAGCGCAGTCTGAGAGTGCGGCAGCAGAGGAAACTGCGGCGCAGGCGGATACCGGAACATCCGCGGATATCGAAACTTCTGCGGCTGCCGAAGAAGCTGCTGAAAACGAAACAGCGGCAGAATCAGAGGAAATAACTCCCGAGATCGTGATCACGATCCCGTCGGGCGTCGGCATTGATACAATGCGGATCGCGATGGAAGAGGGAAGCCTTATCATCACGAATATCACGGCTAACGCGGTGACGATCCAGTCCGGCGGAGGCGACCTGGTCATGAAGGACGTATCCCTCGGAACGGTGGATATTTATTCGGATACCGGATCAATTTCTTTGGCGGAGTGTATTTTCAACAGCCTCAACGTCGGAATGGGCGGAGGCAATGTGGCAGTGCAGTCGGACGACAGCCTCGCCAGATGCAGGATGGAGATCGAGACCGAAAACGGCGAGATCACTTATAACGGCGCTTCCAAGGGTGGGCAGTATATGCAGCCCGGAAACGGAAAGAGATTTCTGACGATCCAGGTCGGAAGCGGAAATATAAACATTAACGGATAATCCTGAAGGATTGTCCGTTTTTTGTTTGCGCGCAGCGCCTCGGACGCCTGCAGCCCCGAATGGTAAGTCTTTTTACAGTTACAATACGGCAGGTGTGGACGGAAATGCCTTTTTAATGTAAATTATTAGTAGACATTCAGTGCGCGGAAAAGGAACATTTTTCGGACTCGCAGACTGAATGATTACAGGAAATTCATTAACATAATCAATAAAGGAGCGCGATATGAGAATTACAGATGATATCAAGTATGTTGGCGTCAACGACCATCAGGTCGACCTGTTCGAGGGACAGTATGTTGTACCGCTGGGAATGGCTTATAATTCCTATGTGATCATGGACGAGAAGATCGTCGTCATGGATACTGTCGATCAGCATTTTGGAGACGAGTGGCTTGCCAATCTGGCAGCAGTGCTCGGCGACAGAAAGCCGGACTATCTTGTAGTGCAGCACATGGAGCCCGATCACTCCGCAAATATTGTGAGTTTCCTCAAGGCATATCCGGACGCGACCGTGATCGGCAACGCCAAGACATTTACATTCATGGAGCAGTTCTACGGAAAGAATGACGCCATGAAGAAGCAGGTAGTCAAGAACGGCGAGGAGCTGTGCCTCGGCAAGCATGTCCTCAAATTTGTCTTCGCGCCCATGGTCCACTGGCCTGAGGTAATGGTTACCTATGACATCACAGATAAGGTCCTTTTCTCTGCTGACGGATTCGGCAAATTCGGCGCCAATGACGTGGAAGATCCCGAAGGGTGGGCATGCGAAGCTCGCAGATACTATTTTGGCATCGTCGGCAAATACGGTCTCCAGACCCAGAAACTTCTCAAAGCGGCACAGGGTCTCGACATTCAGGTCATCTGCCCTCTGCACGGCCCGGTTCTGAGCGAGAACCTTGGATACTACATCAATCTGTACGACAAGTGGTCCTCCTATACTCCCGAGGAACCCGGCGTATGCATCGCTTACACATCTGTCTACGGGCATACTAAGGCAGCTGCCGAGAAGCTCGCTGAGATACTCCGTGCGAAGGGCGTCAAGGTAGCGATCAGCGATCTGGCAAGAGATGACATGCCTGAGACCATCGAGGATGCATTCCGTTATGACAGACTTGTCCTTGCGACAACCACTTACAACAACGGAATTTTCCCCTTCATGCACACCTTTATCGAGCATCTGACAGAGCGCGAGTACCAGAACCGCACTATCGCATTCATCGAGAACGGCACATGGGCTCCTGTCGCAGCCAAGCTTATGAAGGCCATGTTTGAGAAATCCAAGAAGATCACTTTCGCTGAGAATACTGTCACGATCAAGTCCGCACTGAACGCAGACAGCGAGGCAGCTCTTGAGAAGCTGGCGGAAGAATTGGCCGGCTGAAGAGGCAGGAGACTTATGAACTGAAATCAGGGACGCCGCACTGAGAAACAAAGAGTTCTCGGTGCGGCGTCCTTTTTGTGCGATAAGCCGGTAAGCGCAGCTCGTGCTTGCAGGAAGATGCACTCCTGGCCAATGGTGAATCGAGCAGCAGGAGCATCCTGCTTGATTCTGTGTGGGAGCGGCTCACTTCGTGAGCCGTAAATCAGTGATGCGCGTTGGTATCTTCGCGGCCGAACTGGAACTTGCCATATCGGATCTTCTGGTGGTGATACAGCCCGTAGTTGCCGGATACCGTGGAAGCAATGGCGATGGCAAGAAGATAATACGGCCAGCCTTCAAAGCCGAACATTTCGAAACAGATGAGGAGTGTTCCAAGAGGACAGTTGGTGACGCAGCTGAACAGGCAGCCCATACCGATCGCGGCGGCAAGTCCTGAGGGAATTCCAATGAGCGGGCCGACTACGGATCCGAAAGTGGCACCGATGAAAAGTGCGGGAACAATCTCGCCTCCCTTGAAGCCGGCAGCTATAGAGACTGCAGTGAACAGGATCTTGAGCAGGAAAGCAAAGACCGGTACAGGTTCTCCCTGCAGGCACTCTGTGATGACGTGGCCGCCGGCGCCGTTATAGAACTGGCCTCCGGAGAGAAGTGTCATAGCCAGAAGAACTGCGGCCATTATGACGGCTCTCGGAATCGGCTTTGCCGGGATCTTTCTGGCCAGAGCCGGAATCTTGCCCAGGGCGACGACGAAGAGAACGCTCACCAATGCGCACAGAACTGCCAGGAAAAAAGTGGAAATGGACATAGGGAGCGAGAAGGGTTTGACGCTTGCAAGTGCCCAGGGATGCTTTTCTACGCCCAGCATGCCGGAAATATAGTAGGCGGGCAGGGCGGCGATAACGCAGGGTACCAGCGCATCGTACTGCAGAAGTCCTACGTGGCTGATCTCCATGGCGATGACCGTGGCAGCCAGAGGCGTTCCGAAAAGAGCGGAGAAAGCGGCGCTCATACCGGACATGACCATAATGCGCCGGGCGCCGTCGGAGAAATGGAACCGCTTACCCATCTCATCGCCGAGACATCCGCCGATCTGCAGGGCGGCACCTTCACGGCCTACGGAAGCGCCCAGAAAATGGGATGTGATCGTGGAGCAAAAGATCAACGGCGCCAAGGTTCCGGGGATACTTTCGTTTCTCGTGATCGCGAGTAGGACGGTGTCCGTTCCTTCGCTGTGGTCGAACTTCTGGTAGAAGAAAACGATCACGGCTGCGCCAATCGGCATCAGGAAGATCACCCAGGGATGCTGCCCCCTCAGAGCTGTGGCGTAGTCGATGCCAAGCGCGAAGATGCTGGCGACCAGACCGACAAGTGTGCCGCAGAGAAGTCCGTAGACCAGAAGCTTGGTTACCTGTATGAACCCCGTCTTAATCTTGAACAGAATCGCTTCCAGTTGGTCTCTAAAGTCGTTGCTGTTGAAATCCATTTTTACCCCCTGTCGAAGCGCGCAGAGCGCCATCATTAGAATTACTCTAGCATTTTAGAAAAAAAACCACAAGGAATGCAGCATGTTTTATCATCTAATAGCAAGAAGACCCCTTCCTCAGTTCACAAGCTCAACAGCTGATCGGTCGGAATTAAAGTTCTTGCGAGTGAAC
>JBGUJH010000005.1:0-9935 GCA_045113775.1 Lachnospiraceae bacterium | reverse complement strand
CGATGAGCAGTTCACCAGCTATGAAGCGCAGATCGACTACTACACCCAGTACATTAAGGCGCGGGACGACTGGGAATTCGTGAAGGTGTACACCGACGAGGGCATCACCGGCACAAGCACCAAGCACCGCGAAGGCTTCAAGACCATGGTGGCAGATGCACTGGCCGGGAAGATCGAAATCTCACTAAGCAAATGGATACAAACACATTATTGTGAACACCCCCAGAAACCCCTTGAAATCAGGCACTTTGCGGCAGTTGCCTGTTTTTTTTATGGCAAAAGTGGTTGCTATCAAACGGTAGAATTCGGATTACCTATGTGACAGATGTGAGGGGTGTTCACCTTATAACGGTTATATCGTTATCAGGTGCAATCGTTAAAGGGGTTTCAAACCAAAAGTGGCGGCGTCAGGATGTCGAGTCCCGACGCCGCCATGGTCTTATTCGTTGTCGCGTTTGTACTGCTTGCCGATCTTCTTCGCCTGGTCGAGGTAGTAGTAGATGTTGCGCTTTGTGTCGTTCAGCTTCTGCGCGATGTCCGCCACGCTCAGGCCGTAATACTCCTTGAGGACGATGGTCTGGGCGAACTTGGGGTTCTGGGCAGCTATGGCCTTGACCGCATCGGCGATGTCCATTCTTTTCTCGAGCTGATCAAACCCAGGGTCCACCTGCGCCACACCGCTCATGGCGTCAACATACTCATCCCAGGACAGGTCGGGCAGCTGGCTGTCACGACATTGCGGATACGGGCAGTTCTTGCAGGAGTTTTTCTCCGGGCACGGGATAAGCGGCTTCAACTTGCCGGGGATCATGCAGCGGCGTTCACGGTATTCACTACGATGCTTCGCGCGCAGTTCATCCCTGAGGAAGCGGTACGTCTGCTCGTCGCTGGGCGTCAGGTGTACAGTTACGCGTTTCGTGCCGAAATACCAGGTGCGGCACTGGTTCCAGGTCAGCCCCATCGCATGAAGTTGGTCTGAGCTTTCGATCTCGATGGGTGCCTCAAAGACCTCCTTGCCAGCTCTTTCAAGCTGTTCCAGGGTCCTTGATTCGGACGGGGTAAGATCTTTCCAAACGATCTGCTTTGCCATTCAGATTGGCTCCTTTCGCAAATGCGAAACAGAGCAAATCCAAATGGCTATGCTGTTTTTGTCTCATCGGCCACCTCCGCGGATTGCTCCGTTTCTTTCGGTGGCCAGCCATGCACGTAAACTGGCTTGTGTGTATCACCCGCATCCGGCGTGCAAGCATTGGCTCATGAACCTTTGCCCTTCAGCAAGTGACGTTGTGACTAAAGCACGGCATCCGATCCGTCGACTGATCGGGCACTGCGCTAGGCGGTTTAGCGTCACGCCCGGGACATGTATCCTAATCTCCCGATAGAGATCGGAGTCTGGATTGAGCGGTTCCCTCTATCCCATAAAAGGGAATAAAGAGCCGTTTTGCCGAAAATTTTCCGAGTAAAGTTTTGTGGATTGGCTTCCATAACCCACGGGACAGTTTAGACCGCGTTAGCAACAACTCTCACGGAGACGCTGACGCTATTTCCCACCAGACACGGCGTTCCATCAGCTATGCGGCCAGACCGCTGCGGTTTCCGGTGCCTCTATTATCCATTGGAGGCGAGAAGCCTGTTTTGATGAAGGATCCGGAAATTTTCCCGCCGCGATGTGAAAAACCGCTTCTGGGCGTATAACCGAAAATTCTCATAACCCCTCCACAGGCAGCCCACGAAAACAGCAAAACTTGACGGGGTCGTGAAAACTTAATCTTTCATATCATCCTCGCGCTGGAACAGTTCGTCGAACACTTCAGAATAGCGGCTGGGGCTGAGCTCCTCGATTGATTCAACGCCGCCTCTCTCGCGAAGGATGAACGCCACTTCGTCAGCGCGGCCCATGCCACAGAGGGCCCTCGCGCTGTTTTCAATACTGATCAGCCAGTCCTGTTTTGTCATCTCGATCACCTCGTCTTGGCTATTGTGGGTGGTTTATCGTTACGCCCAGGACGGTTGTCGAGATAATTCTGCTTTAACGCGAAGATTTCAGCGGAATTCAACTCGATTTTCACTTTCGCAGTAGATTTCTTCACTGTGATCCTGTATAATCTTAGTGTGTCCTTCTCCTGCGGAGTGAGCGTAAGATCTTCTTGCCTCGAACTTACAGCTTCACCCTATCGTTACGCCGGTTACAGTCAATACCTCTGAGAAGGACATATGCGTTACTTGAGTTTCTTCAGTTACTTTTTCAGAGGGACATGCGATGGGCAATAAAAAGAGATACTTTTTCAGTGGCGGGTTGCTGTTCTTTCTGCTGACGCAGGCGACGCTGCCCAACGGTTCTTCCCGCGATCACCGCAACGGCGTGAAGGACGACCATTCTGAGCCGATCCTCATGACCGATTTCATATATGCGTTTACAGGAAGCCGGGCTTATGGCGCGAAAAAGGATACGTCCCAGTATAAGGATTGCGAATCAGAAGGTTCCTGTAATGCGCCGTTTAACGAAGCGTCGGCTATATCCGCATACGATGATACGGTTCGATCGCGTTACAGCGAGGCGCTGGCCAGGATGGAAGAATTCGTGACCTGGCACATCAATCCGGAGAAACGCTTCTGGCTTGTAAAAGCGCTGCTCGATATCATCGAAAACGACGACGCGGTCGAGGAGGATGACCGTTTCTTCATCAGTGAAACAGGGATAAGCCTCACAAAAGCGGAATTGGAAAACGAGACGGACTTTTGCCTTCCGGCGTTTCTGGTCGGCATGCTCCATTACACGCTCACCCGGCGGAACGGCAGGAACCGTGAAGGCGCGCCCACTCTCGACGCCATCAGCGAGAAAAAGCCAAGGAAGCCACGCGTCTATACCGGGCGTCTTGGCGAAGGGATAACGCGGCGCGTTGAAGTGGCGTTTGACGCGCCACAGCGTCCGGAGACAGCCGGAACTTATAACACCGCCGCTGAAGAAGCTGTCGAGCCGGATGTAGTCATCACTGAGGATAACGCTGACTCCGACGCGGGAAGCGACGCCAGCCGGGAGCAAGCCGACCCTCGGATGACCGTAATCCAGCAGCAGATCAACGTAATCCAGAATGGCGGGAAAAACGTCAATATGACAAACAACGGCGTGCTGACAATCAATCTGTAAGGGAGAAACGGATGGCAAACGAACTCAGTATCAATCAGCAAAACCCTTTAGCGCCCGCTCAGGTTACGCAGACCGGAGAGAAGAACGTACATGTGACCAACCAAGCTGGTGGCACGATAAACTTCAACATCTATCCGCAGGCCGGCGGTGACGCCAGCGCCGAGATGATGATGCGGGTCCAGATGTTCAGCAAAGAGTACTACCAATTGCTGGTTACCTTGGAGGAGGATGTGTTCACGACTAACGTCATCACAATCTCCGCGACCAGGGCTCTGACAAAGGCGTACGCGCCTTCTGAGATTGTCGAACGCTGCGCGACGCTTACCGATGAAGGCATAGAGGAGCTCAAGAGGTTCCCAGTGATTATCTGCCGGGAAAACACGAAATACGACGGTGTCACCGATCCAAACCAGATGTGCGTGTACGCCTATATCAAGCGGATCATGAAGGCGGGCAGGAACATCAAGGTCGCGTTCCAGCCTATCATGCCAATGTTCCAGAGAATCCTCTGCGACAAGCGAAACGCGGTGTTCTTCGATCTGAATATGGACTGCGCTCTCACGGATCTGAACCACAGCGCCTGGTATGTCCATAAAGCGAATCTGTTCGAAGCTTTCGACGAAGCGGGGCTGTCTAACATGCCCCGGCCAGTGTAATAAAGGAGGCAGCATGCCGGAAAAAGCTCAAAGCGCAATAACGAGGATAACCTTGGATTACGCCACCTTCAAAGGAACCGGCGCGTTCATTGCGCCTACATATGTCAACTACCTGTTCGGAAACAACGGAACGGGCAAGTCTACTATCGCCCGGGGGCTGCGGGCCGTCACTGACACTTCAAACGAAACCGCGGCTCTCAGGAATGGAGTAAAGCTGACCTTCGCGCCTGGGCGTACCGCGGCGGATTATCTGTTCCTGGTGTTTAATCAGGATTACATTGACGCTAACATACAGAAACTCCATGATCTCCCTGGCGTCTACACGATCAATGAAGTGAATGTTGAGATTCAGCGCCGGATAGATGAAAAAAGCGCCGCCCGCGATGAAGCGAGACGGCTTGCGGAGGCGGCGAAAACCGAGCGGGAAAAACTGACCCAGCGGCGCGAGACGCTGGTAAAACAGCTGTACAAGGACTGCTGGGATGGGACAGAAGATCTCCGTGACGCGTTCGAAAAAACACAGGAAGGGAAAAAGAAAGCGAAGCCGCTGACGGAAGAAATCCAGCGCCATCAGCCCGTTGAGCATGATCCGGAGGAACTGAAGCGGATGTATTATTCCGCTTACTCAGACACAGCGAGAAGGTATGAGCGTTTCCCTGAAATCGAAGACGCCGGCGCTCTGGACGCTGTATCCGGCGGCGAAATCCTAAGCGTTGTCATCGCCAATTCCGCCCAGACGGGATTCGCGAAATTCCTTGAGGATATAGGTGCGACGGAATGGATGCGGCAGGGACACGCCGAGTATCATGAGAAGGCGGATGGGAAATGCCCCTATTGCGGGCGCGGCCTCCAGCCTGATTTCGATCAGATGTTCATCCAGAGTTTTGACGACAGTTATGAGAGGAATCTCCATGCGCTGTCAGCTTTTCTGGAAGCCTACAGGGCGAAAGCGAACACATTGTATATGGCTTTAAACAAACCGCCGGAGCCAGTCTACCCCGAGGTCAGCGAAAAACAATACAGGGATAAGCTCGCAGCGCTCCATGGCGTGATATTGTCGAATATTGAGTCTATCCGCAAGAAGGTAGCGGAGCCGGCGACTGTCGTCACGCTGGATGAAACCGCTCCTTTGTTCCGGGAGCTCTCCGATCTGATCACTGCTTTCAACAAGCTGATCGACGCCAATAACAGCGTTGTCGCGGCCGGGCCCAGGAAAAGGAACGAATGCCGGGACAAGGTCTTTGAACGGATGGCTTTTCTCCTCAAAGACGTGTTTGCGGCGTACACAAAGAGCGACGCTGAGATAGAAGCGGAGATAAAGCGCCAGCAAGGGATCTTTGACGAACAAACCGCGCTTATCCTGCGTCTTGATTCCGAGATACGGGAGCTGAATTCCCAGACGGTAGAAACGGAAACGGCAATGCGCAACATCAATACCATGCTGCGCGACGCCGGTTTCCAGGGCTTTGAGCTGCGCCCGAGGAAGGACGAAGCCACCTGGTATATAGATTCCCCTCCGCCGCCTACCCCAGCGCATCACCGGAATTATGAAGTAGTGCGCACTGAAACAGGCGACGCCGCCAAAGACCTGAGCGAGGGCGAAAAGAATTTCATCGCTTTCCTGTACTTCCAGCAGCGCGTGTTTGGCAGCGATTCTCAGAACGGCGAGATGCGCGGGAAGATTGTCGTGATCGACGACCCGGTCTCCAGCATGGACAGCGCGGCGCTGTTCATCGTGGGCGAACAGGTCAGGAAGATGGTGGAGATCTGCAGGAACAACGCTGACAACCGCAACGCGGTTATGAAGGGCAATTTCATCAAGCAGATTTTTATCCTGACGCACAACGCTTACTTCCACCGGGAGGTCACATATCCCCACGCGGACAGGTATGAGTTCGTTTCGTTCTTCCTGGTCCGGAAGGCTGATAATAAGTCGTCCGTCAGGCTGTGCGAGGGAATCAATCCTGACTGTCCGACCGAGATGATAAATCAGAATCCTGTGAAGAACTCTTACGCCGCCTTATGGGACGAGTACAAGGAACTGAAATCTGTTATCCCGCTTATGAATGTCATCCGGCGCATCCTTGAATACTACTTCCTCCAGCTGTGCGGGTATGAAGGCGCTTTGCTGCGGAAGACAATTCTTGAGGATAACAAGCCGGAGTTCATTCGGGGCGAAGACGGCGCTGAAGATTACGCGAAGTATGATATCGCATCCTCATTGTTATCATATATCGCGGCCACTTCATACGGCGCGAATGACGGCCTGCATTTTGTGGACGGCTGCATGGACGCCCAGTTATGCCGCGACACATTCCGGATGATCTTCCACTATATGGGACAGGAGCAGCACTACAACATGATGATGGGCAACCACTGAAGGAGGCCGCAATGAGAATCTCTTACAACAAATTGTGGAAATTGCTGATCGACAAGGAAATGACCAAGATGGAGCTAAAGGACGCCGCGGGGATCAGCGCCGCGTCTATCGCGAAGCTTGGCAAAGGCGGCAATATCACAACTGACGTGCTTCTGAAGATTTGCAAAACGCTCAACGTCCGTTTGGAGGACATCATGGAAACCGTGGATGACGATCGTGAGCGGTCTAAGCCCTAACATCAATGGCCTTGACAATTTCGCTTGCGCGAATTAGAATAAACCCGTAAAGGTGGTGATCTTATGCAAGAGTATCTGTCTGTCCAGGAAGCCGCAACCAAATGGGGCGTTACGCCGCGGCAGGTGCAGATTCTCTGTAAGGAAAACAGGATCGAAGGAGCGTCCAAGATCAGCAAGGTCTGGATTATCCCCGCCGACGCGGAGAAACCCACCGCCGCCTGCGAGATGGACGCCGCCGAAGCGCTGGTAGACCTTTCCCACGCGCCATACGCCATGCATGAGTTCTTCGCGGGCAGCGGGCTGGTGGCCTACGGGCTGAAAGGGATGTTCAGCCCGGTATGGTCAAATGATATAAATGAAAGAAAGGCCGCAGTCTACAGGGCGAATTTCGTCCACGACCACTTTGTCTTGGGAGACATTAAAGACGTCAACGGCGCGGAACTGCCGGCGGCGCATCTCTCATGGGCGTCGTTCCCCTGCCAGGACCTGTCCCTCGCCGGGAACATGAAGGGCATCTTCGCTGACCGCAGCGGCCTCGTGTGGGAATACCTGCGCGTACTGGATGAGATCAAAGAGCGGCCCAGGGTTCTCGCGCTTGAAAACGTAGCGGGCCTGCTGGTCGCGAACAACGGTGAGAATTACAGGAACCTGCACCAGGCGCTCCGGGAACGGGGTTATCGGTGCGGGGCTATCTTCCTGAATTCCGAAGTATTCCTTCCCCAATCCCGCCCGAGGGTATTTGTGATAGCGGTCCGGGAAAATGTTCCCATCTCCGCGGATATGACTGATAACGGCCCTAACTGGCTCCACAACAAAGCCGCAGCGGCGCTCGGCGCGGATCTGGACGGGTGGATCTGGTGGAAAGCGGACAAGCCCGCCGCTTCCCCCATCACGCTTGAGAGTATCCTCGATCAGGACGCGCCGTTCGACAAAGATGACGTCCTCCGCCTTGTGCCCCAGCGCATTATGGATGAGCTGAATTCGTATGAATCCATTGTAGCCACCGGTTACCGGCGCACGCGCAACGGCCATCAGCAGCTGGAACTGCGGTTTGACGGGATCGCCGGATGCCTCAGAACGCCGGCGGGCGGAAGCAGCAAGCAGTATGTCGTCGTCCGCAGAAACGGAGAGAACCACGCCCGTCTTCTGACTGTAAGGGAAGCCGCGAGGCTTATGGGCGCGCCGGAGACATACTCGCTACCCGGTTCATATAATGACGGATACTTTGCGATGGGCGACGCGGTGGTCCTGCCGGTCGCAAGGTTTATCGGAGAGCGTTTCCTGCTGCCGCTGGCGCAGGCCGCGTATCAGACTGATTTGGAGGAAGCTGTCAATGGATAACACGATAAGCGAATTCTTTTCTGAAGCGACCGCCCTCCGAATGGCGCGGTTCCAGTCAGAACACGACATTTTCTCCAAAGGCAAGCTGTCCCTGGTCATTCAGTTCACCAGGATGGCGAAAGAGCGCGCGTTCCCGCTGAACGCCGCCGATTTCCAGACTGACAGCAAAGGCCAGGTCACAGGTATCGGTGGAGGAAACCTCAAGAAGATTCTGAAAGATCACGGCATTACCAAGCAGCTCACATCCGAAGGCGGCAGGACGAGCCGCGGCAGTATGGGGCTGATGATGGAATATGTCGATTTTCTCAACCAATGGAACGCCGAAGAACCCGTGCTGCTCGATGAAGTTGAGAACTACTGGGCGGAAGAAGTCCGTAAGTTCTTTAACAACCAGCCCTTTATTCTGTCTTCTGACACGTCGCGTACCATTCAGGCGAATCTGAACGATCTGTTTGAGCAGGCGAAAAAGCGTGAGCGCGAGAACAAGGGAACACGGTATCTGGGCGTACTGCTCCAGCATCTGGTGGGAGCCAAGCTTCAGGTCGTGCTTCCGGAGGGCTCTTTTGAGATCCATGGCGCGTCAGTCGCTGATTCGCCCACTGACCGCTCCGGTGATTTTGTCGTGGAGAATACCAGTATACACTGCACTACGATGACCGGGGATCTGCTAATGGAAAAGTGCAAAGCCAATCTGCGCAGCGGGTCGAAGCCGGTTATCATCACAATTCAGGAACGTGTCCACACAGCGCAGACGATGCTGGAGGACGCGGGAATCGCCGATCGGGTCGAGGTCTGGGACATCCAGCAGTTCCTCGCTACCAATATCATGGAGCACAGCGGTTTCGCCCAGAACAACCGAAACGCGACCCTGGCAGACATCATCGCCCGGTACAACCAGATCATTGACGCCGTGGAAACTGACCCGAGCCTGAGGATTGAATTTGACGCCTGACCGAGGTGACTGTAATGCGTGATCCAGCCGCAACGCATAAGGCCATGACGGCGGTCAAATCCGAGAACACTACTCCGGAGATGGCTTTACGCAGGGCGCTATGGAAACGCGGGATGCGCTACCGCGTTAATGACCGGAAACTACCCGGCAAGCCGGACATCGTCTTCTCCAGGGCAAAAATCATTGTGTTCTGCGACGGCGATTACTGGCACGGGCACAACTGGGCGCTACGCGGGTACGCTTCTCTGGAAGAAGAACTGGCGCGGTATGGAGAGTACTGGCAGAAGAAAATCCGGAGGAATGTCGAAAGGGACACGCTGAACAATCAGCTTCTCAGCGAAGCGGGATGGCTGGTAATCCGTTTTTGGGGCAGTGAAATCAAGGCAGATGTAGATAAATGCGCTGATCAAGTGTACGCAGAGTATTATACACGAACGCATAGTAGCTTATAGATAGAAATTCAATAGGAGGTTGCGCTGATGCCTTTTACAATTAGTGTTGCGGGACAGGTAGGTCAAATCAGGCTTGCGCAGGCAAAAGCGCTATGGCCCTTGTTTGAAACGGTAGTAAACTCCATACAGTCATTAGAAGATACAAATGAACCTAATAAGCTGATCACTGTGGAGGCTTATCGTGATCCTAATGTCCAGATAAAGGTAAATTCAGACGGTTCCAAAACAGAAGAGCCTTCCCATTTTGTTGAGTTTGTTGTAACTGACAACGGGAATGGCTTTAACAATGAAAACTATCAATCGTTTATGGAGGCATATTCTCAACTAAAGGTTAAGAAAGGTTGCAAAGGGATAGGCCGATTCCTCTGGTTAAAAGCATTCGAACAGATAGAAATTGCCAGTGTTTTCATGGAATCCAACAAGTGGTATCGACGCGCTTTTACTTTTACAATTGACGGAATCATTCCAGAGAATAATCTTGAGGAGCTTTCAGGGAATAATTATAACAGATCAACACAGGTGCATTTAAAGAGTTTCATTCCCCTCTACAGGGATTCTGTCGGTTTTAAGCTTGATAGCTTGGCAAAGAAGATTATTGAACACTGTCTCCCATATTTCATTATGGGAACATGTCCTGATATCATACTGAAGGACAATCACGGTGAATCAATTCCGCTGAAGGATTACTGTGAAAACATTGTTTACCGGAAATTCGGGGCCGCCAATCAAAGAAGCGCATAGCAAACAAGCCTCTGAGAGGCGCAGATTGT
>JBGUJH010000004.1:0-2345 GCA_045113775.1 Lachnospiraceae bacterium | reverse complement strand
GCAAAGGATAGACAAAGCAGAAATTCGGATTGCGAACCGGAAGTTAGTCTTAGAAAGGGTCTTGTCAGGCCATGCCAGTGGTAGTACAATCATGGCAGATCAAATCTATACGGCTAAAAAGGCGCAAGCTGACCGGAGGTCGAAACGTCGGCAAAATTTTTGCAATAGCAGTTTCCACCCCTGAAAGGTCGGTATTGTACCGGGGATAGCGGAAGGAATTTTGTTATCTCTGCTTCAGAAGAGCAGGCGTAAGATTGATCTCGTTAGCGGGGATAAGCTTTTGACGGAGCTTAACGAGAATGTCCTCGCCGTGGATTGTGCTGAACAACTGGTGTGCGGACCGGTTGTTCAGCTTTTTTCTTGTGTAGGAATTGATGTGGCTCATCATAAGGTCAACATCAGCCTGGGAAAGATGGTCAAAGGAAGTTCCTTTGGGAAGAACACGTCGGATCATCTCATGTGTGACCTCGCAGGCGCCTTTCTGGTCGGAGCGCTGGGGATCGCAGAAGAAGATGCGGGTGCGAAGCTCGCCGGTGGTCATGTCGCACTCGATGGAGAGTGGATCGGTAAATTCGCTGCCCCTGTCGGTCAGGATGACCGGGAAGAGAGATTGAAACACCTCTCTGCCCAGGATCGTATCGAGGGAATTGAAAATCTCCGTGACAGATCTGGCGGTGTTGTGATCCCGGAGGAAGGCAAGCATGAGCTCACTATTGGTGAAGAAGATCGTAAGGAGAACCTTCCCGCCTTTGCGTCCTTCTACAGAATCCATCTGGACAACGGCAGTGTCCGGATTGGCACCCATGTATTCGAGGTAATCCTCGTAGGTTCTCCCCAAATGGCACTGTTTGTCCACGCGAACAGTTTTCTTCTTTTTGCGTACGCGGTAACGAACCTTGCGTGGCAGATCGAAGTTGCCCACGGAGAGAAGACCTGCCTCGACGTAATTGTAGATCGTCTTCTCGTCCAGCATGATCACGTCGGCGTTGCTTGTGCAGATGTGGTGAATGGATTGCCCTTGCCGGATCAGCGGCGAGACGATGTCGTCGACGCGGCGCAGCTCTTCCGGAGAGACTGCGATTCCCTGGCGGCTTTCGCTGCGCGTGGTTTCGTATTCTTTTTGTGCAGCCTTGGCGTCATACAGATGACGGCGAAGTGGGCAGACGTTCCGTTTTTCGCAGCCGTTACAGACATAAGGCGGTTTCCGGTGCTTCGGGCAGAATTCCTCCTTGAAGTCTTTACAGACCTTGTAGCAGGCGACACTGCATTTAGCGCAATCCTTCGCCCATTTGTAGTCACAGGCCGGACAGATATCCCGACTGTGCTTGCAGGTGCTTCGGTAAAGGCAGGGATTGCAGCGGCTTCCGCTGTCCTTGATGATGAAATGGTTTCGCACTTCCTTGGAGACCGTAGACGGATCTTTTCCGAGACTCGCTCCGATCTCTGAAAAGCTTGCTCTGTCCCGGAGCGCTTTCTCGATCTCGATGCGTTCGCTGAGTGTGAGATGGGAATGCTTTGCCATGATGCTTTCCTCCTGTCGGCTCCTTTCCGCTATCCCGACGGTGAGGAATAGTATATGACAACTATGAAAGCAAAGAAAGAGCAGCACCCGAAGATGCTGCCCTGTTGGCAATCTCACGGCGTTCATTCTCTTGAACCCGTGTTTGCATATTTTAATTCTATGAAAGGCTTTGCAATCTTAATTCCCACCTGGCTGCACCGCCGACTGGAACTTATCTTTGCAATTCAACTCCGTCGTGGCAGCTTTGAGATTCTTCGCTTCGCTCAGAATGACAGAGGAGTGTGGGCGAATCCGCAGCCTTATACGGATTCGCCCATCTTTTCATTGGAAATGATTTCGTTTCTCCGCCGGACGACCAATGGTCGTCCCTACGATGCAATCGGAATATCGTTCAGGATCATGGGCCGCCGAGGGCGTCGGCCCCTACGAAACTCGCGTTCTCCTAAGCGCTAAAGGCTAAGCGCTTGCTCACAGCTTGCCGGCCGCCGCCTCGTCCAGATAGACGGTCACATCGCGCGGGATCTGCAGGAAGGCGGCGGGCACGGAGCTGTCATTGCGGCCGTAGAGCATCTTGTGCACGGCGTCGGCTTTCTCCTCGCCGAAGGCGAGCACGATGATCTCGGAGGCCCAGACAAGCGTGTAGATGCCCATGGTGTAGCCGTACTCCGGCACCGCGTCCTCCGAGCCGAAGACCTCCGCATTCTGGCGCTTGGTGGCGTCGGTCAGCTTCTGGCGGTGGCTCAGGGAGTCATAGGGCACGGCAGGCTCATTGTAACCGATATGGGCGTTGGCGCCAAGGCCAAGCACCGCCACGTCCAGCCCG
>JBGUJH010000003.1:0-11253 GCA_045113775.1 Lachnospiraceae bacterium | reverse complement strand
ATCGAGGTCCACCGGCCGGTCCGCGGCGAAGACCACAAGTACCGCGCCAAAATAGAGAACGCCGGCATTCTCCCCATCCACGCAATGAGTCTTAACATCTACAGCGACCGATGCGACCTCTACGAGATCGAAGATGGGCAGAAGATCTCCCTGGAGGCCGGTGAGAGCCGGGAGCTCGTCTCCGGCATCAGCTGCCGGTACGCCGGATCCTACGATATAGGTATTCACAGTGTATCTTTTACCGATCCGTTCGCACTATTTACTGTAGCCCTGGCAGTTCCCTACACTTTTCGCGCTGCGGTCAGCCCGCCGGTCACTGACCTCGCGGATCGCGTCCTGGACCTGGAAAACCGGGTCAACAGCACCGGCCTGAGGAGCAGCCGCCTGTCTGAGGAGACTCCCGGCAGCGACATGCGTCCCTATCAGAGGGGCGACGCCCTGTCTTCTATCAACTGGAAAGTCTCTGCAAGGCTGGGGATGCCGGTCACCCGCGTGCCTGACAGAATGGAAAAACGCACTGTCACGATCCTGATGCAGGCAGCTTATGCCCCCGACAGGGAGCAGGATTTCGAATCTCTTCAAAAGCGCGACTTTTTCCTGGAATTCGCCGTATCCGCCGTTTGGCATTTTGCAGGGCAGGGCATACCGGTCAGAATGGTCTTTCCCGCCGGTACAGTGACCCGTTCCACTGCGGACTCCTATGAGACTTTCATGGAATTCTACAACATCGCGGCAGACGGTATTTTTTATTATTCGCAGCAGGAATATGAACAGTTCCTGTCCCTGACAGCCGATCCGAGGAGCATCACCAATGAAGACGGTACCTGGATTCTTATCAGGGAAGATCCTGAACCGGGACAAGATCCTTTCACTGTTTTTGAGTGAAGGCAGGTCTTTTCTCTTTTCGGTCTCCCTGCTCATACTGGGCGCAGAAGTTTATCTGCTCACTTCGGGGGACACCTATGCCCCGGGAAACGAACCTTTCCCCAGGGGCCTCTTTGTCTTTGCCTTCACCCTGTTCTTCTTTCTGACACGTGTCTTTAAATACGCGCTCGGACTGTTTGCGGACGGACGGATCTCCTCCCTCCTCTCTCTGCTGCCCACCGGACTTCTCCTTTTTCTGATGACAAAAGCGGGGATCTCCCCCTTCCTCTCCTATGCGCTGATCGCGGCTGCGGCCGCCGGAATATTTTGGGACTTAGTGCCGGGGAAGGATCTCCTTCTGCTCTGGGGTACTTTTGCCACGGACGCCGCTGCTCTGTATCTGTTTTTGATGAGATACGCGTTTAAAGGCAATTTTGTCACGGACAAAATTCTGTTCGTCTCCCTTGTGGTCCTGACCCTATCATCCCTGCAGGAACTTCTGGCCGGAAGGAGGGAAGAGGCCTTCCCACTTCACTATTTTGCCCTGCTGGGCGCTCTTCTCATGTTCCTGCCCATGGAAAAGCGCCCGATTGACTGGTCGCCCCTCGTGAATGCAGGCGGACAGTTAGTGCGCAAGGTCGAGGACTTGGCCGACAGCGCATCCTACTATCTCTTCTCCGGCCTGGACAACGGCACTTATACGACGGGCTACAGCTCCCTGGACATGACCGGCGGGAAAGTCAGCGATTCGGAAAGGACCCAGCTCATCCTCAGGACCGGCGAGAAACCGTATTTTACTTACACCGACTCCGACACATCCGAGAAAATGCGGGTGCGCCGCACACTTTATCTCACGGGCGGCCGGGGCGCGGACAAGGAGCACATAGTGCGCTTTCTGCAGCTTCTTCATGCCTGCGGCGCCGACCGCGGGCGCGCGGCGCTGTTTTCGAGGATCTCCACGATAAATGTGGAGTACTCCTACCTCGATACTTTCGATGAGATCGCGCCGGCGGGCTCTTTCCTACTCTATTCCAAACAAAGCGGCGGCGGAAATGTCAAAATAGAGAGCGGCGTCAGCACAACCGGGCACAAAAAGGGATATGAAATAAAAGCCGAATATCTGGATATCGACTACGGAAGTCCCTATCTGACCAGCCTTTTCAGAGAGGCCTCCGGACTCTCTGAGCCTGAGAATCTGACCTATGAAGAGGCCTGCGCATATGCCATGAAATTATATGGAATTGAGCTTGCAGATGTGCTGACCGAGGATGAGTACGAGTCCTGCATACATGATGATCAGCCCGCTGAATTGACTGCCTTTTTGGATACTGAAGGAGCCGGCAGCCGAATGCGGGAGCTGGCAGAAGAACTCACAGACGGCGCTCAAAGTGAGTACGAAAAATGCAAGCGAATCGAAGCCTATTTAAGGAAATACCGCTATGACCTGAACGCTTCCGGCGGCCATGACCCTAAGTCGGACATGAACAGCTCGGCGGGAATGTCCGATATAGCAGACCGGTTTCTCTTTGAAACAGGTTTCGGTTATTGTGTGCATTACACTTCTTCCATGGTCATGCTGCTGCGGCTTGCGGGTATTCCGGCGAGAGCCGTCCCCGGATATCGATACGTCTTTCCCTTTGAACAGCAGAATCATTATGATGTGGCAGGAACCTGTGCGCATGTCTGGCCGGAGGCGTATCTGGATAAGGTCGGCTGGGTGCCCTTTGAACCCACCGCGGCCTGCAGAACGGCAGAAGATTACACCTGGCACAGGACTGCGCCGGAAGAAGCCGCGGACAGTTCCGCTGATCCAGCCCCCGAACTACCGGATCTGCCGGAGCCTTCAGCTTCCGGAATCCCGGAAAACGGCGAGGAAACATCCGCAAATACAGCAGTGCAGATTTTTCAGATCTCAGGGCTTGTGATCCTCTGCGTCGCTCTGCTTTTTGCCGCGCTATTTGCGGGACGCCGCCTGATCACCGCGATGTGCTACAGACGTGGTACCCCCGAGCAGAAGCTCATCATGGATGTGGAAGTGATCAGGAAACTGCTCCTCCGAAACGCTTCCCGGGACTTTATCGACCGGGGGCTTCTGTCCGATTATGCCTGCCTGGCGCCTGACGACCTCAGGTCTGATCTTCAGTGCGTATTTGACACCTATTACAGGGTCATCTATGGAGGCGGTATTAATCCCGGTGTTTCAGAACGGGAGAATGAACTGGCCCGAAATGTAAGAGAGCAGCTGTCTCATGCAGTCTCGGTAAACAGAATCCGCTGACTTTTGATAATATAAAAATGTAACTGTTCAAGGCTCGCAGAGCGAGCCGCTGCGCCGCGTGCGGGTTGCCTGTAAGGCAACATCTTCCTTTCCGCACGCGTGTGCATCAAGTAACACAGCGGGGGGACATCCCCCTGTGTTACTTGAGGAATCCGTTGACGATCTGCTCCTCCGCCTCTGCTTCGGTGAGGCCCAGGGTCATGAGTTTGATCAGCTGGTCGCCGGCGATCTTGCCGATGGCCGCCTCATGGATCAGCGCGGAGTCCGTGCAGTTGGCCTCAAGCTGCGGCACTGCAAGGATGCGTCCTTCATCCATGATGATGGAGTCGCACTCCGTGTGGCCATTGCAGGCTGCATTGCCGTTCACGCGAAGGTCCAGCTTCTGATAGGACTTGTCTCTCGCCACAGAACGGGAAACGATATCCGCGCTGGAGCCGTCGCCGTCGAGATCGACGAGGTATGCGCTCGCGGCATACTGCTCGCCGTGTGTCATCAGTCTCTCCTTGACGACAAGGCTGGCGCCGGCCGCTACTTTTGCGACAGTGCTCCTGTCCGTGGAGTCGACGCCCTTGATCTGGACCATCTCCATTTCCACGTAGCTGCCCTCTTCCATGTAGACTTCCGTGACCGGGTTGAGGATCCTCTTTCCGGTTCCGTCGCCTTCGCCGTAGTGCTTCTCGACATATTTGACCTTGGCGTTCTTTCCGACATAGAAGCGGTGGATGCCGTCGTGTTCGGAATCCATGCCACCGCAGTTGCTGATGCCGCAGCCGGCGACGATGACCACGTCGCAGTCCTCACCTACATAGAAGTCATTGTAAACTACGTCATGCAGGCCGCTCTTGCTCATGATGACGGGAATATGGACGCTCTCATTCTTTGTGCCGGGCTTGATGTGAATATCAATTCCGGAGCCGTTCTCTTTGGAGACGATCTCGATGTTGGCAGAGCTCGCGCGTCCGGCGAGCTGTCCGTCGCTTCTGATATTAAAGGCTCCCTCAGGCACTGTGTGGAGGCCTGCCACTTCCATGAGGATCCTCTTCTGGATCTCGTCCATTTTCTTGAATTCCATCAGCATTCTCCTCCTTTCGCCTGGTTCTTGGGAATCGGGTTTCCGCTCTCGTCCGTGGGAACCTGAGGCACTGCGGCAGGCTTGCCGCCCAGGGGCACGCAGACGCCTACTGCGGAGGTCGTTCCGATCAGGGACGGAAGGATCTCATCTCGGGGACCCTGGCGGTCGATCATTCCGTCCGCGACAACGATGATCTCGTCCGCGATCTCCAGGATCCTCTCCTGGTGGGAAATGATCAAAATAGAGCTGTCCTTAATGGAATCTCTCATCTGCTCGAAGACCTGGATCAGGTTCTGGAAGCTCCAGAGGTCGATGCCGGCCTCGGGTTCGTCGAAGACGGAGAGCTTGGTGCCGCGCGCGAGGACCGTAGCGATCTCAATTCTCTTGAGCTCACCGCCGGAGAGACTCGCGTTCACTTCGCGCATGATATAGTCCTTGGCACAGAGGCCGACCCTTGACAGGTACTGGCATGCTTCCGCGACTGTCACTCTTTTGCCTGCCGCAAGCCGGAGCAGGTCCAGGACCTGGATGCCCTTGAAACGGACAGGCTGCTGCATGGCATAGGAGATGCCCATGCGCGCGCGGTCCGTTATGGACTTCTGCGTGATATCTTCGCCGTCGAGCAGGATCGTGCCCTCGGTGGGTTTCTCAATACCGGCGATGAGTCTCGCCAATGTGGATTTGCCGCCGCCGTTAGGGCCGGTGACGACAACGAATTTGTTGTCCGGAATCGTGAAGCTGACGTCACGAATGATGCCGATCTCCTCTGTCCCTTCCTGGACGTCAAAACGGATATTTTTCAGTTCCAGCATTCTATATTCTCCTTCGCTGCATATCTAAATGTGGTGCACCTTCAAGTATATTCAACTCTCCTCGGATTTGCAAACCCCGTCTTTAGCATTCTGTCAGTTCTCGATCGCTTCCCAAGGCACTTTTTTGGCATCCAGCTTCCTGCTTGCCTCCGAGTCCTCGCGGCAGTGGATCACATACTTGAAATCCCCTGTCTCTCTGTCCGTGACGCCGATATTGCCGACATCGAGCAGGGAATCCGGCAGATAGATGTCAGTGATCAGGTCGCACCCGTTAAGCGCGTAATAATTTATGGCCAGAGTGCCCTCGGGGACATACAGTTCCCCTTCCCGAAGTGTCGGAACGGAGACCAGCTGCGTTCCGTCCCTGCTCATCAGGATCCCTTCTTCTTCCTTATAAAAGCTGCTGTCCGGATCGACCTCGTAACGCTCAAATAGAACTCTCTCAAGGAAGCTCAGTTCTATCTCAAGATTTGCCGGGATTCTGATGACTTCCTGTGTGAAAGTCTTGCCGAAATCCGCCTCGAAAGCGGCATATCCCATCTTCTTAAGCTTCTCGGGAAGCACGATCTCCCCGAAATAATCATTCAGCAGGAAGGCACCGCTCCCGATCCACTCCACTGAGGAGGGGAGCTGCACATTTTCAAGCGCCGTGTACATGAAGGCCTGGTCGCCGATCTCTCTGAGTCCTTTATTGAACTCTGCTTCCCGCAGATTTCTGCAGCTTACGAAGCTCTCCTTCCCGATCACGCGCAGGGAACGCGGCATAGTCACCTTTCCGATATTCCCGTTAAGTGAGAAAGCCTTGTCTCCGAGCGTCTCCACTCCGTCCGGGATCGTGTACGCGTCGCCCTCCTTATAGACCGGATAACAGACCAGCGTCTTTGTGTCCGCCGTAAACAGAACTCCTTCTGTACTGCTGAAGGCGGAATTATCCGGAGAGACCTCCATTTCGCCGAGGAAGGCATGACCCTTAAGAAAATCGATATCGATCTCCTTTACCGTCTCCGGGATCACTATTTTGACAACTCCGATGCTGTAGTTGAGCTTCTTCTCTTTTGCATCCTCATCAAACCGCAGAGCGGTCACCGGAAGTCCCTGATAGGACGAGGGGATCTCCATCGTCCCTGTCTCTTCTCCCTTGCCCTCTTTATAGGCATAGAGCTCAGCGTGATCCCCGAATACCCTGTAATAGAATTTGCCGTGCTCGCCGTCTTCCTCGGCAGTCTCAAAGTTTTCCGCGCCGGGATCGGTGACGCTGTCATGAGCAATGCCATACTTTACCGCGTATTCCCACGCAGCGCTGCCCTCAGAACAGTGCAGCGTGCAGTGATAGACTTCCTCAAGCTTCCCTGTCTCCTTGGATGTCTCTTTTCCTTTCGGAAATACACTCTCGGAGAATCGGAACACGCTGTCCGGGACATAAAATCCCATATTCTCGTCGAAAGTCGTAAACAATCCGCTCTGCAGCGTGGTGATTCCCTCGGGAATCACGATCGAATCGCCTGTGCCCGTCGGCACTGTCTGGATCGTATCTCCGGCCTTGTTCGTGATAAAGCCGCCCGATGACGCATAAACAGCATTAGCCTCGTCGACTTCAAAGCCCTCGATCTCCAGCGCCGTAAAAGCGTCCGTGCCGATCGAAGTGACGTGCGGCCCGATATGAACACTGTCCAAATGTGCCTTTCCTTTCACGGGCTCTTCTTCCGCCCTGTCTCTGCCGAAAGCCATACTCCCGATCCTCTGCAGGGAATCCGGAAGCTGCAGCTGTGTCAGCGCGTAACATTCGAAGAAAGCGTCATTGTCGATAGTCAGCAGGGTTTCCGGTAAGTTTACTTTTTCCAGTCCCGTCTGAGCGAAGGCGCCGTAACCGATCTCCTCCGTGCCGTCCTCGACCGTATACTCTCCGCTGCCTTTCCCGGCCGGATACTGGATCAGACTTCTGCCGTCCGTTGTATAGAGCACGCCGTCCACGGACTTATAGGTGGTATTGCCGCCGCTCACACTGATCTCTGTCAGCGCTTTGCATCCCGCAAAAGGCGCCCCTCCGATCTCCCGCACCGAATCCGGGATCTCTACCGATTTAAGGCCACTGTAAATGAACGCGGCTCTGCCGATCTTCTTAAGTCCCGCCGGCAGTTTAATCTCTTCGATGCCGGATTTACGGAATGCAGCCATTCCTATCGATTCGAGCCGTGCCGGCAAAATAATCTGCCGCAGTCCTCCCGTGTCGTAGAAAGCGCTTTTTCCGATCTGTGTGACACTGTCCGGCAATGTCACAGATTCAAGCGCGTCCTTTCCTGAGAAAGCACTCTTTCCGACCACCGTCACCGGCTTGCCCGAGACGCTGTCCGGCACTGTCAGCGAAGTGTCCTGCCCTTCGTATTTCGTGAGCTCCGCGTGGTCTTCTTTGATGTCAAAATACAGCGTGCCCTTCTCCGTCTCTGTCTCCGCCTTCTCTCCTTCTCTTTCCGGATCAAGTTCCACGAAGTCCGTCCCGTGCAGATTTCCGTTTACATCTTTTACAGTCACCTGGCAGATGCAGTCGACCTCAAATTCCGACGCCGGTTTCATGAAGAACCGGAAGGAGTCGTCGATCGCCAGCTGGTAGAAGAGATATCCCTTGTACTCCCATTCCGTGTAGGGCTTCATCTGACCATTATCGTCTCTGACCGGGCAGATCGTATCGCCGCCGGTATCGACGATAGACCGGTATCCCGACACGTCCACGGATCCCTTGCCGCTCAGGGACACTCCCCCCGAGTCAGAGATGACGTCCTGAATTGTCGTGTCCCTCTGGCCGGTCACGTTTTTGACAGAGATCGAGACCTCCTCGTCCACGCTCTTGTTAAAACCGCTGAATTCGTGTCCGCTCGACAGGATCGTCCCGGCGGTCTTATAAATACTCTCGCCTTCACTGTCAGATATCTGGTAGCAGGCCCATGGCCTGGCCGATTCCTGCAGGTCCGTCTCTGCCGTCAGCAGAAGCGGGTCCTGCGGCACGTGCAAAATATTGTTTTCATCCGCATATATCCTGGTGTTGCAGGTCGCGATCTGGTAGTCTCCCCATCCGTTCCTGAACAGCACAGTATAGCTGCACTCCGAGGCATATTTTGCCTGCTCGGGAGTCAGCGCGAGCGTCCACTCAGCGTTTCCTTTCTGCAGGTCCGCCAGAGTCCAGTCCGCATCGATGCCGGCAAACCACTCTCCCGTATAAGCGTTCACAAACTCTCCGTACTCATCGGAGAGGAGATCCTCCGGCGTGTACAGCTCCTGCGACACCTCATAAAGCTCCCGGTTGTCTCCGGGCAGATAAATAGAGACGCCTCCCGTCCCTTCAACGTTGGAGACAGCGCCGATCACCATCCCGTCGACTGCCGCCTGAAGCTTACTGCTCTCCTCCGGATACATCTCTCCGGTCTTGGCAGCCAGGTCCCGCAAGTCGATCAGATCATATGCTTCTGCTTTGGAATCCGATGCGCTCAGTCCAAAAGCCTTTGCTTTGCCCCTGGCCTGATTGAGCTGCGCGTATTTTCCCTCTCCGATATCCGCCCTCATGGCGGCAAAGAGTCCGTCAGCCGCGCTGACCACCTCGTCCGTCTTCGAGAGGTCCAGCGCCGACAGCGTCACATCGGGATTAAAGAATTGCGACCGGTTCTTCTCATAGTAACTGCCGTAGGAGTCCACGATCCTACTCACTATTTCCTTCGGATCACCGGTCTCATTGAGAACACTCAGAAATGTATAGTCCCAGCCTCTGCCGGGCTCAAGCTCCTCCGACCCCACCAGGTAATAGGCGTAGTTCTTCCACAGCCTTGCGCTCTCCAGGCCTCCCATAAGGCAGGCGTCAAATCCCACCCAGTCGAGCCTGAGGCGCTGCTGTCCGTCCTGCTCCTGTCCGAACACGGTCGCATCCATGGCGCTGCGCAGTTCTTCCAGGAGAAGGCTGTCATTTTTAAACAGCTCATCGCTCCCGTATCCCCACAGAGGTCCGCCCCCGTGGTTCCACAGGATCAATCCGTAGTGCTGCGCCGGATAATTCTCCGCGCAGTAATTCACAAACTCAGACAGCGTCTGAGGGATTCCCATGTTCGCGCTCTTATCCGTATGGGCGACGATCCTCTCCTTGCTGTCTTTCTCCTCCGGGTCCTTTGACAGGTCCAGCACGTTGTTGCTGGTGCTGGGAATGTCACTGACCCACCTTTTGCTTCCTCCCGTATATACCAGAAGGTTCGTCTTATCGTAGTCAAGACCCGCCTGCCTCATCTCCGCGATGTCGTTGGTAGCGCTGCCATAGCGGCTCTCCAAATTGGAGCCCACAATGTAGACCATGACCGTATAGTCTTTTTTCTGAGAGACCTTCGGGGTGTTCTCCCCGCTCCCCTCAGCTGCCTTCAGCACAGAGTTCGCCGGATCCGTGGCCTTCGACTTCTTTTTGCCTGCAGCCGACCTGTAATTTCCTTCCCGCTCCTCTATGATCACCAGGCCAGCCTGCGCTCCCCCTTCTGCAGAGCTTTCGGTGGTACTGTCCTGCGCCTGTTCACCGGCAGTCTCCTCCCGGTCCTCCCCCGCAGCTACGAATCCCTCTCCGCTTTCTGTCTGACTCTGCCCGCCTGCCTGGCTCTGTTCACCGGCTTGACTCTGTTCACCAGCCTGACTCTGTCCGCCGGATGCCGCGCCGCTCCCGCTGCCCACACTGCTGCCGGAAGGCGCCGCGCACGCAGATATCGTCAAAGAGATTGCCAGCAGTACTGCAGTAAGTCTTTTCATTGCTCCATCCTCTCAGGTCCAAAGGTGCAAAGTATGCCGGGAAAGCTGCCGGCTCATTTCAGTTCCAGGCCGACCATGGTCAGATCATCAAACTGCGTTCTGTCACCCACAAATTCCTTTACCCGCGTGTACACGATCTCAAGGAATTCCTGCGGCGACCCGTCCTTACGCTCATTCAGGGCGCTGATCATCCTGTCTGTGTTAAATAGTGTGTCATAAGGGTCTGTCGCTTCGGGAACTCCGTCCGTGTAGATGAATATTTTGTCACCTTTACCAAGCTGCATCTCAAAGTCTTTGTAGACCATACCCGATTGTATTCCGACGGCGATATTATGCTTGGTCTTATAGAGCTCGAATTCACCGCCCCCACGGTAAACAGCCATGTCTTCATGTCCTGCGTTGACAAATGTCAGCCGCCCTGTAGAGATCTCAAGGATTCCCAGCCAGATCGTGATAAACATGTTCTCCCCGTTGTGCTCGCAGATATTGTCGTTCACAAACTCCATGATATCAGCAGGTGTCCCGCCCATGGAGGTGCGGATATTGATCATGATATTGATCGACATCATAAACAGCGCGGCCGGCACGCCCTTGTCCGAGACGTCGCCGATCCACACGGCGAGATGGTCGTCATCGACCAGTACGAAGTTATAGAAGTCGCCGCCCACCTCTTTGGCAGGTTTCATATAGGCATAAACATCGAATTCTTCCCTGTCCGGAAACGCCGGGAATTTGGTCGGCAGGGAGCTGTACTGGATCTGTTTGGCAAAATTCAGCTCTGTCCCGATTCTCTCCCTCTCCGCTGTGACCGTGGTCAGATTGTCGATATAGTTGACCATATCCGTCTCCATCTTATCGATGGAGCGCGAGAGATTATAGATCTCCTCGAATTTGCTGACGTCTCCGAGTTCCTCGCCCTTCGTGTTCTCCTTCGCGAAGCGTGTCGCTTCGATTGAGATCTTCCTGATCGGTTTGACTACCCATTTTCTTAAAAAACGCACCACAAATTGAGCTACGACCAAAACCAGGACCAGAGATGCGATAATGATGTATGACACAAAGCTCAATATTACTGAAGCCAGTTCGCTGATCGGCCTCTGCACACACAGCAGCGCGGATACTTTCCCTTCATCATTATCGATCGGAACGATCATAGTGATATGCGGGCGCAGACCCTGCCCCGGATTAAGACGGTATATGATCTCGAACGGAGACTCATTTTCATATATTTCTCTGTATGCTTCCCGGTACTCATCGTTTGTGGTCTCACGCGGATGCCCGAGCTCCCACTCCTCGTAATGGGAATTGTCCACAGAATTATCAACGGCATTGAAAACAGAGACAAAGCTCTCATAGTCACTCTGGTCTACCTTGATCACGTATACCAGAGAAACGTTCATCCTGTTGCAGTAGGCATTCAGAATTCTTCTCGTCCTGGCATATTCTTCCGTCTGCTCTCC
>JBGUJH010000002.1:0-18316 GCA_045113775.1 Lachnospiraceae bacterium | reverse complement strand
TAAATGATGCACACGCGTGCGGAATGGAAGGTGTTGCCTTTCAGGCAACCCGCACGCGGCGCAGCGGCTCGCACTGCGAGCCTTGAACATTGACGAAGATGTCCTCTGGGAAGGAACTGCCGTCTTTTCGCAGATCGCGGAGGACTTTCTGACATGAATTCTAAATCGGAATTCGTTGCTCAGTCCTCTCCCAACCCGTAATACAAAAGCTCATTATATTTGGCGTTTGCCTGCTCAGCTTCCTTCTTTTTGATCCACCGCTCCCGGTCGCTCATGATCGCCAGCATTTCGTCTGCAATTTCTTCCGCGGAACGCGGCTTTGCATTGTGCAGGTATGCAGTCATCCGCCGCATTGTCTTCTCGGATCCCAGGTTTTTGGCGATCACTTTGCCAAAATCCTCAGGATATCCCATCTTTACAATGGTGCCGACCAGTTCCCGATATGCTTCTTTCCACGATTCTTGTGCACTCATTTGTTTTCTCCCATGGTGAAGGCTCGCAGAGCGAACCTCTGAGACCCGGATCACTTCAGACCCGGATCATCAAGGATCTTGCTGTCTTCTGTCCCTGAAAGCGTAATAACAGCGGCGGCATCAGGGAAGACCAGATAATACTGTTTACGGATAAATTCCTGATCGCCAGCCGTAAACTTGAAGGTTCCCTTTTTCACGGTCCTTCCTCCAAGCGTTACATCCTCTGTTTCCGCCGTGACATCGCTGTAATTCGTCCGACAGACGGATGCGTAAGAATCAAAGAGACTTTTCGCAAATTCCTCACCGGCCGTCTCATAAGTCGTCGAATCACAGGGATACAGACGAATATCGATCATCGTGTCATAATCATCATTGACAGCAGCAAAAATGTAAATCGGAAGGTCTTTTAAAAGCATCTCTTCGGCTGACTTCCCATTATAGGCAGTCAATTCATCGTCATCATAGAAATGCCATCCTTTCGGCAATTTCCATTTCATACCGATTGCTTCATTCTCATAGCTGTCCGCATTATAAGTACCGCTATATTTTTCCGCGAATGCAGCCCGTTCTTCTCCAACCAGTTCCGCGTCCTGCTTCAGATAGCGATAAGAATCTTCTCCTTCTGCCTCTCTATAGATCAGGCTGATCTCCTTTCCGCTCATCTCTCCGACACTCGCTGGATCAAGAATAAAACGAATCGATATGAGATTGCTCCCCAAGGTATCGACTCCCTCTTCCTGCAGATATCCGGTCTCGCCGTATCCCACCGGGGATGTGCTGAATTTCCCGCCTTTCTGTGCCATCTGATCATTCAGATACTCACTTACGGCCTCTGCTCTCGGTCCGGTAAAGGACCGTCCGTGTTCGACAAGATCACACCGTGCATTGACCCCGATCTGGACCCCGGCAATATCATCATATGTCCCGACCGCACGGACATATCGATCAGAAACCTTGTCCAGCAATTGCTTCCCTTTATCCGACAGTTCCGCCTTACCGTAAGAAAAGACACTGTTCCAGGGAATATAAATTGTCCCATAGGTATCGCAGGCCACATCGGAAAGATCCGCAAATCCGGCATTGACATTCTTTGCGATCTCATCCCGGCGGGCTGCCAGTCTTTCACACTTTTCCGGTGAAAGATCTGAAAGATTTTCATAAGCAATATTTTGATCAAGGCTCCTGTTCTCAAAAACAGACAGGCCGCAGCTGAAAGAGTGCAGCTTTTTTCCTTCCATCTCCAGCTGCAGGAAAATCGGTGAACCGTCGCCATCCATGCCTTCAAGCACATTTGCATTGTAATCTTCAAAATCATAATCGTCCAAACTGCCAATCGCCGACAACTGTGCGCGCATCACATGGTCGCTGACCGGAAAGAGATTGTTGTAGATTGCGAGATCCTCTTTTGTCGTTTCACCGCATTTCACAAAACCATTGCCTGTAATAAGTCTGACCCTTCGCAAAATATTACCTGATTCCTCGTCAAACCGGTATCTGAAGATGATGCAGGCACCGAGCGGCAGATCCAAATCTGTCGGATTGACTGCCCTGACGATGATTCCGGCCGTCCTGAATCTGAGTTCAAATTCCGGACTCACGCATCCGGAAGGAATCATACTCTGCCCTATATCAACGTCCGTTTTATAGCCCTGCATGATCAGTTCCTTGACATGGCGCCAGAGCGGGCTGCCAAGCTTCTTCCCGGCCATCGTCAGTTCTTCCGTTAAGAAATTAGCTTCCATAGGCCAAGACCTATATTGATCTTCGGAATAAAAATTTAAAAGATCATGCTGATACATCATCTTCAGGTTCCCTGAAGGCAACGTCAGGCAGGAATCGGAGTACCAGTAGCGGTCAAAGGAAAAGACTTCGCCGTACTCTGTCGTGACGGAAAAACTGCCGTCTTCCCCAAAGCTGTATTCCATCTCAACATTTCTGTCATAAACGGTGCCGACCATTCCTTTGCCGTCACCGTTCATCTGCAGAGGAGAAAAATGCCAATCAGGCATCTTGACCTGCCCATTGGTTCCGGAAAAGCCTTCGCAGGCTTTCTGCATATCTCCTTCAAATGTCGACGGAACATAGACTGCGCTGGCTCCGCCGTAATTCAGCGTCAGCTCGTAGCCGCTCCATTCAAAACCGTAATCAATCTCAAATATATCCACCGTATCGACATTTTTTGTGTAATACCGTTCGTCAGTTACCTCTCCGGTAAATCCGACAGCCAATGTTTTTCCGACAACATCGAACAGCATCCTGAATTCTGACAGGTCTTCTTCGCTGTCTTCTACGGGTTTATAAGCCGCCTGCATATAATAGTAATCATCAAAACTGATCCTGTAGACTTCCGATTCATTACCTCTGATCGTATCCACAAAGATCATGCTGTCCGGGAATACTCCCACACTGCAGGACTCTGTCCCACTGCCCGTCTTCACAGGGACCTCTATGGCCGGCATTTCGCCCTCGATGGTCTGAAGCTTCCATGTGCCTGCCAACATCCTGGGAACGAAAGCAGATGCATCATAGTTATCTGTTTCCGAAGACAGCGCTCCTTCTGCCCCTTCCGGAACCACATCCTCGTCTGTAATATTCTCGATCCTTGTTGGCAATATGCCTTCCAGAACCGCATTTTTACCATATCCGCACCCGGTCATAGACAGAAGGAGAATCATGCATGCAAAAGATGAAAAAACAAATGACCTCTTCATTCTTCTTCCTCCTTCCATGTATAGCCCCTGGATACTGCAAATTTCTCTGCCTCAGACCCGCTTACACCGTGAATGACAGGTTCTTCAGCATTATAAGTATAGATCGCCTGGGGATGGATATACGTGACCTCCGGACCGATATAGATATCCGTCATACCGGTGCATTCATAAACCGCATATTTACCGATCTTAATCACTCCTTCAGGTACCTTCAGCATTCCCTGCCAGCCCTGCGGTACGGTGATCAACGTCTCACCGTTTCCATCAAGCAGGCAGCCGTCTATACTGCTGAATGAAGAATTCTTTGCATTCACCTCAAAGCCTGTCGTATAGAAATCATTAAACGCCCCTTCTGCGATGTCTGTTAGTCTTCTCCCGATGACCAACGCATCACAGGTATAATGTGAATCGCTGAAGCTTGAAAAAGCTTCCTTTCCAATGGACTTGAGTCCTTCGGGCAGTTCTATATGTCTGAATCCATAGACCAGCTCATATGACTCGCCTTCCTCTACTTTTCTGTAAACACGCTCAAAAGCCGAATCTCCCAGTGAGGTCACGGTAGAGGGCAATATCAGTTCATCAGTCTGAAGGCGGCATGTCTCAAATGCACTTTCACCGATGCTCTCAAGACCCTCATTCATTTCCACAGCTGTGACATAGGCATCGTAAAAAGCATAACCCTCGATCGTCACGATCTCAGGTGAAAATCTCACCTCAAGATTATCTGCGGAAAGCTCGAATCTGCCTGTTGCATCGATCAGTTCTGTATTGGCAAAGGCGTAACGCCCGATGTCTTCACATCCATCAGGGATCTGATAAATATAACGGGATTCATATCCGTCCTTTTCGATCGTCAGCGCTGCCAGATCTGTCGTCGCTCTTGTCGGAAATCTCAAAAGCGTTTTTCCGTCTTTTGTAAACAGCACACCATCTTTTGTCATGAAATTCGGATTGTCTTCTGTAATGATAAAGCTGCCGATGGATGCTTTCGAATATGTACCGCCAAAAGTTCTCGGGCCGAGCGCTTCAAGATTATCCGGAAGACGGAATTCTTTGATCTTGATCGAAATATCCGCAAATGCGCCGTCATTGATTCGGGTAACCGTGTCCGGAATATCCACTCCAATCAGATCATCCGACATATATTGGCCCAGATTTGCGACTTCGACTGTATCATCTTCATAATTAAAGAAATCGATATCGAGTGACAGGCTGCTTTTGTAAATGGCTTTCTCACCATCACCGATCTCAGTCACCGGCACGCCTTTTACCGTATCCGGAATCGCGATACTGCTGTCATTGCCTTTATAACCGGTAAAGACAGCGTGATCATCATAGACCCTGAAACTATATACCCCGTTCAGGCCCGGAACAGACTCATTGGTATAAGTCTTCAGATCTATTTCTCCGGGCGCGGTGATCACATGATTCAACCCGTTCTTGACGGCAAATGTTTCAGCTGCCGAGCCTTCACTGCAATAGATCGTCAGATCATAAACAGCTGAATAAGCATCATCACGCCCGCAAGGAAAATCATTAAGTTCCATACGTACCAGTGAATCGGGAAAATAAAAAGAGGTATTCGGCGGAAGCTGGGCAAAAACGCCGGGCGTCAGTCCGACGACCCCGTCAGGCACGATCACCGAACCGCCGATCTCTGCCGGGCACAGGTTTAAAACATCGCCCGCCTTCGATGTGATCATACCGTTCACAGCTGAAAAAGCTTTATTTTCTTCACTGACCTCAAAACCGACGATTGGATATCCTGAAAATGCTTCAAGGCCGATATCGCTGAGTTTAGACCCAATCCTGACCTTATCGATCAGTCCGGCTTCTTCATCGTCAGAGAAAGTAAAACCTGCGCTGAAGGCTCCGGCCCCAATATGTTCAAGACTGTCCGGCAGAACAAGCTCATCCAGACTCCGGCATCCCTCAAAGGCATAATTCTGAATACTCTTCAGAGTCTCCGGAAATTTGACTCCAAAAAGGTCTGCCTTATAAAAAGCATGATAGGCGATTTCTTCCGTTCCCGCCGGCACGCTATAAAACCGCCCCCTGCCTTCCGGATAGCGGATCAGCGTCTTCCCGTCAGCCGAAAAAAGGACGCCGTCTTTATCACAGACTGCTTTGCTCTTTCCGTTAACGATGATCTTCTCGAGACTTTCCGCGGATCCTATGGGCGCCCGCTCAATGTTTTCAAGTGTGGAGGGAAGCGTCAGTACTTGAAGATCAGACACATAGCTGACCGCAGAATGCTCCAAGCTTGTGACCCCTTCCGGGATCGTGAGTTCGCGCAGAGAATAAGCGGACTGAATCGCGCCTTCACAGACCCGGGTCAGGGGATATCCATCTATCTCGGAGGGAATCTCGATCGATATATCTTCCCCGGAATAGGATGTCAGCCAGGCTTCCTTATCATGGATCTCGAAAGTCAGCGTTCCTTTCTCTGTGTTCTTAACGATCTTTTCGTATTCCACATAGCCATCCGTTCCCTTATTGATCTCACAGATCTCAGAGCCATGTTCCGTGCCGTTGATATCCCTTAGAATGACCTGAACGACCGTCGGCGAACCGAGCGCACTTGCTTTTTTCCCCTCGAAATGCAGGCTCTCATCAATCTGGAGCAGATAAGCTTGAAATACTCCTGACTGGACATCCCACTCATAATAAGGCAGCATCGTGCCGTCTTCGGAACGTGTCGGGTAAACTTCGTCTGAAGTATATTCATTTAGTGCTACATATTGACTAAGATCAACAGAATTCTTGCCGCCAGACAAAAAGGATGCATCTTTGTAGCTGAAGGATTTGACCGAGAAGACCCCGTCTGTTTCCTCAACCGTTGCCGTCACATAGTCGTACGGTTCAGAAGTCATTTCCGTTCCATAGCAGAAGAACATCCGCATACTGTCATACGTCGCCTTGCCTTCACGTGTCTCCGACTGGACGAATGCACTTGGTACGGACATACTGCCTAAGTCACCGGCCGCATAGATCAGAGTCGGATCCGTCGGTATATGGAGCATGTTGTTTTCATCAGGTTCTACCTCGACCTTGCAGAGTGCCCTGCGGTAAAACCCGTCACCCTCATCGATCAGCACCGTATAGGTTGCTTTATCAAGGTTCTCTACCTGATCCTGAGTGAGCTGAAGTGTCACCTCTTCACCGGTATTCTCCGGTTCAGGCATATTCCAGTCGACAGCGGAAGCTGTCATCCACTTTTCCGTATACTGATCGACAAAAGATGCATAATCATCGGATATATAAAGATTTTCATCCCCATTTGAGACCACAGCCTCGTAGAGTTCCCTGTTCTCACCCGGAAAATACAGTGACAGTCCGCAGGATCCTTCTACTTCATCCGTATTATAAATGATGGCTGCACCCAGTGCTGTTTCAACAGCCTTCGACTCCTCAGGATAGATCTCTTTCATTTTAGACGAGAGATCCCCTATATCCAGCAGATCATAAGCCGTCGCCCTGGAGTCTCTCAGGCCAAAGGTTTTCGTCGAAGACCGGCTCCTGACCAGTTCCGGGAACTCCTGTCCATCGACGTCTGTCTTCATCTTCAGGACCAGGGCATCAATACTGTCGACCAGCGGATCCATCTGCTTAAGATCCAGCACGGCCAACGTGATATCCGGGTCATTCAGGGGACTTCTTTTGGCCGCATAAAATGCTTTATATGCATCGACGATCGCTTTGCCGATATCTTCTGCTTCATTCGTCTCGTTCAGAACATTCATGAAGCTGTAGCACCATCCGTCGCCCGGCTCCGTCTCTTCGGAAGCGACCAGATAATCCGCGTATTTGCTCCAGACAGCCGCATTCTCAGCGGTTGACATCAGACAGGCATCAAAACCGACCCAGTCAAGATGCGCACTTCCATTCTTTCCAAAGGGAGATTTCTCCAGTACTGCATCCATCTCCTTAAGCAGAAGAGAATCCCCTGAATAAATCGCATCATTTCCATAACCGTAAACAGACCCGCCGCCATGATCCCAGAAAATGAGGGCATAATGGTCTGCCGGGTAATAAGTAACCGCATAATCCAGAAAAGCCTCCAGCGTTTCCGGAGCGCCCATGTCTGAAGTGTGCCCCGTGGCAGCAACGACCCGGTCCCCGCCCTCAAGGCTCATATCCAGCACGTTATTCTGATTACTGGGTATATCGGATTTCCACATTCGGGAACCGCCCGTATAGACCAGAAGATTCGTTTTGGAAAAATCGATCCCGGAATCCGTCATCTCCTGCATATCACGCGTCGCATAACCATAGGAGGCTTCCAGATCAGACCCTACCATATAGACAAAGACAGAATAGTCTTTCTTTTCATTCGTCTTATCCTTCTGGACCGGATAGATGACCGCGTCGCCTGCATTCTGAACCTGATTAGCTTTCATCAGCGCTCTGTCCGGCGTCACTTCTTCCTCGTCATCCTCGACAAGACGGGGCTTTTCTTTCTGAGCGGACTCCTCCCGGGGCTCCGAGACGCTTTCCGCTGTCGTCGCCGAAACAGCCTCCTCCGTCTCTGCAGCCGTTTCCGTTCCTGCTGCGGTATCCATTCCTGCAGCATTCTCCATTCCGGACCCTTCACCGCACCCGGTGATAAACGCCGTGCATGACACGCAGACTATCATCAATCCCGCAAGCAGTCTGCTGATCTCCCGCATAATGCCCTCCTTATCCTACATATTACGTGTCAGTAAACAGACAGTCTCGACCCCCTCAACATAGGGGAACATATCTACAGGCACCGCCTTCTTCATCTCATATCCGCCCTCTGCCAAAATAGCGAGGTCCCTTGCAAGTGTCGTCGGCTCACAAGATACATAGACGATCTTAGCCGGCTTCAGTTCCAACGCCGCCATGAGGAATTCCTCGCTGGCGCCGCTCCTGGGAGGATCCATGAATAGGATGTCGAGCTTCTCTTTTTTGGCGGCCATATCTCTCATGAAGCGGCCGGCATCATTGCGGAATACTTCGACGTTCTTCGCTTCGTTGAGTTTGGCGTTGACTTTCGCGTCTTTCACCGCTTCGGGATTGAGCTCCACGCTGAGCACCTCATTGCAGCGGTCGGAGGCGATGATTCCGATCGTTCCGATGCCGCAGTAAGCGTCGAGAATTCTCTCCTTGCCCGAAAAGCCCGCGTAGTCCAATGCGATATTGTAAAGTTTCTCCGTCTGAATGGAGTTAACCTGGTAGAAGGATCTGGAAGAGATGCGGAAACGCTTCTTACAGAGGACGTCCTCGATATAACCGGGACCGAACAGCACTTTTTCGCGGTCGCCGAGTACCATCGTGGTCTGCTTGTCGTTGATGTTCTGCACGACAGTCGTGATCTCGGGATGGCGCTTCAAGAGGGCGTTCACAAACTTCTTGCCCACAGGAAAAGCGGATTCCGCTGTGACCAGTGTCACCATGACCTGCTTAGTGCTGCGGGCGGTACGCACCTGGACATAGCGCAGGAACCCCGTTTTTCGGTCCTCGTCATAGACGCGGATCTTGAAGGACTCCATAAGCGCGAATACCGTCTGGATGATCCTGTCCGCCCGCAGATCCTCCAGGAGACACGCCTTGACAGGAACGACATCGTGTGTTCCCGCTTTGTAGATCCCGCACACGGGCTTTCCCTTCTTGTCGGGAGCAAACACGCTCGTCACCTTATTCCGGTAGTGGTCCGGGTTTTTCATGCGTATGATCGGATCTACACGCCCGAAGTTTCCGATCAATTCTTCCACGAGCTGCTGCTTGCGCTCGGCCTGCTCCGCGTAAGGGACGTCGATCATGGTGCAGCCGCCGCACTTTTTTGACACCGGACACCTGGATTTCTTTGTATTTGCGTTCTTCTTAATTGTCTCTGCCATGTTTAACCGCTCTTCCTTTTATCAATTAGGACCTGCTCTCACCGCCAGGCGGCTCCGCAATGTGTAAGCATCGTCAAAGAGGCCGGCGTCGCTCCGCCGGCCTCCCTGTTCATTTCGTGTTTGTAATTATTTCAGATCAGATGTCTGCTTTCCAGAATCCGTGCAGATTGCAGTACTCATAAGCCGCTACAGGATCTGCTGCCTTGAAGACTGCCTTGGGCTCCTGACCGGGCTGAAGCTCCGCATACTGGAATCCGCTCTTGGTCTCAAGGATGATGAACTGGATATAGTGAACATCCGCCATGGGATGTGCCACAGAACCAACCTGTACAGTTACGGTATCGCCGTCAACAGTAACCGCCGGAACATGTTTCTCCCTTGCAGCGTCGGTCGTGCCCGCTTCGATCTCTTTCATAGGCTCGCCGCAGCAGGACGGAGAACATCCCTTCGCGTTAAGTTTCAGAACCATACTTCCGCACTTCTCACATTTGAAAAGTCTGATTGCCATAAAATACTCCTTTCCGGCCTCATCGGCCAAACAAGTTTCTGATACCCTTATATGAGATAATTGTAATGCATTTAAGTTCAAAAAGGAAGCTGAATCTATGCGTTCGGGCATGCACTATTGAGCACGATTTCGGGAATCCCGCGCCTGCTTCACTCGCTCTCTTCCATCTCCTTCAGATGCTTTTTCAGAGCTTCAGCCGTCTCCTCATCCATCCCTGCCAAAAGACCGCCGGCCTTCTTTCCTTCCTTCTTCTCATAGTGTTCGCGCATCATGCCTTTTGTGAGCATGAGTTCCTCCAGGAGGTTCTGCGCCGACATCCTGTATGCACCCGCGCCATAGATGATGACCTGTTCCACTGCATCCGATGTCGCGACTGTCACCTTGTACTTCTTAGTGAGCTCATGAGCCGCCTTTTCGATGTAGAGGTCCGCTGTCTCCGCCTCTTTGGTATAGATAACGTCGATATCTCCTACGTGGATCACTTCTCCTTTGCCTCCCCGCACTTTATAGGCGTCGAAGACCAGGATCACGTGCTCTTTTCTGAATCCTGCAAAGTCCACAAGCAGGTCTACCAGCTTATCCCTGGCTGCCATGATATCTTTCTGGGCCAGTTCCCGCAGATCCTCCCAGGCGAACACAATATTGTAACCGTCGATCAGAAGGTATTCTTTCTCCGACAGTTTTTTGGCCGCGTGTGACCTCTTGTCCGGCGGATCCGCGCTGATCACGCGGGACGCTTTCTTCCAGGACTTGACTGATCTTCCTGTGTCATATTCGTCTTCACCAAAGCGGCTCCTGATCGGTCCGTACGTGCGCTCGAAAATACGGCGCAGCTCGTCCTCCTCGGCAAAGAATCTGGCCTCTCTCTCGGCGAAAGAAGCTGGTTTCTCCTCTTTTTTAACACCTGCGCGCATGCCCGTCCTGCCGGCTCCACCATAGGCCAAGTCTTCGTCCCACTGCTCGTCCTCATAGCCTAATAAGGCCTTACCGGTTCTTGGTCCGTCCGAAGGATCCCGCCACCCGCTGTCAACATGCATCCGCTCACGCACTTCATACCAGGGCACCGGCGTTCCGGCTCCATGAGCACAGAATACCGATCCCGTCGGGTTTCTCAGGTCCAGCTCGGGGTCGTATCCGGAAGCCTCAATGATCTCCTCCGCGTTCACGCAGGGCTCGTATCCTTTCAGTGTGCAGGTGATCTGCCCTTCTCCCCGCGTATAAGTCGCCAGTGTCTCCGCGTAGTTGGCAATCTTGGATACCGGCGCGCTTCCCGTGATGATCGAGCGCCCCTCCTCCAGATCAGGCTGCGAGAAATCAGCCCCCATCTGCTGCAGGTCGTTCAGAGCCCTGCCCAGGGATTCCTGCGGAATCTCCAGCCGGAAGTTGTAGAAAGGCTCCAAAAGGACACTCTCCGTCATCATGAGTCCCTGTCGCACCGCGCGGTAAGTGGCCTGGCGGAAGTCTCCGCCCTCCGTGTGTTTGAGGTGGGCTCTTCCCGTCAGGAGCGATATCTTCATATCCGTGATCTCCGCCCCGGTCAGTACGCCTCTATGCCTTTTCTCTTCCAGATGCGTCATGATCAGGCGCTGCCAGTTCACTGCCAGCACATCCGCCCTGCATCGGTTCTCAAACACCAGGCCGCTCCCGGGAATGCCGGGCTCCAGAAGCAGATGCACCTCCGCGTAGTGCCGAAGCGGCTCGAAATGCCCCACTCCTTCCACTGCTCTGGCGATCGTCTCCTTGTAAATGATCGAAGGGTCTCCGAAATCCACGCGCAGCCCCAGCCGCTCCCGGATCATGCGCTGCAGGATCTCTTTCTGCACCTGTCCCATGATCTGGGCCGTGATCTCTTTTTTCTCCTCATCATACATGAGGTGCAGGGTCGGATCCTCCTCTTCCAAAATAGAGAGATTCCTATAGGCTTTGAACAGGTCTTCACCGGGCGGCAGGATCACTTTGCAGCGCAGAACGGGCTGCAGAAGTTCTTCTTCCGCGCCGGACTGTGCTCCGATCCCCTGACCGATCCGTGTCCTGGTGAGGCCGGTCACGGCGCACACTTCGCCCGCCACTGCCTCTTGTCTGGTCTCAAATTTGCCACCCGAATAAAAGCGGATCTGCTCCACCTTCTCCGGCATGCCCTTGTCGTCGGGGCAGTCCTCAAGAGGAGTCTTGACGGAGAGTTTTCCGCCTGTCAGTTTCATCCATGTGAGTCTTGCTCCGCCATCTCTGGTGATCTTGAAGACCTTGGCGCCAAACTCCTCCCTGTAAGTCGGAGGCTGGATCAGCATATCAAGGCATTCAAGGAGCTCACTCACGCCCTGCTCCCTCAGCGCTGCGCCAAAGAGCACCGGAAACAGCTTTCTTCCCGCTGTCAGAGCGCAAATATCATCGATCGATACTTTCTCACCCTCCAGATAGCGGTTCATGAGCTCATCGTCGCAGACCGCGATCTCCTCCTGCACCTGGTCCATGTCAAGGCTCTGTACAAGGCTGCCGGAAGAGATCGGTCCTGTACTCACGGTTTCCGGACCGGGCATGATGTCTACACATCCCGCACTCAGTTCCTTCTTTATAGCCTCCATCAGAGCCTCTCTGTCGGCGCCGTTCTGGTCCATCTTGTTGACAAAAATAAATACGGGGACGTCATAGTGCGCCAGAAGCCGCCACAGTACGCGGACCTGTCCGTTCACGCCGTCCGCCGCGCTGATGACCAATACTGCACAGTCCAGAATTCCCAGAACGCGCTCCATCTCTGTGGAAAAGTCGACGTGCCCCGGAGTGTCCTGCAAAGTATAGGTCCTTGTGACCTCTCCGCGCGCCGAAGTGAATCTGGCCTGTTTGGAAAAAATAGTGATCCCTCTCTCTTTTTCCATCTCATCTGTATCCAGGAACGCGTTGCCGTGGTCCACGCGCCCGGCGTTCCTGACCGCTCCCGTGATGTGGAGGAGCGCCTCTGAAAGGGTGGTCTTGCCCGCATCCACGTGGGCGAGAATCCCCAGAATAAGGTTTTGCTGTTCCATATATCTGTTTCCTATCCTGCCTTTTGCCTCTGTTTTGACAGCAGTTTGTGACAAATGCCTCTGTCAAACCCTTTATAAAGGCAAATTCTGCGCATTTAAGCAATTGTTTTGTATCTGAAAATGATTATACTAAAGAAGTATTTATTTGATAACTATTCAGCACCACGGAAAAACGAATAAATAAGAGGCGGTGAGTTCGCTCATCGGATCGTTTTTAGTCATTTTTCCGGGACGAACAAGGGGCGCAGCGCCTCTGGACATTTACAGATTTGAATGCAATGCAATCGAACCTGAAGTGCTGAAATTGAGAGTTAAAATCCGAAGGAGGAACGAGGCATGCAGGAATATACTCCCGTCAAAGAAGGTAAGGTACGTGAAATTTATGACATCGGCGACAAGCTCATCATGGTGGCCACCGACAGGATCTCCGCGTTTGACGTGATCCTGAAAAACAAGATCGTCAAGAAAGGAACTGTTCTCACACAGATGTCCCGTTTCTGGTTCGATCTGACAAAGGATATCATCCCCAATCACATGATCAGTGTCGACGTCAACGACATGCCTGAATTCTTCCGTCAGGAGCGTTTCGACGGCAACAGCATGATGTGCCAAAAGCTCACAATGCTCCCCATCGAGTGCATCGTCCGCGGCTATATCACAGGCAGCGGCTGGGCCAGCTACAAGAAAGACGGCACAGTCTGCGGCATCAAGCTTCCCGAAGGCCTTCAGGAGTGCGACAAGCTCCCTGAGCCCATCTACACTCCCAGCACCAAGGCTGAGATCGGCGACCACGACGAGAACATCAGCTTCGAGAGAAGCATTGAAGTCCTTGAGAAAGCATTCCCCGGCCGCGGTCAGGAGTATGCGGAGACAATCCGCGACTGCACTATCGCCCTCTACAAGAAATGCGCTGACTACGCGCTGACAAGAGGCATCATCATTGCCGACACCAAATTTGAATTCGGTCTCGATGAAAACGGCAACGTTGTGCTCGGCGACGAGATGCTCACACCCGACAGCAGCCGCTTCTGGCCCCTCGAAGGCTACGAGCCCGGCCACGGCCAGCCTTCCTTCGACAAGCAGTTCGTCCGCGACTGGCTCAAGGCCAATCCCGACAGCGACTACCTGCTTCCCCAGGACGTCATCGACAAGACCATCGATAAGTACAAAGAAGCTTATCACCTGCTGACCGGTGATACGATCTGAACTGATGGCGGTGATACGATCTGAACTGCTGATTGGTGATACGATCTGAACCGTTATCCTGAACAAGTAAATACGTTAAGTTAAGAGGGGAGCCGGTTAGCTCCCCTCTCTTGTACCTGAATTCTTTTGTATAGCAGCGGCTCACTTCCCGAGCGCTTAACCTGCATTTCGGAGGCACCTTCTCTCATGGAATATGAACTGATCAGAAGCAAAAGGAAAACCCTTGCTATAGAGATCAAGAAAGACGGCCGTGTCATCGTTCGCGCCCCTATGCGCGTGCCCATGCGCGACATTGAGCGGTTCATAAATGAAAAAAGCGAATGGATCCGCGTTCATCGTGCGAGAGTCTTGGAGCGCAAGGCACAGGAAGAAGCCAATCCTGTCCCCGCGTTGACTGATGCTCAGCTGCGCGGTCTCAAAAAGAGAGCCTCCATTGTGATTTCCGAGCGCGTCGCGCACTTTGCTCCTCTCGTTGGCGTCGATTACGGCCGCATCACGATCCGCAGCCAGAAAACCCGCTGGGGAAGCTGCAGCTCCAAGGGAGACCTTAATTTCAACTGCCTTCTTCTCCTTGCACCCCCGGAAGTCCTCGACTATGTTGTCGTCCACGAGTTGTGCCACAGAAAGCAAATGAACCACTCTCCCCGTTTCTGGGCAGAGGTCGCACGAATAATCCCCGATTACAAGACAAAAGTAAAATGGCTGAAAGAAAATGGAGGCAAGCTGATGCTCCTGATCAGGTAAAAGGGGGTGTCGAATATTACGACACCCCCTCATTTCTCCATTATATCCACCGAATCTTCTGCAAGACCCTCAAAATAGCCGTCCCTTTCGGCGCCTGCAATATATCTTCTTTCGTAAGACCTCCGATTTTGATCAGCACGAAGAAATATACAATCACCGCCACTGCGATAGACACAGCCGTTGCGATCAGGTTGACAAAATAGACCCTGTCCATAGCCGCCATTCCAAAGCGGTTAATAATATTGTACACAATTCTCGTTACGATTCCCATGACTGCCGCTGCAGCGATCGGTCTTGCATATACTTCCCCGAAAGGAATCTTCATATCCAAATAGCGGCATATGAAGTAGCTGTCAATCGCGAAGATCAGCGCGGAGTACAGAAGACTGCACAATGCCAGTGAGTGTCCGCCCAGGTCTGCGAGGAACATCAGGGCAAACAGCACCAGAGTCTGGATCACGAGTGCTATGCCGGCACTTACAAGCGGCATGTGGATCCTTCCAATAGACTGCAGGATCGCGTTCATGATCGTTCCGACTGAATAGAAAATGACTGTCACAGAGAGCTCCATCAGCAGGATCGCCGCCACGTCCAGCGTCTCCCACTGCGGGAAGAGCAGCATCGTGACCGGCTTTGCCAGCGCGAGAAGCCCCACCGCGCACGGAACTGCGATGACCAGTGTCATTCGGATCGCGTTAGTACTGCGTTTCCTGGTCTCAACGAGATCGCCCCTCGCAAAGGACGTGGAGATATTGGGCAAGATCGCCGCGGCCACTGCCGTCGCGATTGAGATCGGAATATTTGTGATCACGACCGCCTTGTTGGAGAAAAGCCCGTACAGCGTCGTAGTCAGCGCCTCTTCCCAGTGGCGGTACTGAATCATGATCTTGATAAAGATCGTCTGATTCAGAGATGTCGTCAGGTTCATGATGAAACTGCTGAGGATGAAGGGCGTGATCACCAGGATCGTCTCCTTCATGAGAGGACCAAAGGGCTCCTCTTCATGCTCCACATCCGCGTACACACGATCCATGAACATGCCGCGGTGCTTCATATAGACGAATACCATGAAGATCAGTGCTACGAGAACGCCGCTGCCGGTTCCCAGCGCGCTTCCCATCGCGCCTCGGATCGCCTCGATCGTCTTGCCCTGTCCCATTACAGTCTGCATCAGAAGATAAGCCGCCAAAATACTGACCACCGCATTCGCGATCTGCTCCAGGATCTGTGAGACCGACGTCTGCAGCATGGACTGATTGGCCTGGAAGTAGCCTCTCAATACGCCCAAAATACCGAAAAGAAATACTGTCGGGGCAAAAACCTGCAGAACCGGAACGCTGTTAGGCGGCACCAGGGCACCTGCGCCAAAATACAGAAGAAAACTTCCGGCAACGCCTACAGCCAGTGCGTAGATCATAGAGCAGTGGAACACCTTCTGCGCGTTCTTGTAGTCTCCTACAGCCATTTTCTGGGCCATCTGCTTGGAGATTGCCGAAGGCACTCCGAAACTGGAGACCATAAGTACTATCGTATAGATATTGATCGCCGTTCCGTAATAGCCGTTTCCTTCGTCGCCGATGATCGCCGTCAGCGGCGCTCTGTACAGGAGTCCTATGATCCTGGACAAAATACTGGCGGCCGCAAGAATTCCGGCCTGCGCCACTACATTGCCGCCGCCCAGTGAGGCGGTTTTTTTCTTGTTATCTGAAGCCATTATTTGAAATCCTTTTGAATAATGCACACGCGTGCGATAAGGCAGATGTTTCCTTTCAGGCAGCCCGCACGCGGCGCAGCAGCTCGCTCTGCGAGCCTTGAATAAATATAAAACGGGGTGACGAGCTTTCCGCTCGTCACCCCATTATAAATGCCATTTCGAAAACTTACAACTGTGTTCAGCCGATCAGCCAGTCATACATTTCCTGATATTTAAGAGCGGACTGCTTCCAGGAGAAGTCGGCTTTCATTGCGCGCTCTACCATCTTGTTCCAGTCTCTCTTCTTATCATAGTAGATCTTCTCAGCGTAGCGAACGGCGTGCATCATCTCGTGCGCGTTGTAGTTTGCGAACGTGAAGCCCGTTCCTGTGTTCTCGTACTCGTTGTAAGGCTCGACAGTGTCCTTCAGACCGCCGGTCTCGCGGACGATCGGAAGTGTGCCGTAGCGCAGGGACATCAGCTGGCTGAGTCCGCAGGGCTCGAACAGAGAAGGCATCAGGAAAGCATCAGAGGATGCATAGATCTTGTGGGACAGCTCGTCTGAATAGTAGATATTCGCGGAGATCTTGTCGTTGTACTTCCAGTCGAAGTAGCGGAACATGTTCTCGTATCTCTCTTCGCCGGTACCCAGCACTACGATCTGGATCGCATCGAGGGAGAGCATCTCTTCCAGGACATAAGCGATCAGGTCGAAGCCCTTCTGATCTGTCAGACGGGAGACAATACCGATCATGAAGCACTTCTCATCCTGCTTGAGGCCGAGCTCTTTCTGAAGGGCGATCTTATTTTTGACCTTATTCTTGCGGAAGTCCTCCACAGTGTAAGGCTTATAGATCTTCTTGTCGTTGTCCGGGCTGAAATCTGTATAGTCAATGCCGTTCAGGATGCCGCGCAGGTCATTCGCGCGGGCATTCATCAAGCCGTCGAGACCTTCGCCGTAGAACTGCGTCTTGATCTCTTCCGCATATGTCGGGCTGACTGTTGTAATGGCATCCGCATATACGAGACCGCCCTTGAGGAGGTTGGCATCCTTATAAGCTTCCAGCTTGTCGGGTGTGAAATAATAGCCGGAAAGTCCGGTGATATCCTCGACATCCTTCACGTTCCACTTACCCTGGAATTTCAGGTTGTGGATGGTCATAACGGTCTTGATTCCATGGAAGAACTCGTTGGCCTGGAATCTCTCCTTGAGATATACAGGAACAAGTCCGGTCTGCCAGTCGTGGCAGTGGATCAGGTCAGGACGGAATCCGATCGTAGGAAGGGCAGACAGGCAGGCTTTTGAAAAATAAGCAAATCTGGTGATCTCGAAAAGCGGATCATCGGTGTAAGGCTTATCAGTGGTGAAGAATCCCTCATTATCGATGAAATAGAAGGTGATTCCGTTCTTCACTGTCTTGAGCACGCCTACATATTCACTCTTCCAGTGATAGTCCATATAGAAATGGGTAACATACTCCATCTGGTCCTTGACTTCCTGTTTCATGCAGGAATACTTAGGGATCATTACCCTGACATCGTAGTACTCCGGATCAATATCCTTGGGCAGAGAGCCGACAACGTCAGCCAATCCGCCGGTCTTGATGAACGGAACGCACTCAGATGCGACAAATAATACTTTTTTTCTCTCGTTTGCTGCCATCGATTGACTCCCTTCTATCAACTATAGATTACGGATTTTTGGTGATTTTATATTAGTATTATAACCTATCTGAAATATTTTGTGCATTGTTCTTAGAAAATCCTCGAAAAAACTACGTGATTACTTTTGTTCGGCTCCGGCTCTTTTCCAAACAGTATTTGACCAGTAAAAAAGCGGAGACGAGATCCACTCTCGTCTCCGCTCCATTTTTAACTCTCTTGCCTTATTTGGCATAATCCGTCACTCTGGATTCTCGGATCACGCTGACCTTGATCTGTCCGGGATATTCCATCTCATTCTCAATCTTCTTGGAAATATCGCGGGCCAAAAGAACCATATCAGTGTCGTTGATCTGCTCAGGAACTACCATGACACGAACTTCTCTGCCTGCCTGAATAGCGTAAGAATTACTAACCCCTTTAAAACTGTTTGTG
>JBGUJH010000001.1:0-39005 GCA_045113775.1 Lachnospiraceae bacterium | reverse complement strand
CTCGCCGGGATCGGCAAGGATCTAATCGCCAGCGGCAAGGGAACTCTTACACCTTACGGAATCATCTTCGACAACGACGTGGAGATTCTCACGCTGTATAACTGCGAGGCTTTCCCGGATTACCATTACAAAGCATCTAAGATCGACGTGGCTGTGGTTTCGCCCTATACCTACACGACAACTACAGCGCTGTATCTGCCCGCGGCTCAAAAGCAGATTGAGCGCACCTTCCAGCGTTTCCTTCAGTTTGAACGTGACGATTTTCAACTGTGCATTGAAAACGTGGAGCACCCCGTCCCTGAATCATGGCGAGAAAAGTTGTTTGAGCAGAACGAAATCTATGCCTACAACAACGCGGCTGCCGCCATAGACAGACTGGAGAAATCCCAGTATGAAAAGTTCGCCGCCACCGTCCGCTATACCGGCGCGGAGTCTCCTGCGCAGCTTCAGAAGGTCGCCGAGAATTTGGAGATGTTTGAATTCATCCCCGGTGCGCAGGACGCCGACGATGTAGGTCGCGCCCTGATCCTGGAGTGCGGCCACTTTGAGGTCGATCCAAATCTGGAGGACTATATAGATTTTGAGGCATACGGTCGTGATCACATGCGAGGCGGAGAAGGGAAATTCGGAGAATATGGCTATATTGCCTACACGGGCGATGAGCGCCTCTTTTTTGGACCGGAGAAAAAGCTGGCCATGGGACAGCAGATGGGAGGCATGACATGAGATACACAGTTGACGCGCCGGAGGTCAATGAGACCTTGACGATGATCCAGCATCTGTGTGCCAATCCCTCTCTGCCGAACATGAAAAACTTCCTCGGGCGTGTGGATGTGCTGGAGGAAGCCACACACGAAACCCTGCGGCAGATTTTTGAGGATATTTCCACCATGACGGAGCGTGAGATGGATACCCTTGCCGCCGCGCTGGACGCGGAATCCATCAACGGTCTGGACGACATTCTCCTGTTTGAACAGCATATTGACGCCTATACTTTCGTGCCCGACGTCGTCTCTGACGTAGAGCTGGGCAGGTATGCCGCTGACGCGGGCTATCTGTCGATCTCGGCGGATGCCGCTCCCTATGTGGACTACACCAGACTTGGCGCGAGCTTCTACGATGCCCACGGCGGTGCCTACGGGCCAAAGGGCTATGTCATGAGGACCGAAAGCCTCTATCCCGTGTTCAAGGCGGCGGTGTACAGCAGAGAGTGCGACAGCTCCGCCTACGTGATCCTACCCATGTCGGACGCCTTCGCGGACAAACTGCAGGCACAGCTTTGCGTCTCCCACATCTGCGACATTGGTCTGATCGCAGCAGGAACCCTAAATGGCCACTTCAGCGAGCTTCTTGGAATGCTGGAACAAGATAGCACCAATCTTCGAGACATGAACGAGTTGACAAACCACCTTTTAGATATGCAGAAGACAGACGGAGAATACCTCAAGTTCCTCTCCGCGCTGGAAGCCGAGCAGGTCCATACCTTTTCCGGCGCATTGGAAGTCGCCAAGGAGCTTGACAGCTATACCAGATTCACGGGAGACCTGGAGGAATACGGGCGGGATGCGCTGCGCCGCATGGGTACGCCGCTGCGCGCCATTGACAGTATTGAAGGCTATATGGATCTGGAGGATTTCGGCAGAGTCATGATGGTCGAGGATGATGTCCGTCAGACGCAGTACGGCCTGATCCGAAAGGACTGGGGCGACAACTTCCCCAGGCCGAAGCAAATCATGGAAATGGGAGGAAGGACATGAATACCCCTAACAGAGAATGGATCAAATTCATGCGGGAGCAGTATCCGGTGGGCTCCCGCATCCGGCTGACCGAGATGAACGATCCCTACAGCAAACTCAAACCGGGAAGCGAAGGAACGCTGATGCACATCGATGACATCGGCACCTTCCATGTGAATTGGGACTGCGGCAGCACCCTTGGCCTTGTGATCGGCGAGGATCGCTTCTCCGTTCTGCCGCCGCAGACGAAGGAACTGAAGCTGTACATGCCCCTTACCGCCGACCTCTATGAGCGCGATCGGTGGGGAGATCTGGAGAACGAGTCCACAGAGCTGGAGGGCCGCGGCCTGCTACGTTATGAGTATCATATCACGTCAGCGCTACTCAAGAATCGGATGCCGGAGGAAAAAGAGCGCGGGATCATGCACTGGTACCACGGCAAAGACAGCGTGGAGCAGAAGGTGCGGTCTGTGGTCTTCGCTGTAGAAGAGCGCGACCGGCAGCTCTGGGGCGTGGCTGAGTGCCAAGTGGTCGGAGAGTTGTCACCGGAGGAGCTGGACAAGCTGAAGGACTACATCTCCGGCCAAGCCTCCGATGGCTGGGGCGAGGGTTTCGAGCAGCGGGAAATCCAATTGGATCGAGGCGAGGAACTGTATGTTCATCTCTGGAGTTTTGATCCCGACTGGAAGATTCAAACCGAGGAGGAGTGCTTCGGACAAAAGCAGACTCAGGCTTTTCAGCAGGAGATGGGAGGAATGAGCTTTGGGTAAGATTATGCGCGTGTACCTCTGTGGGCAGGACTGGACAGAGAGCAACGAGGAGATGTACCTGGACCTGCCTGCCACACCCTGGGAGCTGGTGGACACGCTGGAGAAGCTGAATCTCGTCTCGGAGGGCGACTTGTATATACAGGCGGAGGAGTATTACGATTTCGACTACATCCAGGGCTTCATCCCCGAAAGCACCTCCCTCTCCCGTCTCAATGAGCTCTGTGCTGTGCTGGACGGCATGGACGAACAGGATCGCATCGGCTTCCGCGGCCTGCTGCAGAGCAGAGCTTTCTTTGACCGCTTCAACCTGGGCTTTGACCAGCTCATGGATCTGGCGCTGGCGAAGGATTGCTATCATATCGCGGAGGACGTCAGCAGCGACGAACAGCTTGGACGCTTCCTGTGCCAAAACGGGTTCATAGAGGGTGCAGAGGACCTTCTGGAGAAAGTGTATGAGCTTCTGGACTTCCAGAAGATCGGCAAGGACTTCCGGATCGCCGAGCACGGAGCCTATGCGGACGGCTGCTATGTCGCGCCGGACGGAGACATCCCGCACAGGGAGATCAGCTATGGCATCTCCCCGCCCGAATACATCGTGATGATGGACGTGGTAAACAAGGCGGATATGTCCAGGCACGCATTTCTTGCACTGCCTGCAATCCCCGAAGAAATGGACAGAGCACTGCAGAGCACCGGTACGGAAAGCTGGGACGAGGCTGTCTGCTTCTGCACCGACTGTCAGGTGCCACAGCTCAAGGAGGCGTTTACGCAGATCAACAACATCGCCATCGCCAACCGCTTCGCGGAGATGCTCGACCGACTGCCCGTTGAGGCTGTGTCCAAGCTCAAGGCCATCCTCGAGGTTACGAACTGCGAGGATTTGACCACCGCCTCCCTGATTGCCCAGGATTTGGACAGTTATATGCTCTCCGAGGACATCCGTAACCCGGAGGACATGGGCAGGTGGACGCTCGACTTCATGCTCTCCGACGAGGATCGGAACCTGATCCTCAAGCACATCAATCTCTATGCCTATGGCAAGGAGCTGCTGGAACAGACACCGTCCGCCGCCATGAGTCCCTACGGGCTTGTGGACAGAACGGACGGGCAATCGATCCTCGCCCAAGTCCAACAGCAGGCTGGCCCCCAAATGACTATGCAGTAAACTGAATACGAAATGGACAAGAGCCGTTTTCCCGTAACAAGGAACACGGCTCTTTTTTCGTTCTCGGGAAAACAGGCTCGGAAAGGAACGCTATGAACAAAGACCTCGTAAGCGCCTATCTGGGCGCCAACTGCGCCGGAAGAAAGAACGCCATCCCTTCTCAGAAGCTGGAACAGGAGCTGCACCTGAGCGGCAACGAGATCCGCAAGCAGGTCAACGCCCTGCGCCGGGAGGCCGTCCCGATCGCCAGCAACGGTGCAGGATATTTCTATGCCGAGAACGCTGCTGAAATCTACGCCACGATCCGCAGCCTCCAAAAGATGCGGCGCGGGCTGGACGCGGCCATCTCCGGACTGGAGAAGGCGCTGGAGAGCTTCGGTGATGGCAGTTGAACGCACCCTTCCCCTGGGTAGGCGGCAAGGGCAAGCTGCTGTGGATCATCGATGAGCTGGCGCCCTACGATTACGACTGCTTTGTGGACGTCTTCGGCGGCAGCGGAACCGTTCTGCTCAACCGCCCCCTGAGACCGGGCCGCCCGGAGATCTATAACGACCGGGATGCGGAGATCGTCAATTTCATGCGCGTACTCAGGGATCGGCTTGTGGCGCTGCTGGCCGAGATTCGCTTCCTGCCCTTTCACTCACGCGACGGCTTTACCGATCTCTGCCGCTTCAGCAACCGGGATATGCCCGTGGAGGACTTCCTGCCGGAGGAGCTGCGCCTGGTCGACGCCATCTTCGTACCAGATGCGGCGGAGATTCTGAAAAGCTTTAAACTCCAGCACAGTATCCACACCGACGTGTACCGTGCTGCCGCCTTTTACAAGCGTCAGCGGTACAGCTTCAACGGCACAGGGAAATCCGTTGCCGCCGAGCCGGTCAATCTAGAGAGATTCTTTGGGCAGCTCAGAGAATGCTCTCGCAGGCTGCAGAATGTGTTCATCGAGAATATGGACTTTGAGCCGCTGATCCGCAGCCGGGATAAAGAGGGCGTGTTCTTCTACTGTGATCCGCCATATTACCAGGCGGAGCAGTATTACGAAGGCAGTTTTACCGAGGATGATCACCGCCGCCTGCATGAGGTGCTGAGCAAAGCCAGGGCCTTCGTCATGGTCTCCTACAACGACTGCCCCTTTATCCGGGAGCTGTACCGGGACTTTTACATCTTTTCTACAGAGCGTCCCGACTCTCTGTCCCATAAAAAGGGACAGCAGTATGGGGAGCTGGTGATGACCAACTACAACCCCCGCGCCCATGGGACGCAGATTACCATCGCAGAGCAGACCACCCACTATAAAACCATTCACATTCCAAAAATATCGAACACGGAGGAGAATAGCACATGAAAAACAAGATCACGGTCAAGGGCGGCAGCAAACAATTTACCATCCCCGAGGAGATCATGGAACACAGTCAGTTGAAAAAAGCGGAGATCCTCGACGCATACAGCGACCCCGGCTCCGTTGTGCTGTTACAGCGCCAGTTGACCGCCATGCAGATTGTTCGCACGGTGGACATGCTCAACACTATCGCCACAGGTCTGATCATGCGGCTGGAGAGAGCGGCCATGCAGCATAAGGAGCGCTGCCGCCACATCCACGTCCCCGAGGAACTGCTGGAAATGGCCGGTATCCCCGAGGGCGCGTCACTGAGCATCAACGCCGCGGAGGGCGAGGTCTACATCACCATCGCAGAGGATGAGGAGGACTTGCGGGAGACACTTCCCTCCTTCCTGCGGAATCTGTTTGAGGACTGTGAACTGGACTTCGCCGCGCTGCGATACCTTCTGGAAAGCGAGGCGCCGGTCGGTGAATAATACGCCGCTCTATCTCGGGACAGCGGAGACTGCCTGCAAGGCCGGAGAACTCTCGGCCTGGAAGGAGAGTCTCCAGGCGAACATCCTATGCCGCATCGCCATCGAAAACGCCATCCGCCGCAGCTTCGACGGAATGCATCTGGATCGGGACTGCGCAGTCCAGGTTCTCGACGAATTCGGCGCGGAGCGTGTGAAATATGTCCTGGCGGCGACGCTGCAGGAAAAGGATTATGACGGGCGCTTCAGCCGGGAGAACATAAGCTGGGGCGCGCAGACATCGGTCACGCCGAGCATCCGCAACGGGGAATTCGTCGTACAGTCCCACCCTGCTGTGCTGGACGGCTTCATCAGCCTGTTTCGCGAAGAATGCATGCATCAGATGCATCACGGCTTCGTGCCTGCAATGCTGTAAGGGAGGTGATGCCTATGTGCTGATTGATTTTTTCAGAACACATCTGGACATGAATGGAGGAAACAATGAGCAAAAACACAAAACGAATCCTAAGCCTGTTCTTTGTGCTGGCGCTGTGCATGGCCTTCCCGCTGATAGCCTTTGCCGAGGGCAGCGGCGATGTGGCCAGCGCAGTCCAGAGCACCTGGACTGCTGCGTCTTCGCAGATTAAGTCGGTGGTCAATAACGTGGTCTTTCCGGCACTGGACATGATCCTGGTCATCTTTTTCTTTGTGAAGCTGGGCTCCGCCTATTTCGACTATCGCCAGGGCAACCGCTTTGACTGGGCGCCCCCGGCGATTCTATTTGTCTGCCTGGTCTTTACACTGACCGCACCCACTTACATCTGGACCATTATTGGGGCGTGAGAATGGTGGGCGGCCCGCTTTCCCATATAAGGGGACCGCCCTGCAGAAAGGAGTGATTGCTTGTTTATATGGGATTTTGTTGCCAAGACAGTGCTGGACGAAATCATGGACTGGCTCTACGGGCAGATCGTCGGCTTCCTTGGCAACTTCTTTGCTGAAATGGGCAGCATGGGCGCAGAGCTCTTCCAGATGAGCTGGGTACAGAGCATTGTGCTTTTCTTTTCCCATCTGGCCTGGGCGCTATACGGAACCGGGCTGGTGGTCGCCTGCTTCGAGTGCGGCATTCAGGCATCCAACGGAAAAGCGGATGTAAAGGGAACGGCGCTAAATGCCATCAAAGGCTTCGTGGCGGCGGGGCTGTTCAATGTTGTTCCGCTTAGGCTGTATGAGCTGGCAATTTCCCTGCAGGGCTCGCTGACACGCGAGATCACAGGCTACGGCCAGCCCATCGGAGAGGTCGCCAATGAGATTCTGGAACACTTCACCTCTGTGGAAAAAGTGTCTGAGTTGGTGGAAACCGGCTATTCCGGCTTCGGGACGATTACCAGCGCGGTGATGGTCATCTTCTGCATTATCCTGATGGCCTACGCCGTAATCAAAGTGTTCTTTGCCAATCTCAAGCGCGGCGGGATCCTGCTGATCCAGATTGCGGTCGGCAGCCTGTATCTGTTCAGCGTTCCCCGCGGCTATATCGACGGCTTTACCCAGTGGTGCAAGCAGGTAGTTGGCCTGTGCCTGACGGCTTTTCTGCAGGCAACCATTCTGGTTGCGGGGCTGATGGTGTTTCGGGATCGTGCCCTGCTGGGACTGGGTCTCATGCTCTCAGCCGGAGAGATCCCGCGCATCGCCGGAGCTTTCGGCATGGACACCAGCACAAGAGCCAATCTTATGAGTGCCGTCTACACCGCACAGGCGGCGGTCAACACCACCCGCACCGTGGTACAGGCGGTAGCCAAGTGAAACAGCTCACCATGGGCAGTTTGTTCGATGGCATCGGCGGTTTCCCACTGGCGGCGGTTCATGCGGGCATTGAGCCGGTTTGGGCCAGCGAGATCGAGACTTTCCCCATCGCGGTGACAAAGCTCCAATTTCCCAATATACTCCATGTGGGCGACATCACGAAACTGGACGGCGCCATTCTCCCGCCGGTGGACATCATCTGCGGCGGCAGCCCTTGCCAGGATCTCAGCGTGGCAGGACTGCGGGCAGGACTTGCCGGGGAGCGCTCCGGACTCTTCATGGAACAAATACGAATCGTAAAGGAGATGAGACATGCAGACAGGTTTCGTGGTCGGACAGATGAGTCTGTTCGGCCACGATATTGTATCTGGGAAAATGTCCCCGGCGCTTTCTCCAGTGCCAAGGGCAAGGATTTCCAGGCGATCCTCGAGGAATTCCTCCATGTTGAGGAACCATCGCTGGATGTTGTTAGACCTGCGTCCGGGCGCTGGGAATATGCTGGGGCCGTGCTGGGAGTACGATCCAGTGTGGCTTGGGTCACCTGGGACGCTCAATACTTCGGAGTGCCCCAGCGCCGTAAAAGAATCTTCCTTGTCGCAGATTTTGCAGGCTACAGCCCCCTTCAAATACTATTTGACCAGAGCCGCCTGCTTGGGGATCCTGCGCCGGGCGAAGGAGCACGGGAAACCGCTGCCGCCGCAGTTGGAGCAGGCCCTGAAAGTACAGGCGGGGCAAATCTCCCCCGAAAAAACATGGAAAAAGTGGACTCGGGCATACGCCATCAATCAGAGGAAAGAAGGCTGTGATCTCCACGATCGATCTGCTGCCCTGACAGCCTGTACGGGAACCGAGATGCAGACCTTTATCTCCCAGGCGGCGGGTTTTCTGGCAGAGTCATCGGCCACGGCGGGCAGCGTCGGCTATGAAGAGGAACTGGCGCCGACGATGAAGGCGGGAGGCAAGAGCGGAGCGGTTCTCTGCCTCAACGATCAAGGCGGCAATCGCATGGACTGCGGCGAGGAGCAAAGCGGAACCCTGCGGGCACAGACACATGGTCATGAACCGCTGGTGTATGAAAACCACGGGATTGACGCCCGCTACACCGGGCCGCATGAGGTCTCACCCACCATGTCCGCCCGTTACGGCACAGGAGGCAACAACACGCCCCTTGTGGCAGCGGAAGAGATCTACTGCATTACCGGCAACGCCATCGACAGAGAGCCGCAAAACGGCGGCAACGGACAGGGAATTAACGAAAACGTCGCCTTTACCCTGACTGCCAGCGATCATCACGCCGTGTTCAGCCGACAGAGAACAGACGTCTTCAAGGCTGATGAGCTCGCCAGCACCGAGAGTGCGCGTCAGTATAAGGACGCGACCGATCTGGTGCTGCGTGATGGCGGAAAATGCGCATTTCTGATTCGCCGACTCATGCCTGTCGAATGCGAGCGGCTGCAGGGTTATCCCGACGGCTGGACGGATATTCCCGGTGCAGCCGACTCAGCCCGCTATAAAGCATTGGGCAACAGCGTGACCATTCCCTGCGTGGAGCGTCTCATGCTGGGGATCGCCGCTGCTTTGCAAAAGGGTATTCGTTATGAATTGCCCAAATTATCTTAGAGGAGGTTTCATGACAAGAACCAAAACAACTTGGCGCAGGAGGCTGTGTATGCTCTTCTGCGCCATTCTCATTTTTAGCATGCTCATGCCGAGCGCAGCCTTTGCTGAGAACGCTGTCGTCACGACAGGGAGCATGTACTCGTATTTCCAGACCTACGGCTCCAACGGCGTTTGGAAGGACATCCAGACGCCCAGCCACTGGATCACCAGCACCGGCGAGGTCGCATACTGCCTGCAAACATCGAAGGATACGCCGTACAACGCCAGCTATACCACAGTGGACGGTGAGGACTATTACGATGAATACGTTCTGACTGGCCTTATGGCAATCATCCAGAATGGATATCCGGTAACCAACGCCGGATTCACCGATGAGCAGGCACGCTACGCCACGGCAAACGCCATCCGCTTCTTCCTCGCGGAAAACTATGCCGACGGGATGCCTCAGTACCTCAATCTCAACGTCAACGGCGACTGGATCAGAGGCAAAAGCGGCTATGAGGAACTATACGAGTGGGCGCTGTATCTGGTGGATCTGGCCCGTTGGGGCGCGGCAGACCCAGGTTTCAGCGGAAGCATCAGCTTTTCACCATCTACCCTAACCTTGACGGAGGATGCTAACGGCCAGTACTTCACAGGGAATATCACGGTCAACAAGAATACGTCTGAGGAATACGGGCTGGCCTACAATGTGCCGGATGAGACAATCATCACCGGATACACCGGAACCAGAACCGAGACGCTGACCCTCAAGATCCCGACCTCGTACGCGAACCAGAGCTACTCTCTCTGTGCCTATGGCGGGCATGATGGCAACGTTGCCAAGTTGTTCTTCTGGGCCCCCGCAGAGGCTAACCAGCAGCGTATTATGACCTATGTGCTGGAAAACACGGAAGACTATATGGAAGCCTATGCAACGATCAACACGCCTGCGGCTTCACCGAAAGCAGGCAGCATCCAGATAACGAAAACAGACGAAAGCGGCAATCCACTCTCTGGCGTCAGTTTTGAATTGTATGACGAATTTGGAAATCTGGAAGGCAGCGGTCAGACCAACAGCAGCGGTATCATCACCTTCTCCAATCTGGAGCTGGGTGAGTACTACTACAGGGAGACAGCTACGCTGCCGGGATATATTTTGGACTCGGACTACCACGTCGTCATGCTGACTACCAACGGCCAAGTCGCTAAGGTCACAGTAAAAAACTCCCGTGAAAGTGCCAATGTGGCGGTTATCAAAACAGACTCGAAAACATGTGCTGCACTTCCCGGTGTTCACTTCAAGTTGGTGGATTCCGGAGGCAATACCGTGGCAGAGGGAGACACCGGCAATGATGGAAAACTGATCTTCCCCGGCATTCCCCTTGGCAGTTATACCCTTACGGAGACTGCCACTGTCACCGGCTATGTACTGGATGAAACGGCTCGTCCTATCATGGTCAACACCAATGGTCAGATGCTTGAAGTTCGAGTCACCAACGATCCTGCTGTCGGCAACTTGATCATAGTCAAGACCGATGCGGGCAGCGGGGCTCCACTCTCTGGTGTTCACTTTAAGCTGACAGATTCCACTGGGACGGTTGTTAAAGAAGGTGACACCGATGAAAACGGCAGGCTGTCCTTTACGTTCCTGCCCCTTGGGAACTATACACTGACCGAAACCATGACAAAGGATGGTTATGTTCTGAACAGCACGCCTGTCTCCGTTTCTCTCACCAATAATGGCCAGACCGTCACCAAGACTATCACCAACAGACGTGCCCGCGGCTCCGTCTCCATCGTCAAGACAGACTCTGAGGCTGGTGAAGCTCTTGCGGGCGTCCACTTTGAACTGCGGGATGAGGCCGGTGCGCTCGTCGCCGAGGGCGACACATCGGCAGACGGAACGCTGTCGCTGCTCAACATTCCAGTCGGGTATTATACCCTGCGGGAAACCGAGACTGTAAGCGGCTATGTTCTGGACGAGACGCCCCATGAGGTGAACCTCACGGAGAACGGGCAAGTTGTGGAGCTCTCAATGCAGAATGACCCGATCCACAGCACACTGGAGATCGTCAAGAAGGACGCCCACGAGGACGTCGCGCTTATGGGCGCGGGCTACCGGCTCTATGACAGCAGCGGTATGCAGGTGGCCGAGGGCTATACCGACGCTTCCGGCAAGCTCACCTTCCTGAATCTCGCACGCGGGCGCTATTCCTATGCGGAGTTCAAAGCGCCGAGGGGTTATCTGCTGGACGACACCTGCTATCCCGTTAACATCTCAGAGAACGGAATTACTATCACGGAGACGCGGACGAACGAGCGGAGACCTGGAACGCTGGTCGTAACAAAACAGAATACCGACGGCAGCCCGCTTGAAGGGGCTGCTTTTCTGTTGGAATACTCCACCGATCAGGGCACGACCTGGCAACCCGCTTTTTACCGTGTGGGCGATGAACTCACCCGCGGCGGCTGCACAACGCAGGGTCTGGACGGCGGAGAGCTTACGACCGGCGCGGACGGCAAGGCGACCTTCACCGGCCTACGTGCGGACGGCCTCATCCTCTACCGTCTGACGGAGACCAAAGCGCCGCCCGGTATGACCCTGATAGGCGACTCCATCCTTGTCGGGACGCTCCCAGTGGAATCCGGCAATACCTCCGCTGAGGATACCGAGGTCTTCGACGCTAAAGCTTTCCACTACACCCTCAACGTCACCGCGACGGACGATCCGCAGTATCGCCTGCCCGAAGCGGGCGGCAGCGGTTTCGGCCTGTTTCCGGCTGCCATGATGCTTTCGGCTGTGCCTATGATCTTCACGATCAAATCTAAAACAAAAAAGGAGAACAACTGAATGAAGAAACTGCTTTCCCTGCTTCTCGCCGTGATGCTGCTGTGCAGCCTCACGGTCACCGCTTTTGCGGACACCACAATCGACCTCACCCGTACCGGGTCGGTCAATCTCTGGAAGTACGATCTCTCTTCCGCGCAGGCGGACGGCGTGTGGGACAGCTCCTATGTCTCAACCGGCGTCCGGGATGAAAACGGCGTCGAAGCCATCCTCGGCGATCCTACGCGCGTCACGCCCCTGAGCGCGGGCGGCGACGCATACGGGTACGCGATCAAGGGGGTCGTGTACAACTATCTCAAGGTGGCGGACGTCAAGTCCTTTACCGTAACGGAGAACAACACCGAACGTGCCGAACTGCTCTATGGGATCGTCGACAATGCGGCGAATACCGCCTTTCTCTCTGCGATCGGCGTCAGCGCCAGCGACCGCTATACTCCCGCAGATGAAACGGCCAATGGCGTGAGCACCTACTATTATCGCTCAGATACCCTCATCACCGGGCTCCAGAACGCGCTGTCCGCCAACGCCACCACGGTCAAGAACGCGATGGAAAACTACATCATCAATAACGGCGGCACAGCTATGGCGGCCACTGATTCCTACGGCCACAGTGTCGTCGAGGATCTTCCCCTGGGCCTCTATCTCTTTGTCGAGACCGGCGTCCCGGAGATGGTCACCAGTACCACCGCGCCCTTCCTCGTATCTATTCCCATGACATCCAATACCGCCGGCGGCAGCTCGTGGATCTATGACATCGCCCTGTATCCCAAGAACCTGACTGGTTTGCCCACGCTGGACAAGACCGTGAGGGAAGCCAAAGCCTCTACCGGCAAGAACAACGGCAGCGCCGCGATTACGGACGGCTACGCAGAGACCGCCACCGCCTCTGCGGGAGATACGGTCGAGTACCAGATCCTAAGCACGCTCCCCAGCATCACCTCCGTAGCCTCGTATCTTACACAGTACAGCTTCGTGGACACGTTGAGCGGCGGTATCAGCTACAAGCGCAATGACGTCGTGATCGAGTTCTTCAAGGAGGCGGCCTGCACCAACAAGATCGCCACATGGAACGCGGACAGCGAATTGTTTACAGTCGCATATACGTCCGGTTCCAACGGGGAAAGCGTGATGACCATTGCCATGAGCGCGGTGGGGCTGAACGAGATCAACACCAGCAGCGCCGTCTATACCGCGGAGTCCGCGGTCAACTCCGGCTACAGCGACTGTACTATGCGCATCACCTATGCGGCCACGCTGGATTCGGACAATTCCCTCGTTCTGGGCGATTCCGGAAATCCCAACGAGGTCACGCTCACCTGGAAGCGCAGCAACGCCAGCTACTACGATACGCTGACGGACGATGCGACAGTGTACAGCTTCGGTCTCGGTGTGACCAAGGGTTTCTCGGACGGCAGGGGCGACGCGACGAAGGTGGAATTTCTGCTCCAGAACAGCACAGACAGTCGCTATCTCGTCGGCTCCCTCAATGCGACCGAGGGCGTGTGGTATGTCACCGGCAGCACGGCGGACGCAGTCAGCGCGACACGCTTCAAGCCGACCGCAGCGGGTAAGCTCACGGTCAAGGGACTGGAGGACGACAGCTATACGCTGACCGAGGTAAAGACTGATTCCGCCTACACGCTGCTCAAGAGTCCCGTGCAGGCGGTTATCACCAAGAGAGGAACGGCAGTCTCCGCCACGGTGGACGGCAACGAGGTCACCATGAGCGTGGTCGGGACCAGTGACCACGCACTGGCTCCCTTCTCCGTCATCAACACCCGCGGCTTCGATCTGCCCCAGACCGGCGGCACCGGCAACTGGATGTTCCCGGTGATTGGTCTTGCCATGTTTGCCGTCTGCGTGGCAGGCATCATTCTCATCATGCGGAAGAGGCCCGCCGCAGAATAAACAATCGCAGGGAGACCGAAACCGGCCTCCCTGTTCCGTATAGGAGAGAGTATTGAAAAAACGAACAAAACTCCTGATCTGTACTGCCTTTCTGCTCCTCGCCCTCGGCGTGACCCTCTATCCGCTGGTCAGCAATGTAGCCGGGGAGAAATACCGCAGCCTGGTGGAGACCCGGTACGAAAAAGCGGTGGAGAAGCTCGGCACCATGGATCTCATTGCAGAGAAAGAAGCGGCAGTCAGCTACAACGTCATGCTCCGGGGAATCCAGCAGAAGGCTTTCACCAAATCTGCGCTCGAAGAGGCGGAGGAGAGCTATGACAGTCTGCTGAATGTGCGCCGGGATGGGATCATGGGATATGTCCAGATCCCAAAGATCAGCGTGGAGCTTCCCATCTACCACGGCACCTCAGAGGAGACGCTGGATAGAGGCGTCGGGCATTTGCTGGGTTCGTCCCTGCCTGTAGGCGGGATTGGGACCCACTGTGTTCTGACCGGCCACTCCGGCCTCGCGGGGACACGCATGTTCTCCGATCTTGATCAGTTAGAAAAGGGCGATGTCTTCTACCTCAAGGTGCTGGACGAGACTCACGCCTATATGATCCTGGACATCAACAAGGTGATCCCGGAGGACACCTCGCTCCTGGGCATCGATCCCGACCGGGACAGCTGCACCCTCGTGACCTGCACACCCTTCAGTGTCAACACACATCGCCTTTTGGTGAGGGGTGAGCGGATCGAATATTCCATGGCAAGGCAAATCGTTGAGGAAACGGAGATCACGGAGGAGCCGGCGAAATCCACCTGGACGCAGGAGTATCTGAAAGGCATCGGCTTTGGCTGTTTGGGGATCGCGGCGCTCTCTGCGCTGTTCCTCACGGCGCATTATCTGTACGGGGCCGGGAAAAGCAAAAGAGGTCGCCATGAGAGAGCATAGTTTCCCTTGGCGGCTCTTCGGGCTGATCCTGCTGATCATCGTTGCTTTTGCATCCGCCGCCTTCGCTCTCAAGCCCCTGGTCTATAACATGGACAAGACCCGGGAGATCCAGCGCGAGGTGCGGCAGTTCAGCCTCAACGCCGAGGCTCTGCTGGAGATTGCGGAGGAAGCGGAACAGCCCATCCCCTATGAGTCCCTGTATCATGCCCTGCAGACTTACAACCGCTGGCTGGTGGAGATCCGGCAGGGCAATCTGGACACGCGGCGGGCCATGGAGATCGTTCCTTTTTCCATGACGGACTACGGGTTGCCGGATGAGGTGTTCGGCGTGCTGCGCATCCCGGCCATGGAGCTGGAGATGCCGGTCTATCTCGGCGCAAACGACGAGAACATGGCAAACGGTGCAGCGGTGCTCACCCAGACCAGCATCCCCATCGGCGGAGAGAACACCAACGCAGTCATCGCAGGACACCGGGGCTGGAACGGATACAAGTATTTCCAGGACATAGAACAGCTTCAAGCGGGCGATCTGGTTTACATCAGGAACATTTGGGAGGAGCTCACCTACCGAGTGACAGAGATCCGCATCATTTCCCCGGACGATGTGGCGGCGATCCTGATCCAGCCGGGAAAAGATATGGTGACACTCATGACCTGTCACCCGCCCAACACAGGAGGGCGGTACAGGTATCTGGTGTACTGTGAGAGGGTGATAGAATAATGGGAGGCTGTGCTGCTTCCCATTAATACTCAGCAAGGTCTTCTGAAATGTTTTTCCCTCGCGTAAAAACGGCGTGAATGATCACCGCAGTATTCTGTTCATCGACGGAATAGAGCACAATGTCGTTGCGGAGAATGTATTCCCGAACGCCCCGCTCCGCCCATGTTCCGGCGGGATATACCTGATACTTATAGGGGAGATAAGAGAGATCCTTCTGGATCTGCGTCTTCAGCCTTTCATACCACTTATAGGCCAAGCGGCCATCATGATAGGCTTTCTCTATGTACTCCGCCTTTGTAAAAATTGCTTCTTCGGCGGTTTGGGTATAGAGAATCGTATATCTCTTACATTCATCCACGGGCAAATCTCTCCCTCATCCTGGCATCAAGCTGATCCTGAGAGAGGAACCGACCGGCGGATACATCTGCCATGCTCTTATGAAGTCTGGCGTCAATTTCAGCCTGTGTCATTTCATCCCAAGATTTCAGAGAAGGGGTGAAGGGCATGCCGCCTTCGCGCAGACTCTGCTGCGCAAAGATACGAACTGCTTCTGCAAAGCTGGTCCCGAGACTTTTGTAAAGAGCCTCTACTTCCGCCTTCAACTCGGAGTCCATTCTCACCTGCAGCGTAGAATCCATTGCCATAATATCGCCTCCATGTAATGCAATTGTACTACAAGGTGAGCATGCTGTCAATGGAAGTGATACCCATTTTTTTGAAGATTCATTTACCGGAGGTGAAACAACTGTACTATTACCCTGAAAACATGGCCGCGCGGGCGACCTTCTGGCTGTGGGAGCTACGGGATCTGGTTGCCATTGGGATCAGCCTGCTGCTCTCCGTTCTGGCGCTGACGCAGACGGGACTGATGCTTCCCCTAATCGCAACGGCGCTCTTCGCGTTTCTCAGTATCCGCTTCGACGGCGTGTGCATCCTGGACTTCATCAAATACGCCTTGGCCTTCCTCCTGTTCAAGCCGCAACTCTATGAATGGAGGCCGCGCTATGAAGAATAACAGAAACGCCACCCGTCAGCTTCTTGGCATTGACCGCATCACCGACTACGCGCTGTCTACCCCGATGGGAGACCTGGCCTTTTTCATTGTCAAACCCACAAATATCGGTGTCCTGCCGGAGAGTAGCATTGCCGAGCGTGTGCAGGCGCTGGTAAACGTGATCCGTACCGAGGGGGACATTGAGCTAATGGCGCTCAACTCCTGGGAATCCTTCCAGAGCAATAAGATCTATTACCGCGACCGTATGGCGCAGGAGACGTTGCACGCCGTGCGGGAAATGCTGGAGCGCGATTGTGAGCATCTGGACGAGATGCAGGGAAAGCTCTCCACCGCCCGCGAGTTCTACTTTGTAGTGCGCATTCCCAGCGGCGAGAAGGAGACAGATCTCTCCCAATATCTCTCGGACATCGAGCAGCGTATCACGGACTTCGGCTTCAAAGCCCGCCGTGCCGGGCGGCAGGAGCTCATGCGCATGCTCAGCATCTATTATGCCCAGAATGTGACCAGCGAGGTGCTGCAGGAATATGACGGCGAGTACTGGCTTGGCAAGCGGCAACCGAAAAAAGCAGAGAAGAAGAAAAAGGATCGCCGGGCAAAACCGCGGGAGGCAGAGAAGGACTTCCTGGATATGATCGCGCCCACAGTAATTAAGTTTAACGTGGACTCCTTCGTCTGCGGGAACACCTACCGTTCTGTCTGGGCGTTGCGGGACTACCCGGTGCAGACGGAGGAACAGGCGCTGCTGCGGCACCTGGGAGAGAAAAACGGCGTGTCCCTGCACATCTACGCGCGCAGGCTTTCCCTTATGGAGGAGAACAAGGTTTTTGACAACGCCACCAACAAGAACAAGCTCACCACCAACACCAGCGACCTCCGCCAGCAGATGGCCGCCCAGAGCAATTTGGAGGACATCGTCCGCATCAGCGACGCCATGCGCAAAACCGGCGAGCCGCTGGTGCGCTGCGCGGTGTTCATCGAACTGGTGGCGCAGGATGTCAAGGAACTGAAGAAGCTCCAGGACGAGGTACAGGCCGAACTCATGCGCAGCAAGCTCAATGTGGATCGACTCACCCTCCGGCAGCAGCAGGGTTTCCGCTGCGTCTGCCCAGGCGGGTACAACGTCTTCGGTTCCCTCTTCGAGCGCGTCCTGCCCGCCTCGTCGGTCGCGAATCTGTACCCCTTCAATTACAGCGGCAAGACCGACCGCAAAGGCTTCTACATCGGCAAGGATCACTACGGCACAAACATCCTTGTGGACTTCGACCAGCGTGATCCGGACAAGACCTCGGGCAACATCCTGATCCTGGGCAACTCCGGCCAAGGCAAGTCCCATCTGATGAAACACCTGATCATCAACCTTCTGGAAGCCGGGAAGTCCGTGATCTCGCTGGACACCGAGCATGAGCAGAGGGATCTCTGCACGGCGCTTGGCGGGTACTTTATTGACTTGATGACCGGCGAGTACCGCATCAACGTGCTGGAGCCGAAATGCTGGAACACGCGGGAGGATCTGCTGGAGCCGTCGGATCGGGAGGCTCCCGAGACCTTCCGCAAAAGCTCCGTGTTGGCCCAGCACATCTCCTGGCTCAAGGACTTTTTTCGCGCATACAAGGACTTCTCCGACGCCCATGTGGACACCATCGAGATCCTGCTGGCACGGCTCTACGCGGAGTGGGGCATCACCGACGATACAGACTTCAAGAGCCTGCCGCCGGAGAAGGTGCCGATTCTCTCAGATCTGTATCAGTTGATTCTGCGCGAATATGACACATATGACGTGAGTCAGACCCGGCTTTACACCAAGCAGCTTCTGCAGGAGGTGTTGCTTGGCCTGCATTCCATGTGCGTCGGCGCGGACTCGCTCTTTTTCAACGGACGCACCAATGTGCGCTCCAGCCGCTTCCTGGTGTTCGGCGTGGGCGGTCTGACCAGCCTCGCCAAGAATGTCCAGTCCGCCATTCTGTTCAATATCCTCTCATACATGTCCAATATGCTGCTGGAGGAGGGAAACACCGTGGCTGCGCTGGATGAGCTGTACCTCTGGCTGAATAACCTCACGGCGGTGGAGTATATCCGAAATTGTCTCAAGCGCGTACGAAAGCGCAACTCCGCCATGCTCATGGCCTCGCAGAATCTGGAGGACTTCGACCAGCCCAATGTTCGGGAGATGACCAAGCCCCTGTTCTCCATCCCGCCCCATCAGTTTCTCTTCAATGCGGGTTCCATCGACCAGAGCACCTACATGGACATGCTCCAACTGGAGGACTCCGAGTTCGATCTGATCCGCTTCCCGCACCGGGGGCTGTGCCTTTATAAGTGCGGCAACGAGCGTTACTATCTGGAGGTCCTCACGCCGCCGTACAAGTACGAGATCTTCGGGACGGAGGGCGGGCAGTGAGACTGAGACTGTTAAAGCTGGCGGCCCTCTCGCTCACCGGGGAAGAGGGGCGGAGAACGGCGGGCTGGATTCTCGCGGCGGCTCTCTCGCCGCTGATCCTGATCATCGTCTTCCTCTGTGCCCTCGGCTCCGGCGAGGCCGATCACAATACCAATATGGTGCAGGCATGCTTCTATGGTGCGGAGCTCTCGGACAAGGTACCCCGTGAGCTGCGCAGCCATGTGAGCGAAATGCGCTCAGCCTTCTCTCTTCTGGATTCCGCCGTTTACGCTGCCAACAGCCAGATGGAGAACGGCGACAGCCTTGACTCAATTCGGGTCAAGGCTGTTTTTCTTGCCCTCTGTTTTGGCGAGGACGCGCCCACAGCAAGGGCCGCCAACCGCTTCGTGGACTGCTTCTATATCACGGAGGAGGCCACCCGTACAGTCGAGGTCGAGGATGAGGAGAGTGAAATTACAGAGGAAGAGGAGACATACATTCGCTTAAAACCGGTTTCACTGGCTACAGCCTATAGCAAGGTCAGCGCGCTGTTGGACAGGGAGATCACAGATGAGGATCGGGACAACATCGCGCACATCTACAGTATGATCGTGGGCGATATGGGCGACCTCCGCTACGACGGCGCCTACAGCTATATAGCGGGTCCCTTTGATCCCGAGTGGCATCTGCCGGAGATCGCGGCCGACCCCAACAAAACCGCCGAGGGCCTGGTTGCCTATGTGATCAACGCCTATGAGTCCGGCTGGGGCTATGTCTGGGGCACCTTCGGAAATGTGCTGACAGAGGGCGCGTTCTATTCCAAGCTGGAGCAGTACCCGGAGGCGGTCGGAAACTACGCGGACTTCATTCGGGAAAACTGGGTCGGCAGGCGTACTGCCGACTGCGTGGGACTCATCAAGAGCTACGGCTGGTACGAAGCGGAGACCGGGGACATCGTCTACGGTTCCCACGGAATGCCGGACATCGGCGCGGACGGATTGTACTATGCCGCAGCCGAATCCGGCACCATCGACAGCATCCCGGAGATCCCCGGCCTTGCCGTATGGCAGAGTGGGCACATCGGCGTCTACATCGGCGGCGGTGAGGTGGTCGAGGCCATGGGTACCCGCTATGGAGTCGTCAAAACGGATCTGGAGGGGAGCAGTTGGACGCACTGGCTGAAGATCCCCTACATCCAATACGACTGAGGAGAGGAACATGAGATGGAGAAAGAAACGCTTACCCTTAGCATTGAATCGGAGCGTCTGGAAGCGCTCACCTTTTACCTGCAGAAAGAGAAAACTTCCTCACTGCAGAAGGAACTTGGGAAAATGATCGAAGAGCTGTACGAAAAGGTCGTGCCTGCCGATGTGCGGGAATATATCGATAGCCATGCGAAGAAAGCGGTTCCGCCCAAGCCCAGGGTGCGGCCGCCTGCCAAGGCGGGGACAGGAGCCGATGCCAACAGAGCTGACAAGAAAGATTGATACCGCCCTTAGACGCATAGAGACCTTCCAACCACCGGAAGGGCTCTTCGTCAGACGAAGCTCGCGCCGTTCCATTTTCCCGGTTTGTGAAAGAGCCGGGAAAACTGCACTATGCTCCCTCCGTCTTTCGCTCAAACTCAAAGCGCCTGCTTTGAGTTTGGAAGGAAGCGCAGCGGAACGAGCGAGCTTTCATGTCGCTACACGGAAGAGAGTAAGTAGAGCTTGTGCCGACGCGATGCAGGACGGCGTCCTGCCTGGTCAGCTTGTGATGGACGAATTTGAAGGATGATTGGAGATGATGAAAATAACAGCGAGCAAAACAACCGTAGCCTTTTTGAAGAGCAAGGTCACCCGCAGACTGTTCCCGAATGACGTCGCCTTTTCGCACCTCGCCTTTGTAGGAGAGCGTCAGGTGGCTTTCCGCATGCAGCCGATCTCCAAGGCTGGAGAGATTTTCGGCCTTGGCCCGGTTGCGCAGGACAGTATTATTGCAACAGCGTTCTATGATATGACCAGACAATGTGCCTGCTGCACGCTGGAGCTGACTGTAAATGCGGCAGGTCGGGAGTACCGCTATGAGTATCTGCTGACGAAAGATGAGCGCAGGATGCTGGGCGAAAAGATGAAGGACTTTTTCCTCCAACGCGTCGGGACTGAACTGCTGAGCTTTTCGCTTGAGAGACTGGCCGCGAGTGCTGTGACGGGATGAAGCGCAGACCCGAGGGGGCGAGGCAGGAGAAAGAGGCGGGGTCGCTTCGCGCCCCGCCTCGCCCACTTCTGCCCGCAGTGCGGGCAGTTACGGCTTTCCGAAAGGGGGTTCCTAAAGGACAAAAAATCGAAGGAAGGGGGTTGTGACAATGGGAAAAGCCCGATTGTTGAAGGAAAAAAGCGGGGTTCCTGCGCAGTTTTGGAGGTGTTTTGCCTGTGGTTGAGGGAAAGATCAAATTCCCGCTTTGGATTGCACCGGAGACAAAAGAAATCGTAGCCGAGAGCTTCCGACAGGACAACTGCAAGAGCATGAGCGAGTTTATAGAGAAAGCCGTTCTCTTTTACAACGGCTATCTTCATGCCAGGTACGCAGAATACTACCTACCGCGCGTCCTCGGTTCCGTCTTGCAGGGAACACTGGGCATGTTCGCTGACCGGATCGGCAGGCTGCTGTTCAAGCTGGCGGTGGAGAGCAACATCGGCAATCACATCCTCGCCGCCGATACGGACATGGATGTGGAAACCTATGAGCGTCTGCACAATCGCAGTCTGCGTGAGGTGAAGGAGACGCACGGTGAAATCAGCTTCAAGGATGACCTGATCTTTCAGAAGTCTCTGTAGCATATGGCGAAGCTCATCCAGAAGTGCGGCTATATCAAGGCCGGAGGCGGCGGTGCGTATATGAAATATATTGCCACGCGGGAGGGCGTGGAGCTCATCGAGAACAACGCGCCTGCGACAGGGAAACAGAAAGCTCTGATTGCGGACGTCCTGCATGACTTCCCGGATTCAAAAGAGCTGTTTGAGTACGAAGACTATCTCGCAAAACCGACCGCGGGAAACGCCTCGGCTTTTCTCTCAGCGGCACTCGACCGCAACGCGCATACGATTCAGGACGGGGACGTGTATATGAAGTACATCGCCACCCGGCCCCGCGCTGAGAAACATGGCGAGCACGGTTTGTTCAGTTCCTCGCTCCATGTGGATCTGGACGCGGCCATACGGGAACTTGAAGCGCACAGAGGAAACACCTGGACGTTCATCTACTCGCTGCACCGCGCGGACGCCGCCCGCCTTGGCTATGACAGGGCTGAAAGCTGGCGCAATCTGTTGATGGCACATCACGCGGACTTTGCAGCGGCCATGCGTATCTCACCGGAGCATCTGCATTGGTATGCAGCTTTTCATGATGAGGGCTACCATCCACATGTCCATATGATGCTCTGGAGCGATGATTCAAAACAGGGATTCTTGAACGAATCCGGCGTAAAAGCCATGCGCTCTGTTATGACAAATGAGATCTTCAAGCAGGATATGCATCAGCTCTATGTGCAAAAAGATCTTTCGTACAAAGAGCTTACCGGTGAGGCGCGGGAAACCATGCGAAGCCTGATCGAAAAGATGCAGGGGCAGGTGTGCGACAGCCCGGTGATTGAACAGCAGATGCAGGAGCTGGTGATCGCTTTGGGGAAGACCAAGGGGAAAAAGCAGTATGGGTATCTGCCGAAGAACATCAAGGAGATCGTGGACAGTGTCGTGAACGAGCTGGCAAAGCAGCCGGAGGTCGCCGCCTGCTATGAGGCGTGGAACAAACTGCGAGATGAACTGGAGGCGTACTACAAGGACAGCCCGCGAAAGCGGCTCCCGCTCTCTAACCAGAAAGACTTCCGTGCCATCAAGAACATGGTAATCCAGGAAGCGGAGAACGTCCGTCTCGGCATTATCAGCTTCGAGGACAGTGAGACAGAGAACACTCCTGTTTCCGTGGAGGAATTGGAGAAAGACGTCGCCCGCGACGACACTCGCGCGATGTACCGACTCGGGAAACTGTGCTTAACCGGAGAGCTTGTGGAAAAAGATACGAAAACCGCCGTCGCGTGGTTCCGACAGGCGGCAGAGCAGGGCGACGCCTATGCACAGTACGCCCTTGGCAAGCTGTACCTGCAAGGTCGGGAAGTTCCGCAAGGCAAGGATGAAGCCCTGCACTGGATGGAATCCTCCGCCGCGCAGGGCAATGTCTACGCGCAGTACCTCATCGACCGCATGGACGAGCAACGTGATCCGTCGATTCTTCTGGCGGCAACGAAGCTCCTGCGCCACGCCTCCCGCATCTTCCGGGAGCAGGCCGTGACAACAAATCCCCAGGGCATCCGCGTGGATTCGCGACGACGCAAACAGCTCCTGCGAAAGCGCCTCGCCCTGGGTCATAAGATCGACGACCATGAGGAGCCGGTGCAGGGACAGCAGCATATGACCTGACGATCCTGGAGGTGACAAATGTTTGAAATAGAGATCCCGCAGCAGTATGCGGAAGCGCTTTTGCAACAGTGCTCAGAGACGAATCTGTCTCTCGAAGAGTTGGTTGAGGCAGCGATCGTTCAATATATGGAGGATTCAGAGCAATGAACGAAGAAAACAAGAAGGGCATCACGGTCAAGATCGACGCCGCCCTGCATGCTCAGGTGCGGGAGTATCTCGACGCCCACAACATGACAATGGCTGAGTTCGTGACCCAGGCGCTGGACAACGAGCTCCACCCGAAAAACGATATGAAAGAAGGTACAACCATGGCAAACACAAGAACCCTTGCGATTCAAATCCCGGAAGAATTGTTCCAGCGGATAAAGGAGTATCTCCAGCGGAAGAATGTGACACAGAAGCAATTCCTCATAGGTCTGATCGAGGATAAGCTGGAACGGGACCTCACCCAACGTGAGGCCGAAGCCGCACCCGTATCGGAAGATCTCGAGCCGGAGGCCAAGTACCCCGCCCAGGCAGAGGATGCCGCCGTAGGCGATTTGGGGGGCAAATCTGTGGAGGATGGGGAGCAAGTCTGCGAGGAGGAACAGGATGTCGCTCCGCAGGAAAGTTACCCTTCCTACTCTATGGGCATGAGTATGTAAAGCCAAACAATAAAGCATTTCACCTGGAGGTGGTACCCATACCCCAATATATTCCGCTTACCCAAGAGCAAAAAGAACGAGCCGCGGTGACGGATCTGGAAATCTTTCTCCAGAGCCGCGGGGAGAAGCTGATCCGTGCCGGCAGAGAGAAGCGTCTCAGCAGTGATCACAGTATAACGATCCGCGGCGGCGAATGGTACGACCATGCAGAGCAGCGCGGCGGCAACGCCATCAGCTTCCTCCAGCACTACTACAACATGAGCTTTCCCGACGCCGTGCAGGCGCTCCTCGGCGGAGACTTCAAGCCACCCGAACGGGAGCAACCGAAACCCAAACCCTTCACATTGCCCGAAGCCAATTCGGATATGCGGAGGGTTTTCGCATATCTCACCAAGACACGCGGCATCGACAGCAAAATTCTTTCCGCCTTCGCCCATGAGCGGCTGCTCTACGAAGATGCCAAATACCACAACGCCGTTTTTGTGGGCAAGGATGAGGACGGCATTGCTCGCCATGCCCATGTCCGCAGCACCAACAGTCAGGGCAAAACCTTTCGTATCAACATTGAGGGTAGTGATCCGCGATACAGCTTTCACCATATCGGCACCAATGGGAGACTTCTGGTATTCGAGGCGCCCATTGATCTTTTGTCGCATATTTCGATGTACCCGCAGGATTGGCAGTCCAACAGCTATGTGGCCTGCTGTGGAACCTCCATCCAGCCGGTGCTGAAAACGCTGGAGCGTATGCCCCAGGTTGACACCGTCCTGCTCTGCATGGACAACGACGAGGCAGGGCAGAAAACCAACCGCCGTATGACCAAGCAGCTTGAAGCGGAGGGCCTCACAGTCATACCGCAAATACCGAAGATGAAGGATTGGAACGATGATCTACTTGCTCAGCATCAGTACGATATGCAGCTTGCCGGCCCTTGACCAGATTGAGGAAAACCTCTCCAAAACAGGCGTGGATCCCTGGCTTTTGGTCGGCATGGGATTGATGGCGGCGCTGCTGATCGGCGGCATGGCGCTTGCCAACAAGAGCTACAGTCTCAGCAACATCAAATCCAAGACCGTTGGCGACGGTCAACACGGGACCGCCCGCTGGGCGACGGAGCGTGAGATGCGCAGCGCCTTTTCCTATGTACCTTTTGTGATTAAGGACTGGCGAAAGGGGGAGCATCGCCCGGACAAGCAAGGGCTCGTCCTCGGCTGTGTCGGACAGAAGCATAATCTGAGAGCCATTGTGGACAGCGACGATATCCATTGCCTCATGATCGGCGCTTCCGGCGTCGGCAAAACCGCCTTCTTTCTGTACCCGAATCTCGAATACGCCTGCGCCAGCGGCATGAGCTTCCTAGCTTTGGATACCAAAGGCGATCTGGCGAGAAATTACGGCACCATCGCGCAGAAATACTACGGTTACCAGATTGCAGTGATCGATCTGCGAAACCCCACCCGCTCGGACGGAAATAACCTCCTGACGCTGATCAACCGTTACATGGACAAGGCCAGGGCGGACGAAAACGACCTCGCCTCCCGTGCCAAAGCAGAGAAGTATGCGAAGATTCTCTCCAAGACAATCATCAACCCCAGCGACGATACGGATCACGGGCAGAACGCCTTTTTCTATGACGCCGCAGAGGGACTGCTGACCGCCGTGTTTCTGCTGATGGCGGAGTTTCTGCCGCCTAAAGGTGACTACGGAGAGCGGCGGCACATCCCGTCCGTGTTCAAGCTGGTGCAGGAGCTGCTGGAACCATCCAAGATTCCCGGCAAATCCAACTTTCAGCTTCTCATGAGCTCGCTGCCCTCGGATCATAAGGCGCGATGGTTCGCGGGCGCGGCACTCAATGCGGCGGATCAGGCCATGGCCTCGGTCATGTCCACGGTTCTCTCTCGCCTCAACGCCTTTCTGGATTCGGAGCTGGAGCATGTGCTGTGCTTTGACAGCGCCATTGATGCGGAGAAGTTTGCCTCCGAGAAATGTGCGATCTTTCTAATCCTGCCGGAGGAGGACACCACCAAAAATTTCATGGCAGGTCTGATGATCCAGAACCTATCCCGCGAGCTGTTCTCCGTGGCGGACGAGAACGGCGGCAAGCTCAAAAACCGCGTGGTGCTTTTCTGCGACGAGCTTGGCACCATGCCCGCCTTTGACATTCTCCCGCTCTTCTCCGCGGGCCGATCCCGCCGCCTGACGCTGGTGCCGATCATCCAGAGCCTGGCCCAGCTTGAAAAGAACTATGGTAAGGAGGGCTGTGAGATCATACAGGACAATTGCCAAGACACCATCTTCGGCGGTTTCGCGCCCAACAGCCAAACGGCGGAGGTGCTGTCCAAATCTCTCGGCAGCCGCACGGTTCTGACCGGCTCGGTGAACAAGAGTAAGGAGCCGAGCCAAAGCCTGCAAATGACGGAGCGCCCACTCATGTCGGCAGACGAGCTGAAATCTATCCCCAAGGGACATTTCGTGGTCATGAAAACGGGTATGCACCCGACAAAAACGCGGCTGCGGCTGTTCCTGGATTGGGGGATCTCTTTTGAGGAACCGTACCTGGTGCCGAAGCGGGAGAACGCGGTTATTCGCTATGCGGGGCGTGAGGAGCTGGTAGCTGCGATTCAGGAGAAGTACCCGCCGAAGCAGAAGGAAACAAGAAAAAGAGTGGATGAGAAGCCTGTCAACCAAAAGCAGGATGAAAGCATCCCGCTCGTAAAGACATAGGGGGTGACGCTATTAGCTATTTCGATACAATCTACGCCGACAACAGCCTGCCGCATAGAGCGAAAAGTGTTTACATGTACCTCAGGAGCATGTCCGCTTCCAAGGGGGAATGCTGGCCGGGGATTAAGACCATCGCTACGGATCTCAGCCTCTCCAAAAGCACGGTCAAGCGTGCCATTGCCGATCTAGAGAGGCATGGCTATATTGAGAAACAATACCGCTACCGTGACAATGGCAGCTTCACCAGCAATCTCTATCGTATAATATGATGAAAGGCGCAGTTCTCCGCCAAGGGGGGACTGCGCCTGCTTGCTGGACTGAGGATGAGTTCAAAGAGGGTGAACATAAAGGTAAAACTAAAACTGTCAGGATGGCAGAGAAAGAGAAAAAACAATGATATGAAGAATATGATGGAGATTAAAGCCATAATGAAGCAGGGACACAATGACGAAAGAAGTAAAAAAATATAATTTAATGCTTGAAATATAAACATATCTGGTCTATCATAAAATTAGATTAATATAATAAAAAAATATTAATCAATCTTGGTAGACTAAGAGGAATTAAGGATGAAACCTAAAAAAAGGATTGTTGCGCTTCTTCTCGTGTGGAATATCATGATTGGTATGCTCCCAACTGTGGCATTCGCGGATAACAATTCAGAGATTCAGCTAGAAGAAGGAGTAACCTATCAAGATAATGGGGATGGAACAGCGACAATTAATGTGTTTCAGACTCCGATCTATGAAGAGGAGACGAATAACGGAGAGCAGGAAGGCACATTTCTTGTCGATTCCGGAGATGTGTTCAGAAGCGCAGAAGGAATAGTGGATGTTGAGTTTCCAAAAGCTTTTCGGCAAGGAGAAAGAATTGCTGAAGTTGGAATGATGGAAACAGCTATTGCATTTATTCCGGAGAACGCACCGTATGAGGAGCTTGTAGAAGAAGAGCAAACGGATTTCCCGAACAGCTATTCTGTCCCGGAAACAGAGATTGATTATGCTGAAAAGAACTGGTCAGATGAGAGCCTGGCCTCATTCGCATGGCCAGATTCTATTGATCAACAAGATAATGGCGAAAACGAAGATTTATTTGATTATAATAACGATAGTCGAGAAGCGGATTTAGTAACATCTTTTGAAAATAACGAGAATCAAATAGAGGAAAAAACCTCTCTGGAAGAGGTCTTTGAGAATTATGATGCGGGTAGTATTGTAACTGAAAATACAATTGATTTGTCAACTTCCCAAGAAGATGTCGTAATTGATGAAATAGAGAATATGGTAGTGCCAGACATATCAGTTGAAGAAGTCGGTATTACAAGCATAGACAACGACGTTTGGGAACAAAATGATGAGGACGAGACATTTGTTGTAATCACTTCAGATGAAAAGATCGATGATGCAACAGCAGAATACACTGAAAATGTTGGTGGTGAAATAGAAGATATAGGAGAAGAGCAACCTTGGAATAAAGCGTATGGTGAAACTGAGTCATATGATAGTTACGCTGTATATGAAGAGAAACCAGATGATTCAATTGATTACCCAACGATGGTTGAGGCGGTCACACAAAATAATGAATCAGGGACAATCACATCCGTCTACTATCCGGGGGCTTTTAATAACAGCACAGATATCCTGCTTGAACCAACAACTAAAGGTGTAAAAGAAAGTATTATCATAAATGAATTCAGCACATCCGAGTATTCCTATACTCTTCAGTTAGATGGTTTATATCCTGAGTTGTTTGGCAATACGGTTTTACTCAAAGATCCTTCGGGGGCCGTTTCGGCTGCACTGTCAGCACCATATATGTTTGATGCGGCAGGGAATTATAACTATGATATTCAGGTGTCATTTAATACAATAGGGAACAACGCTTTTCGTCTGACGTATTCAATGGATAAATCATGGCTGGAAAGCGCTAGCTATCCTGTCGTTATAGATCCTACGGTTGAATACAGTTTTGACTATCAGAACTATAAATTCATTGAAAATGCATTTATCTCATCAACGTATCCAAATGCAACTGCAGCAACTTTTGCATGGAGTGAACAAGAGTTAACTGTTGGTCCATATAAATACGGTGAAGCGCGCTCCTACTTTAGAATGGCGTTTCCAGATTCTGTCATTCAAGAAATGGGAAATGGCATATTAAAAGATCTGACTTTGCATCTATATATCCGCTATGGTTATGGGAATTACTCGATGCACCAAGTCGTTGGCGGTGAGTGGAAAAAAAGCACAATTACTTGGAACAATGCGCCGGCATTCTCTTCTAATGCGATTGATTCAAAGTATATTGCCGGTGAAGGTTGGACCGAATGGGATTTAACAAAGGCCGCTTCAACTTGGTTCAACGCGCTTGACCAAGCAGGGGCATTTGGTGTCTGCATGAAAATTGATGATGGAGGAGGTGTTTGTATAGCCTCGTCTCTACATGATAGAGACTCTTATGGGTATCCCGCCTACTATAGTATCACATACTATAAAGATCCATCACAGCCTGTAGTTGATGTAAATGCTTATGGGAATGGTATCAACTCGGGAACTGGATATGTAGATTTAAGTTGGACCCCAATTGATGGAGCGGATAATTATTATATTGGGGTTTTTAATGGGAAAACCTATGAATACTTTTATGTTGGTAATAGAACATCATGGAGTACGAAAGGAAAAGGGCTGTGGCCGACTGAATCGGAGATAAACGACGGAAGATTTGCGCTTCATGCCGACGGAAAAGGATCTGAACTTCCAATGATTCCGGCATTCACATATACAAATGCCGGAGGAGGGCACGAAAAAGATCTTAACTACTATTTTACTGTAATCCCTGCAAATAAATACGGTCAGGCACCAAATCCCTCCAATTATTCAGCGATAAAGGTTAGATTACCAGATACACTTGCACCTTCAGAAGCAAAAAGTGTGAGTACATCTCCTGCCAATTTTACTAATAGTGACTCGATCACCGTCAAATGGAGTGGAATAAAAGACTATAACAACATTCAAACAGATGTTACCACTTCGATGGGGGAAAAAGGGAACATTCAGTATGCAATTGACAGCAGCTCGGTGTGGGAAAATACTGACTCGACCGACGGTGATGGAAGTGTTGTTGTAGATATCAGCAAATTTGAAGATGGTAAGCATTATGTTTATATTCGTGGCGTAGATAGTGCGGGTAATACGGGTAACGGAAGATTTGCAGTTTTTTACGTGGATCGGACAGCGCCTTCTGCGCCGAAACTCGAAATAATACCAGATACTTGGACAAGGAGCGACCAGGTTTCGCTCACATGGAGCGGAATCGCCGATGCGAACGAACTTGATAGGATTGAATACTCCATTGATGGATCGAATTTCATCAACACAGGAAAAAAGGAGGAAGCCTACTCAGGATATCAAATAGACATTAAATCTCTCCAGAGCGGAGAGCATACACTAATGCTCCGCGCCGTCGATGCTGCGGGAAATGTAGGGGATGCAGGAACGGTAAAAATCCAGAAGGATATTGTTCCACCAGTATTCAATAGCGCTACGGTTACTCCTTCAGACTGGTCATCAGAGGATACTTTAAGACTTGAATGGCAGAGTCTCATTGATGAGCACAGTGGATTGAAACTGGTCTGGTACTGCATTGATAGCACAACAAAAACCAACCTGGATACGGATAAGAATCTCGTAACACTTATAAACATTTCAACATTTTCAGACGGAGAACACAGAATAACACTTCACTTTGAAGATAACGCGGGAAACACAGAAAAACAGATACTTAATTTCTACCGAGATACAAGAGCACCAGAAATCAGTCTTCTTTCTCCCATTGATGAAAGTGCAGTAAGCGGGACCGTCGAGATAATAGGGAGCATAAAAGACCTTTCTCTGGCAAATTGGAAGGTTATCGCCAGATCTGAAAAAGGAGATGAAAGAACCCTCGCATCAGGGACAAGTGTCAAAGATGCGGAAAGACTGGCAATCTTAAATTGCGCTGATTATGATGACGGAGAAAAGATTACGATTATCGTAGAAGCGCGGGACAAGGCTGGGAACGAAAAAAGGACAAGCGGAACAGTTGTCACTGTAGATAAGAGTTCAAAGCCTATCCTGCCCAGTGTAACGATTGAAGAGCCAGAAAAGAACTCTATTATAGAATCAGTCAGCGCTTTGGGGCGGTATTCTACGCAATCTGATACTGGCGAAAAAGAGGGATTCTTATATATCGACGGAATTTATCAAGGAACGACTAGGAATAAGAATTTTTCTTTTGACGCAATAGAGTATCCGGAAAACAGTAGTCATAGCATCAGTATCATATCAGTAGCTGAGGATGAAACGATTGGGTATAGCGAGGGGCTTTCTTCTGTTATATTGCTTTCAAAGGTTTATGATGAAGACAGTACAACAATCTCAGAAACCGTTTTGCCCCCATATCCGGTTATAGCATTACGGTTACATGCCAGTGAAAGCGTCACAAATGAATCCACAGTAATCTACTGGTACAGCCTCGACGATGGCGCAAATTGGAATGCCATGCCCCTTGAAACGGATATCCCGTTGCTTCAGAAGCCAAGTTCAATAGCGATTAAAGCAGAAGCAGAGAATGGGGCTTCGGTGTCAGGCTTGACACTGGAAGGAATTACAGAAACTGCTCCACATCTTGTTTCTGTGAAACTCCTGCGCCCCGTAGATAGCTTTGAACTTGAAGATAAAACGATTACTTCGGCGCTTTCGGAGCTGGCAGAAGAACCCGAGGGAGCGGAAAGCTTATATCTTTTTGATGAAGAAAAGAGAGTTGCTGAGTCGTTCGCCTTTGATGCACGAACTAACGGAAGCGGAAAGGTTGCGCTTATTGCAATGCTTCCGGAGAACAAACTGCTCGGAAGCGGAGCTGCTTCAGAGATTCTCCTGCGTGAGAGTGTAGATGCTTCGGGCACTACTATAAGCGACTCGCTGACAGGAAGCGGAAAAGTATATGCGCTGAGGCTTGATGCATTAAATACTGGAAACGGAAAATTCTTTTTCTCAACAGACGGAGAGACATGGACGCCTATCGCATTAGGAGAATACTGCGTTCTTGAGGAAGCGGCAGAAAAAGTCTTTGTGAAAGCCGAGATAGAAGAAGGCGTGCTGCAGGCTTGGCATGTTGAAGGAGTGGTCTGTAAAGAAAGCAATGTCCGCTTGGAGCTGGTTAAGCAACCGGAGAATGTTACCGCTGCGGATTGGAGTCAATACTATGCGGATAGAAGCAAGTGGAGATATGATTTAAGCTGGACGGATCCAAGCCCGGAAGATTCATCTGCGGAATATGAAACAAGTTATGAAATATACCGTAACGGTGAGCTAATCGCGACGGTCTCTGAGACGAAGTTCTCAGACACGGAGTATGTTGCAAACGCAAAATATGAAGTTCGAACGGTAAGAAGCTACGGCGAAGGTTATAAAAATCAAATCAGCGATAAGACAGCTGCAAAGATAACCACGATCCAGCCGCCGGCTAAACCTATTGGCGTGAGCTATACACCGGAAGAACAGAATCAGAGCGAATATCTGAATAAGTTATATGGCGGAAACTATATTTTCGGAACGGAAGAGACTACGCCAACAGATGATCGCCAGCTTAACAAGGCATTGCTTGGAAGAAACAAGTATTGCGGGTATGGCTTTGAACCGATCAATTTCAACTCTGGCAACTTTATCCTTGAAGCAGAGGATGTTACCCTTTCAGACTTGGGGCTTGCACAATTTGCACTCCGAAGAACGTACAACTCGCAGAGCGAAGAAAAAGACGGGCCTTTTGGCGCAAAATGGGAAAGCCCCTGGATTTCACACCTGCGGATTTACCCAAGCGACGAAATTGTGTTCGTTTCTGGCGACGGGCAGGAAACTGTCTTTTCAATGCTCCACGACGGAAGCTACACAGGAGGTGAAGGCAAAGGGCTGATACTGACTAAAAACAAGGCTGCCGATGAATACCGTATTAAGAGCCTGGAAGGACAGACATTTGTCTTTACAGGAGTTGGCCTCCTGAAAAATATAACTTGGAAAGATGGATCCTTGGTTAGCGTTACGCGAGACAAAAAGGGACTTGTCACGGGGTTCGTTTTCCCAAGCGGAAAAACGATTAAAGTTGAGAGTGATTCAAACGGACATATCGTCAAAGTAACCACTCTTGGCGGTAGCACGCTCAAATATGAATACCAAGGCAGAAATCTTGTAAAATACACAGATGCGAAGGGAAACGAAACTCGTTATGTCTATGATGTCGATGGCAGAATGACAGCGTGGTATGACGCCGAGGGCAACTGCCAGGTAGAAAACGTGTATGATGCGGAGAACCGCGTTGTCTCACAAACCGATGCAAACGGGGGACAATACACGATTGAATACTTCGCGGACCACACTTTTACCACGGATGCGTCGGGAGCAAGAAGCGAATACTGGAAAGATGAGTTCGGACGTACAATCAAAACTGTTGATCCTGATGGAGGGGAGATCAAATACGCGTACGACCGTAACAACAATATTATTTCTAGAACAGATGAATGTGCTCAGACAACGCAGTATGAATATGATCTGGCAGGGCATAAAGTAAAAGAAACTGCGCCGGATGGTACAAGCTATACGCTCGAATATGATGCAAACGATAACCTAACAATGCTCACCGACCAGCTGGGCCATACGACACGGTATGAGTATGATTCCGGCAATCGCTTGACTGCTGAGACTGCGGCGGACGGCGGTGTGATTCGATATGCGTACAATGAAGCTGGCCAAGTAACCAGTATCACTGATCCCAATGGTGCAAGAATAGAGTATGTCTACAACGGCGCCGTTTTGACAGAAACGACTGATGCCAATGGCAACAAAACAACGTATGCGTATGATTCGGAAAACCGCCTGACCGCAATGACGGACGCACTGGGGAACACGACAAGATTCCGTTATGACGCGGCAGGAAATCTGCTTGAGGTCAGCTTCGCGGATGGCAGCAGCTTTTCTTACACCTATGACGCAGTCGGCAATATGACGTCCCAGACAGACGCATTGGGTCATGTGACAGCCTATGAATATGACGCAATGCACCAGCTTATCCGCACCATTTATCCGGACGGCAGTGAAAGAACGAACACTTATAACGAGAGCGGAGAGCTGACTTCTTCGGTGGACGCACTGGGGAACGCGACAGAAGCGGAATATGATGGCAACGGTCGTTTGCTGACGAGCACCGATGCCATGGGCAATACCACGCGCTACGAATACGATAAAGCAGGACGTCTGGTCGGCAGCATGCTGCCAAACGGCGGCAAGAGCGTGTACACCTATGATGAGGTTGGACAGCTTCTGAGCGTGACCGGGCCGATGGGTGACACAACGCATTACGGCTATGATGCGGCGGGAAATACGGTAAGTGTTACTGCACCGGATGGCGGTATTGTCGAGAAGCGTTATGACGCGAATAACCGCCTTGTCATGGAGACGGCTCCGAACGGCGCAGCGACAAGGTATACCTACGATCTGGCCGGACGGCTGACGGAAAAGACGGACGCTCTGGGCAGTGTCACAAGCTATTCCTATGACGCGAACGGTAACCTGCTGACCGTTACGGACGCGCTGGGCAGTGTGACGCGTTACGCCTACGACGCCCTGAACCGCGTTGCATCCATGACAGACGCAAATGGCGCCACTACACACTATACGTACGACGCAGTAGGCAACCTTGTCAGTGAAACGGACGCGCTTGGCAACGTTACCAGCTATGCCTATGACGGCAACGGCAGTATAACGGGCCTGATCGACGCCTTGGGCGGCAAGAGCGCCATGAGCTACGATGAGCTGGGCAATGTGGTCGCCGTGCTTCAGAAAAACGGCGGCAAGGTCGGGGCGGAGTACAATTCGCTCGGACATCTGCTTAGCGAAACGGACGCCAACGGCGACATCACCAGCTACGAGTATAACGCCAACGGCCTCGTGACAAAGATTACGGATGCGCTGGGGCAGAGCGCTGAGATTGCCTATGACGAGAACGGCAATGTGGCGCGCGTTGGTGCGCCGGACGGCAGCAGCACAAGCTATGTCTACGACCAGGCGGGGCGGCTTACGGAAGAGACCAATGCGGCAGGCCTCACAACACGCTACAACTATGACACGACAGGCCGCCTGGTTTCCACGACGGTCAACGGCAACGAGACCCGCTTCACCTACGACCTCGCGGGGAACATCACCTCGGTCACGGACGCGGAGGGGCGCAGGATCGAGCTCAGCTATGACGCGCTTGGTAATCTCACAGCCATTCTCTATCCGGACGGCACGCAGGACAGCTACGAGTATGACGCGCTGGGGCGTCTTGTGACCTACACCCCGCGCCTGGGCGACGCCACGGCCTACACCTACGACGCGATGGGCGATGTGCTGAGCGTGAGCGTAGGCAAGCAGACCACCCGCTATGAGTATGACCTTCTGGGCCGCATGACTGCCACCATCACGGAGGACGGGGCGCGAACTGAGATCACATACGATGCACTGGGGAACCCGGTTAAGACTGTGGACGCCCTCGGCAACGCGACAAGCTACAGCTACACGGTGGACAGCCTGCTCAAGGAGATCCGCTATGCCAACGGCGCGACGCTGTCAGCGAGCTATGACCTTGTGGGCAATCTTCTGAATGAGACCGATCCGGAGGGCAATGCAACCGCCTACGAGTACGACCCGGTGGGCCGCATGACTGCCGTGACCGATGCGCTCGGTGCGACCACGCGCTATGAGTACGATGCGGCGGACAAGCTGGCGAAGGTAATAGACGCGCTCGGTCACGAGACAAGCTACACTTATGATGCAACAGGCAATCTCGCAAGTGAAACCGACGCGCTGGGGAACACGGTCAAATACAGCTACACCCCGGAGGGCTGGCTCGAAACCATCACAGACGCGGAGGGCCATGTTACCCGCTATACCTACGACCGTACCGGTAACGTCCTCACAGCGGACTACGCGGGTGAGCAGACCGAGACGAACACTTACAATGAGCTTGGCCTCCTGACCACCGTCACCACCGCCGAGGGCGACACCCTCTACCAGTATGACGCCGCGAGCCACCTGATCTCCGTAACCCAGCCCAATGGCGAGACGGTTTCCTATACCTATGACAGCCGTGGCAATCGGGCCACCATGACCTACCCCAACGGAAAGACGGCAAAGTATACCTATGACGATATGAACCGTCTTGTCTCGGTCAAGGGCGTGGACGGCATTACGACTAAGTACAAATATGACGCTCTTGGCCGCCGGATTGCCACAAACGGCGCGAAGGAAGATACCGTCTACACGTATGACGAGGTCGGCAACCTCGTCAGGCAGACCACCACGGGCGCGTATGACCTGGCTTTGGAATACGCCTATGACCTCTCCGGACGTATGACGCAAGAGAGCCGCACCGAAAACGGCGCGACTCTGGACAGCGTATTTACTTACGACCCGCTGGGCCAGCTCACAGGCTTCACCCGCAGCGACGGGCAGAGCGAGAGCTACGCCTATGACCCGGTCGGCAACATGACGGCCAAGACGCAAAACAGCGTCAAGACCGCCATGACCTACAACGCCGCCAACCAGCTTATTCAGAGCGTCAGCGGCACGGACAAAACGACATACAGCTACGACGCCAACGGCAACCTCGTCAAAAGCGAAAACGCCGGTGGTGCGCGGAGCTATACCTACAACGCGCTTGGCTTGCTGGCGCAGTTCACCCGTGAGGACGGCTATAGCGAAAGCTATACCTATAACGCCAACAGACTATTGAGCGGAATTACAAATAATACCGGGACAACTGCGCTCACCTATGATATACTCTATGGGGACAGCGTGGTCATTAGCTCTGCCAGGAACGGCGTGCAGACAAGCTACACCTACGGCCTGGAGCGCATCTCGGCACAGACCGGCAAGACCCGCACGGAGTATGTCTACGACGGCCGAGGTTCTGTGGCGGCGGAGGTCAGCTACAACAACGCCTGGTACACCTTCGGAGGCGGACTGGCGAAAAAGAACTTCACAACCAAGAGTTACACGCCCTTCGGCGAACAGATCGGTGAGGCAACTTCCGGCTTCGGCTACAACGGCGAGTATTACAACGCAGCCACGGGCATGATCTACCTCCGCGCCAGGTTCTACGCGCCGGAAATGAACCGCTTCTCGCAGAAGGATACTCTGAGAGGAAGCACCATTTCCGGGACAAGTCTTAACCGGTATCTGTATGTCCAGAATGACCCGGTGAACTTTGTTGATCCGAGCGGCATGCGGCAGGTGGCCGGGATGTACGGAGACGGCACGGGGCGGACGAGTACGACAAGATCCTCCTCCAGGACGAGCTATACGCCGCCCAGCTATCCGGCGCCCAGCGGACCTGCGCGATCCACGGCATCGTCGGTCAATCCTTACAATACCGTGCGGGCTACGTCGCAGGCGATCTCTGACGCGCGGCGGGCGGCGGATATTGCAAACAGCCGGGCACCTGGCAGCCCGGCGGCTTACCGTGCGACACAGGCGTACTACGAGACGCAGCGGCTGGCAGCCCAGGCAATGGCGTCGCACAACACGCAGGCGGGCATAAAGGCGGTGCAGACCTCGCAGGCATCGGTCAATTACGTGAACAATGTCGTCACCAGCCGGGCGCCGAATACATACAGCCCCTATGATGCCCACGGGAATGTGTATTCGTACTACAACAGCAGCTACGACACGGGCAAGATTCCGACGCCGGATGCCCCGACGATAGAAGATATCGATGCGGGCAGTGTGTTCTATTGCGAGAATACATTAAAAGATGCTACTGGATTAAGCTTAGAGCAAAGTTCACTCGAGTCATTCCTTCGCTTTGCAGGAGATATAGTTCTAGGCGCATCAAATTCAGTCGGGAGGAACTTGATTGATGCCGTAGAAGGCATTGCAAAATTCGCTGCACCAAAAAGGTCATATTACATTGAAGATCATGCCAACACATGGAAGGGCTGGCTTGAGACAAATACAAGAGGTCTTGCTGGAGAGAACACGCAGTACAATATTGGGCAGATCGTTGGCGATCTTGGCACAGTTGTATTGGAATATGTTGGACTGATCAAAGCAACGAAGGGCATCATGAGTGCAACGAAGGGACTTCCCAAATTGATAACATCACTTGGAAGTCTGTTGCCTGTCGGCGGCCCAATCCTGGAGACCGCCGCAACAGGTTCTGCCGCAACAGTAGGTTCTGAGGCTCTAATCCTGTTCGGTGATATCCTCTTTAACTTCAGCGCGTTCAAGAAGGACTATGAGACGCTAAAGGAGGATATGGCAAACTCGAAGGAGACCGCTGAGAAGGATGATGCCAATGACACCGTTAGCAGGTATTCATCCGACGGGAGATATACTGGCGGACGAACTGAGGAGCAACTTCTGGATTTGGAAAAAGACCCAGCACATGCAAACACGACCCGAACCAGTGATATTGCCAAAGGAAAACGCGAGGCGCAAGTCGGGTTGGATATGGAGGAGCAAGGACTATTAAAAGATATTATCCGAGACCCGAGCGGTGCTGCGGAATTTATTGAGGACAGCGGAGCCGGACAACGCTGGGATGTGAAAGGGTTCAATTCCAATTTCGAGAATGGTTACAACCTGGACAAGGCAATGGACATAATTGAAGAGTCGATCATGGAAAAAGGTGAAAATGTCATAGTCGATACGATAAACATGAAGCCAGAACACATAAGCGAGTTGATGAACGCAGTCGAAGAGAGTGGGCTGAGCGAGCATGTGATCTGGTGGCTTGCAAAATAGGGAAAGGAGTGAAAAAACGATGAATTACAAGGAATTTGAGGACTATTTGAAAAGATATACGGAGTATTCCTTCGGTGACCTTTCCAAAAAATGTGAATTGAAAGTACTGAATGAGAAGATCGAAAATTTTGACTTTTCAAAATACGACCTGAACAACAGCTTTTTCGTGGAGGATGAATTTGTTTCATGTAATTTCAAGGGGGTATATCTCAGCGGCTCCTTCTTTGGTGGGAGCAGTTTTCAGTCGTGTCTGCTGGAGGACAATACGTTAAGAAAAGCTGATTGGGACGGCATGACATTTCGGCAAACAACAATCAGGCGACTTGATGCCTTCCGTACATCTTTCATGAAAAATGTATTTCACGACTGTGTTTTCCAGGACTGCAAAATAGGAACAAAATGCTTTTTCGGGTATACTCACCTGGAAAATGTTCTTTTCGATAACTGCAGCTTTGAGTGGGTTTTTTTCGAGAAGGCTACTTTCACGAATGTGCGGTTTAGAAACTGTCAGTTTACAAACGAGCGGTTTCCCGAAGGGTTTGATGTTGAAAAGGCTTCCGGCAGCGAGGAATACTGTTTTAGCACGCCAGTCCAACCAACTGGAGAGTAACCAACGGGTGGGACAGGGGACGATTCTATGTAATCATATCAAGGGATGAGATGCTTAAGGGGGGAGATGAATGCTTGGAGCAAAGAAATA